>JAAEMR010000066.1 GCA_024225395.1 Gammaproteobacteria bacterium
AGTTATTTGGATTTATAGAAATATAAATAACAATAAAAACAAATAGTTAGGGGTTATAAGTGACTCCGGCCATCGGCACCATTTTTAACAAATGAATCAATCATGGCGAATTGCTTTCGGTCGTGAAGATTCAGTCGAACCGGTACCCGGTTAGATTACAACCCACATCCGTGTGGGTTGCCCTTCGGGTCACTTGCAAGCTCGCGATTCTAATTCGTTCCTGACGAATTAGTCCGGCCATCGGCTCCATTTGTAAAAACCAGGACGCTCTTTAGTGTCCTTTTTTATGCCTGAAAGTGATGAGGGAAATTGTGACCTGAAGGTGGTTTTTTATGGCTTAGGATTGTTATATTACCTGACTGATTTTTTCCTATACTATATCTGAGCGGTAGTGGCTGGATTCTTATCACCGACTAACCTCTTGTTTTAGAAACAAATGAGACGGTTATTCTTAAATAATTATGGTTGTGGTGCAGAGTAAACTATTTATGACACTGAAAACTGGTAAGTTAATGAAATTAAGGTATTTGTGCTGCTTGATGAGCATAAATTTATTGTTTATAGATAACCTGCAGGCAAAAGATGTTGATTTTTCATCTTTTTTGACTGTGGGCGCAGGCTACTCAGATAATATCAATCTCGATTCTACAAATGAAATATCCACCGCTTATATCAATGTTAACCCTGGTATCGCACTTTCAAAGGAAGGCTCGAGAGTTAAGAGTCAGCTTAGTTATAATGTCAAGGGTTTGTTTTATAATGATGAAAGTCAGGTAAATGATGCGCAGCATTATTTAAATGCTAATGTAGCATCTGAGTTGGTAAAAAAATCAATTTTTGTTGATTTGTATGCAAGCATTTCTCAGCAGTTACTGGATGACAGTGGATATATTTCGCCAGGGGGTGTAGCGGGTTCTAATGATTTGACAGAGACATATACCTATGGTTTTGCACCTTCGTGGAGAAAAGAATGGAATAACTTTGCTACTTCACTGCTTAAATACAATTATAACCAGGTAAACTATAGCGGTAATAATAGCGATGATAGTACGGCAAATAATATCACGCTAAATGTTGAGAACAGCAAGACAAATTCTGAGTATTTTTGGAACTTTGATTATGCTCATACTGATACTGCCTATGATAAAAATGAGGATACTTATTCTGATGCGTATAAATTACGTCTAGGTTATCATTATTCTAGAAAATTAAGTTTTACTGCGTCAAGCGGGTATGAAGACTATGCTGGTGATCAATATGACGGTGATACAGGCTGGCGTGCTGGTTTTATCTGGACCCCATCTCAGAGAACTAAGCTGGAGTATGAGGCTGGACAACGTTTTTTTGGTACTACCTATTTTCTTGATTTAAATCATCGAAGCAGACGTTTAACCTGGCATTTAAAATATGATGATTCTGTTACCGACAGCAGAAATCAAATAATTAATAATAATGATGATCTCCAGGAGGCACCTGATGGTGTTATTCCACCGTTAACTGATTTTACCGCGCAATATTATTTAAACAGACGTTTAACAGGAGATGTAACTTACCGCTTTAAAAAATCAACAATTACTTTAGGTTTTTTTAATGAGTGGCGCTATTTTCAGGGTTCAGATCAAAAAGATGAAGATGATAGTGGTATAAATTTGAACTGGAGTCAAAATATGAGTCGGAGTATCAGTATGAATACAAGTATGTCCTGGGGACGATTAGAAGATACTCAAAATAATAATGCCCAGGATCATAGTACTTTTCGCTGGTCAATAAATAAAAGCCTGAGTCGAGCCGCGTCGGCAGATTTGATGGTTTCCTATAACAACAATGATTCAGATATAAAACTGAATGGGTATACAGAAAATTCAATATCGTTCAATTTTAGAAAAAGTTTTTAGAAAATAGCAGTGCTTCTCGGGATTAGCCCAAAACAAAGTTCAATATATTGTCTACACGGCTTTAAAATAATCATTGATGCTGGCTCTGTTTTCAGGGTTGATTAAATGCATGAAAAACTAAAATTTTGTTGCTTGCTTCAGGTCAAAATAAAAATAATTAATTCAGTCTATTATTGAATCATTATCCAAGTTTCCTTGACTCTATTCTCGTCGCACAATAGACTCCCGCCTCATAATTAAAATGACATGATTTAGACAGGGGCGACCAACTGTATGTTAGGTAATTATTTACCCATCCTTATTTTCCTGACCGTGACTACTCTCATGGGTTCCGTTTTTATCGTTCTGGGTAAATTACTGGGGCCTTCTCGTCCTGATGCTGAAAAAAACTCTCCTTACGAATGTGGCTTTGAAGCCTTTGAAGATAGCCGTATGAAGTTCGATGTGCGTTATTATCTTGTTGCTATCCTGTTCATTATTTTTGATCTTGAAATAGCCTTCCTGTTTCCCTGGGCTATTGTGCTGGATCAGATTGGAACTTTCGGTCTGATTTCTATGGGTATATTTCTGGGTGTGCTGGTTATTGGCTTCATCTATGAGTGGAAAAAAGGAGCGCTGGAATGGGAGTAGAAGGTTTACTTAAAGAAGGTTTTGTAACCACCAGTGCTGATAAGCTGATCAACTGGGCAAGAACCGGTTCGATGTGGCCGATGACTTTTGGTCTGGCCTGTTGTGCGGTGGAAATGATGCAGACGGGTGCTTCTCGTTATGACCTTGATCGTTTTGGAATTCTATTTCGTCCAAGTCCACGTCAATCTGATGTGATGATTGTGGCTGGAACCCTGGTTAATAAAATGGCTCCAGCTTTACGTAAGGTGTATGACCAGATGGCTGAACCTCGCTGGGTTATCTCCATGGGGTCCTGTGCTAATGGTGGCGGCTATTATCATTATTCCTACGCAGTCGTGCGCGGCTGTGACCGTGTAGTTCCTGTTGATGTTTATGTGCCGGGTTGTCCTCCTACTCCGGAAGCTTTGTTGTATGGAATATTACAATTGCAAGGCAAGATTAAACGTACAAATACGATAGCTCGCTAATTATGTCTGATTCCCTAAAGCAACAGGCTGAAGCCCTGCAGAATCACTTTGGTGACAAGATCCAGAACCTGGTTTATCAGTTTGATGAAATTACTATCGACATAACAGCTGCTGATTTGATTGAAGTTTCTACCGCTTTACGTGATGAGACTGATTTTGCCTATGAGCAGTTAATGGATCTATGTGGTGTTGATTATTCACAGTTGGGTCAGGTTGAATGGGAAACAGATAAATCCAGTTCAACGGGTTTTAGTCGTGGTGTAGAGGCTACGACAATGGGGCACCTGACCTTTGGCGATGAACTGGAAGCACAGGATGCTGAAGCACTACGTTTTGCTTCGGTGATGCACCTGATTTCCTACAGCAATAACCATCGACTGCGTGTTCGAGTATTTGCTGAAAATAATGATTTCCCTGTGGTTCCCAGTGTTACAGATATCTGGTCATCTGCTAACTGGTATGAAAGAGAATCATTTGATCTGTTTGGTATTATGTACAGTGATCACCCTGATTTACGTCGTATATTGACTGACTATGGTTTTGTCGGCCATCCATTCCGTAAAGATTTTCCTCTAATCGGCAATGTTGAAATGCGCTATGACCCTGAACAGAAACGAGTCATTTACGAGCCGGTTTCAATCGACCCTCGTGTATTAGTGCCACGTGTTAAACGTGATGATCATCGCTATCTTGATGAAGCAGGGACAGATGAGCAACAGGAGGCAGCTGAATAATGCCTGAGATAAAGAATTACACACTAAACTTTGGCCCACAGCATCCCGCGGCACACGGTGTTTTACGCCTGGTACTGGAAATGGATGGTGAGGTTATCGAACGTGCCGATCCACACGTCGGATTATTGCACCGGGCCACTGAAAAATTAGCCGAGTCCAAGCCTTATAACCAGTCGATCGGCTATATGGATCGCCTGGATTATGTCTCGATGATGTGTAACGAACATGGTTATGTATTGGCGATAGAAAAGTTACTGCAACTGGATGTGCCGATTCGTGCTCAATACATACGTGTCATGTTTGATGAAATAACGCGAATTTTAAACCACCTGATGTGGATTGGAACGCATGCACTGGATGTGGGCGCAATGACCATGTTTCTGTATGCCTTCCGTGAACGAGAAGATTTAATGGATATGTATGAGGCTGTTTCAGGTGCTCGTATGCATGCCGGTTATTATCGTCCGGGTGGAGTCGCTCGCGATTTGCCTGATAGCATGCCTCAGTTTGAAGCAAACAAATGGCGTAGCCAGAAAGAAGCCGATCGTCTGAATGAAAATCGTCAATCTTCTCTGCTCGATTTTATTGAAGACTTTTGTCAGCGCTTTCCAAAATATGTAGACGAATATGAAACTCTGCTAACCGATAACCGTATCTGGAAACAGCGTACTGTGGGTATCGGTGTGGTTTCTGCCGAGCGTGCTTTACAACTGGGTTTTACCGGTCCGATGTTAAGAGGTTCTGGTGTTGAATGGGATCTGCGTAAAAAACAACCTTATGAAGTGTATGCGGATATGGATTTTGATATTCCAGTCGGTACCAGTGGCGATAGCTATGATCGCTACCTGGTTCGCATGGAAGAAATGCGTCAGTCTAATCGCATTATCAAGCAATGTGCTGACTGGCTGAAAAAGAATCCCGGTATAGTGTTGAGTAAAAATCATAAAGTGACTCCTCCAAGACGTGAAGAAATGAAAGCCGATATGGAAGGTCTGATCCATCATTTTAAACTGTTTTCTGAAGGCTACTGTGTGCCGGAAGGCGAAGTGTATACCGCTATTGAACATCCAAAAGGAGAGTTTGGTATTTACCTGATTGCTGATGGAACCAATAAACCATACCGTTTGAAAATTCGTGCACCGGGTTTTGCACATCTGTCCAGTATGAATGAAATGGCCCAGGGGCATATGCTGGCAGACGTAGTCGCCATTATTGGAACCCAGGATATTGTATTTGGTGAGATTGATCGATAATGACTGAAACAACGAACCCTATGGAATTACTGACGGATCATACTCGTGAAGAGATTGATGCCTGGTTGAAAAAATATCCTGAAGATAAAAAACGCTCAGCAGTAATCGCTGCACTGACGGCCACTCAGCATCAAAATGAAGGTTTCCTGACGACTGAATTAATGGATGCCGTGGCTGAGTATCTGAATTTACCAAAAATTCAGGTTTATGAAGTGGCGAGCTTTTATTCCATGTATGAAACCAAACCGGTAGGCCGACATAATGTTGCCATTTGCACCAATATTTCCTGCATGTTGATGGGTTCTGATTCGGTTGTTGGTTATATCGAAAAGAAGCTGGGTTGTAAGGTTGGAGAAAGTACCGATGATGGTCGTATTTTCCTGAAGCCGGAAGAAGAATGCCTGGCAGCCTGTTCTGCCGGTCCGATGATGCAGGTTGATCATGTTTACCATGAAAAACTGACACCGGAGAAAATTGATGAAATTCTGGACGGGCTGGAGTAATCATGGCGAATGAAGTTTGTTTTTCAACCCTGCAATATGATCAGCCCTGGTCACTGGAAAGCTATATCAAGTCTGGTGGCTATCAGGCTATCAAAAAAATATTTGATGAGAAACTAACACCCGAAGCTGTAATCGAAGAAGTCAAAGCTTCCGGTTTACGCGGACGCGGTGGTGCGGGTTTCCCTACCGGTTTAAAGTGGAGTTTCATGCCTCGAACCGCGCCGGGCCAAAAATACATAGTGTGTAACTCGGATGAATCTGAACCGGGTACTTGTAAAGACCGGGATATCTTACGCTTTAATCCGCATGCGCTGGTCGAAGGCATGATCATTGCTGGTTACTGTATCGGTGCCACAGTGGGTTACAACTATATGCGTGGCGAATTTATGGATGAGCCTTATCAACGTTTTGATCAGGCGGTAAAAGAAGCTTACGAGCAGGGTTATCTGGGGAAAGATATTTTAGGTAGTGGAGTTGACTTTGACTGTTATCCATCGCTGGGTGCCGGTGCGTATATCTGCGGAGAGGAAACGGCGTTACTGGAATCTCTGGAAGGCAAAAAAGGTCAACCACGATTCAAACCTCCATTTCCAGCAAATTTTGGTTTATACGGAAAACCTACAACCATTAACAACACCGAATCACTGTCATCGGTTCCGGCCATTATTCGTAACGGTGGAAAATGGTTTGCCGATCTGGGTATTCCCAATAATGGTGGAGTTAAGTTATTTTCAATGTCGGGTCATTTAAATGCACCGGGTAATTTTGAAATTAACATGGGCACGCCTTTTAAAGATTTACTGGAAATGGCGGGTGGCGTTAAAGATGGCCGAAAGTTAAAGGCTGTTATTCCCGGTGGTTCATCAGTTCCTGTTTTACCAGGTGACGTAATGATGGAATGCACCATGGATTATGATTCTATTGCCAAGGCAGGTTCCATGTTAGGTTCCGGAGCAGTTATCGTGATGGATGAAACCACCGATATGGTGAAGGCATTACGCAGAATATCTCGCTTTTACTTTTCAGAATCCTGTGGTCAGTGTACGCCCTGTCGTGAAGGTACCGGTTGGTTGTATCGAGTATTAACCCGAATTGTCGAAGGCAAAGGTCGCCCGGAAGATATCGCGATGCTGGAAGAAGTGTCACACAAAATTGAAGGGCGTACGATTTGTGCTTTAGGTGAAGCAGCGGCCATGCCGGTATGGAGCTCTATCAAACATTTCCGTCACGAATTTGAATATTATATCGAGCATAAACGTTCGATATTAGACGTTTAAGGTACAAGCTAGCTATGAACGAAACCGTCACTGACAGCATCACTATCACGATCAATGGTAAGGAGATCCAGACGCGTCCGGGTCAAATGCTGATTGATGTGGCGGATGACAACAATATTAGTATTCCTCGATTCTGTTATCACAAAAAACTGTCGGTAGCAGCAAATTGTCGCATGTGCCTTGTTGAGGTTGAAAAGGCACCAAAGCCAATGCCAGCCTGTGCGACACAGGTTAATGATGGCATGGTGATTAAAACCAAATCTACCAATGTTGTAGCTGCGCAGAAATCGGTGATGGAATTTCTGCTGATCAATCACCCGCTGGATTGTCCGGTCTGTGATCAGGGTGGTGAGTGTGAGTTACAGGATGTCGCGATGGGATTCGGTGGTGATGTTTCGCAATACACAGAATCAAAACGTGTTGTTTGTGATAAAAATATTGGTCCGTTGATTGCCACAGATTTAACCCGTTGCATACTTTGCACACGCTGTGTTCGATTTGGTGAAGAGATTGCGGGTTTACCTGAGCTGGGAGCAACCGGTCGGGGTGAGTCTACTCAGATTGGAACTTACATAGAAAAATCTGTTACCTCTGAATTGTCAGGCAATATTATTGATTTGTGCCCGGTAGGTGCGTTAACGGCCAAGCCTTCTCGTTTTACTTCTCGTCCGTGGGAATTAATTCAACACGCTACCGTAGCTGCACATGATTGCGTGGGTTCAAACCTTTATGTTCATACACGAAATCAACAGGTAATGCGTGTTGTACCTCGTGATAATGAGCAAATTAATGAAGCGTGGATTTCAGACCGAGATCGTTTCAGTTATACCTCGGTGAATAGTGATAACCGTTTACTCACTCCGAAAGTACGTGAGAATGGCAAACTGAAAGATATTGACTGGGAGTCGGCGATAAACCTGGCCGTTGAGAAACTGCAGGCGGCTGCTAACCAGAAAGGTGATCTGGCTGGGTTAATTAGCCCTCAGTGTACATTGGAAGAGCATTATTTATTCCAGAAGCTTGTTCGTGGTCTTGGATCAAATAATATTGATCACCGTTTAAAGCAGGTCGATTTTTCAGCTCAGAATGATGTGCCAGCGATGCCATGGCTAGGGCGTTCCATCGAATCCCTGGAATCACTGGATAGCGCTTTACTGGTAGCCGGTGACCTGAGAACAGAACAACCTATTCTGAACCACCGGATTCGTAAGGCTGTTATCAATAATAATGCGGCAGTTGCTTCTATTTCCTCGGTATCGGGGCAATATAACTACGATTGTGTTGAAGATATAGCGGGTAGTGCAGAACAGATATTGTATGACCTTGCTTCGGTTGTAGTCGCTGTTGCGAATAAAACCAAAACAGATCTTCCTGCTGAATTAACCGGGATTGTGGAAAAAGTTACAGCGAAAAAAGAACATAATGCAATTGCTGCAGCTCTGATCAAAGGTGAACAATCAGCTGTTATCGTGGGTGTGCAGGCTATATCTCATCCTCAATATGCTTTAGTCATGCAACTGGTTGAAGCAATTGCTTCGATGAGTCAGTCCTCACTGGGTTACCTGTCTGATTCGGCCAATACGGCTGGTGCCTGCCTGGCTGGATCATTACCGAATCGTGTAGCGGCTGGTATTAATGCTGAAGAAAGTGGTCAGAACAGCGCAGAAATTTTGAGTGCAAATCATAAAGTGTTGATGTTAATGGGTATAGATCCCATGATCGATATCAGCAATGGGTCTTCAGTGAAAGCTGCTGCTGATAACAATGATTTTATTATTGCGATTAATAGCTTTGAAAATGAATTTGCGAATGAAGCAGCAGACCTTATTCTGCCGCTAGCAACTTTCCTTGAATCCTCGGGGACTTTTGTCAATGTTGAAGGATTCTGGCAACCCTTCAAGGGGTGTGCAGCAGCTGCCGGTGAAAGTCGTCAGGGCTGGAAAATTCTAACCGCTTTATCGCAAGTGTTATTGCCAGCAGATAACAATGATTATGCTGATTCAGTAGCAGTAAGAAATGAACTGAAACAGCAGTGCCGTGAACTGAAACTGGATAACTTTGTTGCTATTAAAGCAATTAAAAATAAGTTGCCGACCCGTCCAAGAGCATTGCAGAAAATTTCCGGAATGCCTATTTACGCTGTCGATGCGATGGTAAGAAACTCTGATTCGCTGCAGGCTACTGTTAACATGAAAAATGCCAGCTGTGTTCGCGTGAACTCTGCCCAGGCTGAAAAATCAGGTCTGACCGGTGCTGAACAAGTTCATATTAAGCAGGGCGAAGGTACAGCAATTTTGCCGATGGCTATAGATGAGAATATTCCAGCCGGTTGTGTGTGGATTCCTTCAGGATTAAAACAGGTAGAACAATTAACGACCCTGTTTGGATCTGTTGAAGTGGAGAAAGTATCATGAGTGATTTTATTTCTTCATTTGTTTCCATTCTTCCTGAGTGGATGCAGTATTTCTGGCCTGAATGGTTTCAGTACATCATTTCCAATGTGTTAACCGCTTTAATAATTCTGTTACCACTATTCATCGTGGTTGCTTATTACACTTATGCCGAGCGTAAGGTCATCGGATATATGCAAATTCGCATTGGGCCAAACCGGGTAGGGCCCAAAGGTTTGTTCCAGCCATTTGCCGATATGTTTAAGTTGATGTTTAAGGAAATTATCATTCCTACAAATGCCAACAGATATTTATTTATTATTGCGCCTGTTCTGGCCTTTGCTCCTTCGATGGCTGCCTGGGCGGTGATTCCATTTAACGATACGCTGGTGTTCAGTAATATTAATGCCGGTTTGCTTTATATTCTGGCAATGACATCTCTCGGTGTTTACGGAGTAATCGTTGCGGGTTGGGCATCGAATTCAAAATATGCATTACTAGGAGCAATGCGTTCTGCGGCTCAAATCGTTGCTTATGAAATTGCCATGGGTTTTGCACTGGTTGGAGTATTGATGGCCAGCGGCAGTTTAAACCTGGGTGAAATTGTAGCAGCTCAGGAAGGCTCGATTTATAACTGGTTCATGATTCCTTTATTTCCATTATTTATGGTGTATTTCATTGCTGGTGTGGCGGAAACGAACCGTGCTCCATTTGATGTGGCAGAAGGCGAATCTGAAATCGTTGCGGGTTTTCATGTTGAATACTCGGGTATGACATTCGCGGTATTTTTCCTCGGTGAATACGCCAACATGATATTGATATCAATGTTAACCGCCCTGATGTTCATGGGAGGCTGGTTATCGCCAATACCTTCCTTGATGGGAGATAGTATTTTATGGCTATTCCTCAAGACAGGTTTCTTCATGCTGCTGTTCCTGTGGTTCAGAGCAACTTTCCCACGTTATCGTTATGATCAGATTATGCGTCTCGGCTGGAAAGTATTGATCCCGGTGACCATCGTCTGGTTAGTAGTTGAAGGTGTGTTTGTGTATTACAACGTCGGCCCGTGGTTCGCTTAAGGAGGTAATGAACAAATGATCAAAACAATCAAATATTACCTGAAAAGCTACCTGTTTCTGGAGCTGTTAAAAGGTTTGAGTGTCACCGGTGGTTACTTCTTCAAAAAGAAGTTCACTATTCAATATCCGGAAGAAAAAACCCCGTTAAGTCCAAGATTTCGTGGCTTACATGCGTTACGTCGTTATGCCAACGGTGAAGAACGTTGCATCGCCTGTAAATTATGCGAGGCGGTTTGCCCGGCGTTGGCGATCACCATTGAATCTGAACAACGAGAAGATGGAACACGTCGAACTACGAAATATGATATCGACCTGTTTAAATGTATTTATTGCGGTTTTTGTGAAGAAGCCTGTCCGGTAGATTCCATCGTTGAAACCAATGTTTTTGAATATCATTTTGAAAACCGTGGCGAGAATATTATGAACAAACAGAAATTACTGGAAATCGGTGATCGTTATGAAGCTCAACTTTCAGCAGATAAATCTGCTGATGCGCCGTACCGATAAGCGGGGTTATCAGAATATATTATGATTGAATCACTCGTTTTCTATTTCTTTGCAACTATGACCGTTATCACTGCGGGTGCTGTTGTAACGGCCAGAAACCCGGTACATGCAGCGTTGTCCCTGGTGCTGACATTTTTCAGCAGTGCATTTATCTGGATGTTACTGGAAGCTGAATTTCTCGCGATCACGCTGGTACTGGTGTACGTTGGTGCGGTCATGGTGTTATTCCTGTTCGTGGTGATGATGCTGGATATCAATATTGCTCGTATCAGAGAAGGTTTTATCAAGTTCCTGCCGGTTGGTATTGCGCTGGCTTTGATTATGTTCGGGCTCATTTACTATGTTGTTTCAGGTGATCAGTTTTCACTGGAATCGATGGCAGCTCCTGTTGCTAAAGCGGCTGATTATTCAAATACCAAAGAACTTGGCATGGTGCTTTACACCGAATATGTATTTGCCTTTGAAATTGCAGCCGTTATTTTACTGGTTGCCATTATTGCGGCTATATCACTGACCTTGCGTAGAAGACCTGGAACACGTTATCAGAATCCATCAGAACAGATGAAGATTCAAAAGCAGGACCGCCTGCGTATCGTTAAGATGGAGGCAGAAAAGAAATGACCCTGGCGTTAAATCATTATCTGGTTCTTGCAGCCATTTTGTTCAGCATCAGTATTGCTGGCATCATCATCAATCGGAAAAACCTGATAGTTTTATTGATGTCCATCGAACTCATGCTGTTGGCGGTTAATTTAAATTTTATTGCCTTTTCGCATTTTCTGAATGACCTTGCCGGACAGGTATTCGTATTTTTTATTCTGACGGTTGCTGCTGCTGAAGCGGCTATCGGTCTGGCAATTTTGATTGTGTTGTTTAGAAATAAACAGACCATCAATATGGCGGACATTAACGAGATGAAGGGGTAGGAATGGATATGCAATCTTTATATCTGGCTATTCCTCTGGCGTCACTGTTTGGCGCTATCATTGCCGGATTTTTCGGTAAGCAGATTGGCCGTAGTGCATCGCACTGGGTGACCTCTTTAGGAGTTGCTACCTCGTTTGTTTTATCTCTGGTCGTTCTGAAAGATGTAGTTATTGATGGTGCTGCTATTTATAACGAATCGGTTTACACCTGGATGGTCAGTGATGGCATCAAGTTTGAAGTTGGGTTTTTAATTGATAGCCTGACAGCACTGATGATGACGGTTGTTACCGCTGTTTCGCTGATGGTTCATATTTACACCATTGGTTATATGAGTGAAGACCCCGGCTATCAACGTTTCTTCAGTTATATTTCACTGTTTACTTTTTCCATGCTGATGCTGGTTATGTCGAATAACTTTTTACAGTTGTTTTTTGGCTGGGAAGCGGTTGGGCTGGTGTCTTACCTTCTGATCGGTTTCTGGTTTAAAAAGGAAACGGCTATCTTTGCCAATATGAAAGCATTTCTGGTTAACCGCGTGGGTGACTTTGGTTTTCTGTTAGGTATTGCCTGTATCCTGATGTTTACCGGATCACTGGATTACTATGAAGTATTCAATAAAGCAGATGTTATGTTATCCAGCACCATTGAAATATTTGACGGTGAGCCCTGGTCGGTAATTACCGTTGCCTGTATTTTATTATTCATCGGCGCGATGGGTAAATCTGCACAGGTTCCATTACATGTGTGGCTTCCAGATTCTATGGAAGGTCCAACACCAATCTCAGCATTAATTCATGCGGCGACTATGGTAACTGCCGGTATCTTCATGGTATCCAGGATGTCTCCTTTGTTTGAACTGTCGGAAGTCGCTCTTTCTTTTGTCATGATCATCGGTGCGATAACGGCCTTTTTTATGGGTTTGATCGGTATCGTTCAAAACGATATCAAACGGGTTGTGGCCTACTCTACGTTGTCACAGTTGGGTTACATGACCGTTGCTTTAGGTGCTTCGGCTTATTCGGTAGCGATTTTCCACCTGATGACTCACGCATTTTTTAAAGCGTTGTTATTCCTTGCTGCTGGTGCCGTCATCATTGCGATGCATCATGAACAGGATATGCGTAAGATGGGTGGTTTGAAGAAATACCTGCCTATCACTTACTGGGTTTCACTGATTGGTACTTTGGCTTTAATCGGTTTTCCTGGAACATCCGGTTACTTTTCCAAGGATGCTATTATCGAAGCTGTCCACCACTCGGAATTACCTGGAGCCAGTTTTGCTTACGTGATGGTTCTGCTCGGTGTATTCGTAACGGCATTTTATTCTTTCCGGTTATTCTTCATGGTGTTCCATGGTGAAGAACGTATGGATCAGCACACCAAAGATCATTTGCATGAACCTCCGGCCGTTGTCTGGGTACCACTGGTATTATTAGCCATACCATCGGCTATTATTGGTTGGTTAACGGTAGATAGTGTTGTGTTTGGATCTTACTTTGACAATGTGTTACTCACTTTGCGTGAACACGATGTGGTTGCAGCAATGAAAGAGTTTTATCATGGTGAACTGTCATTTGTTATGCACGGTTTCAGTGGTCCCGCGGTTTATCTGGCGGCTGCTGGTGCAGTGTCTGCCTGGTTTATCTATTTAAAGAAACCTTCGATCGCAGATTTGGCTCAACAGAAACTATCTTTTCTGCATAAATTACTCGATCAAAAATACTATTTTGATCGTTTCAATGAAATCGTTTTCGCTGGTGGAAGTCGCGTTATTGGATCACTGTTCTGGCGTATCGGTGACGGAATTATAATTGATGGCATAGCTGTTAATGGTAGTGCCAGAGTGGTTGGCTGGTTCTCTCAATTGATCCGGGTTGTACAGACTGGATACCTTAATCATTATGCTTTTGTGATGGTTTCAGGTTTGATTCTGTTACTGGGTTGGGCAGTGCTAGGATGAGCGGTTTAATGACAATGTTTGCTGATTTACCTTTATTAAGTCTCGTTATCTGGTTGCCGATAATTGGTGGTATATTCGTTCTGTTTGCTGGCGATAAAGAACCTTCTGGTGCGCGTAAGATTGCTCTGGTTTTTTCTATACTGACTTTTTTATTAACGATTCCTTTATACACCCTGTTTGATTCTTCCAGTTATGCGATGCAGTTTGCTGAAAAGCATGTCTGGATTACAGAATTTAATATCAATTATCATCTGGGCATAGATGGCATTTCAATGCCACTGATTCTGTTAACCAGCTTTATCACTATTCTCGTTATTATTTCTGCCTGGGAAGTCATTCAATACAGAGCTTCACAATACCTGGCCGCTTTCCTGATTATGGAAGGTTTTATGATTGGAACTTTCTCTGCTCTGGATTCAATCCTGTTTTACATATTCTTCGAAGCGATGTTGATTCCAATGTTCCTGATCATTGGAATCTGGGGCGGTGTGAATAGAATCTATGCAACCTTGAAATTTTTCCTGTATACCTTTATCGGTTCGGTACTGATGCTGGTGGCATTGATTTATATGTACAGCAAATCCGGTAGTTTTGCGATTCTAGATTTACACGATTTACCGTTAAATATTAGCGAACAGACTCTTATCTTTCTGGCCTTTCTAGTGGCCTTTGCGGTTAAAGTTCCTATGTGGCCGGTACATACCTGGTTACCGGATGCTCACGTTGAAGCGCCTACCGGTGGTTCCGTAATATTGGCGGCCATCATGTTGAAAATTGGTGGGTATGGCTTTCTTAGGTTCAGTCTACCGATTACACCGGATGCCAGTCAGCAACTGGACTGGTTAATTATTACCATGTCATTGACCGCGGTCGTTTATATCGGCTTCGTGGCACTGGTGCAGCAGGACATGAAAAAGCTGATTGCTTATTCTTCCATCGCTCACATGGGTTTTGTGACTTTAGGTTTCTTTATTGTTTTTCGCATTACCTCAACAGGCGATAGCCAGGGTGCAGTTTTAGCACTTGAAGGCGGCATGGTTCAGATGGTATCTCACGGTTTTATTTCAGGCGCTATGTTCTTAAGCGTTGGTGTACTGTATGACCGGATGCACAGTCGGCAGATTGCAGATTACGGCGGAGTCGTAAACACTATGCCGGTCTTTGCTGCGTTCATGGTTTTCTTTGCTATGGCTAATGCCGGTCTGCCAGGTACTTCAGGTTTTGTCGGTGAATTCATGGTTATTCTGGCTGCTTTCAAGGCAAACTTCTGGTTTGCATTTCTGGCCGCTACTACACTGATTTTAGGCGCGGCATATACTTTGTGGATGGTTAAGAGAGTTGTCTTTGGTGATATCGCTAATGACAATGTAAAAGCTTTAACCGATATCAATAATCGTGAATTTTTGATTCTGGGTCTATTAGCAATTGCAGTGCTGGTTTTGGGTCTGTGGCCTGATCCACTTGTCGATGTTATGCATCCAACCATTAATAATCTGTTGCAACACATCAGTGTTTCAAAAATTTAGACAATAATTATAGGCGCTTTCATGACAGCTTTTATTCAACCTAACCTGTTACCCGCACTACCAGAAATGGTGATGCTGGCAATGGCCTGTCTGGTACTGGTTGTTGACCTGTTTTTACCTCAGGAAAAACGTGGTTTTACTTTATTACTCTCGCTGATCACCTTAATCCTGGTAGGCATAGCTACAGTTTATGTATCACCTGCGAGCAGTATCAGCACGTTTGGTGGAAGTTTTATTCTGGATAAACTGGCGGTTACATTAAAGTTATCGGTGTATGTGGTGACTTTTCTGGTGTTTGTTTATTCACGTGATTACCTGAAAGATTTAAATATTTATAAAGGTGAATATTATGTTCTGGGACTGTTTGCTGTTCTTGGCATGATGATCATGATTTCAGCTCATAGTTTTCTGCTGATTTATCTTGGGCTTGAATTACTGTCGCTATCCTTGTATGCAATGATTGCCTCTAATCGTGATTCAGTGACTGCATCAGAAGCCGCTATGAAATATTTTGTCCTGGGAGCTTTAGCGTCTGGATTATTGCTGTATGGAATTTCCATATTTTATGGTCTTTCTGGAACTCTGGATATCACGGAATTATCGGGCATTATTAAATCTCAGGCCGCAAGCAATCCTGTAATGTTGTCATTTGCATTAACCTTTATCGTGGTTGGTTTGTCGTTCAAACTGGGAGCCGTTCCATTTCATATGTGGTTACCGGATGTATACCAGGGTTCACCAACGTCGGTTACGTTGTTTATCGGTACAGCGCCAAAGATTGCCGGATTTGCGATGGCTATACGTTTATTAGTCGATGGCATGTCCGATTTGCAGGTCGACTGGTCTCAAATGTTAACCGTATTAGCGGTAGCTTCCATGGCTATTGGTAATATCATTGCGATTTCGCAAACCAACTTTAAACGTATGCTGGCGTATTCAACCATATCTCATGTTGGTTTTATATTGCTTGGCCTGCTGTCGGGTACTGAGTTAGGTTTTTCTTCAGCCATGTTTTATACCATCACTTATGCAATAACTTCATCGGTCGCTTTTGCCGTATTGATGCTGTTAAATCGTGAAAAGCATGAAGCAGGTGAAATTGCAGATCTGCGTGGATTGAATGATACAAACCCCTGGTACGCTGCATTATTGGCGATAGCTTTATTTTCCATGGCGGGTGTTCCTCCTACCGTAGGATTCTATGCTAAACTGACCGTTATCAATTCTGTTATTCAAATAGATATGGTCTGGTTAGCTCTTGTAGCCGTTCTGTTCTCAGTGATTGGGCTGTTTTATTATTTACGCGTGATCAAAGCGATGTACTTTGATAAACCAGCTGAAAATCAGGTTATTACCATTAAAGAAGCGCTGGATGTGAAGATTCTGCTGAGTGCTAATGGACTTAGCCTGTTATTACTGGGTTTATTTCCATCGCTGTTAATGGCCTGGTGTGTAGCGGCATTTGCCTGAATATCTTAACAAGATTTTTACCACGAAGGGCACGAAGATTTACTTTGTGGTATTAGTGTTTAGTTATCTTTCTTATAGATAAAAAATCTATATCATTTTTTCTTCGTGTCCTCTGTGTTTTCCGTGGTGATATCTTTGTTTGCTCTTAATGTTTACAAGTCCTTTTAGTTTTTCTATAGCTCTCTATGCAACCCGTTCCCTGTCTACGACTGTTTAATGATGAAGAAGATTTTTCTGACCTTGATGAAGGGGATGAAGCTTTAGGTCTGGCTGAACTGTATTTCGATTATGTCGGCATAAAAGTCAATCCGCTGGATGATAAAACCGAGTTTTCATTAGTTACGAAAATAGGAACCAAAAAAATCACTCGTAATCTCGAAGCTGAAGAACTTATTCTCAACAGGCTGGATAAAATGGGTTTAATGGCTGACGAGTTTGAAAGTGAAGGGGATACTCTGCGTTTAGAACCTGTTCATATCAAGGATACCTGGTTTAACTTTATGGTACATCATAAAGCTGAGCTGGAAGCTGAAGACTGGAGAATAGATGTTGAAAAAAATTTTTCCTACCAGTTTGAAGTTGCAGAAAAATGGTATGCAAACATTACAGATGAAAGCAGCGACTGGTTTAAGCTGGAGCTGGGTATAGAGTCTGAAGGGGAGCAATTAAACCTGCTGCCTTTTCTGGTCGATTTTCTCTCAGACTATCTAACTGAGGATGAAACGGCGAAAGTACAGGCATTACCAGACGATCATCCACTGTTATATAAGCAGGATAATGAACGTATATCGAATATCGCTTTTTATAAAGTACGTTTTATTATCGATACCTTGATTGAATTAAATGATCCGGAAGTACTGGATCAGGATGGCAAGCTTAAACTTTCTCGCTTCCAGAGTAATCAGCTTTCTCTATTAGAAGCAGGGCACCCGAACATCAACTGGACGGGCGGTGAAAAAATTAGGGATTTTGGTGATAAATTACAGAATTTTGAAGGCATAGCAGAAGCTAAAGTCCCTGATAATTTAAAAGCTGAGTTACGTCATTATCAGCTAGATGGATTAAGCTGGTTACAGTTTCTTCGCGAATACAAACTTGGTGGTATTCTGGCGGATGATATGGGCCTGGGAAAAACAGTTCAGACTCTGGCTCATTTACTCATCGAGAAAAATGAACAGCGTGCAGACTTACCCAGCCTGGTCATAGCACCGACCAGTTTAATGGTAAACTGGAAAAGAGAGGCGGCTCGTTTCGCTCCGGATTTGAAGGTGCTGGTTTTACATGGTGCCGGTCGAAAAAACCTGTTTGACCAGATCGAATCTAATGATCTTATTTTAACCACTTACCCTCTGCTAACCCGGGATGCTGAAGTATTATTAAATCAGCAATGGCACATGACTATTCTGGATGAAGCTCAGCATATTAAAAACCCCAAATCGAAAGCGGCCCAAACGGCATGTTTGTTAAAAACTCGATTTCGGTTGTGTTTAACAGGTACTCCAATGGAGAATCATCTGGGTGAATTGTGGTCTCAATTTCATTTCTTGATGCCGGATATGCTTAAAGATGAAAAAAGTTTTCAGAAGTTATACCGTACTCCGATAGAAAAAAAGCAGGATCAATCGCGCCAGCTACAGTTAAAAAATCGTCTTTCTCCATTTATGTTAAGGAGAGATAAATCAGAGGTGGCGACTGAGCTGCCTCCCAAGACAGAAATACTCAGCGAAGTTGAACTGGAAGGTGCCCAGCGTGACCTGTATGAAAAAATTCGTTTGTCGATGCAGGATAAGGTTAAACAAAGTGTCGATAGTAAAGGTTTATCCAGAAGCCATATCGTTATTCTTGATGCGCTATTAAAACTCAGACAGGTTTGCTGTCATCCACAGTTGATTAAAAATTCTGATTATAACCTTCCGAAACATTCGGCCAAGTTAAATCAGTTAATGGAAATGTTACCTGAAATGGTAGAAGAGGGGCGTCGCATTCTGCTATTCTCACAATTTACCAGTATGCTTGCGATTATCGAATCAGAATTAACAACGCATAAAATTGACTATGTGAAACTAACCGGACAAACACGTAATCGAGAGAAGCCGGTTGATGCATTTCAGTCCGGTAAGGTTCCGATATTTTTAATCAGTCTCAAAGCCGGTGGTTCAGGGTTGAATTTAACCGCCGCCGATACCGTTATACATTATGACCCCTGGTGGAATCCTGCAGCTGAACGACAGGCTACCGATCGTGCGCATCGAATAGGTCAGGATAAACCTATTTTTGTGTATAAAATGATTACATCAGGAACTGTCGAAGATAAAATAATCGATATGCAAAATAAAAAACAGGCTTTGGCTGATTCGCTGTTCTCCGAAGATCAAAAAACATCGGCTATTACTAATGAAGATTTACGCTCCCTGTTTGAGCCATTAGCAAAAGAGCAATGAATCTAACCGTAAAAGATTTATTGTCTTTTTTTAAACCTGCCTATATGCAGAGAGGGCGAGTTTATTTTGAGCAGAACATGGTTCTTAATACTGAAAAACATCACGGTGGCTCTGTAATAACGGCGTCAGTAAAAGGTGCAGGAAATAATACTTACTCATTAAGAATTGAACTGGAATCCAGGGGCAGATCCGTCGTTGATATTCAGGGTAACTGTTCCTGCCCGGTTTCTTATAACTGCAAACATGTTGTTGCAGCTCTATTGCACTTTATAGAGAAAAATCCACCGGCACAGGATGATATGTTCGGCCTGCCATCAGATAAATGGTTGTATCAACTTAAATCTGCACAACAGCAGCCTTCCGAAAAACAGCCCGTGTCTAATGAAATGGTGTTATACCTGCTACGTACAAATTCATACACTACGGGAACACGCTTTTACGTCGAGACAGTCAAAGCCCGTCTGAAGAAAGATGGAAGTTTTTCTACTGCAACTCATTGTCAAATAAATCCTTCTTCGAAGGCCCGTTTTATGCGTGAAGATGATCAGTTTGCAATGTTGTTACTAAAATCCTTAATGGAGGGAAATGCAGCTCCCTATCCGGTGCTTGAGGGAGAGTCCGGGTTAAAGGCACTTAAGGTATTAATTAATACCGGTCGATGTCACTGGTCAGATGAAGAGTACCCGGCAATAAACCATGCAAAAAATATTACCAGTACATTGTCGTGGCATTTTTTATCGGATGCCAGCCAGGTCATAAAAGCAGATGCATTAAATGATGAATTTGTTTTAGTACCAGTGACTCCTCCCTGTTATCTCAATACAGAAACAGGAGACTGTGGTGAACTGGATTGCGGGTTGCCGGAAAAAATAAGTTCGATACTGGTAGCTTCTCCACCTGTACATCCAGAAAATGTAGATAAGGTTTCTAAATTTTTATCTGAAAGTATCAGTGATCTTAAAATTCCTTTACCGGTAAAACCGGATATACATCACAATGATCAGGTTGAACCTGTTCCCTGTTTGAAACTACTCACCGAGCAGGTGGGCACATCTTATTATGCAGAGGACGTTGAGCCATTTGTATTTGCCGAATTTCATTTTGATTATAACGGGAAAAAAATTCATCCCTCAGATGATAAAAGTACATTCATCAGTAAAACCGAAAATGGGTTTGAGGTTATTCATAGAAATACAGAAATCGAACAGCAACTTTTAACAGTTCTCAATGAAACAGGGTTGCATGAAGCCGATTTGTATACGGAATTTGAAGAAGTTATGCAGCTCGAACCAGATCAGGGAATAGATACCTGGATAGACTTTATGTTGAACCAGCGATTTAAGCTGGAGTCGGATGGCTGGTCGATAAAAATTACTGAAGATTTTGCTTATCAGATTGATGAAGCGGATGAGTGGTACGCTGATGTAAAGCAGGGCTCGAATGAGTGGTTTAAGTTGGAACTGGGTGTAGATATAGATGGTAAAAATATAAACTTACTTCCATTCCTGGTGAATTACCTGGGTTCTCTTAAAGGGACTATGGGTGTTTCACAGTTGCGGCAATTGCCGGACGATCACCCCATTTTACTAGAGCAGAATAATGGCAGGCTATTGCATATCCCGCTGAGTAAAGTTCGTCATATTCTGGATACCTTGATTGAACTTCATGATCCTGATGCCCTGGATCAGGAAGGCAAACTTGAGCTATCTCGTTACCAGAGTAATCAACTTGTGGAGCTTGATAATCAACAGACAAAACTGACCTGGGCGGGTGGTGAAACACTCAGAAAATTTGGGGAAAGGCTGCAGAATTTTGAAGGCATTCGTGACATAGCACCTCCTGCTACGCTTAAAGCTGAATTACGAGACTATCAAAGAGAAGGACTGAACTGGTTACAGTTTTTACGTAAGTACGATTTAAGTGGAATACTTGCTGATGATATGGGTCTGGGTAAAACGGTGCAGACTCTGGCGCATTTGCTGGTAGAAAAAAAGTATAAACGTACCGATCTTCCCAGTCTAATCGTTGCTCCAACCAGTCTGATGGTGAACTGGAGCAGAGAAGCTGCGCGTTTTGCACCTTCCTTAAGCGTACTGGTGTTACAGGGTACAGAGCGCAAAAATAAATTTAACTCGATTAATGATTTTGATGTGGTTCTAACAACATATCCTCTACTATCACGCGATACCGAAATTCTGATGAAATATCAGTGGCACCTGGTAATACTGGATGAAGCCCAGCATATTAAAAATCCAAAATCAAAAGCTGCACTAACCGCCCGGCAACTGAAAACCAGACATCGTCTATGTCTGACCGGTACACCGATGGAAAATCACCTGGGTGAGTTATGGTCACAATTCCATTTCTTAATGCCCGGAATGCTGGGGAATGAAAAACGTTTCCGTAGAATTTTTCGTACACCGATTGAAAAATTTCAGGATGATTATCGTTCAAAGCAATTAAGCAATCGCATTGCCCCCTTTATGTTGCGACGACATAAATCAGAAGTAGCCACTGAATTGCCTCCAAAGACAGAAATACTCAGTCAGGTCGAACTGGATGGGGCACAGCGGGATCTGTATGAAACGATTCGAGTTTCCATGCATGAGAGAGTTAAACAAGCTATTCACAGTAACGGAATAGGGCGTAGTCAGATTGTCATTCTTGATGCTTTGCTGAAATTGCGACAGGTTTGTTGTCACCCGCAATTATTAAAGCTATCCAGTGCTAAAAAAGTAAAACATTCTGCAAAGCTTAGTCAGTTAATGGAAATGCTGCCAGAAATGGTAGAAGAGGGGCGACGTATTTTATTGTTCTCCCAATTTACCTCGATGCTGGCCATTATCGAAAATGAAATTGCTCAGCATAAAATTCCTTATGTGAAACTCACCGGACAGACACGTGACCGTGCTACACCGATTGATAATTTCCAGTCTGGAAAGGTGCCGGTGTTCCTGATCAGTTTAAAAGCGGGTGGATCAGGTTTGAATTTAACCGCAGCAGATACTGTTATTCACTATGATCCCTGGTGGAATCCTGCCGCTGAAAATCAGGCGACTGATAGAGCGCATCGCATAGGTCAGGATAAACCGGTGTTTGTGTATAAAATGATAACAGCGGGTACGGTCGAAGAGAAAATAGTTGAGATGCAGGTTAAAAAACAGGCACTAGCTGATTCCCTGTTTTCTGAAGGTAGTAAAGGCAGTGCGATCAGCAGTGATGATTTACAGGCATTGTTTGAACCACTCAGATAAGTGGCTGCTAAAATACAAAAAGCCCCGAAATCGGGGCTTTTATAAATGCTTTTACATTAAAATCCTGCGGGCCAGTTCATTCCATCGGCAACGTCTTCATGGCTACTGGTATCGATGTCACTGTCAAATGACCTTCCTTCTGGCCAGTTAAACCCGGATGTTTTTTCTGCTTGAATTTGTTGGCTGGTAGCATCTGTTGAAAACCCGTCAGGCCAGTTAAAGCCATCGTCAATATTAGCGGCAATAAGTTGAGTGCTGCCAACAATTGTTACAAGTGCAAGTGAAGTGAGTAGTTTTTTCATGGTACATTCCTCGAAAAGTTGAATAATGATATAAATATATATTCAATATCAAATAAGGAAAGTGACTATGTCACGCGCATCAGGGTGAGTAATTGGCTTTATTGTGATGAGGATGTTTTACAACAAAGAGGTACGGATTTATTTTTTGACTCATTTCATGCAGGGTTTGATAAATAATTGACAACAGTGCTGAAAGTATAAAAGCGGACTTTGAAGGTAGAGGGTGTAAACGCAGAGTCCGATGTTACAAACGCGCTCCAGGTGGATTTATTTTTCTATTGCGTGTGTCTCTTTATAAGCTTGATATTGATTTTTCCGGTACTGATGCACTTGAAGTACAGATTGATTTACTGACAGCATGTCGTTGTGGTGCAAATGCAGGAGATTGCCCTTAGTAATTGTTAATGAAAGAGTCCCGGAGCAGTTTCAACTGCTCTGCCTTTCCTGTCTAACTCGATTAACTGTGAGATCTACTTTTATAGCATTCATGGACTGGATTATTAGTTATACTTGCTGGTAACAGACTATTCTGTGTGAGAAATAGAAGTTAATATGAAACTACTAAAGCGATATAACCTGGCGGAGCGAGGCTTTGCTTTTTCAATGTAGATCTTATTAATCATTTCAGTAATCTGAAATACTTGCTAAATGTGCTAGATACAGGCCGAAAACAAGATTGAAGCAATTAACTTTAAGAGATTCGGGCTAATGACCGAAAACTGCTTGATATCTGAATACAACATGGCTAAACTCTCGCTCCTCTGATGCGGGGTGGAGCAGCTTGGTAGCTCGTCGGGCTCATAACCCGAAGGTCGTTGGTTCAAATCCAGCCCCCGCTACCAAATTTATTTTGGCCTGAAGTATGTCAACTATTGTTTAAATAGTTTTGTTACAGGTTAATAGACAAAAAGGCCCTATATGGGCCTTTTTTATTGCTTAAACTTTGTGCAGCCGGTTAATGAATATTTCAATTTCCGGCAGAGGAAATCAGTTGCAGGATTTAACAGCATTATTCGAGCCTGTCGTTGAGTCGATGGGTTATGAACTGGTGGGAATTGAATTTCACAGCAGTGAACATCATGGTGTGTTGCGGATTTTCATTGATCATGAAAACGGTATTACAGTCGATGACTGTGCCAAAGTGAGTCGTCAGATTAGTGCTGTTATTGATGTTGAAGACCCCATTGAGATGGCGTTTGATCTTGAGGTTTCATCTCCAGGTCTTAACCGGCCACTTTTTAAGCTGTCTGATTTTGAAAAGTTTTCAGGTAAAACAGTAAAAATTAAGTTGGGCGTCGCGCTGAATGGACGTAAAAATTTTAGTGGTGTATTACAGGGCGTCGCTGAAAACCAGCTGGTTATTATCGATGTCGACAATGAGATTTATGAGCTGCCCTATCAGGATATTGCCAAGGCTAACCTGACCAGGCAGATATAATATATAAGCATTACACTTAAGAGATTCACGATGGATAATAAAGAAATTCTATTAGTTGCTGATACTGTCTCCAATGAGAAAGGTGTAGACAGAGAAGTTATTTTTGAAGCGATTGAAGCTGCTCTGGCTTCGGCAACCCGCAAAAAACATCAAAAGGAAATCGGTGTGCGCGTTGATATTGATAGAAACACGGGTCATTACGATACCTATCGTCAGTGGGAAGTTGTTGAATCTGCTGAAAATGGCGGGCTTGAAGAACCTCTTAAGCAGATTACTCTGGAAGCAGCTCAAATTGATGAACCAGAGATACAACTGGGTGAATTTGTAGAAGAGCAAATAGATTCAGTTGATTTTGACCGAATTGCTGCACAAACTGCGAAACAGGTTATTGTGCAAAAGGTGCGTGAAGCAGAAAGAAGAAAGGTCATCGAAGCTTATGCGGATCGTGAAGGAACGCTGGTCATGGGTCAGGTCAAACGGGTTGAGCGTGGTAATGTTTACGTCGACCTGGGTGAAAATGCCGAAGGCTTTATCCCGCGAGAAGAAATGATTCCTCGTGAAGCAGTTCGCCCCGGTGACCGTATTAGAGGTTACCTGTACAAAATAGCCAGTGAGCCACGTGGTCCTCAGCTATTTATCAGTCGAACAGCTCCAGAATTTTTGATTGAACTGTTCAAGCTGGAAGTACCTGAAGTGGGTCAGGATTTAATTGAAATTCTATCTGCTGCACGAGACCCCGGTATGCGCGCCAAGATTGCGGTTAAAAGCAATGATCCTCGCATGGATCCTGTCGGCGCCTGCGTCGGCATGAGAGGCTCACGAGTTCAGTCAGTCTCTAATGAGCTGGCGGGTGAACGAGTAGATATTATTTTATGGGATGAAAGCCTGGCTCAATTTGTCGTTAATGCGATGTCTCCTGCAGAAGTGGCATCGATCGTCATCGATGAAGATTCTGGTCAGATGGATATTGCTGTACCCAGTGATAAGCTATCCCAGGCTATTGGTCGAGGTGGTCAGAATATTAAACTGGCCAGCCAACTGACCGGCTGGACATTAAATGTCATGGATGAAGCTGAATTAGATGAAAAGTCTGATGCAGAAACTAAGAAGTTAGCTAAAGTTTTTATGGATCAACTGGATGTTGATGAAGAAGTTGCAGTTATTCTTGTTCAGGAAGGCCTGTCAACGGTTGATGAAGTCGCTTATGTGCCGGTTGCTGAATTACTCGAAATTGAAGAGTTCGACGAAGATATTGTCGAAGAGTTACGCGGTCGAGCTCGTGATGCGCTGTTAACTATGGCCATAGCAACTGAAGAATCTAAAGAACCTCATGAAGATCTTCTAAATATGGAATTAATGACCGATGAGATTGCGGCTATCCTGGCGTCAAATAAGATTTATTCCATGGAAGATCTGGCGGAACAGGCCGTAGATGATATTGAAGAATTTGAAGGGATTGATCGGGATATGGCTGGGAAATTAATTATGCAGGCTCGTGAGCCCTGGTTCGCTGAAGAATCAGAGTAATTTCCAGTTTTAAGGTTTAAAGTAGAACAATACACTATCAGGATCGAATACGATGTCTAATGTAACAGCAAAACAACTTTCAGGAGTCATTGGGGTTTCTGTTGATAAGTTACTGGAGCAACTACGCAGTGCTGGCGTAACTGTTGCGGGTGCAGATGATCCGATTTCTGATGCTGATAAAATGAAGTTACTGGACTCTTTACGTACCAGTCATGGTAAGGATGCAAAGTCTGCCAGCCCCAAAAAAATTACTTTACGACGTAAAGATAAAACTCAAATTAAGGTGAATGCCAGTAGCGGTAGAAACACCACGTCTCGCTCGATAAATGTTGAAGTGCGTAAAAAGAGAACTTTTGTTCGTCGACCTGTAGTTGAAGAGCCTGAAACAGCGGAAGTTGCAGAAGAAGTTGCTGTAGATGCTCCACAGGAGACATCTCAGGAAGCACCTCAGGAAGCACCTCAGGAAGCACCTCAGGAAGCCCCTCAGGAAGCACCTCAGGAAGCACCTCAGGAAGCACCACAACCGCCGTTTGTTGAGGAAGTTGTCGTTTCAGAAGAAGAGTTGGCAGCTCAGAAGAAAGCGGAAGAAGAAGCGCGTTTGGCCGAACAGGAAAAAATAGCTAAAGAAGCTGAGGAAGCAAAGCTTAAAGCGGAGCAGGAAGCATTACTTAAAGCAGAGCAGGCTGCACGTGAAGAATCTGAAATCGCCAGGCTTGAAGCCCAGGTTAGAGCCGCAGTTGAAAAAGAAATGATGGAAGCCGCAAAAACTGCGGTCGTCGCAGCTGCTCCAGTCATAGCTCAACCTGATGTGGCAGCTGCAGAAGTTGCGTCTAAAACTGAAGAAAAAGGGCGTCATGGACGAGGCAAGCAAAAAGCGGGTCAAAATACTCGTTATGGACGCAAGGAAATTCATGTAAAACCCGGTAGTGACCATAATCAACGCGGCAAAGGTAAGGGCAAGAAGGGTCGTCGTCGTGCTGCTGCGCCGGTTGCTGATAATATTCATGGTTTTGAAAAACCAACAGCACCTGTTGTAAGAAATGTTGCTGTGCCTGAAGCTATTGCTGTTTCAGAGTTAGCGCAGAAAATAGCTGTTAAAGCAGGTGATGTTATTAAGGTGCTGATGCAAATGGGCACCATGGCAACTATTAATCAGGTTCTGGATCAGGATACTGCTATTCTGGTTGTGGAAGAAATGGGTCATGTAGCTACAGCTGCTGACGATGATAATGTTGAGCAGGATCTGCAAAAGAACCTGGAAGTCAATGAAGAACATCTGGTTACACGTCCTGCTGTTGTCACAATTATGGGGCACGTTGATCATGGTAAAACTTCATTACTGGATCATATTCGTAAAACCCGGGTTGCCTCGGGTGAAGCAGGTGGTATTACCCAGCACATAGGTGCCTATCATGTAAAAACAGATCATGGCATTATCACGTTTCTTGATACACCGGGTCACGCTGCCTTTTCTGCCATGCGAGCTCGTGGAGCACAGGCAACGGATATCGTAATTCTGGTGGTTGCAGCTGATGACGGAGTTATGCCGCAAACCAAAGAGGCTATCTTACATGCGAAAGCTGCTGGCGTTCCATTGATCGTGGCGGTTAATAAATGTGATAAGGAAAATGCCGATCCAGACCGTGTTCGTAACGAATTAAGTGCCGTTGAAGTTATTCCGGAAGAATGGGGTGGTGAGCATATGTTCGTGAATGTTTCTGCTCACTCGGGAGAAGGAATTGATGCGTTGCTCGAAGCCATATTGCTGCAATCTGAAGTGATGGAGTTACAGGCTTCGGATCAGGGTCTGGCTAAAGGAATTGTTGTTGAAGCTTCACTGGATAAAGGTCGTGGTCCTGTTGCTACCGTCCTGGTGCAGTCGGGTCTGCTGGAAAAAGGTCAGATACTGCTGGCCGGTACCGAATTTGGCCGGGTTCGAGCGTTGTATGATGAATCGGCCAGATCAATCAAGACAGCCGGGCCTTCAATGCCTGTGGTTGTTTTAGGTTTGTCGGGCACACCGAATGCCGGTGATGAAGTATTTGTTGTTGAAAGCGAACGTCGTGCCCGTGAAATAGCACAGACTCGTGAAACAAAAATTAGAGAAACCCGTTTGGCTGCACAGCAAAAAGCCAAGTTACAGGGCATGTTCGATGCTATGACCGAAGGCGATGTTGCTGAGCTTAACCTGCTGGTTAAGAGTGATGTTCAGGGCTCAGCCGAAGCCTTGAGTGATGCGCTGTTAAAACTTTCCACTGAAGAAGTTCGAGTTAAGCTTGTAGCATCTGGCGTGGGTGGAATCAATGAATCTGATATCAACCTGGCAGCAGCATCGAATACGCTGGTTATTGGTTTTAATGTTAGAGCAGATGCTTCTGCTAAACGTATTGCAGGCGATTACGGCATTGATATTCGTTATTACAGTGTTATCTACGACATTATTGATGATGTTAGAG
Source organism: Gammaproteobacteria bacterium (assembly GCA_024225395.1). Classification (GTDB taxonomy): domain Bacteria; phylum Pseudomonadota; class Gammaproteobacteria; genus JACNJF01. The sequence goes on from JAAEMR010000066.1 coordinate 28,037, forward strand.
CCGCTATGAGTGGCCTGTTAGCACCAGAAACCAAGGAAACTATACTGGGTCTTGCTGAAGTTAAAGACGTTTTCAAATCACCAAAATTCGGGGCTGTTGCAGGTTCCATGGTTATAGAGGGCACCATCAAACGTGGTAAGCCTATTCGTGTGTTACGCGATAATGTGGTTATTTATGAAGGTGAACTTGAATCATTACGTCGCTTTAAAGACGATGTCGATGAAGTTCGTAACGGTACAGAATGTGGTATTGCCGTGAAGAACTACAATGACGTTAGACCCGGGGATCAAATTGAAGTGTTTGATCGCGTTGAAGTGGCCCGGAAAATAGATTAATTATAATAATTAGTTAATTTATCAAACCGTCCTGCGAATAAGCCAGTATGCCAAAAGATTATCCCCGTAGTGATCGACTAGCCTCACAGATTCATCGTGAGCTGTCATCACTGATGCAGCATTCTTTAAAAGATCCCAGACTTTCACAACCCAGTATTCTGGATGTGAAAGTGACGCGAGATTTATCTTCTGCAAAAGTTTATTTCAGTGTTTTAAATGAAGAAGACGGTGAGCAGACACGACGTGCATTAACTCATGCTGCAGGTTTTCTACAGCGTGAACTAGGCAAAGCGATTAAATCCCGGCTTACACCGAAATTGATTTTTGTTTTCGATGATACGGATATTCGTGGTCGTACGATGGATGAGTTAATTGATTCTGTTATCGCTCGTGATAAAGCAAAACCTGCCAAAGATTAAAGTACGGTCTAATGGGTAGAAGAGCAAAAAGTCCGAAAGGGTTTAAGGATGTACACGGAATTCTTCTGCTAAACAAACCTTCTGGTATTAGTTCTAATAAAGCCTTACAGGCAGCTCGCAATATTTTCAGAGCCAATAAAGCGGGTCACACCGGCAGCCTTGATCCATTAGCCACCGGTATGTTGCCGATCTGTTTTGGTGAGGCGACAAAATACTCCGGTTATTTGCTGGATTCCTCTAAATCGTATCATGCCAGCTGCAAACTCGGTGTGACCACCACTACAGGTGATGCAGAAGGCGATATCGTCAATGAAAAGCCGGTCGATGTTTCAGCTGACTTACTGGATCAGGTGATATCCCGGTTTATAGGAAAGATTGAACAGACTCCGCCCATGTATTCTGCTGTAAAGCATAAGGGTGAGAGACTCTACAATCTGGCCAGACAGGGAATTGAGGTAGAACGCAAGAGTCGGCAAATAGAAATATTCAGCCTTGAGGTGCTATCATTTGAGAATGATTCCCTGGAGTTGAATATTCATTGTTCAAAAGGCACTTATATTCGCACTCTGGCGGAAGATATCGGTCATGATCTTGGCTGCGGCGCGTATCTGACAGCACTTGATCGAATTGCTGTCCAGCCTTTCTGGGATGCTCGAACCTTTACTCTGGATGAGTTACGTGAGATCAGTGATGACGAAGATCAGCAGCTGAATGACTGCCTGTTACCCATTGAGTCAGCATTAACAGACTGGCCTGATGTTAAATTAACCACTGATATGAGTTTTTATATTCTCCAGGGGCAAGCTGTTCAGGTACCCAATTCCCCCACCCATGGTTTAGTCCGGTTAATTGATGAAGCAAAGGGTTTTATCGGATTGGGTAAGATTCAATCGGATGGCCGGATAGCACCTAAACGAATGATGCGTGAAGTTTAGCGTTTACAGCCTGATTTCAAGTCCTGTTGATTGACTTAAAAGCCATTAATTTCGGGGTTTTCCGGCAGTTTTCAGATGAACTTTTGAAATCAGCAAAAACTTCATCTATTAAGCGATTGAAATAGCTTGTTACTCGTCCCCCACATAGGTAGAATACCCCCCTTTTTCGGGTCCTTAGAGATTTTTTACTATGTCAATGTCTGCTGAACAGAAAAGTTCAATCATTACAGAACACGCTCGCGGCGAAGGTGATACCGGTTCACCAGAAGTGCAGGTTGCATTATTATCACACCAAATCAGTCATCTGACTGAACATTTCAAACATCACATTCATGATCACCACTCACGTCGTGGTCTGATTCGTATGGTTAACCAGCGTCGTAAACTGCTGGATTACCTTAAAACAAAGAACCAGGATCGTTACAAAGATCTTATTGGTAAATTAGGCTTGCGTCGCTAAGAGGGATTATTGTGAATCCAATTAAGAAGAGTTTTCAGTTTGGTGACCGTACAGTCACGTTAGAGACCGGTGAAATCGGTCGTCAGGCAAGTACGGTATTTGTAAACATGGATGATACCGTCGTGATGGTAACAGCCGTTGGTATGAAGAAGGCTGTTCCTGGTCGTGATTTCTTCCCGATGACAGTCGACTATCAGGAAAAAACTTATGCAGCAGGTAAGATTCCTGGTGGTTTCTTCAAGCGTGAAGGTCGTCCGAGTGAAAAAGAGACTTTGACCTGTCGTTTAATCGATAGACCATTACGTCCTCTGTTTCCTAAAGGATTCCAAAACGAAGTTCAGATCGTTGCTACCGTTGTTTCAATGAACAGCGAAGTCGATCCTGATATCGCAGCACTGATTGGTGCTTCCGCCGCAGTAACTATTTCTGGTATGCCTTTTGCGGGCCCGATCGGGGCAGCCAGAGTTGGTTACATAAACGGTGAATACGTTCTTAACCCAGGTTATAGCGAGCTTGTTGACTCTGATCTTGATCTTGTCGTTGCTGGTACTGAAAACGCAGTATTAATGGTTGAATCTGAAGCTAACATGTTGTCAGAAGAAGTCATGCTGGGTTCAGTTGTCTACGGACATGAGCAATTACAGGTCGTTATTAACGCAATCAAAGAATTTTCTGCAGAAGTTGGAAACGAAGCCTGGGAGTGGAATGCTCCTGAGACTGATGAAGATTTAGCCGCTAAAGTTTCTGCTGAATGTGCAGGTGCTGTTGGTGAAGCTTATACCATTGCAAACAAGCTGGATCGTCAGGATAGGTTATCCGCTATTCGCTCGGCGACAGTTGAGGCACTTTGTACTGATGACGACGATGCTCCTGGTGAAGGTGATGTTCGTGCTGCAATGTCTAAAGTTGAAAAGAAAACTGTACGTGGTCGCGTAATCGCTGGTGAAAATCGTATCGATGGTCGTGACACCAGAACGGTTCGTCCTATTTCAGTTCGTACAGGTGTTTTACCTCGTACTCATGGTTCTGTTGTTTTCACTCGTGGTGAAACTCAGGCGTTAGTTGTGACTACATTAGGCACAGGCCGCGATGCACAAATTATCGATGCAATCGAAGGTGAGCGTAAAGATCATTTCATGCTGCATTACAACTTCCCGCCATCATGTGTGGGTGAAGTAGGTCGTGTTGGAACACCCAAGCGTCGCGAAATCGGTCATGGCCGTTTAGCAAAGCGTGGTGTGATGGCTATCATGCCTAACCAGGATGAATTCCCTTATGTTATTCGTGTAGTTTCTGAAATCACGGAATCAAACGGTTCTTCTTCTATGGCTTCTGTTTGTGGAACCAGTCTGTCGCTGATGGATGCGGGTGTTCCAATCAAAGCACCTGTTGCTGGTATTGCGATGGGTCTGATTAAAGAAGGCGATGATTTTGCAGTTCTTTCCGATATTCTGGGTGATGAAGATCATCTGGGCGATATGGATTTCAAGGTAGCTGGTACAACAGATGGTGTTACTGCGCTGCAAATGGATATCAAGATTGACGGTATCACGACTGAAATCATGTCACAGGCTCTGGATCAGGCTAAAGAAGGTCGTCTGTTTATTCTTGGCGAAATGGCCAAGACACTTGATACACACCGCGAAGTGATGTCTGAATTTGCTCCTCGCATGGTCACTTTCAAAATCAACCCTGAAAAGATTCGTGACGTTATCGGTAAAGGTGGAGCTACTATCCGTGGCATAACTGAAGAAACCGGTGCCACTATCGAAGTTGATGATGATGGAACGGTTAAGATTTCTTCTGTTGATAAAACTGCCAGTGATGAAGCACGACGTCGTGTCGAGCTGGTGACTGCTGAAGTTGAAGTAGGCACTATCTACGAAGGTAAAGTTGCCAAGATCATGGATTTTGGTGCTTTCGTGAATATCCTTCCTGGTAAAGATGGTCTGGTTCATATCTCTCAGATATCTAACGAGCGTGTTGAAAACGTCAGTGATAAATTATCTGAAGGTGACAAGATCAAGGTTAAAGTACTGGAAGTGGATCGTCAGGGACGTATTCGCCTGAGTATGAAAGCTGTCAACGAAGGTGGTGCAACTGAGGCGGAATAAAGCTCAGTTAAAGCATTAAAAAAGGAGCCACTGGCTCCTTTTTTTTTGGCTGTGATTGAAAAATATATTGCAGAGCGATCTGGCTCAGTCATATATTGAGTTTACAATATAGACTGATGAGTTAACTATTGTTACTCTGCCGTTTAAAAAAATGATTAAATTTTTAGGCACCGAGAGGGGTGTCTTCAAAATTTTTCCATGTGATATTTATATTGAATAAGTTGGAGACTTAAATGAGTGAAATTAAAAACAATGACTGGGGCTCAAACCTGGTAATCGCAGTCAGTATTTTAGCAACCTCGATCCTGATTTACCTGGCAATTCTGGGCAATACTCCTGTTGCCTATACTGGTGCAGTCAATTCTGCGAATGAAACCCTGGCAGACCGAATTCGTCCCGTTGTAACGCTTGATGATATTCTCAATGCAGATGAAACAGTCGTTCAGGCTGAAACTACTGAAGTTGCCACCAAAACACCTGCAGACCTTTATCAGGCTGCCTGTATGGCATGTCATACGACCGGTGTAGCGAACGCTCCCAAGTTAGGTGATAACGCTGTCTGGGCAACACGTGCTGGTTTAGGTCTGGAAGGTTTATTGCAGTCTGCTATCAAGGGTAAAGGAGCGATGCCGCCAAAGGGGGCATCCACTTATTCTGATGAAGAATTACGCAGTGTTATCGAATATATGCTTACCGAAGCAAATTTGTAGACTGATAATTAACTTCTACTGCTGATTTGTTTTGCAGTTGACCAGCCAATATGCCGTTATGTTTTACTGTACCTGGTATTGCCGGTCACAAAATCCCTGCTGTTAGAGGCCAAATCTATTCAGGTTGTTATAATGCAAAATGTAAACTCAACCTTTATTCTGGCAATGTTGTTATCGGGTTGTGCTACAGACCCGTATTCTATTATTGAAGGCGGTCGCAGCAGCATGACAGATCGAAATAGCTTTGATGTTATTATTTCAGGAGTTGACGGGAAAAAATATTTTAAAAATGAAAAAACTAAATATGTAGATCCAGGCCCTCACCGCGTTGAGCTGACGTCAACAAAGCTTGATAGGGGAGGGGATGTCACTTATAAGTCATGGTATTTTAAGGCTGAGCCCTGCAAAAGGTATGTCGTTGCGGCGAAACACTCAAAAACTCAACCGTTTAGTAATGAACACTGGGAAGTCGACCTGCTAAGAGTTGAGCCTGTCCCTTCCTGTGAGCACCTGTTAGAAAATAAAAAGTGAATTCAGCTGGGGGGTATTAACGCTCTATTTTTGTATTCAATGTTTGTTAGTTAAATACTGCATTTAAGTGGATTCCCAATTGTCCGCCACATTATAAGCGGATTTATGTTGTTTTGTTAAACACTGGACTGCCCTAAGGCTCCCAGTAGTCCAGCGCCACGTGATTTTGGAACATCGGTGATGTGTCTTATCTCTCGACTTCTTTTAATCAGGTCATGAATCAGCGGCATGAGTATCACTTCGATGGTTCCAATCATCATTCCTCCAGGCACCACCAGCGTGTTGCTTCTGCTCAAAAATGAGCCCGGTAACATCTCAAGCAATTCATTGATATTCGGCATTTTTACATTCTGAAAATGAATCACGAGAAAACACTCATCCTTGTCTGGTTCCTGTTCCACGGCAAAAGGGTCAGAGGTATCGACCGTCGCCACCATTTGTATATTGATGTGAGTGCGTGAAAACTGAGGTGTGATATGGCAAACATAATCAGACATGCGGCGCAGAATAGCTTCGCGTACTGCTGTGCGAGAATAACCTCGTAATGATGTGTCACGTTTGATTTTACGAATCCATTCCAGGTTTACATTCGGCACCATGCCGATGAGTAAATCCGGGTAGCTGGAAATGTCGATATCGCCGTCAATTGCCGCGCCATGTAGTCCACGGTAGAGTAATAAATCCGTATCACTGTCAAGTTCTTCCCAGGGGGTTAAAGTTCCTGGTTTCTGGCCCCACTCGTCCGCGATTACTTCTGAATGAAGGTAATATCGATACATACCTGTACCAGTTGCCGCATATTGATAAAAGAGGCTTTCGAGTTTATCCAGATGATTTGCAGCGGGGGAGAAATGCGTTAAATCCCAGCCTTCTTTTTCGGCTTTATCTTCCTGCTCTTTCATTTCCTTTCGCTCATAACGGTGAAAAGCACTGCCTTGAATATAGGCGGCTTTTACTCGTTCACGAAAGAAAATGTGCTCAAAAGCTTTGGTGATTGATGAACTACCAGATCCAGATGCTCCGGTTATGGCAACTATAGGAAATTTTTCAGACATAAGTTACTACTCTCTGTGATTTATCCAATGATATGAAGTCTTTAAGAATAAATACCATTAAAAGTGCAGGGTTAATGTGGTGAAGTGGTTAAGTAACTGGTCAAGATTTGAGTAACAGGGTCAATCATGATTGCCGCAAAGCTATTTATTATGATAGCGTACGATTCCCGAATTCTGTTGCTTGCCTGTGACAGGCCTGTCAATATTCGAGAAAAGTTAAGAATGGCATGGAAAGTGTGTTAAGCATTGCATCGACCTTTTGAATCTTTGCCTGCTGCTATGCCTGTCTTTTTTGTGGCCGATGCTTTGACCATAGCAGCTTTAGTCGCTGCACCGTGTATAGTGCTGTGGTTACCCGGGTTAATGGGTTTTTCATGATGGAAAGTTGGCAGTGAAGAGTATGTGAGAAGAAGATGACAGATGAATTATTTAGAAAAGATGGTTATTTAAAGAATTGTGATAGCCTGGTGATTGCCGTCGATGGTGTTTCTGTTGTGCTGGATCGAACCGTGTTTTATCCAACCGGTGGTGGTCAACCGGGTGACACGGGTGTGATGGAATATGCCGATGGAACGGCAGTTCATATTATCGATACAGTTAAAACTGAATCAGGCATAGCACATGTACTGGAAGAGGGCGTTAGCCCGCCTGCTATCGGTGATACGGTAACGGTTGAAATAGACTGGTTACGCCGACATAAATTGATGCGCATGCATTCCTGCATGCATTTACTTTGTTCTATAGTGCCTTTCGGGGTCACGGGTGGTTCGATTCGGGAAGACAGTGCAAGACTTGATTTTGATGCTCAGGATCCGATGGATAAAGAAGCTATTAATACCGAGTTGAATCGCCGTATAGAAGAAGATTACCCGATGACGATGCGCTGGATTACAGAAGAAGAACTGGATGCTCAGCCAGATTTAGTACGCACTATGTCAGTCCAGCCTCCGAGAGGTACGGGTTCGATTCGGCTGGTGAACTTTGAAGGTGTTGACCTGCAGCCCTGTGGTGGAACTCATGTGAAGTCCACAGCTGAAATTGGTGCAGTCAGAATTCGAAAGATAGAAAAAAAAGGTAAGCACAACAGGCGTGTTAATATAGTTTTTGATGAATAGTTGATTGCAGCTTTAACTGCGCAGTTAAAGGTGGATCTGGATAAAGTCCAGAATTCTCTTCTCCAGCCAGAATTCGGGCTTCATCAACTTGCCACTGATAAAACCTACATGCCCCCCGTTATCCGATAATTCCAGCGTAACCTTTGCAGAAATTTCATTTTCGTCAGGTATAACAGCTTCAGTCATAAATGGATCATCCTTACTGTGAATCATTAATGTGGGTTTTTTGATGCCGTTAAGAAATTGTCGGGAACTGCAACACTGATAATAGTGTTGAGCATCGTCAAAGCCATGTGAAGGGGCCGTGTAGGAATTATCAAACTCCACAAAGGTTTTCAGGGATTCAGGTTTATCAGGCATCCCGGCCGCACTGAGTAAGTCCTGCTTTTGCTGAACTTTTTTGATCAGCCGCCTCATTAAGCCATATTGGTAAATTCTGGAAAATCCCCGGTTCATTCGTTCAGCACAAATACTCAGAACCAACGGTACCGAAATAGCGGTTGCACAGATGATAGCGTCATCAGTTTGTTGTTCTCCCATGTATTTGAGCGTTATATTTCCGCCCAGTGAATACCCCACCAGTGCTATCTTTTCGCTGCCACTTTTTTTCAGGTGGTTGATGACAGATTTTAAATCTTCGGTTTCACCAGAGTGATAACTTCTGATTTTATTATTGGGTTTTCCGTTGCAACCTCGGAAGAACATGAAAACAACCGGGATATTCTGCTTATTTAATGTGTTAATCAAACGTTGAGCATAGGCAGACCGAAGAGAGCCTTCCAGCCCGTGTAATAGTAGAACGGTATTAGGACCTGTAGCGGTGCCACGGGCAATCTCCAGTGTGTCTCCGTCAGGTAGAGCTACCGTATCATAACTGACCTGTGGGCAGTGAGGATGAATGAGGTTGGCCAGTAATGTCTGAGCATGAGGGTTTTTCAGGTACCAGATCGGTTTAAATGTACTTTTCTTAATCATGTTGTTTATTTAGGTTACCCCTGAATAACATTAAATTTTAATTGAGTTAATATGCCGCATTGCACTTCTATCAATTTTTAGATAGCCTTCGTTTTCCTTAAACAATGAGCCGAATCATAAAGCATGTCAGTCCTTTTACAAACTAGTGACCTAACCTGTGTTAAAGATGATCGTGTATTGTTTGAAGATTTAAATTTATCGCTTACCGCAGGGCAGATGCTACTGGTAGAAGGTAAAAATGGCAGTGGTAAAACCAGCCTGTTACGAATTTTAACCGGTCTAAATTTACCTGAAAGTGGTGATGTGTTGTGGCAGGGTGAACCCATTAGCGAAGTTGGCCCTGAATATTATGAACAGGTGAATTATGTTGGGCATCATGATGGCATAAAACGTGATTTAACCTGTCTGGAAAATCTACGTCTGGTGCAGGCTATGGGTAAACCGTTACCGATTGACCTGGATGATGCGCTGGATAAAGTTAATTTATATCGATTCGGTGATAACTTTGTTGCCACGCTCTCCGCCGGGCAGAAAAGACGCCTTGCAATGGCCAGGCTGGTCGTTACTGAAGCCAGGCTATGGATTATGGATGAGCCATTCACTTCGCTGGATAAAGCCAGTATGGCGATGTTTCAGCAAATGTTCGAACAGCACCTTAATGATGGAGGGCTGATCGTGATGACATCTCACCATGATATTGAAATGCCAGACTCTGATGTAGTGAGGTTAAATCTCTCAGAATGAATAACAACTTAGCTTACCGTCCAGTTAATCCAGTTACTGTGTCGAAAATGCTCATGTACGCCTGTACTCTGCGCTTTTTCCCCTTATTCATGGCTCAATTGAACAATAATCAAAGCTTTTATTCTAATGAGCAGGTGATGTTTTGAAACGTTTATCTCTTTCTCAGGCTTTCTGGTTTTTATTACGCAGGGATTTATTGCTGGCACTGCGTAATCGATCCGAGCTGGCTAATCCCTTATTGTTCTTTGTGCTGGTTATTACGTTATTTCCACTGGCCGTAGGAGCTGAACCAAATTTACTGTCACGTATTGCTCCAGGCATTATCTGGGTGGCGGCTTTACTGGCTTCAATGCTGTCTCTGGATGGTATTTTTCGCTCTGATTTTGAAGATGGAACACTGGAGCAAATGCTGCTGAGTGCTCATCCGGTACCCATTCTGGTGTTAGCCAAGGTAACAGCGCACTGGCTGGTGACCGGCTTACCGTTGTTATTAGTTGCTCCGTTACTGGCGATGATGCTGGGGCTGGATGAAGATGCCTACGGAATTCTTCTATTGACCATCCTGTTAGGTACACCTGTGTTAAGTTTAATAGGCTCTATTGGCGTAGCGCTTACCATTGGGCTGAGGAAAGGTGGTATAATTTTATCGCTTTTGGTGTTGCCACTGTATGTACCGGTTTTGATATTCTCATCCAGTGCGATTGATGTCGCGGCTAGCGGGTTACCTGCAACTGCACAATTATCAATGATGATGGCTTTTTTGTTTCTATCACTCTCTTTATCGCCTGTTGCAACAGCGGCAGCCCTTAAGATGAGTATGAGCTAGATCATCAAAAAAATGAAAATAAAAATAATTTAATGCGTTAATAAATAATTTTTGGGAATTAATAGATGTTCAAATGGTTTGTAAAATGGTTCCATCGATTCGGGTCACCACCCTATTTTTATAGGCTTGCCGGTTTATGGTTACCGTGGTTGACGGGTCTGTTTACCATACTGGTCGTTGCTGGCCTTTACGGTGGACTGGTTCTCGCACCGACCGATTACCAGCAGGGTGAAAGCTACCGAATTATCTTTGTGCATGTTCCTGCCGCGTGGATGTCGATGTTTATCTACATGGTGATGGCTTCCTGTGGAATTATTATCCTGGTGTGGAGAATGAAACTGGCTGAAGTAGTGCTCAGTTGTGCCGCACCAATTGGTGCCAGTTTTACTTTTCTGGCACTGGTGACCGGTTCTTTATGGGGTAAACCCATGTGGGGAACTTACTGGGTATGGGATGCACGTTTGACTTCCGAGTTAATACTACTGTTCCTGTACCTGGGTATTATGGGTTTGTATGGAGCTATCGATGATAAACGGGTGGCTGGACGAGCTGTCGCGATTCTGGCGATTGTCGGCATGGTGAATATCCCGATTATTCATTATTCTGTTGAATGGTGGAATAGCCTGCATCAGGGTCCAACGGTGACTAAATTTGATAAGCCATCAATCGTCTGGAGCATGTTGTGGCCTTTATTAACCATGGCACTTGCATTTAAAGTTTATTTTGTAATTTCGTTATTTCAACGCGTTAGAGCTGAATTATTACATCGGGAACGAAATACTCGGTGGGTTGAGGAACTAGTTAAATCATGAGTCTGTCTGAATTCTTTAACATGGGTGGATACGCAGTATTTGTGTGGTCATCTTATGCTCTAACACTAGTACTATTGGTGCTTAACTGGTTTTTACCTTATCAGCAGCACAAACAGAATTTAAGAAAATTGAAACGCCAATTTAGGCAGGATAATAGAAACAATGACTCCCGCACGTAAAAAAAGACTCTCTCTAATTATTTTAATGGTTGTCGGTGTGTCTGTGGGGGTTGGTTTTGCCCTGAAGGCACTCAATGAAAATATTATGTTTTTCTTTTCACCAGCAGATATTCAGGCGGGTAAAGCGCCAGCAAATAAGGATTTTCGTGTTGGTGGTATCGTTGTAGAAGGCACTGTTGCTCGCCCCGGTGAAGGTTTAACGGTTGAGTTTGTCCTGACCGATAATGATTCAGACGTAAAGGTTAAGTACACAGGCATTTTGCCCGATCTGTTTCGTGAAGGGCAGGGCATTATTGCGAATGGCAGGTTGAATGCAAGTGGTGAATTTATCGCAGCTGAAGTCCTGGCCAAACATGATGAAAATTATATGCCGCCTGAAGTTATGGATGCGATGAAAAAATCAGGGCAAACAATGCCCAGTATGAGCCAGGGTATATAATTCCTGCTACAAGCACTCAGGAATGACGAGTTTTTTGTAGTTATTCCGGCATGGTCTGTCATTCCGTCATGCTTTTAGACGGAACGGAATAAATGACGTTTGACTTCCCTGGACGTCAAATCTAAGAAAAACCAAAACTTTATAGTATTAAATAGTACCGAGGAATTTTTATGATCCCCGAAATTGGACATTTTGCGCTGATTTTAGCGCTTTGCATTTCAATAGCTCAGACAGTATTTACATTGCTGGGTGCCCAATTTGGCTATGCCCGCTGGATAGCGCTGGCTCGTCCGACTGCCTACGCCCAGTTTGGCTTTGTATTGTTTTCATACATCTGTCTAACCATAGTTTTTCTGAACCACGATTATTCAGTTTTATATGCGGCCAGTAACTCCAACTCTAATTTGCCTGTTATGTACCTGATTTCTGGTGTGTGGGGCGCGCATGAAGGTTCGCTGCTGTTATGGGCTCTTATTTTATCTGGCTGGACAGCCGCGGTTGCTCTGTTTAGTAAAAGTATTCCGAAGGTCACTCTAGCGCGTGTCATCGGTGTCATGGGCTTCGTATCTATAGGTTTTATATTATTTATTCTGGTGACATCCAATCCGTTTGACCGCCTGTTACCAGCCGCTTTTGAGGGGCGTGATTTAAATCCTTTGCTTCAGGATCCCGGTTTAGTCATTCATCCTCCTCTGCTGTATTTAGGTTATGTTGGTTTTGCCGTGCCTTTTGCTTTTGCCATTGCAGCTTTATTATCCGGGCAGGTTGATTCGGCCTGGGCTCGCTGGTCACGTCCCTGGACCAATATAGCATGGTTATTTTTAACGCTGGGAATCGCTCTCGGATCCTGGTGGGCCTATTACGAACTTGGCTGGGGTGGCTGGTGGTTCTGGGATCCGGTAGAAAATGCTTCCTTCATGCCATGGCTGGTGGGTACGGCATTGATGCATTCCCTGGCCATTACCGAAAAACGGGGAACCTTTAAAGCCTGGACAGCATTATTGGCAATCTTTGCCTTTTCTCTCAGCCTGCTTGGAACATTCCTGGTTCGCTCTGGCGTGTTGACCTCGGTACATGCTTTTGCCAGTGACCCTGAACGTGGTGTGTTTATTTTGATGTTCCTCGGTGTCGTAGTTGGAACATCATTAGTGCTTTATGCCTGGCGAGCGCCTACCCTGAAAAGTGCAGCGGTGACAAATTTACTGTCACGGGATATGGCATTGCTACTGAACAATATATTTCTGACCGTGGCGACGGCGGCCATTTTACTGGGCACGGTCTATCCCATATTTGTTGACGCGATAGGCGGAAAAATTTCAGTAGGACCTCCTTATTTTAACCTTGTGTTTCTGACTCTGACAGCTCCCATTGGTGTACTTATCGGTGCTGGAATGATTGTTAGATGGAAAAGTGATGAACCTTTACGTCTAATGTCTAAATTGAAAATTCCATTACTGTTTTCAGTGGGTGTTGGTGTGATCCTGAGTTTGATGTTACCTGAGTGGAACTGGCAGGCACTGGCTGGATTAATGATGGCCCTGTGGATAGTGAGTACTGTTGTTCTGGCATTGAGTGAACGTTTTAAAGGTCGTTCAATCGGCTCGGCTTTGCGTTCTACACCGCGTGGTTTTTATGGCATGTTACTAGGTCATCTTGGTATTGCTGCCTTCATTATCGGGGTTACCCTGGTCAGTATGTACAACATAGAAAAAGATATACGCATGGCACCGGGTGACAGTTTTGAAATGGCCGGTTACACGTTTAAATTCAATGGCGTCAGAATGACACGAGTTGAGAATTATGATGCTGCCCGTGGCGATTTCCTGGTGACCAATGATGATGGCTTCAGGGCTGAGATGAGACCTGAGAAAAGAGTTTACCTGGTGCAGAAAATGCCGATGACTGAAGCGGCAATAGATGCCGGAATTACCCGTGATCTATTTATTGCTCTGGGTGAAGAAGTCGGTACCGATGGAAGCTGGGCACTTCGAATCTATTACAAACCCTTTATTCGCTGGATCTGGATAGGTGCATTAATTATGTCATTTGGTGGTTTGCTGGCAGCGACTGATAAACGCTATCGTCAGATGGCGAGACGCGAAATCGACGCTGCAAACAATGCTGCAGGGAGTCCAGCCTGATGCGATTTTTACTTCCACTGGGAATATTTGGTGTACTGGTCATTTTACTGGCGCTTGGATTGACGCTTGATCCTAAGAAAGTACCATCCCCCTTAATTGGCAAGGTAGCTCCGGCATTTACTTTACCGCAATTGCATAATCCATCTGCGAACTTTTCCCCGGAACATTTCAAGGGCAAAGTATGGGTTTTAAATGTATGGGCTTCCTGGTGTGTTTCCTGCCGCGCTGAACATAAGGTCATCACTCGATTAGCAAACATGAAACTGGTGGATATAGTCGGCCTTGATTATAAGGATGAACCTGCCGATGGAAAACGCTGGTTACAACAATTTGGTAACCCCTATACGCTCAGTGCTGTTGACCTGGAAGGTAAGGCTGGTATTGATTGGGGAGTTTATGGTGTACCTGAAACCTTTATCATGGGCAAAGATGGTTTGATAAAACACAAACATATTGGCCCGGTGGATGATAAAGCGCTGGATGAAGAAATCGTTCCATTATTAAAAACTTTATTACAAGAACCTTCCTGAAGAAATTGAAAAACACCGTCATGAAATATTTAATATCTTTGTTACTATTTTTTACTTTGTCTGCGCCAGTGTATGCAGCAATCGAAGTACACGAGTTTAACGATGCCGCAACTGAAGCAGATTATAAGGACTTAATTGAAGAGCTACGTTGCCTGGTTTGTCAGAATCAGAACCTGGCAGGGTCTGATGCAGATCTTGCCAAGGATTTGCGCCAGCAAACCTATGAACTGTTACAACAGGGTAAAAGCAGGGCAGAAGTCGTTGATTATATGGTGACACGTTACGGTGATTTTGTACTTTATCGTCCACCGGTTAAATCCAGCACTTTGCTGTTATGGGCAGGCCCTTTTGCCCTGTTATTTATTGTTTTAATTATAGTTATGTTGAAAGTTAAAAAAACACGCACGGTGGAAGCTCCTGAGCAGAAAAATCTGGATCAGGCTAAAAGTTTACTGTCAGATGATCAGGATAATTCAGGAGCAGCAAAATGATTTTTGGTGGCTTAGTTATTTTATTAATAGCCCTGTCTCTAACTTTTCTAATATTTCCTGTTCTTAGACATCCATCGACAAAGGATTCTCTGGGTCGAGATCAGCAAAATATCGTTATCGCTAAAGAGAAGAAGGCCATACTTGAAACTCAGCTGGCAGAAGGTCAGATGACTCAGGAAGATTATGACTCCGGTTTTGCAGACCTTGAAGCATCGTTGGCCATTGATCTTGAAAGGCAACAGGCTTTAGGAAGTAACCTGGATGCCGGTAAATGGGCTGTCTGGGTATTTGCAGCAACTGTACCTGCGTTGAGTATTTTTCTATATCTTCAGTTCGGTGAGTATCGAGTTATTGATAACCCTGAATTAGCGGCTCCACGTTCACAAACAGCAGAAGCCATGCCTTCTGGCAAAGCGCCATCGATGAGTGAAATGATTCAGAAAGTAAAAGATCATTTAGCTGAAAACCCTGATGATGCCCGTGGCTGGTTTATGCTGGGTCGTTCATTAATGACAGTGCAGCGATTTACCGAGGCTGCAACGGCTTTGCAGCGCGCTCATGATTTAAATAAATCTGAGGCCAGTGTGATGCTGGCATTGGCCGATGCTTTAGCCATGACCAATGATGGGGTCATGACTGGAGAGCCTGAACGGCTTGTAAAACAGGCTCTTGAAATATCACCCAATGAATTAACAGGACTTTGGCTGGCTGGTCTTGCTGCGGAGCAGGGTGGTCGTTTACGTGAATCCTTTGATTACTTTGTTAAGTTACTCCCGATGTTAGAGGGCGACCCTCAATCTGAAGCAGAGCTGAAAGTTATGTTGGCCGAACTTAAAGCCAGGCAGCCTGATTTACCTGATCTTCCTGCTGACAAGTCTGCTCAGACAATTGCCAGTGCATCAGTAGCTGTATCTGAAAATTCAGCTACCAGTGAAGTTTCAGGGCCATCAACTATTTCAGTATCAGTGAGCCTTGATGAAAGTCTGATATCTCAGGTTCGGCCGGATAATCTCGTTTTTGTTTATGCCAGGGCCGCTTCCGGCCCTCCAATGCCACTGGCAGCGAAAAAATTAAAGGTTTCAGATTTACCGGTTCAGGTGACTCTGTCAGATAATGATGCCGTGATGGCACAAATGAAATTAAGCGGTTTTGAGCAGGTTATAATTGGTGCTCGTGTTTCAAAGTCGGGCGATCCGATTGCTAAAGCGGGTGATTTTTATGATGAAACCGGTGCCATCACACGTAGCTCTATCAATGGCGTTGTTGAAATTAATATTTACCAGGTAAGGAAACCTTCGAAGCCTTGATCTAATTCAGTTGGTGCGCTCAGTGCACCAACTTTACTTCTCTCAATCAGCAAAATGACAGGCGACAAAATGATCGGAGTCGTTGCTTTCTAAAGCAGGTTTTGTGGTTGCACACAGTTGCTGCGTTTTTGGGCAACGTGTGCGAAACACGCAGCCCGAAGGTGGACTCAATGGAGAAGGAAGATCGCCCTCCAGTAAAATTATATCTTTATTTTTTTCAGCTACCGGGTCTGGAATAGGAACTGCGGAAATCAGGGCCTGAGTATAAGGGTGCTTCGGATTTTCATATAAATCATTGGCCGGCGAAACTTCTGCGACATTACCTAAATAAAGTACCATGATTCGAGTGCTGATATGACGCACCACACTGAGATCATGCGCTATAAATATCAATGACATACCCAGTTCATTTTGCAGCTCCATGAGTAAATTTATAACCTGAGCCTGAACGGATACATCCAGAGCTGATACCGGTTCATCGCAGATGATTAATTTAGGGTTGAGAATCAGGGCGCGAGCAATCCCTATACGCTGACATTGCCCGCCGGAAAATTCGTGTGGATAACGATTGATTTGATTCGGTAACAATCCAACCTTTAGCATCATGTCCTGAACTTGCTTTTTTACATCTTCTTTTTTAGTTTTGGGATAATGAGTTATAAGAGGCTCTGCAATAATTTGTCCAATAGTCATGCGAGGATTTAACGATGCCAGGGGGTCCTGGTAAATCATTTGAGCCTGGCGTCTGATATCGAGAAGTTCTGTTTTTGATGCTTCAAGAATATCATGTTGTCCCATCCATAAAACTTTACCCTCATGAGCGGGTATTAATTTAATCAGGGCGCGGGCAAGGGTTGATTTTCCACAGCCGGATTCGCCGACTATGCCGAGTGTTTCACCTTCTTTTAGTGAGAAACTTATTCCATCGACTGCTTTTAATTTATCTGGAGACGTCCAGGGCATAGCGCCTTTGGGATAAATATCAAACTGAACTTTTAAATCAGAAACAGATAGCAATTCATTCGTATTATTCATGATTAAAGTTCCAGAGCACTGTGACAGGCTCTATATCTATTGTCAGTAAATTCCTGAAGTGTCGGTATTACGTTTTTGCAAGTGTCTAATGCAACGCCACAACGAGGCTCAAAAGGGCAGCCCTCAGGCAGTCTTAACATATTAGGAGGACTGCCTGGAATCGTAGTCAATTGATCGCCCTGATGATCAATTCTGGGGATTGCATGTAATAATCCTTTCGTATAGGGGTGAGCAGGTTGAGAAAAAACCTGTTTAATATTTCCATATTCCATGACTCGACCACCATACATCACGAGCATTTCTTCGCAGGAGCCGGCGATGACACCCAGGTCATGAGTGATTAATATAATTGCGGTACCGAGTTCCTGTTGCAATTCAGACAGTAACTTCATAATCTGCGCCTGAACCGTAACGTCTAGTGCGGTGGTTGGCTCGTCTGCAATGAGTAATTGTGGTTTGCATAAAAGAGCCATAGCTATCATGACACGCTGTCGCATGCCTCCTGAAAACTCGTGCGGGTATAAATGAATTCGGCTTTTTGCCTGAGGAATTTTAACGGCATCTAGCATTTGAACGGATTCAATGAGAGCCTGTTTTTTGGACAAACCTTTGTGATGTATAAGGACTTCGGTGAGCTGATCACTGACCCTGGTATAGGGGTTTAGCGAAGTCATTGGGTCCTGGAAAATCATTGAAATCTGCTCAGCCCTGATTTTGTTCAACTGCTTTTCTGGAAGGTTAAGGATTTCCTTTCCATTATATTTAATGCTACCAGTAGTTGTTCCGTTTCTGGCAATGAGCCCCATCAGTGCGAATACAGTCTGGCTTTTACCCGACCCGGATTCTCCCACTATACCGAGTGTCTCACCCGCTTTCAGGTTAAATGAAATCCCGTTGACAGCATTGACAGTGCCATCCAGAGTATCGAACTGAACGCCCAGGTCTTTAACTTCTAATAAATTCATAAAATAACCTCTTAGCGATCTTTAGGGTCAAGAGCATCACGTAATCCATCGCCAATAAAAAAGAAACTGAGTAAGGTTGTGATAAAAAAGAAAAGAGGGAATAAAAGTTGCCAGAGTGTCCCGTTCTGCAAGGTTCGAGCGCCTTCATTTATCAGGGCTCCCCAGGATGTTTGTGGCTCCTGCACGCCTAGTCCGAGGAATGAAATAAAAGATTCGGTCATGATCATGCCTGGAACCAGCAGGGTGGCATACACCACGACAATTCCCAGTACATTAGGAACAATATGCCTGGTAACGATGGTGAAAGGTTTAACACCGGTAGCAATAGCCGCTTCAATGAACTCCTTATTCTTTAACGATAAGGTTTGCCCGCGAATGATACGTGACATATCAAGCCAGGATAGTAAACCGATGCCTATAAAAATCATGAATATAGACCGGCCAAACATCACCATCAGCAGGATAAGAACAAACATGAAAGGTATTGCCATTAGAATGTCTACAGTTCTCATCATAGCGCTGTCAATACGTCCACCGAGGTAACCCGCTATGGCACCATATAAAGTTCCTACAACCACGGCAATGAATGAACCGATGAGTCCGACCATCAGTGATATTTGGGTACCCTGAATAACCCGGGAATATAAGTCCCGTCCCAGGTCGTCTGTTCCGAAATAGTGCCCTGATGCAAAACTTGGCGCGCCAAGAACCTGTACGTCGCCCATTGCGTCCCAGTCAATTTCTTCGTAGTCCCATGGTGAGAATTGAGGGCCTACAAAGGCAAACAGAACAATCAATGAAAGAGTAATTAAACTGATCAAAGCGGCCTTGTTTTTAAAAAAACGATGACGGGCATCCTGCCATAAAGATCGTCCTTCGATTTCACTACCGTCAGACAGGTTGTCTGCAAGGGTTTGAATTTTTATATTATCTACATACATAACTATTAATAACGAATTCTGGGGTCGATCCATGCATACAGAATCTCTACCAGCAGATTAAAAACGATAGTCAACGTTCCCACCAGAATAGTGACACCCATGATGACTGAATAATCCCGGTTTAATGCTGCATTTACAAAATGTTGTCCGATGCCACCAGTACTGAAATATTGATCAATGATGACAGAGCCTGTCACCATGCCTACGAAAGAAAGACCCAGTGAGGTAAGTACCGGTAGCATGGCTGGTTTTAGCGCATGATGCAGTATGATGTAGTGAGTAGGTAAGCCTTTTGATCTAGCCGTTCTGATAAAATTAGAGTTTAAAACTTCTAGCATAGATGACCTCGTTATGCGTGCAATGCTGGCCAGATAACTGGTTGCTAAAGCGATGACTGGCATGATGATGAATTGCCATTGCCCGCCTTCCCAGCCACCGCCGGGTAGCCAGTTTAGATACACTGTGAATAATAAAACCAGTAAAGGTGCCATAACAAAATTAGGCAGAACAGAGCCAATGATAGCTGTGCTGGTTGCGAGGTAATCAAGCCATGTATTATGCTTTAAAGCGGCAATAACTCCCAGGCTAACACCTATTATAGTGGCAAATAAAAATGACCACATTCCATAAACCAGGGTGACTGGAAAACCACTGGCAATAATTTCATTGACGGTCAAATTTTTATATTTAAAAGAGGGGCCAAAGTCAAAATCAGTGACTACGTTTTTAACATAAACTCCAATTTGCTGATACAGCGGCTTATCAAGCCCATATTTTTTTTCAACATTAGCAAGCACTTCGGGGGGGAGTTTTCGTTCAGCAGTAAACGGGCCACCAGGTGCTGAATGCATCAGTAAAAATGAAAATAAAATGATTACCAGGATCGTTGGAATGGCGATAGCCAGTCGGCGCAGGATAAAATTTAACATTTAAAATTACACGTTAAAATTAATTTGTATAAGGATTTAACATTAAAGAGCAGCTTATGTGCTGCTCTTTAATTAATGATTAAATAAATATTTAATGAGCGGTGATATACAGATCTTTTGAATACCAGTTAGCTTCAACGTTCTGGTGAGGCCATCCTTTGACATAGGGTTTAAGCATTAATACCCCGGTATAGTGATAGATTGGAGAAATAGGGAAGTCTTTGGCGATAAGCTCTTCTACTTTTTTGTAGTTAGGGTTCGGGTCATCCAGTGTTCTGGCGCTGACAATGAGTTCATCAACGACCGGGTTATTATAGTTGGAATCATTCTGGTCTGAATCTGAGCGCATCAGATCAAGGAAGGTAGATGCTTCATTATAGTCACCACACCATCCGGATCTGGCTATCTGAAAATTACCCGCATCACGTGTCGATAAAAATGTTTTCCATTCCTGATTTTCCAGGGTTGCCTGTATGCCAACCGATTTCCACATCTGGCGAATAGCAATCGCTATTTTTTTATGACCCTCAGATGTGTTGTACAGTAACGTTACTTTTAGCGGGTTGCTGCGGCTGTAACCTTCTTCTGCGAGTAATGATATGGCCAGTTTGTTCCTGTCTTTTTGAGACATCTTTCCATAGGCAGTATCGGGGACAATAAAGTTAGCCGTTGAACCAGGGGTAAAACTATAAGCTGGGATTTGTCCTGCACCCAAAATTTTATCGGTCACAATACTTCTGTTTATTGCCAGGGTTAAAGCTTTACGCAGGTTTAAATGCTTTAGCGTCTCATCTTCCATGTTAAAAAGGTAATAATAACTACAAAGCCTTGGGTTTGAATGCGTTTCGATTGGTAACTGCTTTTTTAAACGCTTAAATTGACCGGTTGGAACTTCAGTTTTATAAAGTTCACTGGCCTGATAACGATTATATGCCTGGTTTTCATCGGTGATGATGAGTCCTACTGTTTTATCAATGATGGTTTTATCATTGTTCCAGTACATCGTATTACGTTCTCGGACCATGCGTTCATTCAAGATATGTTCGGTGAGTTTATAGGCACCGTTACTGACCATATTTTCAGGTTTGGTCCAGCTGGTGCCGTGTTTTTCAATGGTTTTCTGATGAGTTGGAAATGTAGTGGTGTGCACCATCATCGATGGGAAGTAGGAAAGCGAACCGCTCAAAGATACCTGTAAAGTGTAATCATCAACTGCTTTTACACCTAAAGAAGAAGTGGGTTTGTTTCCTTTTAGAATATCTGCAACGTTCTTAATTGATGTTAATTCCATAAAGCTGGCATATGGAGATGAAACCACGGGGTCGACAGCACGTCGCCAGGCATACACAAAATCATGAGCTGTTACAGGGTCGCCATTTGACCAGCGGGCATTTTTTCGAAGGTGAAAGGTGTAACTGTCTTTGCTGTCATTTCCTTCCCAGCGCTGTGCAACTCCGGGGGCCAGGGTGCCATCGGCATTTTGAGTCAATAAACCTTCAAACAGGTCCCGGGAGATAGCAGACCCTTCGACGTCTTCAACCAGTTGTGGGTCAATCGATGGAGATTCTGCACCTATGCGGTAATAAAAAACCTGTTCATTTGCCAGTTTTTCACCGGTAACGGGATGTGCATTAGAAGCAAAACCGGTAGTTATGCCCAGTAATGAGCTTACTACCAGTACCAGTAAGGTTGACGGTATTATTTTCATAGGAATTCTCTCGGATTATTTGATCTAATTTTTATTTTAGGTTGAATGAGCTGGCTGTATATCAACAGTCTTTATTTGCCACGCAAAATCTCACATATCACTTATAAATTCAATGACGCTGACTGATTTAAAGAAAGAAAAAAGATAACTATCATCATTTTATCTATGACTTAACGAAGTCTTTTCAGGGGCATTGCCAGGTAATTGCTGATAACTCTCCTGTAACATTGGATCAAATATTGCTGTGACAGGTTAAGGTGATTGTGATATTTGAATCGATTTCAGCTGTTCGTATTGTCTTCAACAGGGGCTCGCATATCGCCAGAAAATAGATGTTTGGAAATAGTTGCAACTTTCGTTAGATTTTATATTGATATAAATAAAATAAATAGGTCTATAAATGAGATCTAATATAGCTTCTATTTACGCGCGGAAATGAATATACGGCTTAGGTTTTAATAAATTAAGAAGAAATCATATTTGTGTTTATTTATTGCTAAGTGGTATATGAATATGAAATTTGACTCTAATAAGCATACAAAGCCTTGGTTTTGGTGTTTTCCATTAGTTGCAAAATGAAATTATCTAGGGCTACAATGCTGTGTCAACTGAAGTACGGGCTGAAAAAATATAATCCTGATTTAGTTTAATTATAATTACTGATTTGTGAATTAAAGGGGTATACATGAACAATAAAAAAACAAAACTCGGCATGGCGATTAAAGCCATTTGTGCCGGTGTAATGGTTACAGGAGTGGCCTTCAATGGTGTGGCTTTCGCTGCTGATGATGCGGTAGAACTGAAGAAAGAAGTAACTACCGGTTCTCACATTAAACGTACAGATATCGAAACTGCTCAACCACTAATTGTTATCGATGCAGAGGAAATTGCAAACCGGGGTTATGTAACGGTTCAGGATGCACTGAATAGCCTGACTCAAAATGCTGGTGGCTCATTAACTCAGCAGTCGATTCATGGCTTTACACCAGCGGCTTCGGGTTTTGATCTTCGTGGTGCAGGTCTTGGTCGTGTATTGACCCTGATTAATGGCAGACGTGTTTCAAAATATCCTATTGCTGCCGGCGCAGAAATTAACTTTACTGATACAGCCAATATTCCAATCGGTGCAATTGAAAGAATAGAAGTATTAGCAGGCGGTGCTTCTGCTATTTACGGTTCAGACGCGATGGGCGGTGTTGTTAACATTATCATGCGTAAAGATTATGAGGGTATAAGCGCTAATTTGTATGAAAGTACAACTGATGAAGGTGGACGTGGGGTGCATCGTCAATCGGTATCATGGGGTACTAATGATGACTGGGGTTATGTAAATATATTTCTTGAGCATGAAGAAAGAGAGCAGTTAAAAGCAACAGATCGTAAGGGAATGGATATTCATACTGACCTTGCATTTGATCATCCATTTTCTAGCTATAGTTCTTATGGTGGTTCTCTTTTTAGTAATGTAGATGGCAGAATTAATACGATCGCTGAAGCTGATTGTACTAGTCGAGGCTTACAGTGGAGAGACACCTTTTGTGGTTTTGATCGTTCTACCATGCGTGATCTATTACCGGAACAGGAACGTACCTCTGTGTTAGGTAATTTTAGCTTTAACCTGTCGGAAGATCATGAAATTTATGGTCGTTTCGATAATACAAGCGCTGAAATTACAACTAAAATAGAGCCGATGCCTGTAGCCGATTATACCTACTATACGGGTGCCGGTTTTGGCGTTACCCCTGGCATGGTTGGCTTTGAATCCGATGCAACCGGAACATATACTGAACGTGACATACTTACTGGATTTGGTGGTGATTTTGCTGCGTATGCAAATACCGGTGGTGCTGGAGTAGATACCGATGAAGTTTTTTGGTACACGCGTAGAATGATCGAATTCGGTAATCGTATGAATACCACAGAAGTCGACAATACCGGTTATACCTTTGGTATTACAGGTGTATTAACGGATACATTTGAATATGATGCTGCTATTAGCCATTCTGAACAGGAAGTTGTTAGTCGAGGTAGTGGTTACGCAACCGTTGATGGTTTCCATGATTTAATAGCGGGTACGGATGATGCTAGCAGTCTCTCTCAGCTTGATTATTTATCTGCTGCTGACGTAGCGTCAGCTGCATACGAAACTTACAATAAAGATACATCCAGTTATGATCAGGTATCATTTGGCATTACTGGTGACTTATTTGAGATGGACGCTGGTGCTTTCTCCCTGGCTGCAGGTGTCGAGTTAGGTACTGAAGAGTTTACCCAGAATAGTGATGCAGCTAGTGCTAACGGAGAAATACTCTCTACCGGTGGTGCTACTCCAAGTTCTGGTGACCGAGATTCAACATCAGTTTATGTTGAAGCCCTGATTCCTGTTTCAGATCAATTTACCGTTAAACCTGCTTTACGCTGGGATGATTACAGCGATGCAGGAGATAATATTTCACCTCAGTTAGGTTTAGAATATCGTCCGGATGATAATTTACTGATTAGAGCTAATTATTCGGGAACTTTCCGTGCACCGGATATGATGCGTGTATACGGTGGTGATGTAACTGCATTCCAGCAAATCATCGATCCAAAAGGTTGTGAAGACAATGGTGGAACAATTGGTGTAGGTACTCCAGGTGTTTCTGATGAAATGGATGCCTGTATAGGTGAATGGTACGTGGATGTATTCAGTGGTGCGAACCCGGATCTAGAGCCTGAGACTGGATCAAA
>JAAEMR010000067.1 GCA_024225395.1 Gammaproteobacteria bacterium
CATCCATCGTTTCCGGCATTTGGCGGCAGAAAGAGAATTCCCGTTCCACCGCCACCGCCAGCACCGATCAAATCACCTGAGTCATAGGATTTTCCATGTTCACCTATAATAAACCGAATCTTCGATCCGGAAGGAATGCAGCCTTCCGCGTCGTCTTTAATCTTAGCCCATCCGCCAAGTGTAGCTCCTTCTCCCCCGTTGGCATAGTGTACATCGGGTAAAAAGAAGTGGTTATTGTATCGCCGTCCGCCATCGGCTCCTCTGCCCTCGAGATAGATCCACCCAGAAGCCAAAATTTCCGACGTAGGTAGGACCAGGTCGATGAGTGTTTTACTCTGGCGTTCAACTTCTGTATATGAGCCAATTTTCATTACTTCCTGGGCGTGACCAGCAAGTATGATCACGTGGGGAAGCAGCCCCACGATAAACCTTTTTGTTAGTGACCATTTAGAACATTTCCTGCCTGGCTGGTTTTTCTTTCCTGGTAGTCGGTTAACATTAGATTGGTTGATCCACATTGATCCTTGTTTTACGTTAACATTCATTATACTTATCCTTTATCAGATATTATTAGTTATATATATTATTAAGGTCGCTCTAAAAACTCATTTCTCCGCTTTTAATTCAAAAAAAACGCATACTTCTATAGCGAATTTTCTTAAAGCCCCACAATATAATAATATTTTCTTAAATCATCACATATAAAAATTAAGTTCATTTCATATCACAACTAACTATCAGATTAACTGACTGGAATATAGTGCTATATGATGTTTAGGCGAA
>JAAEMR010000068.1 GCA_024225395.1 Gammaproteobacteria bacterium
TAAGGTGATTTCCGAAAAAGAATATACCAATTCAGACACCCGTTTTCGGATTAACCCAAATATCCCATTTAGGTAATAATGGGTTTCTCACTAAAAATTTTTCTGCTGAACGCATAGCTGATTTTGTCAGTGAAATTCCTTTCTCATAAATATTTTTACTCACTTTTATCACAGGATTCAGACCTTTCCACGTCATACTGCCTGCCCGTCTGAGCATGGTTTCAGCATTAATGAGCTTCGTACCGTTCCAGTGGTTTTCAAGAATCCCCCAGCAACGCTCAATCGGATTATATTTGCTGTGATACGGCGGGTAGTACAGTAAATGAACGGGTTTCCCGATTTTATTTGAAAAATTAACCATACGATTAAGAAACTGAGTGCGTACACCGCTGCTTTCGGAACCGTTATCCGCTTTGATCTGTATCAGAGCCGTTGACCGTTGTTCCTGAATACCCATATCATTCCACCAACTTTCAAGTGTGTCGACAATGAAATCACTGGTTTTATATGAACTGCCGAAACTGATACAGAGTTCACCGCTGTCTTCATCAACAATACCGAAGGGAATATATTTTTCTTCGCATCCGAAGTCATGGTCACCGGCTTCATTGTCACCGCGTGTCTGCCCTCCGCGTGAAAAATCGCCGATTTTTACAGTTGCTTTGCAGTCCATACTTAACCGCCTGACATTCGGGTTGTTTTTTGCTTCCTGATCTTTTTCTTTTATATTATTGAATATGGCATCTGTTTCTTTTATTTTTTTTAAGGGCTTTGCTTTCAGTACCTTGCGCAGACGGTATCCTGTCCGGTTAAGGATATCTGCCATACTGCTGAGGGAAGGAAGCTGTTCTTCGACAAATCCTTTTTCTTTCAAGGCAGTTACGGCTGCTTTGGCCGTCAGGCGGGTGTAGGCAATGGTACTTCGAAACGTCGGATCCTGCTGAGAATGCTCTTCAGCCAGTTTGCGCAATGCCTCAGCCGCTTCAGGCTCTCTTTCTTCCCAAAGAATTCTGCCGCTGTCGGCTGACTGAGCTCCGACACAGATGATTCCGGTACGTTTTTCGCCCAGCCCTGTTTCAGTCATACTCCGATTCCATCCGAATACTGTTTCTGCCTTTCGTGCATTCCCTCCGCAATATTTTAACGTCATTTCAGCTGTGAATGTGCGTCGTTCTGCCCCATGCATTTTCGAAGCGGCAAAGCGAATATCTTCGATACAATCCGGATTCAAAGATTCGGATGCAGTTGTCGGTTTATTCATTTTTATACTCTTCCCTGTTTATTATAAATAAATTAATATTGACTTCATACAATATTCTGTTTAATATCTTAACGGTATCGACATATGAAATCAACCTTAAAATCTGTTTTTTTGAACAGGGGTATTTCATGCTTTCGGACACATGAAATCTGGTATATTTATTTTTGGAAATCACCTAA
>JAAEMR010000069.1 GCA_024225395.1 Gammaproteobacteria bacterium
ATAGGTGAGTACAAAAATTCCATGTCTCTGCTGGTGGAACTGGATAAGCTGGAAAAGCTTTAAATTTTAAAAGATGTAGATCAATGGATAGCCATACGGAAACTAAGAAACCAACAATATTGTTCAGATACCGGTCAACTATTTATAATCTTGTAACTTGTAACTTGTAACTTGTAACTTGTAACTGAATTTTACTAATCCCCCAAATGTTGAAATAAACTAAAACAGACTTTACCTTCCTGGTTGTTGGCGAGTTCCAGTTCGTAGTTAAAAGCCCTGGCCATAAATGCAGACTGATACAGTCCTATGCCCATACCCTGTCCTGATGATACGGGCTGATTGAACAGTTTGTTTTCAACGTCAACATCCATGCTTTTACCGTCATCACAGACAGTTACAACAATCATCTCAAGATTTGATATTACATCGACAATAATGTTTTTAGTATCGGTTTTACTCAAAGCGTTTGAAAGTAAATTGTTGATGACGCTTTCAAAAAGCTCAGGGGGTATAGCGTGGCTGACTTTTATATCACTGTGATACTCAACGGAAGACTGACTATTAATCGATTTAAAATTCTCCAGCCATTTCTCAATATCAACAAATTGATAAGATGTTGAAAGCTCGGGTGCTTTTAATTTTTCAAGAGTAGACTCAAGCCGGTTACTGATCTGATTTAAATTTTGTTGTAATAGTTTAGAGGGAAGTGGCTGATTTTCATCAGGTTTAATCTGAACGATATTGATCGATGTTTTTATTGATTGAAGTATGTTTTTAATATCATGAGTCAGTCTTGCCCCTGTGTGATGAATTGTTTCAAAATGCTCATCGGCACGCATTTTCTCCTGATTCTTCTTGGACAGGTAAAACTGATACGCCATCCGGGTTAGTAGTATGGTGTGCTGTCGTAATGCCTGCCCCGGATTAGATTTAAAGAAAACAGTGACAGTCAAATTATCTGAAAGAGAGTGTTGAAATGAAATACCTTCTTTTCTTCCGGATTGAATTGAAAAGGTTGCAAACTGCCATTGGATTGAGTTCAACCACTCATTTTCAACCAGATCATCACAGGCAGCCTGCAAAAACTCATTAGATGAAATATAGGGTTCCTCTATCAGAGTCGTCAGGGTGTTTATCCAGGTTTCAAATGGTCCGCCAATAGTCATCGCATATCGATTCCACAAAACACCTATTCCCGAGTAGCCTATTCCCGGATTCCAGAACCAGCTGATTCCAAGTGCTAAAGTTGAAACGATAAATACGGTTAATAAAAGTCCATCGATGTAATCCACACCGTATAAAATACTGATGACTATACCTCCGAGTAATACAAGAAAAACCAGTGTTGTGGTTAACATGCCATGCATTAAGTCAATTTGACTACGAGTTTGATGTGACCGGTCAGGAACCGGAGCAAAGAAAAATACCAGGATCAGTATTAATACAATTATTTGAATGTAGGTTGCAAAGGGCGCAGGAAGTGAAATCTGTTCGAAGGTCCGAGGAATAACCCCGACTGACATTTCTATGGTTAAAATTGATAGAGCCAGTAAATCAAAAGCGCGGGTTGTGGTGTAACTAAACAGGCGGCTACCGATTAATCCTGCTAATAACAGGCTGAAAAAAAACAAAAATTCAGGAGGGTAAAGATAGCTAAAAAATAATACCAGTAATGCAGGTAGCAAAGTGGTAGCAATTTTTAGTTCAGTATCTTTATTCCATAAAGGTTGCCACAACAAAAACAAGCCATACAATACAATAGTAAATGAAGTGTGAAGTTCCGGGTTTTTTATTATCCAGATCAGGCTGTGCAATAATAGCAATAAGGTAGCCAGAATCTGTTGCTCAAATTGTAGTAATGGTTTAACTAACTTCATTGAACTAAAAGTAAAGAGCTGGAAAGTATTTGGGAGTTTAAATTGATTGGGCAAACTATAGCACTGTTCCGCTATCAACTGCTGGGAATAATTAATACCAGGATCTCTATTTTGTTGTGCCTGATATTTACGGTGGCTTTTATCGGGAGTCAGTTTATCGCAGAACTGGCGATATTAAATAGTGATGCCATTGCACTTGCCTCGATGGCCGATTTTCTACGTTATAGTCTGGTCATATTTCTGGTCATAAGTCTTTCATTTCAGGTTTCTCAGGATTATGAGTCAGGTCAGTTTGAGCGTTTACTGGTCATGCCGTTGACGCGGGTTCAATATGTAATTGCACAATTTATTGTGCTGCTTGTTTTAGCTTTTGTGCTGATTTTGCCGCTGTTCTTGCTGGTTATGTTGTTTAGTGATTTTTCCGTCGCCCTGTACTGGGCTGCTGCAACTTTCCTTGAATTGCTCCTGGTTGGGCAATTTGCCCTGCTGGCGATAATCAGCCTGGAGAAATTACCTTTATCGGTGATTTTTACTATAGCCATTTACCTATTGTCTAAATCGACTTCTTTAATACAACTGGTGTTGTCCAGATCGACTCCTTTTTATGATGAAGAGAGTGGTTTTCAATTTGTTTTATTTGTCTTTACGACAATTAGTTATGTATTACCGGATGCCAGCTATTTTGCTCAAAATAATATATTTTTTGGCTCAGCCAGCTATGTTGAGTTATTGACTGGCCAGTTTGTATCGGTTGTTTTGTATAGCGCTTTTATCCAGTCGATTTTGCTGGTGGATTTTTACCGTAAAGAATTTAATTGATGATGACTGTTCAGCATCGAAATCTCAGGCAAATTCCAGTCCATTTAGTGGTATTTTTTATTCTATTTTTTTGTGCTCAACTAATCTATCACCACAGTAACAGTGAAGCATCTGACGCTTCTTATAAAAAACTGGAAGTACCTTTAGAGCCTGAGTTTTATCGGTCCATCTCTTTCGGGTCGGATAAATTACTCAGTTACCTGTTGTTGCTCGGGATTCAATTGCACGACAATCAAAAAGGTTTGCATGTCAGTTATAGTCACCTGGATTATTCCCTGTTAAGCGACTGGTTGTTAACCATTGATGAAATAAATCCGGAGTCGGGTTATCCGGCATTTCTTGCGTCTCGGGTTTACAGTCATGTAAATGATAAAGCTAAATTAAGGTTGATGGTGGATGTCATACAAAAGCTTTTTAAAAAGAACCCTCAACAGCATTGGCGGCGCATGACAGAGGCCTGTTTATTACTCAAGCATCAGCTGAATGACTTGCCAGCAGCATTAAAGGTGGCCGAGCAAATATCAAGTTTACCAAAGACTATGAAGCTACCATTCTGGGCAAGGGATATGAAGTTAGTGCTGCTGGATGAACTGAATCAATATGAGTCGGCACAGATTTTGATATCGTCCATGCTACAAAGTGGCGAGATAACGGATGAGGATGAACTACGGTTTTTGAAGGGGAGACTGTTGAAAATTCAACAGGCATTGTCGAGAAATTGACAGGTTGTGATGTCGATAGATATGGAATATGCTAAATCCATTGATTTAATGGCTTTAGTTTAATTTGGCATTATAATTGCAATGTTTAACCAAGAGATTATTATAAACAGGAGAAGCAAATTGAAAATTCATGCTAATAAAGGTTTTACACTGGTAGAAATTGCCATTGTACTGGTTATAGTCGGCCTGCTGATCGGCGGAGTACTGAAAGGTCAGGAAATGATTACAAACGCTAAACTGAAGCGTATTGAATCAGACAATGCTGGTATCGCCGCTGCGATGTTTTCCTATCAGGATCGTTATTTACAGCTACCCGGTGATGATAGTGGTGCCGGTGGAGATGGAACCGATCCGGGACGATTTAACTTATATGGAACTGCTGATGCAAATAATGGTGATGGTGATGGTCTTATCGGTGGAAACTGGACTCCTGCTGCAGCGACAGATGAGTCGGCCATGTTCTGGATGCATTTAAGAGCCGCAGGTCTGGTACCTGGTGGTGGTACAGATACTACGCAGCCATCAAATGCTTATGGTGGTTTGGTTGGCATACGTGATGGAGCACTAGATATTGCGGGCCATGTGACAATATTCGGCCAGATTGAAGGTCCTATCGCAAAGATCATAGAGGCCAGGCTGGATGATGGTGTTCCAGATTCTGGTCGTATACAGGCAGGACAATCTTCTGGAGGTTCACCAATCGATATGGATGATGCAACTGCCACCGGTAGTACCAGTTATGATGATGCTGAAAGATACAGCATTGCTTTCCGTCTGTAATTCTCTGTTTAAAGCCTAAAAAGAGCCTGCCGCTGTGCAGGCTTTTTTTTGAGGTAAATTTGAGTGCTTGAGGTTAAGAATTTACATTATCAGATCGGTAAAAACTCTGTCCTGCGTGGCATGAATTTATCCATTCAACCGGGTTGTTTTTATGCGCTTGCGGGTGCGAATGGTGCGGGTAAGACTACCTTGATTAAAATCACCCTGGATTTGATCCGGAATATTCAACAAGGTGACATTACGATCGGAAGTATCGATCACAAGTTAATGTCTGCACATGATCTGGTTACTTACCTGCCTGAAAATTTTGATATTAAAAAAGATGTCACGGGCTGGCAATTTATTAAATTTGTGTATGGTGCCTATAGTCAGCCGCTTAACAGGAACCGGGTTGAGCTTCTGTGTGAGCGACTTGGCCTGGATTACTCCTGTCTTGATGATAAAACCAATAGTTACTCTAAAGGCATGAAGCAAAAGCTGGGGCTGATCAGTTGTTTTATGCTGGATAAGCCCTTAATTATTCTGGATGAGCCGTTAAGCGGGCTCGACCCCAAAGCTCGTTATCATTTTAAGGAATTATTGAAATCACAGCGCGAAAATAATCGTACTATTTTTTACAGTACCCACATGCTGGCGGATGCAGAGGAAATTTGTGATCAGTTTGGAATTCTGCATGATGGTAAAATTGTCTTCGATGGTTCTCCTGATTCATGTCTAGAGCAATATAAAGCTCAAACTCTTGAGCAGGCTTACATGAACTGTATTACTGGGTATCCTGAGAATTAAGCTCCTTTAGCTTTCGGGTTAAAGTATTTCGTCCCCAGCCCAGTAGTTTTGCGGCTTCAATTTTACGTCCCCCTGTTTTACTCAGAGCGCAATCAAGTAGTGTTTTCTCAAACATGGGCTGTGCCCGGGATAATATGTTTTCTTCTCCGGAATTTAACTGACTCAATGTCCATTGACGTAGTAGAGAAGTCCAGTCCAGTTCGTTAGTTTCTACTTTGTTTTCAATAGTGGCTGAATCCGGCAGATTAGCTTGAGGGTTTTTTAGCTCTTCTGGCATGTCATTCATTTGAATAGTATTGCCAGTGGCCATGACGCTAAACCAGCGACAGGTATTTTCAATTTGGCGAACGTTGCCGCTCCAGGGCAGTGTGACCAGGTAATTTATAACTTTCTGGCTGATCGTCTTGGTAGTTTCGTTAAGCTCTATCGCTGCCTGCTGCATGAAGTGATTTAATAATAGCGGGATGTCATCCCGTCGTTCGCGTATTGCCGGCAAGTGTACTTTGATGACGTTTAGGCGGTGATAAAGGTCTTCACGAAAACGACCCTGGCTGACCAGCTGTTTCAGGTTTTGATGGGTAGCAGCAATTATTCTGACGTCCGATTTTATGGCGGTAATGCCTCCTACCCGGAAAAACTCTCCTTCAGCCAGAACTCGTAACAGGCGAGTTTGCAGAGCCATTGGCATGTCTCCAATTTCATCCAGAAATAAAGTGCCGCCATTGGCTTGCTCAAAGCGGCCTTTGTGTTGATTTTGCGCGCCGGTAAATGCGCCTTTTTCGTGGCCGAACAGCTCAGATTCGAGTAATTCACCGGGAATTGCTGCGGTATTTATGGCGATAAAAGCTTTGTTAACCCGGGGGCTGTGTTTGTGCAGGGCCCGGGCTACCAGCTCCTTTCCGGTTCCTGATTCGCCGTTAATGAGTACGCTGATATGCGATCGGGACAGGCGACCTATGACTCTGAAAATTTCCTGCATGGCAGGGGAATCCCCAATGATTTCACTGGAGACATCGGTGCTGACTGTTTTGGGTGTTGTTTCGAATCTTTTTTGTACCGCCCTGGTTGTGAGGTTAGTCGCTTCCGTAATGTCGAAGGGTTTTGACAGGTATTCGAAAGCACCCTCCTGGTATGCCTGCACGGTGGTGTCCAGATCTGAATAAGCGGTCATGATGATAATCGGCATGTTGGCATCAAAATTGTGTACCTGGTTCATGAATTCGAAACCATCAATGCCGGGCATACGCACATCGGTGATGATTGTATCTGGCAGGTCACCATCCTGGCGTTTAAGCTGAGTCAGTGCGACTGAGGCCGAGTCGAAAGTTTTAGTGTTAAAGTGTGCTTTTTTTAATGCTTTTTCGAGAACCCAGCGTATTGACTGGTCGTCATCAATAATCCAGATGCAAGATGCCGTTTCCTGTTTGTCATTCATTGTTCATCCTCAAGTGGTAGCAACGTGGTAAATATTGTGTGTTGGTGACCGTTCTGGCACTGGATGATTCCGTGATGCCCGACGATAATTTGTTGTGCTATGGGTAAACCAAGACCGGTTCCATCGGGTTTATTGGTTACCATGGGCAGGAATAAATTCTCCAGTAACTCTTCTGCGATACCGGGTCCGTTATCGATGATGTCGATTTGAATGACATGTTTATAACGTTGATTGCTCACCGTGTGCTGTCGGTTAATGCGTGTTTTAAAAGTAATCTCGGCACTTCTATTTTTATTTAATATCACTGACTGTGCAGAATTTCTGGCGACATTTAAAAAGGCCTGGATCAGCTGGTTTTTGTCAGCCATGAGTTCTGGGATGCTGGGATCGTAATCTCTAACTATTTTAAGACTTGGGAATTCAGCCAGTATCAGGCTGCGAACATGTTCCAGAACTTCAAGAATATTGATTTGTTCTTTTTCTATTTTTCGATTTGGACCTAACATACTGTTGAGTAATCTTTGTAGCCTGTCAGCCTCACGGATGATGACATCGGTATATTCTTTTAATTCTGGGCTGGTGATTTCACCTTCCAGCAATTGAGCGGCACCACGAATGCCTCCTAGTGGATTTTTAATCTCATGCGCCATACCTCGTGCCAACTGTTGACTGGCTGTTTGCTGGTTTATTCTTTGTCCATCTTTGGCAATTTCCAGGTGCCGGTCTATGGGAAGTAACTCCACCAGCAGGTTGAGTTGGTCGACCTCGATAATTGGGTGTATTGAATAATCGGCAATGATGGCTTTTCCGTTTGCCAGTGTCAGAGAGGCTTCATGTTCGGTAATTTGATGGTTATGACCCAGGCTAAATTGTAAAGAAGACAGGATGGAGTTGTCGCCATTTGGATCGAACAGGGAGGCAAAAGGTTTATGAAGTAAAACCTTTTCACTGGTATCAAAAAATACTTCTGCGGTTGCATTGACCTGTTTAATAGTCAGGTCCTCGCTCAGGCAGATGATACTGCTGTTCAGGTAATCAAGTATTTTGCTGGCATCAATATAGGGCATGAAAGTTTGGTAGCAATAAAAATGCCAATATTTGAAAAGCTCATTAGGGCATGGTGTTGCAAAAAATGAGGGTTTGGGCTGGTATTGGCAAGGATTATTATGCACTATAATGGTGCGAAATAATAAGTATTTTGTCTTAAGGAAGAAAAAAGCCCCTGATTCCAGGGGCTTTAATATAATTTTGTAACTTGTAACTTGTAACTTAAAGACTGTAATACATGTCAAATTCAACAGGATTAGTTGCAAGGCGTAAACGCTGAACTTCTTCATCCTTCAGTTCCAGGTATGCATCAATAACATCATCCGTAAAAACACCGCCTTCAGTCAGGAAGTCACGGTCTGCATCCAGTGCTGCGAGCGCTTCATCAAAAGAAAATGCAACCTGTGGTATTGCGGCTTCTTCTTCGGCTGGTAGATCGTATAAATCCTTATCCATGGCTTCACCCGGGTGTATGCGGTTTTTGATGCCATCAATTCCAGCCATCAGCATGGCTGAGAATGCCAGATACGGGTTAGCAGTCGAATCCGGGAAACGAATTTCAACCCGACGCGCTTTTGGGTTGGTGACATAAGGGATACGAATAGATGCGGAACGGTTACGCGCAGAGTAAGCCAGCATAACAGGGGCTTCAAAGCCCGGAACTAAACGCTTGTAACTGTTGGTGGATGCGTTGGCAAAGGCATTGATTGCTTTCGCATGTTTGATGATCCCGCCAATATAGAACAGAGCCATTTCTGATAACCCGCCGTAGCCATCACCGGAAAACAGGTTTTCACCGTCTTTTACAAGGGACTGATGAACATGCATGCCGTTGCCATTGTCACCGACCATAGGTTTTGGCATAAATGTCGCTGTTTTGCCGTAGCTGTGAGCAACGTTGTGAATGCAGTACTTCAATATTTGTACTTCGTCAGCTTTCTGCACCAGGGTATTGAAAGCTACGCCAATTTCACACTGACCGGCGGTAGCGACTTCGTGATGATGAACTTCAACCTTTTGCCCCATTTCTTCGATAGCAAGGCACATGGCTCCACGCAGGTCATGTAATGAATCAACAGGGGGTACTGGAAAATAACCACCTTTTATTCCGGGACGGTGTCCCATGTTGCCATCTTCGTAGTGCTTGGATGAGTTCCATTCGGATTCTTCAGAGTCAATCTGGTAAAACGAATGCCCCATGGTATTGCTCCATTTAACATCGTCGAAGACGAAAAATTCATTCTCTGGGCCGAAATAAGCAGTATCCGCGATGCCGGTAGAGTTCAAATAGGCTTCAGCGCGTTTGGCGATAGAGCGAGGATCGCGTTCATAACCTTCGCCGGAAGCGGGTTCGATAATATCGCAACGAATATTGACCGTTGGCTCGTCGGTAAAAGGGTCCAGTACCGCAGAATCAGCATCTAACATCATGATCATGTCTGATTCGTTGATGCCTTTCCATCCTGAGATAGAAGAGCCGTCGAACATTTTTCCTTCAGTGAATACGTCCTCATCCAGCGTGCTGGCGGGGATCGAAACATGTTGCTCTTTTCCGATTGTGTCGGTGAAGCGTAAGTCAACAAATTTTACGCCATGGTCGTTAATCAGGTCTATTACATCGGCTGCGGTCATATTTCTATCCTCCTTACAGATAGGTGATGAGTTGAAAGTTATAAAGCTTCAGGTATTGTACAGATTATTCTTAACTAGCCAATTAATGCGGGTAAATTAGTGTGAATTTTAACGCACCAGAATGGTGCGAAATATAAGGGTCAGGATGGCTACGGCACGTAATAGATATTTATATCGCCCACAAAGGGAATGCTGCGTGCTTTTTGGTATAACTCTGATGCCAGTTTGTTTTCCTTATCGCAACCAAATTCAAGCGGTAAAATAATATCAACTTCAATTTGTCGGGTCAGATAGTGAAGGTGAATATTTTTAATTTTTTCCGAGTTTTCGAGGCTTTCCCAGGCCGAGTACAGATTAAATAAAAGTTCTGATCTTCTGGGTAACTGTAAAATATATTCATGTTCGGTTTCGGCAACCGGGTCAATATGCACGGTGATGTCTGAGATTTCAGAAAATTTCTTTTTTACAGTTTTCTCAATATGTAAAGAAATATAATGAGCCTCAGAAACACTCAGGCGGGGATTAACCCTGATTTCAGTGTCGATAAAACCCATTCCTCCCATGGAGCGTGATCGCAGGCTGTGAACAGTGATGACGCCACTCATTTTGTTGATATGATCTTTAATCTTTTCGACCAGATGCTGGTCAAGACTGGTATCGATTAATTCTTCGAAGGCTTTTTTAACCAGGTGTATACCCATTAATGAAATCATCACGGATATGATGATCGCAGCCAGGGCATCCATGTGCTCAATTCCTGCAACCTGCGCACCTACGCCTATGACAACGATGATCGATGAGAACACATCAGACCTATGGTGTAATGCATTGCTTTCAAGCAGTGTTGATTTAATTTTACGTGCGGCATGGATGGTGTAGCGATACAGGAACTCTTTGCTGAAAATAGCAATAAAAGCAAACACCAGGGCGTAGCTTTCAGTTTGAACGGTTTCTGTTTGTGCAAATGTCTGGATGCCCTTATAGCCCATGCCCAGTGCCACGGCTATCAGCGCGAGACCCAGAAAAATAGAAGACAGTGTTTCGATCCGGGCATGTCCGTAAGGGTGGTCATCATCGGCTGCTTTGGCGGAATGGTGAGCGGTAATTAAAACTATAAAATCACTGATCAGGTCAGCAAGCGTGTGCAGACCATCGGCGAGTAATGCCTGGGAATGAGCTATCAAACCGGAAATGATTTGAGCCAGGGCAAGCAGTGTATTGACCAGGATGCCGGTATAGGTGACTTTCTGGATAACTTTTTTACGTGGATCAGTCATCATTTTCCTTGCGTACGGTAATGATTATTTCGTATTGCTGATCTTCTATATTCAAGAGTGAGTGTTTATTGATATTGCACCAGGCAGGAATATCACTTTTTACCCCAGGATCGGTACAGGTTATTTTGACCATATCTCCGATGGTCAGCTCACTGATGGCATCCTGCAGCCTGATGACGGGCATGGGGCATAGCAGACGTCTGGCATCGACTTCAACAGTTTGGCTTTGTTCAGCCATTACACCAGGTACCAGCTTTCAGGTATTTCATGTGCGGCAAGAGGCTTTACATGTTTGGTTTGCGGCTCACCACCGGCGCGACTGAATGTCAGCTCAATCGAGTCTTCATTTTTGCCCTTACTGAATCGGGCGATAATGGCACAGGCTAATTGTATCTGTTCATCATTGAGTTCCGCGCCTTCAATCAATGCTAGCGGGCCGGCGTGGCTGATGGTTTTAATTGACTGAAACTGTTTTTTGTATCCGCTTAGAAACCGGTTTTCACCTTCTTCACGAGCGATAATTATTTTATAGGATTTTTCAGGGCGAATATGACGGCCCACTTTAAGCAGCATGATGTCATCCAGGTCATATTTTTTCTCGCCCCGGTTTGCCCATAAATCCTGTAACTTTACAGAATAGTTTTCATCGGTCAGAAAACAGCAACCACCGGCAGGTTGGGCATAGTCTTCAAAGCCGAATTGTTTTGCCAGTGCCATTTGAGGTTTGCGTGATCTTCCGGATAATCCGTGTAGTTCATCTCGGTTAACCCAGCCTTCAATTTCAGCTTTAGTGGGTGGCAGGTTTTTTGCGCACAATGGGCGCAGTAACAGATCGTCAGCTCCTGACTCATCAGAGATGATGGGCATGGTTTCCTTACGTTGGGACATGGGTCTCTGCCCGATGACTTCACCGGTAATCAGGAAGTCAAAACCCTTTTTCTGAATCCATTCATGGGCTTTTTGCACCATGAAAATTTTACAGTCCAGGCAGGGGTTTAAATTGGCCCCATAACCATGTTTGGGGTTAATAACGATGTCTTTATAACCTTCGACGATGTCTATGATGTGCAGTTTTATGCCCAGCTGTTCTGCAACCCACAGAGCGTTATTACGTTTCGGTTTAGCCTTATCTTTTTTCCGAATGGCGTGAGTATGCCCTTCTACACAAAAACCGGTAAAAAAGTTGATGCCTTCAACGTGTATGCCCTGCTGCTGAATGACCTTGGCGGCGAGCAGGGAGTCCAGTCCTCCGGAAATTAAAGCAGCAGCTTTGCGAGTCATAATCGAGCAACATAAAAAAAGGGCGATGATTATATCAGAGCGGGGTAAAAAGTGTGAGTGAGCTTAGGATCCGCAATACGATATAGTTTGTTCGTGGGTTAATAGTGTAATATCTCAAACCAGATATTATCAGTGGAGATTTTAAAACGATGAGTGCAAATGACGAGCTTTGCAATCGTGCTATTCGTAGTTTTGTCAAACGAACCGGTCGAAAAACAGTGAGTCAGAGAAATGCCCTGGAACTGTACTGGCCAAAATATGGGATTGAATTCCAGGCCGATACTCTGCTGGATTTTGAGCAATTATTTCCTGCTCAACAAGGTATCAAGCTGGAAATTGGATTTGGCAATGGGGAAACACTGGCGCAAATGGCAGAACAGGATGAGGCTCATGGTTATGTTGGTATCGAAGTGCATACTCCGGGAGTAGGGCAGTGTCTTAATCATATTCATGACGCGGATCTGGATAATTTAAGGCTTATTTCTCACGATGCGATCGAAGTACTTAAATCGATGATCCCTGATGAGTCGATTGATAGAGTCTTTCTTTTCTTCCCTGATCCATGGCATAAAACGCGTCATAATAAACGTCGAATTGTGAACAATGTTTTTAGAGATTTGCTGATTAAAGTGATGAAACCTGGCGCTGTATTGCACATGGCGACTGACTGGGAGGATTATGCAAAGCATATGGCAAAGGAAATGTTAGCTGATTCCAGGTTTGAAAACCTGGGAAATGATCTGGGGTTTAGTGTAAAGCCTGATTATCGACCCGAAACAAAATTTGAACGCCGTGGCCTGAGACTGGGGCATGGTGTGTGGGACTTGTTGTTTAAAAAGATTGAATAAAATAAAATTCAGGCTTATTTTATCATCAATACTTAAGTGTTTCCCCTGTCTTAAATAGTAAACAATAAATAATAGAGAGTGAGTCATGCCCCAGTCTAATTTCCATAATTTTCAGGTAGATAACGTAGCCATGCGCTACAGTAATTTTGCTCCACGCCTGTTTAATTTTTGCCTTTCTCTGGGCATGAGCCCTGACTGTATTATGCCCTCACGAGCTTTTTGTTCGGATGAAAACCAGGGTTATCCGATGATTTTACTGGCCAAGCACTTTGGTATATTTCCTTTTGATCATGGTCGTGTTGGCGGCATCATGGCACCAGACAGGCATGGTCCTCATGCACATCATGGCAAGGATTCAGTCATTATTCAGGCCAGCCATGTGGGCTATGATCCTGACACGCAATCATTTGGCAGCTATCGAAGGTTGCAGACTCATAATCAGGGTATGTCTTCTGACTGTGGTGCTATCTGTGGAGTTTTAGACTGGCATCAACAGGAGTATTCATATGCCTGCCAGCAAATATTCCTGGATAATGACTCTGGTAGACCTGTTGTTGTGATTGATAATCAGTTGCTCATGCAAGATAGAGAAGAAGGTTTAATGCTTCATGTTGAAAAGCTTGTGGAAAATACCGAAGTTGTCAGAACCTATAGCACTGCTAAATCCTTTCGAGCTTCTGCTCAACTGATTAAAGACGTCGGTATTCACTGGCCGGAAAAGAAAACTGCGATTGACAAGCATCTGTTTCCGAGTTCTTTTTATTTTCGTAAAGAGCAGGATACGCAGTTGGCTAGCGGCTTGTTGACACGGAACTTACTTGAAATAATGCCGTATATATTAACCAGTTCAGCGCCCCCTTTATCTGCTGCAAAGGTAAATGCCCAGGTAGAATTTGACAGAACATTTCGTACCATTGTAAAAGAGGAATCATACCGTGGTAAAAAGGTTGTTTATATTTCTGGAATACATATCGATATTTCTCCCAGAGAAGGGCAGTTATTTCCATTAACCAAGTTCGTACCCTGGGCCGCTTATATTCAGAATGAAAATGGAGAGGGTTATACCCTGGAACAGGAAGAGCTTTTTGCAGCCTTACGGAAGCAAAGTACTGAAAACCCCTACAAAATAGATTTAACTGAAGCGATCCATCTTATGGAGAAAGAGCCAGAGGTCATGCTTCATGTGGATGAAAGTTAACAAAAATAATTTGAAGAAAGTTAATAAAACCACCATGTCGTCTAGAGCATGATGGTTTTATATTAAGCTTTATTTTGTAGCCTGCTTTAACCTAGCCTTCCTTCAATATTTTTTGTGCATGTAGCAGGGCATCCAGGCGTTTGTGGTAAAGCTTACCCGTTTTAAAATGCGCTGTTACACCCTGTTTTTCCAGCATGTCACAAACCTGTTTTTGAGCACCCACCAGAAATATTCGGCGACCTGCATCTAAAGTATCGAGCAAAATATCTTCCAGTGCACGCGAGGTGGTAAAGTCAATGGATGGCACATGAGTCAGATCCAGTAACATGATTTCATAACCTGCTGTAGAAGCATGCCTGCGAACCACTGCTTTGGCAGATGAAAAACTCATTGGGCCAGTCAGGTGAAACAGCATGATT
Source organism: Gammaproteobacteria bacterium (assembly GCA_024225395.1). Taxonomy (GTDB): domain Bacteria; phylum Pseudomonadota; class Gammaproteobacteria; genus JACNJF01. Next base: position 14,122 of record JAAEMR010000069.1, read on the forward strand.
TTACCATCAGCTTGATCGAGAATTTCAGATTCTTCATCAGTCAGATGGTAGGCTTCTTCGGAGTTGGTGATTGTTTTGATGCCATCAACCTGCATTTGTGTCATGCGATGCATGAATAGAAAGCTTGCCATTACCATGCCTATGCCTACTGCCAGTAACAGGTCAATAGTGACTGTAACAATCATTACTATAAGCATGATGGCTATGCCTGCTTTGGGTGCGTGTTTCATGCGTTTCAGGTAATCCCAGTCAATAATATCAGTACCAACCTTGATTAAAATACCGGCCAGAACTGCTTTAGGAATATCGCTGGCCAGGCTGCCTGCTCCAAGCACGATGGCTAATAATACGACGGCGTGTAAAGCCCCCGAGATTGGAGTGCGTCCACCTGCATTGACATTTACCACGGTACGCATGGTGGCACCGGCTCCGGGTAATCCACCAAAAAAACCGGCTACTGTATTTCCGATACCCTGACCGATAAGTTCACGATCAGATTTGTGCTGTGTTCTGGTGATGTTGTCAGCAACCAGTGAAGTCAGCAGTGAGTCGATAGCGCCTAGGCCAGCCAGTGTCAGACCTGAAGCAATCATTTGTAACATTAATGAAGGTTCAATGACCGGCATTCTAAACTCGGGAAATCCTGTTGGAATATCGCCAATGATGGGGGTTGCACCCGGTTCAATAAACATTAGATAGCTGAATGTACCGACAAACAGTGCGATTAACGGTGAGGGTACCAGGCGGTTGATTGCCGGCAGGAATTTTGGAACCCCGTAAACAATAGCCAGCACGATCACTCCAAGAAATAATGCGCTACTGTTGATGTTGCTCAGATAATTTGGAATTTCCTGTGCAGCTGCCAGAGGTTTTGAATTGGCAGTCTGGCCTAATAGTGGCCCTAGTTGCAATAAGATGATGATGACACCAATGCCGCTCATAAAACCAGAAACGACAGGGTGTGGAACCAGCTCGATGTATTTTCCCAGCTTTAACATGCCAAAAGCAATTTGAAACAGGCCGCCGAGTATCACGACGGTAAAGGCCAGTGCTGCCCCCTGAGCCGGGTCATCAGGATACATGCCGGTGTACTGAATAAAAATAGCTGCCATAACTACAGTCATGGGGCCTGTTGGTCCAGAGACCTGAGCGGGTGTTCCACCGATTAATGCCGCAAAAAAACCAACAAAAATTGCTCCGTACATGCCGGCGATAGGACCAACACCTGATGCTACGCCCATGGCCATGGCAAGAGGTAGTGCGACGACTGCCGCTGTTAAACCGCCATAGATATCTCCACGGATATTATTAAAATGTAAACCGTTAATGTAATTCATGAGTTAGGTCGATTGTTTCCTGAGTAGTTGAATGAATGCTTCAGCGACGGGATTGTTGATACTGGATCGGTTGAGGGCAATCCACAATGTTACTTTAATTTTTAGCTGATCAACATTGATATGCCGCAATAAATTGTTTTTTAATGCATCTTTTACCGTAAATTTGGGTAAAAAACTCAAGTGTTGTCCACGACTTATGATTTCCACAATGGCCTCAGTAGAGCCAACTTCCAGCGAAATGGGGAGCTGATTTATCCCTGCATCAGAAAGTTTTTGATCGAGAATTAAGCGCATGGACGATTGAGGTTCTCTCAATACAAATTTTTGCCGGGTTAATTTTTTGATGGGGATGATGTGTTCACTGCTTAAGGCATGGTTGGGTGAGCACACCAGGATCAATTCATCTTCGAACCATTTCTGCACCAGTATATCGGGATGATCCGGCGCTTGTTCTATCAGAGCCAGGTCGGACAGGCCGGTGGCCAGGCGAGTTTGTATTCGACGTGAGTATCCCGTTCGACTCTGTAAATGATATTCGGGGTGTTTTTCAGAAAAATTCCATAACAGATCCGGTAATAATTTTTCACCGATGGCAGAGGTAACTTCCAGGCGTAACAGGTTTTTACCCTGGCGTAAACTGCTCAAATCTTCAATAAGCGTGGTCTGATGATCAAGCGCCAGGCGGGCATAGGCATATACTTTTTCACCGGCAGTTGTCAGCTCCAGTTTTCGACCTTTACGTTGCATTAACGGAGTGCCATAGCATTCATCCAGCGAGCGTAGTCGTTTGGTGATAGCAGGTTGACCTATGTGTAAAAATTTGCCGGCATGGCTTACGCCACCGAGTTCAACGACGGCGCGCAATGCAGCAAGGCCTTTCAGATCTGGCAAGGTTATATATTCCATATGGGAATATTAGTTTATTCCAATTCATTTGAATAGTCGATAAAAAAAGAACATCATATTAAAACTTTTTATTGTGTGGCTGAGAAGCGCAAGGCTTTTCTTCTGTCCCTTAACATTCCCAAGTCGGATGTAATTCAATAGATCAACCTTTTTCAGTATTCTGGTTTAAACCCGAATGCTGCTGTTTTTTATTTTTCGGAGTTTAGTTGTATGAGTTCAGCAGTTAAGTCTGCGGGCACACCGGCAGGTGAAGATTCTGCCGCCCCCAAAGTGAGTTACCTTTCCACCAAACAAATTATTGCAGGCGTGATTTTCTCCATCATGGCTTTTGCACTGGCAGCGATTGTTCCAACAATTGAAATTGCCTGGGTGACCGCTGTTTTGATATTGACTATTTACCTGTTTGCATTTGAAGTGGTTGGTGTCGATGTGGCTGCCGTTTCTGTAATGGTGCTCCTTGGGTTGACTACTTTACTGGCACCTCTTATGGGGCTGCAACAGGGACTGGTTGATACGCAGCAAATCTTTAACGGTTTTAGCTCCAATGCAGTGATGTCAATTATTGCGGTAATGATTATCGGCGCAGGGCTGGATAGAACGGGTTTGATGAGTAAAGTGGCGTCGTTTATTCTCAAAATAGGCGGTACCACGGAAGGTCGGATTATCCCGATTATTTCCAGCACGGTGGGCATTATTTCATCATTCATGCAAAATGTTGGGGCCGCTGCTTTATTTCTGCCCGTTGTTGGTCGAATTTCTGTCCGTTCAGGAATTCCGATGTCACGTTTATTGATGCCTATGGGTTTTACCGCAATTCTGGGCGGTACCGTAACGATGGTGGGTTCCAGTCCATTAATACTGCTTAATGATTTAATCCTGGCGTCCAACCAGGCACTTCCGGCTGATCAGCAAATGGATACCTGGGGGCTGTTTTCCGTAACACCGGTAGGTTTGGCGTTGATGGCTACCGGCATTTTGTACTTCGTTATTGCCGGTCATTTTGTTCTGCCGGTTTCAAAGGTCGAAAAAGGCAAGACATCTGATCCTATGCAGTATTTCAAGGAAGTTTACAACATGGATTATGCGTTGAATGAAATTGTCGTCCCGGATTCAAGTAATTTGATTGGTAAAAAGCTGGATGATGTTGAGACAACCTATCGTATTCGTATTATTGCCAACAAGATGAGTGGTGAGGCTGGTCAGGTGGGTCCCGGTACACTGGCTCGAGATATCGAATTTCAGGCAGGCATGGTTTTAGGTGTGATTGCCGCACCGGGTCATCTTAATCACTTCGTTGAAAAACATGAGTTGAAAAAGCGCGATGCATTGCGCACGTTTGTCGATGCGCTATCACGCAATAAAGCGGGTATTGCCGAAGTGGTTATACCTCCCGGATCTTCTCTGGTAGGCAAAACCGCACGTGATGTCTGGATGCGTAAGACTTATGGCCTGGCCATGATCAGTCTACATCGAGGTGGTGACACGCTGCAGGAAGGTGACGATATTCGTAATATGCCTTTGCAGGCTGGTGATACACTGGTTGTACATACTACCTGGGTGGCACTTTCACGTATCAGTAAAGATCGCAATTTTGTGGTGATTACCACGGAATATCCACAGGAGGAAAAACTGCGTCCGGAAAAACTGAAATGGGCCGGCCTGTTTTTTTCTATTGCTTTGGGCCTGGTATTGTTTTCTGACTTACGCCTTTCTATTGCGCTGTTAACCGGTGCTGTCGGTATGATTCTTTCTGGCGTATTAAAAATTGAAGAAGCATATGAAGCGGTTAGCTGGAAAACTGTTTTTCTGCTGGCTTCTCTTATTCCGTTAGGCCTGGCCGTTGAAACCAGTGGCACGGCGAAATGGATCGCAGAACAGGTTCTATTTGTTGTGGGTGATGCACCAGGCTGGGTGATTCAGGCTTCGGTAGCAATATTGGCGACTTTCTTTACGCTGGTGATGTCTAACGTCGGGGCAACAGTGTTACTGGTTCCTCTGGCGGTGAATATTGCTATTGGTGTAGGGGCTAGCCCGGCGGTTTATGCGTTAACGGTTGCTCTTGCAACGTCTAATTCATTCCTCATTCCGACGCATCAGGTGAATGCTTTAATCATGGGGCCTGGTGGTTATCGCGTGCCTGATTTCATGAGAGCGGGTGGCATCATGACTATTCTGTTTCTGATCGTATTGATCCTGATGATGGGAATTATCTTCTAGGAGGGGAAATTGATGATAAAAAAAATTTTGGCCGCGGCTTTTGTATCTCTGCTAGTCGCTTGATTACCTGCTATGAGCTGGGCCGCTGATGCTAAGTCGATGGATTTACCAATACTTCGGCCAGCATGGATTTTAACTGATGCCAACAGACTGATGAAACGATTTGCTGTGAGCTTTGCCGGGATATCCTTCATGCGATCACCGGTAACAGCCTTTAAGGAGTCAGGCATTTGCTCCATGCCAAATAAAATAGAGCGAGTCCTCCGTACAGCTTCATGCCCATCAAACCCCATTTCATTTCAGTACCACCTTCTCCTCCAGCGGCAAGAGCCGGAAGGGCAATCATCAGAGAGAATCCGGCCAGAAGTAGAAACAGCAGCTTTCCATTAAAGTGTTTTGTGTTGATCAGGTTGCTTATTGATATACAAGATTTCCTCGTATGAAAATTATTGTAGGTTTTGATTATCGCTTAACTTGCTTTAACGATGGTGACAGGAATGGGAGATAAATGAACCACCTGTTCGGCCCTGGATCCCAGCATGATGTGTTCAAGACCTGTACGGCCCTGACTGCCCATGATAATCATGCCGGCACTGACTATTTCAGCGACTTCCAGAATGCGTGTTACTGGTAATCCGCTGACCAGGCTGGTTTTTGACCTGCCAGGACATTTTATTTCGGGACTGGATTTTACTAACCTGGTCATGAATTCATTTAGCATTTCTGTTGCTACGTCTTCAATTCTGAACAGTGTTTTCATTTTGTTATTTTAGTTTAGTAACCCGGTAGATCGGTAGGGTCATGTACCGCATGAAGTACGACAACCAATATTCTGATGTCAGAAACTGGCATGTTATTGACATGGAGCAATTATCTAAACAGGTTATTTCTGGACTAAATGTTGTTAATTCTATACGGTAACCTGATCGTCCTAATTTATTCTAAAATCTTTTTGATTTTATAACAGCTCACTCCCTGGTACTGATATTTTTTTATTTTATTCAGGGTTATATATTTTCAGTTTAATCAATTAATTTGTTCAATATATAACGTGACTTAAAGTTGTGTAGAAATAATATTAGATTGAATTTAATTTTTTAACATACTGGATTAGAATGCGGCTGGCTGTTTTTTTTAAGAAATATTGTAATTTTGGATATTGTTTTTTTCCTTTCATGGGCTGGATTAAAGAATTAAAAAATCCGGCTGTACTTAAAGCGGATCTAATTGCCGGTATTACCGTTGCTCTGGTGCTGATTCCACAGTCTATGGCTTATGCCCAGTTGGCAGGCTTACCTCCCTATTATGGTTTATATGCATCTTTCCTTCCTGGAATGGTTGCAGCACTTTTCGGATCATCAAGACAGCTTGCCACAGGGCCTGTCGCTGTTGTTTCATTGTTAACCGCTTCTGCGCTTGAGCCTATTGCTGCTTCCGGTTCAGACGCTTATCTCGCTTATGCCATTATTCTGGCTTTATTCGTCGGTGTTTTTCAGTTGCTATTAGGCCTGTTAAGGCTGGGAGTTCTGGTTAACTTTTTATCCCATCCAGTTGTAGTCGGATTTACAAATGCGGCTGCGATTATTATTGCGACTTCTCAGATAAGTAAGATTTTTGGTGTGACTGTCGAGAAGGCTGCGCATCACTATGAAACAGTTTGGCGAGTGATGATGGCTGCGTTTGATCATACGCATTATCCAACCCTGGCTATGGGGGTTTTGTCCCTGGCTATTCTGATAGTGTTTAAACAGTTTTTACCAAAATGGCCTAACGTGTTAATTGCAGTTGCAGTGGCAACAATTGTTTCATGGGCGTTCGATTTTGCAGGCAAAGGAGGGGCTGTTATCGGCAGTATTCCTGAAGGGTTACCGGGGTTTAGTTTTCCAGAAGCTAGCTGGTCTGAAGTATCTGGTTTAATGGGAACTGCTATTGCAATCGGTCTGATTGGTTTTATGGAGGCCATCTCAATTGCCAAAGCGATGGCGGCGAGAACACAGCAAAAACTCGATCCCAATCAGGAGCTTGTGGGACAGGGGCTGAGTAACCTGGTTTCCGGTATGTTTTCCGGTTATGCGGTTTCCGGTTCTTTTTCTCGTTCTGCGGTGAATATCAATGCCGGTGCTATTACCGGATTTTCTTCTATTGTTACCGGTGTGGTTGTGGGTATAACGCTGCTCTGGTTAACGCCATTACTGTATCACCTGCCACAGGCAACTCTGGCATCGGTAATCGTCATGGCGGTTGTTAACCTGGTGAAAATTGAACCCATCAAGTATGCCTGGAAAGTGCAAAAGCATGATGGCATCGTTTCAATTGTGACTTTTGGTTTGACCTTATTACTGGCTCCTCATCTGGAAAATGGCATTATTGTAGGAGTACTTTTATCACTGGGCCTGTTTTTGCACCGCACTATGCGTCCACGTATTGCGCTTCTGTCAAGACATCCTGATGGCACCTTGCGCGATGCCAAAGTGCATGATCTGGAGCTTTGCCCTCATATCAGCATGATCCGTTTTGATATGTCTCTCTATTTTGCCAATACCGGTTATTTTGAAGATACTATTCTTGAACAGGTAGCGGCTCACCCCGAGGTTCGATATATCATTATTGATGCAGAGTCGATTAATCATATCGATGCGACGGGTGAAGAAATGCTGCATTCATTGGCTAAAGCACTGGATGAATCTGGAGTTGAGTTTCTGTTTGCGCGAACTAAATTGCAGGTTCTGGCTGTTTTTATCCGTACTGGTTTTATCAAGACCCTGGGTGAAGATCACTTTCATAGAACTCGTTCTGAGGCACTTAAATATGCCTGGGATCGTACCTATTGTGAGCATGAAGGTTGTACCGCTAACTGTTACCTCGCCCGTGGTAAAGTTGCTGAAGTAGAAGTGCCAGTACCAGCTTCTTCCTGATATCGTCCTCAATCTGAGCCTGTCCTGTAAATGCCAGGTTCAGATTATTTGTTACTGTTTCCCGTTTACCTTTAAGGTCTTAATTTCTTGACAGTAAAGCTGTGAATGTTAATCATTCGTCAACTTCCAATTTTCAAAATAATAAAGATGAAAGTGCTATCGATCATTATATTTAGTGTAATTAGTTTGCTACTACCCCAGACAAGCTTTGCTACAACTGTTTATCAGCCGCTAGATTTAACATCCAGTAATATTGGTTTCATCGCTATCATCATCTTTGTTGTGGCTTACCTGTTGGTCATGGCTGAAGAATTTACCCACCTGAGAAAATCCAAACCCGTCATTATTGCTGCTGGAGTTATCTGGGCATTGATTGCGTTTGTGTACCAGTCCCATCCGGGTATGGAAGGAATGCCGGGTCAGGCAGTGAGGCATAGTTTGCTGGAATATGCTGAATTAATGCTGTTCCTGCTTGCTGCGATGACCTATATCAATGCGATGGAAGACCGCCAGGTTTTTGAAGCCCTTCGCTCAAAGCTGGTCAGTTCCGGTTTAGGCTTTCGAGCATTATTCTGGATTACAGGCTTGCTATCTTTTGTGATTTCACCGGTGGCTGATAATTTGACCACGGCTTTATTGATGTGCGCCGTGGTGTTAGCAGTGGGAGGACATAATGCCAAATTCGTTATGATTGGTTGTATTAATATCGTAGTAGCTGCTAATGCGGGTGGAGCTTTTTCACCTTTTGGTGACATCACGACCTTGATGGTGTGGCAGAAAGGAATTGTTCAGTTCTGGGACTTCTTTGCATTATTTATTCCATCAGCAGTCAATTATCTGGTGCCTGCCGCAATAATGCACTTTGCAGTACCGGATGAAAAGCCTGAAGCTTCTGATGAGATTGTCATCATGAAGCGCGGTGCCAGGCGAATTATGTTTTTGTTTTTATGTACCATCATTACTGCTGTCAGCTTTCATAACTTTCTTCACTTACCCCCTGTAATAGGTATGTTGACTGGACTGGGGTATCTCAAGGTATTTGGCTATTACCTGAAGATAACCCATGATTTTGATAAAGTCCCTTATGATGCATTAAAGGGGAGTGAATCCGTAGGTGATATTGTACCGTTTGATGTTTTCAAGGGGGTGGCGCGTGCAGAATGGGATACATTGTTATTTTTCTATGGAGTTGTTCTGTGTGTTGGTGGTCTTGGCTTTTTAGGTTATTTAAGTCTGGCATCAGAATTAATGTATACACAATGGGGCGCAACCAATGCGAATATTGCTGTAGGTGTGTTATCTGCTATTGTGGATAATATTCCAGTGATGTTTGCGGTGTTAACCATGCTACCGGATATGTCACAGGGGCAGTGGTTGCTGGTAACCTTAACAGCCGGTGTTGGTGGCTCGATGTTATCTATTGGTTCGGCTGCGGGTGTGGCTCTGATGGGGCAGGCAAGGGGTAAATATACTTTTTTCGGGCATTTGAAATGGACCCCCGTCATTGCATTAGGGTATATAGCCAGTATTGCTACTCATTTATGGCTTAATGCATCTTTGTTTAACTGACCATCTATTCCGGTTAAATTGTGAGCGCTATTTTACCGGCCTGTTGCAGCACGTAATCACGAAATTTTTCAGCTAACGGCGACAGGCGTTTATCTTTACGTTGTACCAGGTACCATGAGCGGCGCAATGGAAAGCCTTCGGCATTGATAATTTTCAGTCGTTTTTCTTTTAACTCGTGTTCCAGTGTATGGATGGAAGCCACACCTAGTCCAAGTCCTGCTTCGACTGATTGCTTGATAGCATCATTACTATTCATTTCCATGTTGGTGATAAGCGTTTTGTTATGTTCATTAAAAAACCTTTCCATCGCCAACCGGGTACCTGATCCGGATTCTCTAACCACAAAACCATGCTCCAGTAGTTGATTGATAGAGACAGATTGCTGCTGTTTTGCCAGTGGGTGTGATTGAGAGGCAATCACGACTAATGGATTATCCATAAAAGCAATAGTATTTAAGTTCATGTTTTCAGGCGGTAAACCCATCAGCACAATATCAGCCTCACTGTTTTCCAGTTGCTCAATCAGGCCTTCCCTGTTGGTCACATCAAAACTGATGTGCATGCCGGGGTATAACTCATTAAAGGTTGCGAGCATTTTGGTGGCGACTGCTGAAACCGTTGAGGCAACTACAAGCTTGAGACGGCCAAGGTGACCTTCGGTGATTTGCTTCAAGTGCTGTTCAGTTTGATCAATCTGTTGCAAGACATTACGGCTTAAAATGAGCATTTCATGACCTGCGTCAGTTAACTGGATTTTTCTACCGGCTTTGGTTAGTAGAGAAGTGCCTGTTACTTCTTCTAACTGCTTGATTTGCATAGAAACGGCGGGTTGTGTGAGGTGTAAAACCTTAGCCGCCTGGGTAAAATTTTGATGAGTTGCAACCTCTAAAAAGACCTTTAGCTGCCTAATGGTGATATTCATTTTGGGGTTACCTGTCCAAAGGTGATATGAATTTATTAATTATAAGGTTTTACTTATGGAAGTCATCAAAAACTATGAATAGTGTTTATAAAAGTAAAGGATTATATTGCCCGTCCAGTTGAGCGGGAAGCCCCGTAAAACAACCAATTTTTTATGAGCATTTGCTCATTTCATTCTGACTGAGGAGACCATATAAATGGCTTTATTAGATCAAACAGGTCGTTATTCTGACCTAAGCCTGGACGAAGACAAGTTGTTGGCTGATGGTGGCCACATTCTAGTTGCTTACACCATGACACCTGCTGAAGGTTACGGTTACCTGGAAGCTGCTGCTCACTTTGCGGCTGAATCTTCAACCGGTACTAACGTAGAAGTTTCTACGACTGATGACTTTACTAAAGGTGTTGATGCACTGGTTTACCATATCGATGAAGCTGAAGGCAAAATGAAGATTGCCTATCCTATCGATCTGTTTGACCGTAACGTGATTGACGGCCGTACCATGATCGTTTCATTCCTGACACTGGCTATTGGTAACAACCAGGGCATGGGTGATATCAAGAACTCTCAAATGTATGATTTCTACATTCCACCTAAACTACTGCGTTTGTTTGATGGTCCTTCTGTCGATATTTCTGATCTGTGGTTCCAGTTGGGTCGTCCTCGTGAGAATGGTGGTTACATCGCTGGTACTATCATCAAGCCAAAGCTTGGTTTACGTCCAGAGCCATTTGCACATGCTGCATACCAGTTCTGGTTAGGTGGCGATTTCATCAAGAATGACGAGCCCCAGGGAAACCAGGTTTTCTGCCCAATGAAGAAGGTATTGCCTTTAGTTCATGACGCCATGAAGCGTGCACAGGATGAAACTGGTGAGCCAAAGATCTTCTCTATGAATATCACAGCTGACGATCACCACGAAATGTGTGCTCGTGCTGACTACGGTCTAGAGTTATTCGGTGAAGATGCTCCTCGTTTAGCATTCCTGGTTGACGGTTATGTGGGTGGCCCAGGTATGGTTACAACCGCACGTCGTAACTATCCTTCACAATACTTGCACTATCATCGTGCAGGCCATGGTGCGGTTACTTCTCCTTCTTCAAAGCGTGGTTACACTGCGTTTATCCTGGCCAAAATGTCACGTCTGATGGGTGCTTCTGGTATCCACGTAGGTACAATGGGTTACGGTAAGATGGAAGGTGATGCTTCTGATAAGATCATCGCATACATGATCGAGCGTGATGAGTGTCAAGGGCCTGAGTACTTCCAGAAATGGGAAGGTATGAAGCCAACAACTCCAATCATCTCTGGTGGCATGAACGCACTGCGTCTACCTGGTTTCTTTGAGAACCTGGGACACGGTAACCTGATCAACACTTCTGGTGGTGGTTCTTACGGTCACATCGATTCTCCTGCGGCGGGTGCGATTTCTTTACGTCAGGCTTATAACTGCTGGAAAGAAGGTGCAGACCCAATCGAATACGCGAAAGAGCATAAAGAATTTGCTCGTGCATTCGAGTCATTCGAGCATGACGCTGACGCGTTATACCCTGGATGGAGAGACAAGCTGGGCGTTCACAAGTAAGTCGAACGTATTAGTTAAAGAAGCCCCGCATGTCGGGGCTTTTTTTCTATAGAAATTTTTTGTAAGTTTTTATAGAAAAAACAATTAACCGCAGAGGATAGCACTTAATAATATAAGTGGAATTATTATAGATTCTGCTATGAAAGTGCATACTTTTTTAGGTTCAGGAGTGTTAGAAAGTGCTTATGAAGCATGCTTAAAACATGAATTATCTAAAATAGGGATTAAGGTGAAAACACAGGTAAGCCTTCCGGTGTTTTATGATAATGTAACCATCGATGTTGGTTATAGAATAGATTTGTTGGTAGAAGATTCAGTTATTGTCGAGTTAAAAGCAGTAGATAAGCTAAATTCGGTTCACGTTGCTCAGCTACTAACCTACTTAAAGCTTAGTAATAAAAAAGCTTGGTTTATTAATTAACTTTAATGTCCAGAGACTTAAGCAAGGTATTAAACGATTAGTAAATAACATATAAAGCCCTGCGAACCTCTGCGTTCTCTGCGGTTAAATATTTTTAAGGTATTAGAAAATGACTGACATAGATATCGAACAATATAATATTAGTGAAGAGCCTTATTACGAGGCGCTGGGTGATGAAGTCGAACTGTATACAGCGGCTTATAATCGACGTCTACCGGTTATGGTCAAAGGGCCGACCGGTTGTGGTAAGTCGCGTTTTATTGAACATATGGCGTGGAAACTGCAAAAGCCACTGATTACGGTTGCCTGTAATGAGGATATGACTGCCTCTGATCTGGTGGGTCGCTACCTACTGGATGCCGATGGTACTCGCTGGCTGGATGGTCCTCTAACCATAGCTGCTCGCATGGGTGCGATCTGTTACCTGGATGAAATTGTGGAAGCACGTCAGGATACTACTGTTATCATCCATCCTCTGACCGACCATAGACGCACCATGCCACTGGATAAAAAAGGTGAATTGATTGAAGCTCACCCGGATTTTCAACTGGTCATTTCCTATAACCCTGGTTACCAAAGCTTGATGAAAGACTTGAAACAGTCCACCAAGCAGCGTTTTGTGGGCATGGATTTTGAGTACCCTGAAACTAAAGTTGAAGTAGAGATTGTTACCAAAGAAGCGAATATCGATACTGAAACTGCTGCCAAGCTGGTTAAAATTGGTCAAACTGCCAGAAACCTGAAAGGTCATGGTCTGGATGAAGGTATCTCAACCCGGCTGCTGGTTTATGCCGCCAATCTGATGGCTGAAGGCATAGAAGCAAGGGCCGCCTGCCGCATGGCTCTGGTACGTCCAATTACCGATGATGTGGATATACGCAGTACGCTGGATCACTCTATAGACAGTGTTTTTGGTTGATAAAATTTTAACCGCAGAGGACGCAGAGGTTCGTAAAGGAAGCCTTTAAGGCTGAGTACAATTCTTTAAGATCTCTGCTTATCTTCGCGTTCTCTGAGCGGTGAGTAAAAATCATGAATGAAACAGAGCTTCAGAAATTCCGGGATCAACTCAAGTGCAGCTTCAGCCAGCTTGAGGATGTGTTTGAAGATTGTATTCAGGATGCCCTGCGTCAGTTAACCAACAAGGGTGTCAAGGCTTACCTCAAGGGAGCTTCGCAGGTTTGTATGATTGGCCGGGGCTTTGACCCGGTTCTTGTTTATCTGGAAGAAATGCCCACGGTTGCCCATCGTGTGGGCGAATCATCGTTAAGCCTGGTGGCAGAAACTGTGTGGAATATGTCTCGTTCGCCTAATGGCAAAGCGATTCCCCCATTTGTCGATACTATTGCCGAGGCTGCACGGCGTACCGGATCTGAAGACAGTTTTAAGCATTATGTTGAACTGATTGTCGATATGATGGATCAAACCAGTCGTTCAATTCATGATAATCAGGGGTCGGTATACCCAAGTCCCGGGTTACCTGAAATTCTCAAGCAAATGCCTTACCTGTTAAACCAGCTATCGCTGGAAGGTCTGAAAAACTGGATCGAATATGGGGTGCGAAATTACCGTATGCGCCCGGATTATCAAAAAGCTTATTTCTCCATGCAATCTGCAGACAGCAAAGCCATGCTTCAGCGTGAACGTCATGGAACGCTGTTCATGGATAGCGAACGAAAACTGGATACTTATTTAAGAGCTCTATGGGATGAAGATGAGCACTTTGTCCCTTATTCTCTGGGGTTTGATGAATTACGCAAACCACGTCCCTATTACGATAACCTTGGTATTCGTGTTCCCGATGTTTATGATGATAAAAATGGTGTTTCAGGCATCAACCGATACCGCGCGACGATTGCACACATGGCTGCACACCGGCGTTGGACTTCAACAATTGTTGCCGATAACTTTAGTCCATTTCAGCGTGTAGGAGTCGAATTACTGGAAGACTCCCGCGTAGAGTATCTCACCATGCTGGAATACCCGGGTTTAAGAAGTATCCTGAAAGCCCTGCACCCGTTTCCGGTGGAAGGCGATTGTGACCCGGAAAAAGAGTCCTGCATACTGCACCGTCTGGCCATGCTGTCACGCGCTATTCTTGATGAGGATCATGGTTACCAAAACCCGGTGATCCATGAATTTGTAGATCGTTTTTATGATGCCATGAAAGACGGTGAGTCCAGTACTAAAGCCATGTCAAATATTGCGATCTCCTTTGTGGCAAAAACCCGTTTGCAATCGGACCAGTCACCGAATATCCGTTTTGTAAATACCGAAGTCGATTACCGTGATGATAATCGTCACATGTGGGTGTTTATTGAAGAAAACGATGAAGCTGAAGATTACGATGCAACTCGTGAAATAGAAAATGAAGAGGTTGAAGTGGATGGACTACCGCCTCGTCATTATAAGGAGTGGGATTATCGTTCGTTAACTTATCGTCCGGACTGGGTCAGCCTGTATGAATCACTGCACCCATCAGGTTCTGCTGCTGATATTGATAACCTGCTGGAAAAACACAGTGCGCTGGCAAAACGACTCAAGCAGATTCTGGATACGCTGAAACCGCAACAGTATGTGCGCGTACGTTATCAGGAAGAGGGCAGTGAGCTGGATCTGGATGTAGCCATTCGTTCACTGATTGATTTCAAGGCCGGTTCACAGCCTGATCCACGTATCAACATGAGCCATAAGCACGATGGTCGAGACATTGCCGTTATGTTGTTACTGGATTTATCGCAATCGCTGAATGATATTCCCGATGGTTGTGATCAGTCTATTCTTGAGCTGAGCAAAGAAGCGGTATCATTGCTAGCCTGGGCCATTGAACATCTGGGCGATAAATTTGCCATTTCCGGTTTTTCATCGAATACCCGTCATGAAGTACGTTATCAGCACATCAAGGGTTTTAGCGAGCACTGGGATGATACGGTTAAATCACGACTGGCTGCCATTCAGGCCGGATATTCAACTCGCATGGGTGCAGCCATGCGCCATGCTGCTCACTATCTGGGGGCCCAGAAAGCTGATAAAAAGTTGCTGTTGATTCTAACCGATGGTGAACCGTCGGATATTGATGCTGAAGATGATAAGCTGTTGATTCAGGATACGCATAAAGCGGTTCAGGAGCTGGATCAGGATGGAATCTTTACTTATTGTATTAATCTTGATCCGCATGCAGATGACTATGTTGAGGAAATTTTTGGAGGTCAGTTCTCGGTTATCGATCATGTCGATCGACTGCCGGAAAAGTTGCCAAAACTGTTCATGAGTTTGACCAGGTAAGATGCAAAAAAGCAGTATCAAAGTTGAAATTCTGTTTTCCTTTAAGGGGGCGACTTTTACTCCTTCTGCGGTGATAGAATTTGATCAATACCTGGAAAAGAATCAACCAGTTCCCGAATTTTTCCAGCAGGTTGCCAGGGAAAATAATATTGGTGTGTATTCCTATGAATACGAAGTGATGGAAATGGGGCATTTCAAATATTCAGAAGCTCAGGGATTAGCGGCCGAATTTTGTCAGCAGGATAATTTTGATCTGGAAGGTTTTGTCGATAAATGGAAAGAAGAGTATGTATTGCATCTGTTGTCTGATATCGCCAAAAAATATCTGGATATTGACGATCTGGATGAAAATGAAGCGATAAAAAATGCCCTGTATCAGGCGCATCAACTGGGATATCGTAGTAATAGTTAGAGAGCAGAGATAGGCGCCAAAGAGATTTTTTGAGTGTATTCCCAGTCCGTATTAAGTGGTGTATATCTTTTCAGAGTGTCTCTAACTGATTAGAATTCATCGTACCTGATTAAAATTATTTTTCCTGTCTTGCTGGTTCTGTAAGAGATCAATCGATCAAGTTCATGATTTGCTCACTTATCAGTTAATTTCGTCCCAGTTTTTGATTCTAATCAACAGTAACCCCGAAACTATCTGCCAGAATGTAAGGTATCGATTAATCATGTGGATGAGAGAAAAATGATAACTATAGATGAACTCATGACACCTAATCCTTTTACGTTGTCAGAGAATGATTCGCTTGATGATGCCAGAAATATTATGACTGAGAAGCATATTCGTCATATTCCTGTTGTAAGTAGCGATAAACAATTAATCGGACTGGTTACTCAAAGAGATGTGCTTGAAGCAACGGTTCCCGGTTCGGAGCAGCAGGGCAATAGAGGTGACATTAAGCTATCAGAAATCATGATTCGAAATGTAAGTGTCTTGCATCAAACTGATTCTGTTCGGCAGGCAGCTATCTATCTACAGACGCATAAATTCGGCTGCTTACCCGTCGTTTCAGATGATGCTCTTGTGGGCATTATTACCGACAGTGATTTTATAGATATTGCCATCAACCTGCTAGAACAGGTGGAAATATCAGAAGATATTCCCGATATCGAAGAGGATATGATGGATGATGTCGAGCTGCCTGTGCTTGAAGAAGTCCTGTAAAAAGGAAATTTTTTATCCTGTTGAGTCGTTGCATTAATTATTGTTTTTTTATTATGTAAGCATTCGAAAACTAATAGCATCCCAATTTGAACGGGTAATTTTATTGATGGCAGTCTGGAATGGGGCTGCATTTGAAGGCGTCACTGAGTTGCCCATTCCCATCACATTTCCGGCATTATTTCTTCCATGCGAAGTGCCGTAACAGTTGGCATTGTTACTGTTACATTCGATATGAGGTAACCCTGACCTATGACTAGATTCATGTTCGACCGGGTGTTGGGTCGTTGTTCTTGTTACTCCGCCAAAAGTATTGTTGAAGTTACGTGTGTTTGTATCCAGTGCATCCAGAGTGGCCACGTTTGAATTTACATTAACGCTGCTACCCATAAAACTGTCGGCCCATCTCACGTTAATCTGGTAATGCGGATTGGTATTACTGTTGAAAATATTAATATTGGTGCCATAGTAATGCAGGTACTTTCGATGACGTCGTTGTTGGCGTTTCATTAATAGTTTCCAGCTCCATCTTGATTCAACGCGTCTTTCAAAGTTTCTTGACCATGACTGTTTTCTTGCTAAGCTGCTTTGCCATGGATGGCAGCTTTTTTAAGCCTGTAAGCTTTTAGATAAGGCAGGAATTTTTAAATCTTAAGCTTGATCGCGGATAAATCCAGTGCTCCATCTTTCATCGGTGGGCACCAGAAGTAACTGCCTGTCAAAGGCCGGGTAAAGCTAAATAAAGCGTCAGGAATACCGTCTTCTTTTCCTGACATTCTGTTCAGCACCGCCTCGAAAGCATCAAATGTCTTTCCAAACGCTACAAAATTCAAACCACCAGAAAGACCTTCTGCCCATGGCATGGATCTTCTTAACATGAAAGCTTCCGGGTCGAAATTTTCCTGTGCACTGCGTTTTACATGAGCGGATTCAGGTGCTTCATCAAACTCTTCGTTATCACTGACATGTCGCCCAATGACATTATCCTGTGTTTCAGTACTCATGGCATCGAAAGTGTCAAAGTCATGTGACCATTTTTGAACCGCCACGAAACTTGAACCATCCAGACCGGTTCCCCGGTTGTGCACAAGGGCGGTGCTGATTGCTTCATCACCCTGTGGATTTTCGGTGCCATCTTCATAGCCGCTTAAATCCCGGTTTTGATCAAATTTAAAACTATCGATGCAGTCCATCAGCTGAAAAGTGGGTTCCAGTAGTAACTCCAGTAACCGGCTCTGATGGAACATCTCTCCACGATCACTGCCGCGGATCCAGCACCATAAAGCCGTGGGGGTGGAAGGAATGTCGAGGCCTTTCGTGGTCATGGCTGGAAATTGACGCAAACCTTCAATGTCACTATTTAATTCTAGCACCAGAGAAAGACCCAACCCGATGACCAGGTTTTCTCCATCAACCATATTGGCTAACTCTCTTAAGCATTGATCCAGTTCGTCGCTGGATTGAAGCGAAAAGGTGAGATAGCGAGAAAATGCGGGTAGGTCAGCAAGAATGCCAGATTGTGTTGTATCCATATTATTAGTTCTCAGACAGGTGAAAATTGTCGCGGTAAGAATAATTCGAATTCTTAAGGTTCTCCGAAAACACCTGCTTTGGCAAGTTGTTTAAGTAAATAATGAGTTTGTAAGGCCATTAACTGATCGGTATCAGGCTATTAATAGAATCTGTTAGCACCTTAGCCCAGGAATCGTTAAAATAATTGATCAAATTTAATCGGTTGTCCTTCAAAAGGGCACTAACTCATTTTATATTGAGGAATTTCTATGTCTAAAAAGCACCCTGTCGTTGTAGTAACAGGCTCTTCCGGAGCTGGTACTTCTACTGTAAAGAAAGCATTCGAGCATATTTTTGAGCGTGAAAGCATAACCCCGGTTGTCGTTGAAGGCGATAGTTTTCATCGTTATGATCGTGCAGCCATGAAAATTAAAATGGATGAGGCGAGTGCAGCCGGTCTTGATTACAGTCATTTTGGGGCGGATGCAAATGAGTTTGATGCGCTTTCAGAGCTGTTCAAGTCATATTCTGAAAATGGTACGGGTAAAAAGCGTTATTACCTGCACAGTGATGCTGAAGCTGCTGAACATAATGCTCGTCTGGGTGTTGATAAAAAACCGGGTGAATTTACACCCTGGGAAGATATTCCTGCCGGAAGTGATTTAATGTTCTACGAAGGTTTACACGGTTGTGTCAAGAATGATGAAGTTGATATGACCAGCAATGTTGACCTGAAAGTAGGTGTTGTGCCGATTGTTAACCTGGAATGGATCCAGAAGATTCATCGTGATAGTGCAGAGCGTGGTTATAGTGCAGATGTTATCGTTGATACAATTTTGCGTCGTATGCCTGATTACATCAAGTACATCACTCCTCAGTTTTCTGAAACTGATATTAACTTTCAGCGAGTTTCTACGGTTGATACGTCAAACCCGTTTATCGCTCGTGATATCCCGACTCCTGATGAAAGTTTTGTGGTTATTCGTTTTAAGGATCCGAAAAAATTCGGAACAGATTTTCCTTTCCTGTTAAACATGATTCACGATTCATTCATGTCTCGCCGTAATTCTATCGTGGTTCCCGGTGGAAAGATGGGATTGGCAATGGAAGTTATCCTGACCCCGATTATCCATCAGATGCTTGAACAAAGAAGCTAAGCCAAGTTTGTTAGCTTGACTAAAAACCCGGTAGCTGGGATTCTGGCTACCGGGTTTTTTTGTTTATGACTCTGGAACAATTGGCACAACATTGAATCAGATCACCTTTAATGCTAATGAGTAAATACATGATTGCAATAATTGATAAATTTTCCAGGTTTACTTTAGTTTCATTGCTGCTGATTTTTCAAAGTTCGGTTTATGCCTCGGACTATTCAAACCTTTCGGTCAATAAAATACTTCAGTCAACAGAGGAGCCTGCCGGGGTGGTGTTTGAACTGGTGAGCTGGGATGAAAATACCTGGCAATGGGCTTCACCGATGATTAATGGTTTAACAAACCAGCTAAAAACTAAATTTCCTGAAATAGACATTGCGGTTGTGTCTCATGGTGCTGAGCAATTCCAGTTAACCAAAGATAAACAGCATAAACAGGCTGAAGCTATTGCTCAATTATCTGAACTGGTTGAAGCTGGGGTGGATCTTCATGTGTGTGGAGCACATTCATTCTGGCGAGATGTCCCGAATTCTGCTTATATCGACATAGCTGATGTAGCGCCCAGTGGTCCTGCACAAATTAATGATTACGTTAAGCTCGGTTATGAACATGTGCTTTTGCAGAAGCTGCTTTAAAGGTTCCCCGGGATAGTGATGACTCTGATTGATTCACATTGCCACCTGGATGATGATCGTTTTGATGAAGATAGAGACGATGTTATTCGACGAGCACATAATAAGGGGGTTCAACAGTTTATCATACCGGCGACTACTGCAATCCGCTGGTCTAAAGTTAAAAAGGTAAGTCAGCAATATAAAGGCGTTTATGCCAGTTATGGGCTTCATCCGATGTTCATGCAGGATCATAAGAGTGATGATATTTCTGCGCTGGAAGCCTGGCTGGATACAGAACAAGCGGTTGCGGTTGGAGAGTGCGGGCTGGATTTTTATCAGGGAAATAGTGATGAAAAGCAGCAGCTGAATTTATTCAGGGGGCAACTACAAGTGGCTATAAATCACCGTAAACCGGTGATTATTCATGCACGTAAAGCACTGGATATGATTCTGCGGGAAATTCGTCAGTGTGGCATCGATCGTGGCGTGATTCATAGTTTTAGCGGCAGCCTGCAACAGGCTGAGCAACTGGTTGATCTCGGGTTCAAGCTGGGTATCGCGGCAACGGTAAGTTTTGAAAGGGCCAGGAAGCTTCGGGAAATAGTCTCCAAAATAGACATTAATGCCCTGTTGATTGAGACCGATGCACCGGATCAATCAGGTGTTAAATATAGAGGCTTAAGAAATGAGCCTGCCTATATAGTTGAGCATTTACGGGTTATGGCTGATTTAAGAGATATGCCGGTTGTTGATCTGGGTAGGGCGTTATCAAAAAACTGTCAGCAGCTTTTTGGATTAGCTAATGTTTAAATGTTACAACATGTTTCTAATATCGAATACTTAGGATAAAGTGGTGGCATTTATCAGGGATGACATTATTAAAAGTCAGTAAAGCATCCTGAGGTTATTAATATGTATGACAACAAAGCACATTGGGATAATATTTATAAGCAAAAAAATGCAGAAGAAGTGAGCTGGTTTCAACCGAAACCAGGTTTATCGTTAGAGTTAATTAGCAAAACGAATATAGCCCCCGCTGAACCTGTTATCGATGTAGGCGGTGGATATTCTCAGTTGGTTGATTATTTGTATGACGATGGTTATAGCAAACTGGCAGTATTAGACATATCGGCAAATGCACTTTCACTGACCCGGCAGAGGTTGGGAGACAAAGCACTTCAAATAGACTGGTTTGTGCAGGATATTCTACAGTTTAAAACAGATCAAACATTTGCACTGTGGCATGATCGTGCTGTATTTCATTTTTTGACGCGTAGGGCTGACAGAGAACAATACGTTAATGTGTTGAAACGGTCATTAAAAAATAATGGACATCTGATCATTGCAGCTTTTGCTATTGGTGGGCCTGAAAAATGCAGTGGTCTGGACATTGTTCAATATGATTCAGAAAAACTTCAGTCAGAACTGGGTGATAATTTCGTTTTAGTCGGGCAACAAAGTGAAGTTCATATTACGCCATCAAATGTGGAGCAGCAGTTTACTTATTATCGCTTTATGCATAATTTAAAATAAAAATAGATGAGTTTGTATGCAAAGTATTTTTGATTTTCTGGATTTCAGGTTATTTATCAGCCCGGTTTTTTTATTTGTTTTTTATTATCTGGGTGCTTTAGTTATGCCTTTAGCGGGGTGGAAGCTGGCGATCAGGGTAAAGCAAAAATATTGGCTAGTGACTGATGCTGTTGAATCGGGGAAAAATGCTATTCATGAAATTGACTCAGTTGATCCAAGAACTTTTGATATGAAGGTTTTATCATTCTCCGAAAAGCTCCGTTTCTCGGTTGTTGCGGTTATATTTTTTGTGCTATTAGAAATTATGTGGCGAATGATGTTTGAGTTTTTAATGGCTTATTTTCAAATACGTGATGCGTTAGTCGGGTAAATGTCACCGTAATATTTTATAAATAAGGTTTCACGAGCTCCGCCATCATCGTTATATGGTCATCACGATCATTCAAACAGGGAATGTAATAGTATTGCTCTCCACCATGCTGCAGGAATATTTCCTTATTTTGCATCTGTATTTCTTCCAGTGTTTCCAGGCAATCCACGGAAAAGCCGGGGCAAATAACATCGATTTCTTTTAATCCGTTAGTGGCCCGGGTTTGAAGGGTTTCAGAAGTATAGGGTTTTATCCATTCCTGCTTGCCGAAGCGGGATTGAAAACTCATTTCCCACTGGTCTTTTGTTAGCCCTAGTATGGTCGCTAGCAGATTGGCTGTTCCAGTGCACTGATCGAAATAAGGATCTCCCTGATCAATATTTCGTTGCGGTAATCCGTGAAATGACATCAGCAGGAAGCGTTGACGTTTTTGCTGTTGCCAGTGTTGCTGGATGGATGCAGCTAATGCATGTATATAATCTGGATTACCATGGTAATCACTGATGAAGTTGATATCGGGAACGTTACGCACTGGTTGTAATACTTCAGCAATATGATCAAAAGTTGTTGCTGTTGTAGTGGCTGAATTTTGAGGGTAAAGAGGCAGAATAATCAGTTTTTGAATATCATTTTTGAGCAGAGTATTGATGACCGTGCTGAAAGACGGATCTCCATAACGCATCATCAATTCGACTTTTACATTGTCTCCCAGTTTTTGTTGCAGGGCCTGCTGTTGTTTGAGACTGATTGACATCAGTGGGCTGCCTTCATCTGTCCAGATTTTATTATAAGCTTCAAGAGCCGTTTTTGAGCGGAAAGGCAGAATGATCAGGTTGAGAATAAACCACCAGATCAATCGGGGGATTTCAACAACACGGGAGTCAGACAGGAACTGTTTCAGGAATTTTTTAACTGCCGGTATGCTATTCGTTGCAGGTGTCCCGAGGTTGGTCAGGATAACAGCCGTTTTTTGCTGGCTCATACGTTATTAGTCTGTAAAAAGTTTGATTAGGTGGCTCAGTTTGTCAGAATGTTGCAACAAGTCAAACAGAGACAGCAGTATTTATATTTTTCACATTAAGCTAATACAAAAAATTAATACATAAATAAGTAAAGTTGATGAAAAAAGGTCAAAATGCCCCTTGACAGAAGAAAAGATATACACATTTTCGAGTGCTTCTTCAGGATCATTATAAATCGCCAGTATTCTATAATAAAAAACGATTGCATTATGTAAGTCATTGATTTTAAACAGGTTAAAAAAGTGTTCGGAAATTAACCATTTTAACTTAAAGGCTATCATACTGCGGCTTTTGAGTGCTTATAAGCAGACTATCCACAGACTTATCCACAGGATATGTGGATAACAAAATATCTTTCGATTACACAGTGAGTTAGCTGTTTTTAGGTAGAATTTACTTTAACAAGTATCGCTAAATATTTTACTCTGCTCCCGATTTTTTTAAAAAAAACAAAAAATATTTTCATCACAAAGCTCTCGGTCAGCACCAGGAAAAATATTTTGAGGCATAATGTATTTATATAAACTTTTATCGCATAAGTGGGATCTTATTTGCTTCACTTTATGTGTCTTGTGCCCGTCTTAGTGATTTTGTTTAATTTTGCCCGGTAACTAACTAAAAAATTCATATAACGATTTAATTACATGTCGCAACCCTCTTCCATTTGTTCTTTTGCGCTGTCGCTACCGGTCTATCATTTATTTGATTATGAGCTGGATGGTGCTAATGAATGCCAGGCGGGAAATCGCTTTTTACTCCCTTTCGGGCGAGGGCAAAAACTGGGTATCCTGGTTTCCTGTGATAAACAGCAGCTTTCAACGCATAAAAATATTAAAGCGGTTGTGAAATCGCTGGATGACAGTCCGCTGTTGTCCAGTCATTTAATGCTATTGGCAGCCTGGCTGGCAGATTATTATTGCCAGCCTTTGGGTGAAGTCCTGTTCCAGTTTTTACCTCGACTGGCCAGAAAAGCAGAAATCATGCCTGGAACCCGGGTTCAATTCTGGTCAATTAATGCCGTGGATGATGAACTGTTGTTATCCATCAAAAGCAAAGCTCCGCGTCAGTACGATATTTTAAGTGCTTTAAAACAAAGTGAAAATGGTCTGGATGCCGTTGAATTACGGCAAATACATGACTCCTGGCATCAACCGGTTAAGACTTTGTTAGACAGGGGGCTAGTAACTAAGGGGTGGAGAGAAAATTTACCAAAAATAGTTGCAACCCGGTTGCCAAATTTTGATTTGACGTCCGATCAGCAGAAAATTTGTGATGATATCGCCCCGTTGCTTAATCAATTTCTGGTGCATCTAATTCAGGGGGTGACCGGAAGCGGTAAAACCGAGGTTTACCTGGAATTGATGGAGCAGGTGATCCGTGAAGGTAAACAGGTTATTTACCTGGTGCCCGAAATTGGACTGACACCGCAATTGTTGCAGCGCCTACAGAGTCGCCTTGGGCAGGCCGTTGTTTCCTCTCACTCTGCCATGACGAGTTTGCAGCGTTATCAAAGTTGGGATCAATTCAAACGTGGTGTTGCACAGGTCATTATTGGCACGCGCTCGGCACTATTTTCAGAAACTGAAAAGCTGGGACTGATTATTATTGATGAAGAGCATGATGCCTCTTTTCGGCAACAGGATGGCGTTCGCTATCATGCACGTGATGTTGCGATTAAACGTGCTCAAATGCTCAATATTCCTATTATTCTTGGGTCTGCCACGCCTTCGGTGGAATCAATACATAATGTGCAAAAGACCCACTTTCGCTTATACAGGCTCGATCAGCGTGTTAGTCAGTCCTTGCCGCCCAGGATAGAGTTGCTTGATTGCAGTCAGATTCCACTCAATACCGGCTGTTCACCACAACTGTTACAGGCGATAAAACAGCATTTATCGGCACAGGGGCAGGTGCTGCTCTTCCTCAATCGTCGTGGCTTTGCCCCGGTGGTGATGTGTCATGAGTGTGGCTGGCAATCTTCCTGTTATCAATGTGATGCAAGAATGACGCTGCATCAGTCGGTGAACAAACTGATTTGTCATCATTGCGGATTTTCAGTGATGCTTCCTCATAAGTGCCCTGATTGTGGCGCTAGGAAAATTCGCCACTATGGCGTTGGAACTCAACAACTTGAAGAGTTTTTACAGCTTCAGTTTCCGCAAATAGATGTGATTCGTATCGACCGTGATAGCGTCAAATCTGCAAAGCACTTTGAAGCCAGGATGCAGCCGGTACGCGATGCAAAACCCTGTATTCTGGTGGGTACGCAAATGCTTGCCAAAGGGCATGATTATCCGCATATCTCGCTGGTTGGCATGCTGGATTCTGATCAGGCTCTTTTCAGCAGTTTTTATCGAGCCAGTGAACGTTTGATTCAAACGGTATTACAGGTGTCCGGTCGAGCCGGTCGTGCGGAGAAAAAAGGTCAGGCTTTGTTGCAAACGGCGTTTCCTAAGCATCCACTGATGTTGAATCTTTGCAGGCAAAGTTACTCTGAGCTGGTTGAGGAAATTTTGCAGGAAAGAAAAATGGTGGGCTTTCCACCGTTTTCACGAGTTGTGACGTTTCAGGTGGATGCTGTCGAATTGACGCTGGCAATGCAGCAACTGGATAAAGTTAAAAGCTTTCTGTCTGAGATTGATGGCGCTTCATCGGTTAAAGTCATAGGCCCGATACCGGCATTAATGACGCGTAGAATTGGCCGCTACAGAGCTCAGTTATCAATTCTGGCGAATGAAATTAAGTCCATTAGAAGCGTTTTACAGCAACTTATGCCGAAGGTTCAGGGTTTACGAAATACACAGAAATCCCGTTTGACCATAGAAGTAGACCCCCTGGACCTGTAATTCTGTGTAAATTTAGGCCGATCAACCCTCTATTTTCTTTAGTCTGGCTGTACATCCATGTAGAATCCCCTTTTTTGATCCCCAGTGGAAGCCGAATTGAAGCAGCAACTTGAACAACTCCTATCTCAGTCAATCGAACAACTCATCAAACAGGGTGATCTGGCTGAAGATTTTACCGCTAAAATACTCATTACGGCCAGTAAAGATACGGCTCAGGGTGATTTCGCCAGTAATGTCTGTCTGGCTAGCGCTAAGCAGGCGGGTATGCCTCCACGACAATTAGCTGAAAAAATTGTGCCGTTACTCGAGTCACAGGACTGGCTGGAAAAAGTGGAAATAGCCGGCCCCGGGTTTATTAACTTCTTTTTGCGCACGGGTTTTAATCTGTCCATCGTGCAAACCGTATTAAAGCAGGGTGATGAGTTCGGACTAAGTGATATCGGTAACAATAAAAAAATCCAGATCGAATTTGTGTCGGCTAACCCGACCGGCCCTCTGCATGTGGGACATGGAAGAGGAGCAGCTTATGGCGCTACACTTGCCAATTTACTCAAGGCGACCGGGCATAATGTTGAATGTGAATATTATGTTAATGATGCCGGGCGCCAGATGGATATTCTGGGGGCTTCAGTCTGGTTGCGTTACCTTGATCTTGCCGGTGAAACTTTTCAGTTTCCATCGAATGGTTATCAGGGTGACTATATCTGGGATATTGCCGCGACATTGCATCGTGAAAATGGTGATGAGTATCGCCAGGAAGCACTGCAAGTGTTCAAGGGTGTGCATGCCGATCATCCTGAAGGAGACAAGGAAAAACATATTGATGACCTGATTGAAAATGCGAAAAGTTTGCTCGGAGCTGAAAAGTATCGAGAAGTATTTGACCTGGCATTAAACACCCTGGTTGATGTCATTAAAAAAGACTTGCAACAATTTGGTGTGAATTTTGATGTGTGGTTTTCTGAGCGACAGTTGACTGAAAAAGGCCTGGTGGATAAAGCTATTCAGACGCTTCAGGACAAAGGCCGGGTTTACGAATCCCATGGAGCCCTGTGGTTTAAATCGACCGATTTTGGTGATGAAAAAGACCGGGTTGTAAAACGGGATAATGGTCAGACTACATATTTCGCTTCTGATATTGCCTACCACATGAATAAGTTTGATCGTGGATTTGATGAAGTGATAAATATCTGGGGATCAGACCATCATGGTTATATTGCCCGGGTAAAAGCGGCGTTGACAGCCATGGATTATCCTGCAGACAAACTGGAAATTTTACTGGTACAGTTTGCCAATCTTTATGAAGATGGCGAAATGATGTCGATGTCTACACGCTCGGGTGAATTTGTACCGTTGCGTACACTGCGTGAAGATGTCGGTAATGATGCGGCACGCTTTTTTTATGTGATGCGTAAGGTTGATCAGCATATGGATTTTGATTTAAACCTGGCCAGGGAGCAGTCTTCTGATAATCCTGTTTTTTATGTGCAATATGCTCATGCACGCATCTGTAGTGTGGAAAGGTTGTGTAAAGAGCAATCCTTAAATATTGATTTTGAAAATGTAAAACTGGATAAATTAAGTAACAAACACGAACAGGATTTGCTCAAGCAACTGGTGCTTTATCCGGAACGTTTAGTAACGGCTGCAAAACGAAGAGAGCCGCATATTGTGGTTAATTACTTACGTGAACTGTCGCAGCTATTTCACTCCTGGTATAACGCGCATAAATTTATAGTAGATGACAATGAGTTACGTGATGCCCGTGTTACGCTGGCATTTGCAACACGGCAGGTGTTGAAAAATGGATTGCTGTTAATGGGTGTTAGTGCCCCAGAAAAAATGTAGAACGACGCTGTGAGTGAATCAACTAAATCATCACCCTGGGTATGGATTTCTCTGGGTTTAATCATTGGCCTGTTCGTTGCCTTTATTATTTTTCTGGATCAGAATATTGTTAAAAATAGCAGACAGGAAAGCAAGGCGCTAGAAGGTACGGGTATCAATACAAAACCGGTGTTTGATTTTTATACCGTGTTACCCGAAAGAAAAATTGATATTCAGGAAATTCCAGATGATAAACCTGATGTTCCGAATGTTTCTAATAGAAAAAAAGCATCATCAGGCAGGTATATAATTCAGGCGGGTTCTTTTCAAAGAATGCAGGATGCGGACAGGCGCAAAGCTGAGCTGGCATTCCTGGGGCTGGAATCTGCTATCAAAAAAGCAACAGTCAAAGGTGCCGATTATTTCCGAGTAGAAATGGGACCGTTGAATGAAACGCAATATTCTAAAATTCAGAAAAGCCTGATTGCCAATGACATGGATTTTTTTGCTAAGAGTATTCCCTGATAAGCCATCACGAGAAAATTTATTCACCACGAAGAGTACGAAGGACACGAAAAATCAAGATGGAAAGTTGATGGTTTTTCATTGTCACCATAAGTTTTTATTTAGTGCTGCCTGTAGTGGTTCTAGATCATATCAAAAGGTAATGCCAGGCTTTTCAGTTAGCTTCTTTTCAACAACGAATTCACTCGTAAAACTTTTGTGCTCTTCGTGGCTAAAAAGTTTTAAAGTTAAATTGGATTAATTTGATAATGATTAGTTTTTCAATATGGGTATAAAAATATTCAGGGAAAAACTGCTTTTTATTACTGGCTTTAAAAGCCTATATCATTAAAAATAATAAGCTCAAAATAACTGAGTCTTTTGTTGTGCTCTGAGTGTGATGAGTTGCAAAGTCACATTTTTCCTGAGCTTATCTGGAATGAAATGTATATTTACTGTGTGCATTGAAACTTTAGATAAGCTCAGGGGGGATGTGAAAAAGCAGGTCGCCATTCATGAGCTTTGCAAAAGACTCAACTAATCAACAGGAATAAAATTATGTCAGATTTATTTAGTGATGAATGGATGAAAAAATTTCAACAGGAATGGAACAATGAGCCGGAATTAGCAGACGCTCTAGAAAAAATCGAATTCAGTTCGGTTATCGGTTATGGCTTTAAAGGTGATGATAATGCAACGGGTTATATCACTGTTGAGAATGGAAAAGTTACTGATGCTGGTGCTTTTGATGGTCAGGAGCTAAATTGGGATATGCGTGCCGATGCAGGAAACTGGGGCAAGTGGTTAAGTAAAGAATTAGGTATGGCTGGCCTTGGCATGGCTGTTACTACCGGTAAAATGAAATTTAACGCAGGTGATTTTAAAGCAATGGTAAAAGATCCTCGTATGGCGACACCTTTTGTAAAAAGCTTTGCTGTAATGGGTAAAGTTTAGTCGGTTGATTTTTAAAAAGCCGATTTAATAAAGGGGGCATAGCGCCAACTTTTTGTACATGGATGTACTTATGCTGCGAGGCCATGGATGGCTACGAGCAGTATTCGAACAAATAAAACAGTAGAGTGTACCAGGGCTACCCTGCAAGTTAATCAGTGATACAGTAACCTTAGTTTTTCTACTCGCTTTCTATTCTGGCCAAGGTCGGACTTTCCTGCCCGGGATGCCGATCTAATTTCGATCTGGCTGTCATTTAAAACTATTTCAAGATCATCTTTAAAACGAAATAGTGTTGATGTAAATACAGCATGGCAATATTTCCCGTCATTGACCAGTATTTCTCCCTCGCTTTTTTTGATAGCACTGATTAATTTTTCCCAACTGAGTTTTTTATTATTGTCAATTAACGGGAAAGCTTTAATAGATTGAGATTTTTTATTCGATAGACTGAGTACACAGTTAGGTTTATTGGGGCAGGGTGTTAAATCCCGTTTATTTTCTGCTTTTAATTGATGATGCCTGGTTAAAAATGACAGGCTTGCCAGATAAATTATGACAATAAAAATTAAGGCAACAGGGATTATTTTTAAGCTAATCATTTTTTATTAAGTAATGATTTTAAATCGGCAAAAGGATTGTGTGTGGCTTCATCGGCCTGAGATTTTCCGTGACCATATTGCCCGCCTTTTACATAATCTTCATAGCGGG
Source organism: Gammaproteobacteria bacterium (assembly GCA_024225395.1). Classification (GTDB taxonomy): domain Bacteria; phylum Pseudomonadota; class Gammaproteobacteria; genus JACNJF01. Next base: position 43,491 of record JAAEMR010000069.1, read on the forward strand.
AATGTTCATTGTCATGGCAGAACAGGCACAACAGTTCCCAGTTACTTCCATCAGAAGGATTGTTGTCATGATCATGGTCGCGATGGTGGACCGTTAGTTCAGTTAAGTTTGTGCGTGTAAATTCTCTGGCACAACGACCGCAAATCCAGGGGTATAACTTTAAAGCCTGCTCGCGGTATCCCATGCTTCTCTTGTCACGATTAGCGTGGGCATTGGCAACTATTTTGTCGAGTTTATCGTGGTCGAATCTATCACTCATGATTTTAATGGTTTGTTATCAGGGCAGTTAATTATAGATGAAAATTGTATACATCTGCGAAACACTATATAGTTTTCTATCAGATTGCTAGCGGTTAAGTCTTTTCGACATGATAAAAACTCTATTATTAAGTTTCACTATAGCGTGCGCAATTTTTTCCTCTTTAGCTTACAGTTTTAGATTTCCCGAAATAGGTTTTTGTCCGGCCGGTGGTCCACCGGGATGGTTTAACCGCATGACGGGACAAAATAATCGTTATTATGGTCCACCACCTCCTGCTATGTATAGACCTGTAAATCCCGTATCTTCTCCTAACTGGCTGGTTCCAGTGAGGCAGCAGGCCCCACTGTATTACCCACAAAAAAAATAGGCTGATCGAAACAGGGTGTTACTTCTGGATGTCTCTTACCAGCTTCAAAATTATATCAGAGTCCCATTCCCGGCCTCCAATGGCGCGATAATATAAATGCCCTTTGGGATCTAATACAAAAGTTGTCGGCAAACCTTTAATTGGCCATTGATTAATAACGTCTCCAGATTGGTCCAGTAATACCTGAAAATCAATTGGATAATTACCCATGAAACTGAAAATTGTGTCTTCATCTTCACCCACGTTGATGGCGACCATGGCTATATTTTGATCTTTAATTTTATGCCAGGCCCTGTTCATCGATGGTAGTTCTTCCCGACAGGGCGGGCACCAGGTAGCCCAGAAATTAATAATGACGGTTTTACCTTTATAGCTTGAAAGCGAGAACATTTCGCCATCCATATCCGGTAAATTAAAATCAGCTGCGGGAGGATTTTGTTTGATCAGGCTTAATGATTCTTGCGCGTAACTGACGGTGAATAAACTACTGAAAATAAAATAAACAGATAGCAGGAAAGTTATTGGTTTAAGTTTTATCACTGGTCTGCAGGGCATTCGATTTGTTTTATCCATTGAGAATGGGTTTTGTTATTATGTTTCCACACCACTTTCAGGTCAAATTTGCTGCCGGGTGGTAAACCGAAGCTAATCATGCCCCAGTTGAAGTCACCGCCGGGATCGAAACTCTGCTGAGTGGGAAAGGTGGCCCAGCGAAAGGCAATTCTGGAGGCTGTACTCACTCCATCTTCTGCCCATTCTTTATCCCATGTTTCTTTGAATTTAATACGCTGAGCCTTTGTAGTCACGTAAATTTTCCAGTCATACAGATTGTAGGAAATGGATTTTGACTGAGGCGACCGGGAAGTGTTTTTACCGATGGTCTGTAAGACACATTGTGTTGCTATGTCATTGGCGATGTCGCTGGAAAAACCTCTGCCCTGAAAAAAAGCACGTGTCTGATCGGGCAGGCGCTGTATGAGTTCCAGCGAAAAAGGTGCTTCGGTTAATTTCCAGCTTTTTAACTGTGTTTGTACATCAACGGTTTGTTCTACCCGTGCTATTGATTGAACGCTGACAATACCTAGCAGCAAGGCAAATTTAGGGTTGAGCAGAAACACTGGGGCAGCTAAACAAGCCTGTCTCTGATCCCGCGTAACACAATGTCGGTATAGCCTACGATGCCGAGGATTTTTCTATCCTCAACGACGGGGGCACGACCCAGGCCGAAGTTTTCAAACAACCTGGCGCAGTATCGAATGTCCATATCAGGGGCCACGCTAATCACCGGCTTTGACATGATTTCATAAATGTTGACGCGTTCTGGTGACTTATCACGAGCCAGCACCTTCTTGGCTATGTCCGATAGCATCACCAGGCCGTATTCATCGTCGTCATGTCGTTTATCGACAATAATGCATTTAGTCTCGGTAAATTCGCCTTTTTTTAACACCTCGGCCACGGTTTCCATGCTATTGACCAGTTCGTAATCCTTTTTCATTACGTCTCTTACACGTATCAGAGTTTTGTTGTTCATAATTCTTCCTCTACAATTTCTGTTAATTCGTCAACCTGATGAGAGATGCCAACGGCATCATCGACATCAATGCTAAATGCGATACCAGTGCCCGGGCTATTATCAAATTCACCTGTCCTGGCAATGGTTTCCAGAATTTCCCTGGTCAGGTGTTCTTCAACAAGCAGTAATACAACATCTCGTTGGGTTTCCAGGTTTAAGCCGAAGAATGTTTTTGAGGCTTTTATGCCTTCACCTTTGGCATTAGTAATGACGGTAGAACCGGTAGCGCCTTTTTCTTTTGCAGCATCTACGATCTTGTCGGTTATCCCGTCCTCGGTAAGAGCAATTATCAATTTGAAATGCATAGCTAGTTTCTCATTGGGTTGGTTTATCTTTGTTGCGTTTGGATACCCACTCGGAAATTTGAGCGTAAACCATAACGGACATAATGGGGAAAAGGCTGGCAAAGGCTATCAGGCCAAAACCATCCAGTAACGGACTGCGGCCGGGAACTGTGGTAGAAAGCCCGAGACCCAGGGCGGCGACCAGCGGAACTGTAACCGTAGAAGTGGTTACACCGCCAGAATCATAGGCAAGTGCAATGATTAATCGAGGTGCAAAAAAGGTCTGTATGACGACAAAAACATAACCGGTGATGATGTACCAGTATAACGGCGTGCCGGTGACAATCCGGAAGACACCCAGTGCGATTCCAATGGCTACGCCGATAGCAACCGCTATTCTCAGTCCCCAGATGCTGATACTGCCTGCAGAAACCTGGTTAGCTTTAATGGCAACGGCGAGTAAGGATGGTTCTGCAATGGTAGTGGCAAAACCAATCGCAAAAGCAAACAGGTAAACCCATTTGTAATGCCACCAGTTGAGAGTAGATTCTGCAGCGCCCTGTAAAATGAAATCAAGATTGGTTAACTGTGTCGCCATCAATTTGCCTAATGGAAACAGGGCTGCTTCCAGTCCTTCCAGGAAAAAAGCCAGGCCAAGCAAGACCAGTAGAAAACCCATCAGAATTTTTTTCAGATTGGGCATGGCTTTTCTTAATACAAAAAGCTGAAATCCAAAAATGATGGCAGCTATCGGTAATACATCCCAGATGGTCGCCAGAATAACGTGGAACAGATCCGTGAAAATATGCATCACACCACCATCCCGTAACCCATGACAAAAATCATCGGGGTTAAAGAAGCGAAAGCAATAAGTCCAAATCCGTCAATCATCGGGTTACGTCCCTTGATGGAGCTTGCAAGGCCGACACCCAGAGCGGTTACCAGGGGAACGGTAATCGTTGACGTGGTGACGCCACCGGAATCATAAGCAATGCCGATAATTTCTTCCGGGGCAAAAAAGGTCATGATGACGACCCCGATATAGCCGGTAATAATAAGGTATTGTATTGGCCAGCCTTTGATGATTCTTAGAACGCCGACTAAAATAGCAAAACCAACCGATACGGCGACAGTAATTCGCAGGCCAAATGCATAAGACATCCTGGACTCATCGGTATCTAAAATCATGCCGCCAACGGCAGCAACATGAGAAGCTTCCTTGGCAACTGCAATTAAAGCGGGTTCTGCCACAGTGGTGCCAAAACCCAGAGAAAAGGCAAACACCAGTAACCAGAACAGGCTGCCTTTTTTAGCAAAGGCATAAGCCATGTTTTCCCCGACCGGAAACAGTCCCATATTAAGACCATGCACAAACAGGGTTAAACCCATGACGACAAACAGGATTCCAATAGCAATTTCAGTGAAATTAGGAATGGGTTGTTGTAACACGAAAAGCTGGAAAAAAGTAATGACGCCGATTATGGGCAAAAGATCACGCAGGCTATCCAGTAAAGATTTGATAATGGCCTTGAATGAATTCATATAGAGTAAGAGCTAGAGTTATTATTGTTTGAGATTATTTATAGCAGCTTAAAATTAAAACACATGATAAAGCTGAATAACAGAGTCGAAGTGAAAATTTAATGATGATGTTGATTTTATTTGTTATTGAGTAATTTTTCCTGCATCGATCTGCTGTTTGCTGTACCAGCGTTCCACCGGTTCTGCAAAAAGTGAGCAAGTGGTGATATAAACGATGCTAAAAAGGACTGCTTTTTATACCCTGTATTATCTCCACGTTTGTGAGTAAGGGTAGTGCTTAACCAGTATAACTTGTTTAAGAAAATATGACAGAAATATCCATCTTCAAATTTTCAGGAAGGTTGCTGGAAACCGGACAATGTGTCATTCGTTCACTAATGTACCCAATATTTTTTTCGGTTGGTGTGCCGGATTTTAATTTGGCATTAAACGAGACGCTCACATCTTTTAAATTCCAGAATTCTCCCGCATTGACGACTAACTCTCCTGTGGATGATTCCAGTATCAGGTTACATTCTGCACTATTGGCTCTCATGTAAAGATGCTGGCAGGAAAATAAAGCGTTGATGTAGAGCAGGAAGCCGGGTGACCGAATATCGAGATCAAGTGCTTCCCATTTATCATCATGCAATACTTCAATGGCTAAATCCTGGATATCATTTTTATCCGTTTGATAGCTGCTTTTGAGTTTTAAATGGAAATGTCTATTCATAATACTTTTATTATTTCGTAAACAGGCATTAAAGCACAAATATCGTTACATGATAATGACATGATCAGTATCCATGGATAAACCCACTTGCGCACCTTCTTCGGCAGGTTGTTTACCCCGGCCATATATTTCATCAACTAGAATGCTCTGTTGATTAACCTGAATCTCATAACGTACAAGATTGCCGAGGAATTCACGTTTTTGAACAAGGCCGTTTAAATCAGCACTATTGCTGGCCTGGTCACATATAGAAATATTTTGTGGACGAAAGATGATGGATTTACTACCTTCTATATCGCAGTTGTGAAGTGATATTTTCAACCCTTTTTCATCTTTAAAGATAGTTTCATTGTCTTCTGTTGTAATATTTCCATTTAACACATTGGCACTTCCCAGAAATTTAGCGACAAACAGGTTTTCAGGTTTGTCATATAACTCCATTGGAGAGCCTACCTGTTGAACAATGCCATCCTGCAAAACGGCGATACGATCAGAAGTGGTATTGGCTTCCTCCTGATCATGGGTCACGAATATGGTCGTGAGTCCCAGTTTGCGCTGCAAGTCCAATAATTCCTGACGCATGTGAACACGTAGTTTTGCATCCAGATTAGAAAGAGGTTCATCAAGTAGGAGCACCCTGGGTTCAATGACAATGGTACGGGCAAGTGCTACACGTTGTTGCTGCCCACCCGATAATTGATTAGGACGGCGTTGCGCATAATCCTGTAACCCCACCAGTTCCAGTGCATCGTTGACTCGCTGGTCGATTTCATGGTGAGGTAACTTCCGTTCTTCCAGTCCGAATGCTACGTTTTTCCAGATGGTCATATGGGGCCATAGTGCGTAATTCTGGAACACCATGCCAACATTACGTTTCCATGGTGGTAATCGGGAAACTTCTTCACCCCCTAAAAAAACTTCTCCGCGCTGGCAATGCTCAAATCCGGCGATGAGCCTTAATAGAGTAGATTTTCCGCAACCTGAAGGACCGAGGAAAGCAAAAAATTCACCTTTATTTATTTTCAGGCTGACATTTTTTATGACCTGAGTATCGTCATAGGATAGATCTATATTTTTTAGCTCTATGCCTACGGACTGTATTTTTTGAAGTGACATAATTTTTCCTGATGATTATTTCTGGTTATTGTTCTCAATGCTGCGTTCACGGCGGCCTTTTTCAATGATTCGATGTGAAAAATAGGTGCCCAACCCAACGATAAGAACGGCAACCATACCCAGTGCAGCACCCGGTCCTCTGCCAGCTGCCGATTGCATGAAAACATAAATACCGTAAGCCAAAGGTGCATCTGACTCTGTCGATACCAGCATGATGGTGGCTGAAAGTTCTACCGCAGCAGTGGCAAAACTGGTGACAAAACCTGCCAGTAATCCCCCGGACATAAGCGGTAATACGATACGCTGGATGGTTTTTGCTTTATTCGCCCCGAGGTTTTCTGCGGCTTCTTCCAGCGAGCGGCTAACCTGTTGCAGGGCAGATGTGCAGGCTCTAAGTGCATAAGGCAGGCGCCGAATGGACAGGGCGATAACCAGCATGACCCACCAGGTGGCCAGAGGCGCATCTCCGAATGGAATGCTGGCACCCAGAAAGGTTCTTAAATAACCTATACCTAGTACCAGGCCGGGCACTGCCAGTGCGGCCATGGCGGCATAATCCAGCCAGTAACGAAAGCGAATTTTTGTGCGTAACACCAGATAGGCTATTGAAGTGCCCAGAATAATATCGATGGTGGCTGCGAGTGAGGCATACAGCAGGGTATTCATCATGAATTCAGGCGTTTCAGCAAATATTTCAACATAATGATCGGGCGTAAAGCCGTCTGGTAACACGCTGTACGACCAGATGGTTCCAAATGACAACAGCGTCAGGCCGAAGTGAGGTGATAACACCGTGAGTAAAATGAGGATAACAATGAAGTAGGCCACTATGCGTTCGAAAGGTCGCATTTTCCTTTTAGCCAGGCCACCGCCACCTTTTTGCACGGTCGAATAATCTTTTCCTTTGAGTGCCAGTGATGCAATCCACATTGCGAACAATGAAAAGATAACCAGAATAACGGCGATGACATAACCCATCGGGTCATCGATGCCGATAGATGAAATTCTTAAGTATGCCTGTGGGGCCAGCATATTATTGACATTGAGTAATAGTGGTGTGCCCAGATCATCAAAAACCTTGATGAATACCAGTGATGCACCGGCGACATAACCGGGCATGGCTAATGGGAAAACGATGCGTCTGAATAAGCGCATGCCTGAGCTTCCCAGATTTTGCGCCGACTCTTCCATTGAGCGGTCAATGTTGTTCAGTGAGGCTGACAGATTAATTAATATGAAGGGGAAGTAGTGCAGACTTTGTACAAAAATAACCCCGTTAAGCCCCTCCATGAACGGAATGGTAAACCCAAAATATTCATCCATCAGCAAGTTAATGCTGCCATTTGAACCAAACAGCAATTGCATTGCAACAGCACCCACAAAAGGGGGCATGATTAATGGAACAAAGCCCAGGCTCTGGATAATGATAGCGCCTTTGAATTCAAATCGGGTTGTAAAATAAGCCAGCGGTAATGAAATTAACGTGGCCAGTAAAACAGACATGGTTGCCACGTAAAAGGAGTTATTAAATGACTCTATAAACAGCGATGTATTGAAGAAATCTTTAAAATTGATTAGCGTCAGACTACCCGAATTGACATCAATAAAGGCAACATAAAAAACCTTGACGACGGGAATAATTAAAAAAGAAAGCAGGAACAGTGCGATAAAAAGAAATAACGCTATCTGACCGGGATTTTTATGGGTTTTGGAGGTCATAAAAAATTTATTACCACAGAGGACACAGAGGAGACGGAGAAAAGAATAAAGGTTTAAATGCTTTATTTAATTGACAGCTAAAGCTCGAAAACCTCGTATTTTCCATGTATTCTGTGGTTCAAATAAAAAGTCCCGAGTTGCCTCGGGACTAAAGATTTACTAATGAGCTTTGTTAGCAACTTCAATAGCTTTAGCATAATTAGCTTTAACCATCGTATCCCACTGTTGCTCTACTTCAGCCTGACGCCCGGTCACTTTATCAGTGGCTTTCTTACGCTTTTTCTTGAAGATGCCAGAGAAAGCGGGGTCAGCTGCCTGAGCCTCAGTGATAGGTAGTGCGGCAACCAGAGCCCTGGCTTCAGCAATCATTTCTTTATTACCGTTTGCGGCTTCTGCATCCTGGATGGCTTTAGTAGCTGCGCGTAAATCATCCATGCGATAGGTGATCATGACATCAAACATAGAGTTAACCAGGTTGTAGCGTGACTTCGACAGTTTTACGTCAAAATTTACCGCGGCACCGATGGTGGAATCGGCCTTGAAAGGATTAGGGAAGTTAGCCGGTGCGTTTGCGTATGTAGCAGGATTGACCGGTAAACGACGAATCTTCTTGTTTAGTAAAATTGACTGACCCTGATCAGACAGTAAGAAGTCAATAAAAGCTTTAGCTGCCTGTGGGTGAGGCGCATTGTTTAAAACGCCGATATTGGCAGGAACCAGAGCGGTTGTTGTCGGGTAAACGAAATCAACCGGGAAGCCGCTACCTTTAGAAGACAGACCAAAGAAGTCAATAACAATACCAACACCAAATGAACCACTGTTTACGCCATCAGGAACGCCAAAGCTACGAGCTGTTACAGTTTTGAAGTTACCCGCAATCTGCTTCCACCTGGCCCAGCCTTTATCCCAGCCATTACCCTGTAATAATGTTTCAACGGTCAGGTGAGTGGTGCCGGAACGTGAAGGAGCCGACATGCCAACATGATTATGATAAACGGCATCCGTTAAATCAGCCCATTGAGCTGGAACCGGAAGTTTTTTTGCGCTCAGGTAACGCGTATTCCACATGATGCCGTAACCGGCTGCAGCAAAACCCGTGTAATATCCATCGGGGTCATTAATAGGGTAAGAACCTACATTTTTTGGGATACCTTTGGCGGGTGAAGTGTATTTTGCCAGCAGGCTATCACCTTTTAATACTTCAAAAGCATCAGGTGCTGATGCCCAGAATAAATCAGAACTGTTGTTGCTGGCCGTTTCCTGAATGTATTTAATGCCGGCGGTTGTTTTCTTTTTCAGCATTTCAATCTTCAGTCCGGGGTTCTTCTTTTCAAAAGCGGACTTAAATTCCTTGGTCAGATCTTTAGGAAAAGATGTGACGATGACAAGTTTATTTTCCATCGCTTGCAACGACATGCTGGCAGCGATGACGGACACAGCAAGCAGCGACTTGAAAGGTAGTTTCATGGGTATCTCCTTTTGATTTATGGGGGTGCTTTTAATTATATTTGTGCCATCGGATAATCTCAGATAAAGCAAACTGTATCAAAGTATAGAAATTTCTATTGTTAGAGCATTCATTTATATGGTTATAAGAATTGTTAAGCATTGATTCTAAATTAACCATAGGGTGTCGATGATTGATTTGGAAACTTAAGAAATATTGTTTCCAATAAGAAACTTTTGCGTTTAGAATACCCTCAAAGTTGATTCTGAAGTCATATTTCTCAATGGTAATCGTATAAATTTAATGAAAACGGGTGCAATCTTTCAACCTCTTAAACTTGGCGAAAAGGTTCGCCAGATAAGACTGCAACACAAGTGGACGCTGGATGAAGCAGGAAAGCGTACGGGGCTTGCCAAGTCAACATTGTCCAAGATAGAAAATGAACAGGTCTCTCCTTCATTTGATGTTGTACAGAAACTCGCTGCCGGTCTCGGTATTGATGTTCCCCAGCTTTTTGTTTCAAGTGCTGAGTCATTAGTTTCAGGTAGGCGCAGTATGACTACCAAAGGTCAGGGAAAACCCCATCCCACTGGTACCTATGAGCACGAATTACTGGCTTCAGAGCTGTCCAATAAAAAAATGGTGCCCTTTAAATCGATGGTGCATGCACGTTCATTTGATGATTTTAATGACTGGGTCAGGCATTCCGGTGAAGAATTTTTACTGGTTTTGTCTGGAGCTATCGTGTTTTTTAGTGAATTCTATGAACCGGTAAAGCTGCAGCAGGGTGATTCTATTTATTATGATGCTGGCATGGGGCATGTGTGTGTTTCGGAGAGTATTGAAGATGCGCAAATTCTGTGGGTTTGCACGGCTTCAGATGACTTAACCATATAAATAACCTTTTCAGTCTTGTTTTAGAGTTTAAATATCTAATAAATGGGTTGACTGGTCGATTTTAAATGGTAAATTGCCAGTTTGTTTCCAATAGGAAACAAGCTGGGTTATTTAATACCTGAGATTTTTAAAACTGCTTCATCGGTATGAGGGTTTCATATGAGTGATACGAACGAACAAATTCAACAGACCGCTTTGCATGATTTGCACGTAGAGCTGGGTGCAAAAATGGTGCCTTTTGCCGGCTACTCAATGCCTGTCCAATACCCCATGGGTTTAGCCAAAGAGCATTTGCATACCCGTGCACAGGCGGGCTTATTTGATGTTTCTCATATGGGACAGGTGAAGTTAACAGGTGAAAAGGCAGCCGAAGCGCTGGAAACTCTGGTGCCTGTTGATATTGCGGGCCTTCAACCGATGAAGCAACGTTACGCGCTGTTTACGAATGATCAGGGCGGTGTCATGGATGATTTGATGGTAACCAATGCAGGAGATCATCTTTTCGTGGTGGTCAATGCGGCCTGTAAAGATCAGGATATCAATCATATGCGTGAACATATCGGTAATGATTGTGAAATAAAAGTTATGGAAGATTACGCATTGCTGGCATTACAGGGGCCAATGGCAGGGGCTGTAATGAACCGGTTAAGTGCTGGAACTGATGAGCTGGTATTCATGACGGCAGCAAATATTGAAATCGACGGTATGGATTGTTTTGTCACTCGTTCTGGCTACTCTGGAGAAGATGGCTTTGAAATCTCAGTGCATAATAATGATGCACAACAACTGGCCAGAACTCTGTTGGCTCAGCCCGAAGTTGAAGCTATTGGTCTCGGAGCACGTGACTCTCTAAGGTTAGAGTGTGGCCTGTGTCTATATGGACACGACCTGGATACAGAAACCACTCCTGTTGAATCCAGCCTGTTATGGGCTCTGACAAAATCACGTCGTGCTGACGGCGCCAGACCCGGTGGCTATCCGGGAGCAGATATCATCATGGGGCAAATGGCGAATGGTGTTGAGAAGAAACGAGTTGGCATCCAGGCTGAAGGACGTATGCCGGTTCGTGATGGTGCAGTGCTGGTTGATGCTGATGGAAATGAAATTGGGGTGGTAACCAGTGGTGGTTTTGGACCTACGGTTAATGGTCCGATTGCGATGGGTTATGTAAAAACACAATTTGCGACACCCGATACTGAATTATTTGCAATTGTTCGAGACAAACAGGTGTCGGTAAAGGTTGTAAAGTTACCCTTTGTTAAGCAAAATTATTACCGGGGCTGATGCTTATTACTCAGCTCACGTCCGAAAGCGCTCATTTCTGTGTTCAAAAATGGTCATTTACATGCGTAAACTCACATTTTTTGCCTTGAACTGACCGCTATCAGAAGCAATCTGAGTAATAACCTGGCAGTAAAGATACCTGGAAAAGCAAAAGATAAATTTAAACATTTGAGGAAAATTAAGTGAGCACTTTAAAATATACAGAAGACCATGAATGGGTACTGACAGCAGGTGACGGGACATGTTTGATTGGTATTACCGATTTTGCACAGGAACAACTTGGAGAGCTTGTATTTATCGAGTTACCTGCAGTGGGTGATGAAGTTGAAAAGGAAGATGCTGTTGCCGTTATTGAATCGGTTAAATCAGCCAGTGATTTATTGATGCCGGTATCCGGTGAAATCATTGAAGTCAACGAAGAACTGGACTCTGATCCTGGCATAGTGAATGAAGATGCCATGGGTGCAGGCTGGTTTATCAAGGTGAAACTATACGATGAATCAGAGCTTGATGAGCTGATGGATGAAGATAAATATATGGAAGGCCTGGACGATTCTGAGTAAAAGATATGAGTAATACCCTTAATAAACTGTCTATCGATCAGCTTCAACAGGATGATGATTTTAAAAGTCGCCATATCGGACCGGATGCCATTGAACAGAATGCCATGCTCGATTTGCTGGGTTTGTCATCTCTGGATGCATTGATTGATAAAATAGTGCCTGAGTCGATTCGTCGACAGGATGTAATGTCAATACAGCCGGGTTTGACGGAGCAACAATCACTGGCAATGTTGAAAAAAATGGCATCAAAAAACAGGGTTTTAAAATCCTGTATTGGCATGGGGTATTACAATACATTTACACCACCGACTATCCAGCGAAACATTCTCGAAAATCCTGCATGGTACACGGCCTATACGCCGTATCAGGCTGAAATTTCTCAGGGACGTATGGAAGCGATGTTGAATTTTCAAACCATGGTTGCTGATCTATCCGGTCTTGAATTGGCCAATGCTTCAATGCTGGATGAAGCCACTGCCTGTGCCGAAGCCATGACGCTCTGTCAGCGCATGAGTAAAAGCAGGGGAAAGGTATTTTTTGTTGCCGAAGATTGTCATCCACAAAATATTGCAGTGGTTAAAACAAGAGCAGCAACTTTAGATATTGAGTTGGTGATTGGTGACCCGTTAAAAGGATTCGATGAACTTGATATTTTTGGAGTTTTACTGCAATACCCTGCAACCACCGGTGAAGTTAAAGATTACCGCGCTGTGTGTGATCAGGCACATGAGAAAAAAGCACTGGTTGCTGTTGCGGCAGATTTGTTAAGCCTGACATTGTTAACACCTCCTGGTGATTTCGGTGCCGATGTGGCTGTCGGAAATACTCAACGCTTCGGTGTGCCGCTTGGATATGGCGGCCCACATGCTGCCTACATGGCGACTCGTGATGCTTACAAACGTTCGATGCCTGGACGTTTGATTGGTCTGTCTATCGATAGTCATGGTAACCCTGCATATCGACTGGCCCTGCAAACACGAGAGCAACATATTCGTCGTGAAAAAGCCACCAGTAATATTTGTACTGCTCAGGCTTTACTGGCTGTTATGGCGAGCATGTATGCGGTTTATCATGGCCCCAGGGGTTTAACCCGGATCGCTCAAAGAGTTCAGCGCTTAACCGCTATTCTTGCGGCAGGTCTGCAGCAATCAGGTTTTACTCTTGTTACTGAAAATTACTTTGACACCATTACTTTTGAAACGAATGAGAAAACAGATGAGTTCATGCAACTTGCTGTTGAAAATGGCTTTAATTTACGCAAGCTGAATGACAATCTACTGTCGGTAGCACTCGATGAAACGATAACAGCGGAAGATGTCGAAACATTATGGACAGTTCTTGCTGGCGAAGGCTGTGTACTCAAGGTAAGTGATGTTGATGAAACAGTGAACCCTGAGCTACCAGAAGAATTTAATCGTCAAAGTGATTTCCTGACCAATCAGGTGTTCAACTCGCATCATTCCGAAACAGATATGATGCGTTATATGCGTCACCTGGCCGATAAAGATCTGGCACTGGATCGAGCGATGATTCCTCTTGGCTCGTGTACCATGAAACTGAATGCGGTATCCGAGTTAATGCCTGTCAGCTGGGCGGAATTTGGCGGTTTACATCCTTATGTACCTTTAAATCAGGCTGAAGGTTATCAGCAATTAACACAGGAACTGGAACAGATGTTATGTTCTGCAACCGGGTATGATGCTGTTTCCTTGCAGCCGAATTCTGGTGCGCAGGGTGAATATGCCGGGTTGTTAGCAATTCGTGCCTATCACGATAGTCGTGGTGAAGGTTTTCGTAATATTTGTCTTATACCTGCATCAGCACATGGCACCAACCCGGCTTCTGCTCACATGGCAGGGATGAAAGTTGTTGTGGTTGCGACGGATGAAGGCGGTAATATCAGCCTCGAGGACTTAACAGCCAAGCTTGAAAAATACGGTGAAAATCTGGCCGCTATCATGATTACCTATCCATCGACTCATGGTGTATTTGAAGCCAGTGTGGTTGAAGTTTGTGAGCTGGTTCATCAACATGGTGGTCAGGTATATATCGATGGTGCAAACATGAATGCGATGGTTGGTGTCTGTTCGCCGGGCAAGTTTGGTGGTGATGTCTCTCACTTAAATTTACATAAGACCTTTGCCATTCCACATGGTGGTGGTGGCCCTGGTGTTGGACCGATTGGTGTTGGTGAACATCTAAAACCATTTCTACCGGGATATGCTGTTGTAGATAATGGGCCAGAGCAAGTAGGTCCGGTTGCTGGAGCCCCCTGGGGTAGTGCAGGTATTCTGCCAATCAGTTGGGCATATATCGCGATGATGGGTAGAGAAGGTTTAATTAAAGCTACTCAGCTTGCAATCCTGAATGCTAATTACCTGGCACAGCGTTTGAAAGATTTTTACCCGATTTTATACACTGATCCAAATGGTATGGTAGCGCATGAGTGCATACTTGATTTGCGTCCAATTAAAGATCAAACGGGAATCACAGTAGATGATATTGCAAAACGCTTGATCGATTATGGGTTTCACGCACCGACCATGTCATTTCCAGTGCCGGGCACGTTGATGGTTGAACCGACTGAAAGTGAATCGAAAGTTGAGATAGATCGTTTCTGTGATGCCATGATTGCGATCAAAAAAGAAATCGATGATGTTGATTCAGGTACTCTGGATAAAGATGATAATCCGTTAAAATCTGCACCACATACCGTCGTATCAGTCAGTGGAAATAAATGGGGTCATAGCTATAGCCGTGAACTTGCCGGCTATCCTGTTGAGTCTCTAAAAGTATCGAAATACTGGCCACCCGTAGGCCGGGTCGATAATGTTTATGGTGATAAAAACCTGGTGTGCTCGTGTCCTGCTATTAGCGAATATGAGGAGGAATGAAATGACAAAATCATTAGTGATTACATTTGTGGGCGATGACCGTCCGGGTATAGTTGAATCAATTTCTAAAATTATTGTGCAATATGACGGGGAATGGATTGAAAGCCGGTTGGCAAATCTGTCAGGTAAATTTGCCGGGATATTGAGAGTTAATATTCCCGAAGCAAAGTGTGAAGACTTTACTGCTGCTCTAAAGTCCAGCGCTAAAGGTTTGAATATCAACATTGAACAGGTTGTTAAGGAACAATCTTCAGAAGGTCATACTCAATGTTATAAACTGGAACTGCTCGGTCAGGATCAACCTGGTATTATTCATCGAATTTCATCGGTACTGGCTAATAATGGTGCAACGGTAGAAGATCTGGAAAGTGAAGTGATCGAAGCATCAATGTCCGGAGAAAAGCTTTTTAAAGCCAGTATTACACTCTGCCTGGCTGAAGGTTATTCTGCAGATACCTTAAGCGAAGTCCTGGAAGATCTCGCAAATGAGTTGATTGTTGATATTGAACTCGGATAATACCTCTTTTTTTAAATAATTTTTCACCGCGAAGGCACGAAGAACACGAAGAAGATTGTTAATTTTGATAGGCTACTCGGTATTGGTGAATTAATTTTCTTTTATACTGCTTGCTCTAACAAAAAACCTTCGTGTTCTTCGCTCCTTCGTGGTAAATGCTTTTCCAGACATAATTATATTTAGGTGATAAAACATGTTTAGTAAAAATGATAAAATTCAAGGCTATGACGATGAACTCTGGGCCGCCATAGAGTCTGAAAATCAGCGACAGGAAGAGCATATTGAGCTGATTGCTTCAGAAAACTATACCAGCCCCCGTGTTATGGAAGCGCAGGGTTCTCAACTGACCAACAAGTATGCCGAAGGTTATCCGTCAAAGCGTTATTACGGCGGTTGTGAGTTTGTTGATAATGCTGAAACTCTGGCTATCAATCGTGCTAAAGAATTGTTTGGAGCCGATTATGCTAACGTGCAGCCTCACTCAGGCTCTCAGGCCAATACGGCAGTTTATATGGCTTTGGTTCAACCGGGTGATACTGTTCTCGGCATGAGCCTGGCACATGGTGGTCATTTAACACACGGTGCCAAACCTAACTTCTCAGGCAAAATTTACAACGCTATCCAGTATGGATTAGATGAGACGACCGGTGAAATTGATTATGATCAGGTAGAAGCGCTGGCTAAAGAACACAAGCCAAAAATGATCGTGGCTGGCTTCTCTGCCTATTCACGCATCATAGACTGGCAGCGTTTTCGTGATATCGCAGATTCAGTAGGCGCCTATTTATTTGTCGATATGGCCCATGTTGCAGGATTGATTGCCGCTGGTGTATATCCTAATCCAGTGCCGATTGCTGATGTGGTCACCACAACAACTCATAAAACTTTAAGAGGTCCACGTGGTGGACTGATTCTTTGCAAAGCCAATGAAGAGCTGCAAAAGAAATTTAACTCGATCGTATTTCCCGGCATTCAGGGTGGTCCGTTGATGCATGTTATCGCGGCCAAAGCGGTTGCCTTTAAAGAAGCCCTGGAGCCTGATTTTAAAGTCTACCAGCAGCAGGTTGTTGATAATGCCCGGGCGATGGTTGCGGTGTTCCTGGAGCGTGGCTTTGATATTGTATCCGGTGGTACTGACGATCATCTATTCCTGGTGGATTTTATTAAACGTGGCATTACCGGTAAAGCGGCCGATGCGGCTTTAGGTGCAGCTAATATCACTGTGAATATGAATGCGGTTCCTAATGATCCACAGTCACCATTTGTGACCAGTGGTATTCGAGTCGGTACACCTGCTATTACTACTCGTGGTATGGGCGTAGATGAATCTGCAGAACTGGCAGGCTGGATGTGTGACATTCTGGATGACCTTGAAAACCAGCAAGTGATCGAACAGGTTAAGCAGAAAGTTTTAGAAATATGTTCAAGATTTCCTGTTTATCTGGATTAACCATTAAGCTGTGGTGCTGCGTTATGCGCACCACTTTTAACTGTAAAGGTGCGAAATGGCCATCAGCGTTTTTGATCTTTTCAAAATAGGTATAGGCCCTTCCAGTTCACATACTGTGGGGCCAATGCGTGCAGCTAAGAAGTTTGTCGATAGCCTTAATGATAAGCAGTTACTGGAACAGGTTGATTCATTAAAGGTTGTTTTATACGGTTCTCTCGGGGCAACCGGAAAAGGTCACGGAAGTGACAAGGCTATTCTTCTTGGTCTTGAAGGTCATTTGCCGGAAACTGTTGACCCTTCAATTATCGACCAATGCCTGTCTACAATCAGAGAACAGCAAAGCCTTAATTTACTGTCTCAACAGCGTATTGTTTTCGATGAACAGCAACACCTTGTTCTGCATACAACCAAAAGCTTGCCCTATCATTCAAATGGAATGAAATTAACCGCTAAGGGTAATGATGGGTCAATCTTATATAAAAATATCTACTACTCAATTGGTGGTGGATTTGTCGTTGAGCAGGCCGATGCCGAGAAGGACCATCTACATGCATCTGATCAAACTAATATTCCTTTTCATTTTAACTCGATGCGGGAATTATTACTGATCTGTAAAGAAAATGATTTAAGCATCAGCCAGGTGATGCTGGAAAATGAAAAGTGCTGGAGAACTGAAGCCGAGATAAATCATCAGTTGCTGACAATATGGCAGGTCATGCAATCCTGCATTAAAAATGGATGTGAGCATGAAGGTATTCTACCGGGAGGACTGAATGTAAAACGTCGTGCCCCTGAGATGTATAAAAAACTTAAAAACCAGTTTGAACAGGCTTTGACCGATCCGCTAACTACCATGGACTGGGTAAATTTATATGCCATAGCGGTCAATGAAGAAAATGCTGCGGGGGGCAGAGTGGTGACGGCACCCACTAATGGCGCTGCAGGCATTATTCCGGCAGTGCTTAAATTTTATGAACGCTTTTCCTCAAGCTCAAATGAGCAAGGTATTATCAGGTTTTTACTGACGGCTGGTGCAATTGGAATTTTATACAAAGAAAATGCTTCAATTTCAGGTGCAGAAGTGGGCTGTCAGGGAGAAGTAGGTTCAGCCTGTTCGATGGCTGCGGCAGGTTTAACAGAAGTTTCGGGTGGAACGCCGGAGCAGGTAGAAAATGCAGCTGAAATAGCGATGGAACACAACCTGGGTTTAACCTGTGATCCGATCAGTGGCCTGGTTCAAGTTCCCTGTATCGAACGTAACGCCATGGCAGCAATAAAAGCTATCAATGCAAAGCGCATGGCGATGAGTGGTGATGGAGAGCACTTTGTATCATTGGATAAAGTGATAACGACAATGCGGAACACCGGCATGGATATGAAAAAGAAATATAAGGAAACCGCTCGCGGTGGTCTGGCTGTCAATGTGATTGAGTGCTGAATAGCTTTTAATAGGCCTCCTGATTGATTTCACTAACCTGTTCATTAAGGGTCCATAGGTCATAAAGCCACCCCAGTAGAAATAGTCCCCCGGTCAATAACCAGATCAAACCGGTTAACCATTTTTCCATATAAAATCGGTGAATACCGAAAATACCCAGAAAGGTCAGTAAAATCCAGCTAATCGTATAGTCCTTTTTGCCGCCTCTGTATTTCATATCCGCATCTTCATCCATGCCTGGAATTAAAAATAAATCTACAATCCATCCGATTAGAAAAAGGCCCAGAGTGAAAAAATAAATGGTTCCTGATATCGGTCGGCCAAAATAAAACCGATGAGCACCCATGAAACCAAATATCCACAGGATGTATCCAATTATTTTGCTGTGAGTGTTGTCTGTGTATGTCATGTCTTTATTAAAATGATATGTTAGTTTTATGGTTTAACATCGACTTTCTTTTTTCGAGCGCATAACCCCTGTTATTCTATTGTAATGCAAAGCAAGCTTCAGTGTTGTTTTAAAAAACTTAATGGTTTTTATAAATGCACCAGTGTGCTTCCCTAATATTTATTTTGGATAAGCGGTTATGTAAGAATGAACTGCTTTTTGAGAATAAAGCCTGCAATCCGATCCTCAGCAGGTATGCAGCACCAACCGGTTTCACAATAGTAAAGGCCAGCGCCGAAGTAGCGGGTATGACCGATAGTCCGGCTGCGGCCATCATCACATGCAGAAAAGCACCGGTCCAGGTTCAATAATACAGCCGTTGCCAGCAAGGTAAGCCAGTGGGCTAAAGTGTAATCAAACATGTTGAAGTGACTGGTTATTCAAATAACTACTTCTGCAGTATATTCTGGCTTCTACCAAACACATTAGCCCATCATGTCATTCTATTTACTAAATAATGTCAGGTATTGACCGTAACCTTTTTGTTTCAGCTTTTCTTTTGGAATAAAGTTTAATGCTGCCGAATTTATGCAATAGCGTAAACCGGTCGGATTCGGCCCATCTTCAAATACATGACCCAGATGAGAATCCGCACCGGCACTGCGAACTTCGGTGCGGGGCATGAATAACAGGTAGTCAGTTTTTTTAGTGATATTTTTACTGCTGATAGGGCGAGTGAAACTCGGCCAGCCGGTGCCTGAATCAAACTTGTCGGTGGATGAAAATAAAGGTTCACCGGAAACAATATCAACATAGATACCCGCTTTTTTATTATTGTTGTAGGCGTTTTTAAAAGCAGGTTCCGTGCCTTCGTGTTGTGTTACCCGGTATTGCATGTCGGTCAGTTTAGCTTTTAAAACAGCATCATCCGGTTTGCTATATTTATTACCCGTGGTCATATCCCCGGACATATCACTGGCACTGTCGGCTACAGGTTTGGTACTCAGGACAAATTTCAGGTCATCTCCCCAGGTTTTTTCCAGGTACTGATCCCGCCCCGAGTTGTAGCGATAATACTTATAACGAATGGGATTTTTTTTGTAATAATCCTGATGGTAATCTTCTGCGTTGTAGTAAGCCCCTAGTGGAGTGACTTCAACGGCAATGGGTTTATCGTATCGTCCCGAAGCGGCGAGTTTTTTAATGCTTTGTTCGGCCAGCATCTTTTCCTGTTCATTGTTGTAAAAAATTCCGGGGCGATACTGTGTACCACGGTCAGAAAAAGAACCGCTGCCATCTGTTGGATCGAACTGTCTCCAGAAGCCTTCCAGTAAATCATCATAGGAAATAACTTTCGGGTCATAAAATACCTGCACTGCTTCGGTATGCCCTGTGGTGCCGGCAGAAACCTGTTTATAGCCAGGGTTTTCGACATGACCTCCGGTATAACCCGAAACAGCGTCAGCTACCCCGGGTAGCTTCTCAAAACCTGATTCTATACACCAGAAACAACCTCCGGCAAAAGTAGCGACTTTAAGGCCTGAAGTGAGCTCGGTTGCCTGCATAGATGGAGATTTCTGCTCTGCATTTAACTGCATTATGGTAAATCCGGTCACTATTGAAGCAGCAAGTAGCAGACTGATCTTTGAATTTAGTTTCATGTTTTATCCTGTTTAATTAACACCTGATGCTTTGGACAGAGGATTTGGCTAAACATTTTCTGAATTTGATAAAAAAAATCACGAAACTATAACATTTCAAAAAATAGTTGTTTTTTTGATTAGTTTTGGTGCGTGAGGCAGGTTAATTCTCAGGTAATTTGTTAACGGCTTTTTCTAGCTGGTCGAGTGCCTGAATTAAAACTGAACGAGGACAGGCTATGTTCATTCTGATAAATCCTGCGCCCTCACGCCCAAACCAGTGCCCGGGATTGATTGCCATATGTGCTTCATCAATGAAAAAGCGTTCCAGTTGCCTGATATCGAGCCCCAGGTCGTTGCAATCCAGCCAGACCAGAAAGGTGCCATCGGGTTGTATGAGTTTTATCTGTGGTATTTTTTGTTGTAATGTAATTCTAAGTTGTTGCAGGTTTTCCTTTAAATATTGATTAACCTGGTCCAGCCAGTTTTCACCTTTGTCATAGGCGGCCAACATGGAAGCATTGGTGAAAACATTGTTTTTATTGAGTTCCTTCTGGTTGTACCAGCTGGAACATACTGCTTTTTTTTCTGCGTCGGCTATGACGATCATCGAATTGGCAACACCCGCCAGATTAAATGATTTAACCGGGGAAATGCAGGTTGCAGAATTCATGGCAGCCTGTTCGGAAACCGAAGCCAGGGGTATGTATTTATTGTGATAGGTGAGATCACCGTGTATTTCATCGGCTATGATGAACACCTGGTGTTTGATGCAGATGTCTGAGAGTTGTTTGAGTTCTTCCCTGTTCCAGGCTCTACCAACAGGGTTATGCGGGTTGCAAAGTATGAGCAGCCTGGTTTCAGCAACTGCGGCTTTTGCTTCCAGGTCATCAAAGTCGAAACTGTATTTCCCATCACTCAAAATTAACGAGTTTTTTATGAGCTTCCGTTGGGTCGACTTAATGATGAGCTTGAAATCATAAAAAACCGGAGACTGAACAATGACGCCATCACCCTTGTTAGAAAATTGTTCAATCAGAACGGTCAGTGAATTTAATGTTCTCGGGGTGAAAATTAGATCACTGGCTGCAAAATTCCAGTGATAACGTTGCTGATACCACTTAACGACGGCGTCAGCTAATTTATCATTGCTAGATTCATAGCCGAATACACCATGATTTAAACGTTGTTGCAGAGCATCAATGATTTCCGGTGCGGCTTTAAAATCCATATCGGCGACCCACGAAGGCCAGAGATCTGTGGAGCCGAAAATCTGTGACATGGTGGCACCGTCAAACTTTAGCGTGGTGACTTCATTTCGATCGATCACTTCATCAAAATTTATAATTGCTGAATTTTTCATAATGAATTATCGATATAGACTTTGAGTGAACCAGGCAGGTACAAACTCTCTGCCTTTAGATAATTTTTTATCCTGTAGCTTATAATCAGCACAGTGACTCTCAACAAGCTGCCAGAACTCCGTTGAATGATTCATGTGACGGGTATGGCATAACTCGTGAATTAATAAATATTGTACCGTTTCTGCCGGCATGAATAATAACTGGTCATTCAGGCTGATAGTGCCGCTGCTTGAGCAACTGCCCCAGCGACTTTTCTGACTGCGTATAGAGGTTTTTTTGAATGTGAAACTGAATTCACTGGCCAGTGACTGAAGTTTCGGGATTAATATTTGTCGTGCTTTTTTTCTTATCCAGTTACGCAACAGTTGAACCGCCTGCTCATCTGTGGAGCATAGCAGTATCAAATCGTTACCCTGCTCAATGAAATCTGTTCGGTCAGAATTTTCTACTTGAATTTGGTATAGCGTATCGGTCAGGGCAATATTGACAGACCCGGGTATGGTTACGGGTTGCAGGCTTTTCTGATGTTTTTCCAGTTGTTTTGTAATCCAGGCTTCATGTTGCTGTAGAATATGCGGGATTTTCTTTTTTGAGAACCTTTTGGGAATGACAACTTCCAGCCCCTTGAATGGTTTTATCGCAAGACGTACGTGGCGTGCTCTTGCCGAGACTCTAAGAGAATAATTGAATGATCTGGACAGGTGATTCAAGGGTGTTAACTTTTATAGGTTGACCGAGTGTGTAGATTACATCCTTTGCGCTGTAAACGGTACCTCCCTGTGCCACTTCTGCCAGGTAACTTGTTTTAATGAAATAAATAATCTCAGTTTAATGAACTCCAGTAACTTCCATCAGCTAATATTTGAGCATTGTGCCATATCCGATCGTGTTCGATTGTTACGCCTGTTACGCCAGTGCCGACAAAAAAAGCGGTCTGAAGTTACTCCGCAGCAGTTACAACAGGCGATTGACGAGTCCATTCAGAAAGTGGCCGGGCGCCAGCAAAACAGACCGGCTATCAACCTGAACCAGGAACTCCCCTTTTATGAGAAACGTGATGAGCTGAAAAAGGTCATCAGTGAAAATCAGGTGGTAATTGTGTGTGGTGAGACCGGGTCGGGTAAAACGACCCAATTGCCACAAATTTGTATTGACCTGGGTTTGGCTGACAAAGGAAAAATCGGTCATACCCAGCCTCGTCGTTTAGCGGCGAGGTCGGTCACCAGCCGAATTGCAGAAGAGTTAAATACCCGTCCCGGCGAGGCGGTTGGTTATAAAGTTCGTTTTACCGATACCACCAGTCCTGACAGTTATGTCAAGTTGATGACTGATGGAATATTGCTGGCCGAAATTCAAAATGATCGATGGTTGAATGAATACCAGACGATCATCATTGATGAAGCGCATGAGCGTAGTTTGAATATTGATCTGATTCTAGGGTTTGTCAAAACACTGCTGCCAAAACGTCCAGACCTGAAGTTGATTATTACCTCAGCGACGATTGATCCTGAACGTTTCTCCAGGTATTTTGCTGATGCTCCAATGGTGATGGTTTCGGGTCGAACTTACCCGGTGGAAATGCGATACCGTCCGATTCTCGATGAAGATCAGAAAGACCGGGATCGAAGTGAAGCAGTGATGGATGCGTTGCAGGAGTTATTTAAAATTAGCCCTGAAGATACGCTGATCTTTTTTTCCGGGGAAAGACAAATTCGTGAAGCCGCCGATAAAATTTCAAAGCGTTTCCATCAATATGAAGTGTTACCACTTTATGCACGTTTAACCAATGAGCAGCAGCAGCGAATCTTTAAAAAGAGCCGGCAGCGAAAAATAATTCTATCCACTAACGTGGCGGAAACGTCTCTGACGGTGCCTGGCATTCGATATGTTATCGATACGGGGCTGGCTCGGATTTCACGCTATTCGTGGCGAGCCAAGGTGCAGCGTTTACCCATCGAGAAAATTTCCCAGGCTTCGGCCAATCAGCGATCAGGTCGTTGCGGTCGAGTGGCTCCCGGAATCTGTATTCGACTTTATGATGAGGATGATTTTAATAATCGAGCTGAATTTACAGAACCGGAAATTTTACGCACCAACCTGGCATCCGTTATTTTGCAGATGGATAATTTACAGGTTGGACATATTAGTGATTTTGATTTCATTGAGCCACCCGATTCACGACTGATCAGCGATGGCTATCGTCTGTTACATGAATTGCAGGCGGTTAAGCCAAATGATCAGGTCACCAGAATGGGTAAAATGATTACACGTTTCCCTATCGATCCCCGGCTGGCAAGAATGTTAATCAGTGCCAGGGAAAATAATTGTCTGACCGAACTTTTAATTATTGTGTCAGTTCTGTCAGTTCAGGACCCGCGCGATCAGTCACAGGAAAACCGGCAGGCTGCGAATGAGAAATTTAAGCTGTGGCAGGATGATAAATCTGATTTTCTGGGTTGGCTGAGATTATGGGATGAAATTACAAAACAAAAAAAGAGCCTGAGTAATAACCAGTTTGCAAAATGGTGTAAGAAAAATTATTTATCCTGGCTGAGGGTCAGAGAATGGCAGGATATCTACCGGCAGTTAAGAGAACAGCTTAAGGAAATAAAAGCTGTTTTTAATACCGTAGAGGCGAGTAGTGATTTAATCCACCGGAGTATATTATCAGGAATTCCCAGCCATATTGCTGCGTTCGATCAGGATAAGGAATACCAGACGACCAGGGGGCGAAAAACGGCAATTTTTCCTGCGTCGGTTATGGCCAGGAAAACTCCGAAATGGATCATGGCATTTTCGTTGTTAGACACCAGCCGGCTTTATGCACATGTGGTTTCCGGCATGAATCCCCAGTGGGCAGTTTCCGACCTGCAGCACCTGCATCAATATGAATATTATGAACCACACTGGCAGCCAAAGCAGGGGCGGGTGGCTGCGTTTAGAAATACGCGTTTATATGGACTTTTAATTGAAGGTGCCAGAAGGATAAATTACGCCAGCGTCAATAAAAAAGAATCTCGTGAAATTTTTATTCGACAAGCGCTGGTGGAAGGTGATTATCAGACAAAAATAAATTTTATTAAAGCTAACCGAAAGTTGATCAATTATTACCGTGAACAGGAAGAACGTGAGCGCCGCCGTGATTTACTCATCGGAGATGAACAGGTCTATGCTTTTTATGATGCGCAATTGCCGGACACCATAGTCGATGCTGTCAGTTTTGAGTCATGGGTAAAAAAGCTGGACTCGGCTCAGATAAAAAAATTAACTTTATTCGAACAGGATGTCCTGCATTCAGAGCATAAAACCGACACGGTTACTTACCCTGAAACCCTGAGTGTTAATCACCAGACCTTAAAGTTAAGTTATGTTTTTGATCCGTCTGATGAAGCCGATGGGGTCAGCGTATGGATTCCTCTGGCGGTATTAAATCAATTTGAAGATGCTGATTTTGATTACCTGGTGCCGGGCTTGCTGGAACAGAAAGTTCAGGCACTGATCAAAAGTCTTCCCAAGCTTTTACGTAAAAACTTTATCCCGGTTCCTGACTTTACCCGGGCATGTCTGGAAGTGCTTGATACCAGTAAACCTTTGTATTCTCAACTATCGGATCAACTGCAAAGAATGACCGGGGTCAGAGTTGAGCTGGAACAGTGGAAACCAGAAAATATTGAAAGTCATTTTTTAATGCGCTATTGCCTGCTTGATAATGGTGTATGCAAAGTGAGTTCACGATCTCTGGCCGAGATTAAATCCGAGTATGCAGAGGATGCGAATCAGCAATTTGAAAAACAGGTTCAGTTTGATGATTCGGTGAGTCGTGAAGGTTTAACCGAGTGGGATTTTGATCAGTTACAGGAGCAGGTGAGTTTAACTCGAAATGGTAGCAAAATAACGGCTTTTCCCGCGCTGGTGGATTATACCGATTCAGTGGCTATTGAACTGTTCGAAACAAAACAGGATGCCGGGTTCTATCACTCCACGGGTGTATCACGATTAATCATGTTTCATTTAAAGGAGTCGATTAAATATATTCAGAAAAATTTGCCTGAAATAAACCAGTCTGCACTGATGTATATTTCATTAGGGTCTAAGAATGATCTGATTGAAGATATTTTAATGGCCAGTATTGAGGAGTGTTTTCTGACTAAAGGCTTACCAGAAAACAAAATCCAGTTTGAAAATATGATCAGTAAATATAAGCCGAATTTTATAAAAATTACCAATGATAAAGCTGAAACAGTTTACAAAATTCTGAAGCTTTATCGTGAAACGAGGAATGAGTTGCAGAGTGTACAAGTCAGTCAAGCGCAGCTTGATGATTGCTGGTTGCAGTGTGAATACCTTGTCTACGAAGGCTTTATTCGAGAGACTCCTGTATCGCATTTGAATCGTATGCCTGTTTATTTTCAGGCGTTGTTAAAACGGCTGGAAAAACTACAGCAGGACTCGACCATGGCAGACAGAAATTTACCTGTGATTAGTCATTTATGGAGTGATTACCTGTCTCTGGCTGACAATGAAAATAGTGATACACAAAAATTGCAGCAATGTCGCTGGATGATTGAAGAATTCAGGATTACCTGTTTCGCTCAACCGATGAAAACCAGGGTGCCGGTATCAGAAAATAAAATCAGAAAATTAATGGCTGACATAATATGAGTTCCAACATGAAAAAACTTCCTGTTATTAAAAACATAAAACAAATTGGACAGTCCCGATTGTTTACCATCGAGCAACTGGATCTTGAGTTTTCAAATGGAGAACAGGCTGTTTTTGAGCGCATAAAAGCGAATGCAGGTAAAGCCGTAATGGTTGCTGCGATTACAGCACAAAATGAAATTTTACTGGTGAAAGAATATGCAGCTGGTACTGAAAATTATGAACTTCAATTACCAAAAGGCATTGTTGAACCTGGTGAGCAAAGTGAACAGGCTGCAAATAGGGAGTTGGCAGAAGAAACGGGTTATGCGGCTTCAATATTACAAAAGATACAAACTCTTAGAGTATCCCCCGGATATTTTGACCATCAAACTGATCTCGTTTTAGCAACAGAGTTGTATGAACATCAGCTGGACACTGGAGATGAGCCGGAAGAGCTGGAAGTAGTGAAGTATCCGCTGGCTGAAATTGACAGCCTGTTACAGCGAGAAGACTTTAGTGAGTCTCGAAGTATTGCTGGAGTATTGCTGGTGTTGCGACAATTGGGGTGATTGCCCTGTTTCTAAACTTGTGTATTTATTTTATTGGTCTCAGGTTGTTAGTTAAAATTATGCACTTTGGTGCAATATTCTAGCTGCTACAAAATGGCGTCATTGCATCCCTTGTTTCTGTAAACGGTGCCTCCCTGCACCACTCCTGCGGCAGGGTTTTAGTCGCAACCTATCGTATCAATACAGCTGGATTTATCCTTAGATCCGTTAACGATACACCCATGTATCTCACCTTCAGATAAAGACAAATGACGAAGTTATATTAACATTTATGACGTAACGGTTTTGTATTGTGCTGTATCAACCTATGGACTTTCAGCCCATAGTCTTTGAGTCAGAAAACTAATGCTGAACTGTCACCTGGGTGACAGATTATTGTTATCGATCTGACTAATATTATTGTGTAGATAGTAGTTAAACAGAATAGGAGAGATGAGATGATTTCGAATATGTTACGTTTTCCAATAACCATGTTTGATGATGGACTTGATGACTGGTTCTTCCCCAGAGAGAGATCGGTTCGTCAGCAGACCCGTTCTGCTTATCCCCTCGTTAATGTTGGCAGTACCGAAAATAATGTGGATGTTTATATTTTTGTTCCCGGTATGGAAGCTGATGCGCTGGATGTGGTTATAGAAAAAAATCTGCTCAGTGTGGCAGGTGAAAGAACCCAGGCCGATTTGCATCAGGATGAAGGTGATTATACCCGTCAGGAACGTTACGAGGGGCAGTTCAAACGTGTCATTACCTTGCCCGATGAAGTTGATACCGAGTCTGCAGAAGCGGCTTACCGTGATGGAGTTTTGCATGTCAACCTGGCTAAGCGGGCAGCTGTTAAACCGCGCCAGATTAATGTTGCGGTGCATTAGGTCTCAATTTTAGGAGAGAGTGTCATGAGTGAAGAAAAGAAAATGAATGTAAATAAGCAGGATTTACCTGCTGATGTTAGAACCAGTTCAGCAGCTGAAGTGATGAGCATGCGCCCATTAACAGATATTCATGAAACAAAACAGGGCGTTACGCTGACTATGGATTTACCCGGAGTTAGTAAGGAGTCACTGGATATTGATGTTGATAAAAATGTGCTAACGATAAAAGGTGCGGTTAATTTACATACTCCCGTTGAGTTATCACCCAGTTACATGGAGTTACATTCAGGTGTTTTTGAAAGACGTTTTACCCTGGGTGATGAACTGGACAGTGCAAAGATAGAGGCAACTCTAAACAATGGTGAGTTAACCCTGCATATTCCCCATCTTGAGCAGCATAAGCCGCGCAAGATTGAAATTAAAGCTGCCTGAGGCAGGAGGTGAATGATGTTTAGTATGAATAATTTAAGCGATAGTTTGAATAGAGGCTGGGAGTCAGTGAGTCATGGATGGAATCAATTGATTAGTAGTGCTGGTAGTGCTCTGACCCATTTTAGTAGCAAAGACAGTGAAGCTGATCATACACCGGCTAAAAGTCCCCGCTGGGGTCTGATGAGTGCCGAGCTTTTTGATGATGATGATAAGGTTGTCATCCGGCTTGAGGTGCCCGGTTTAATGGCTGATGATTTTAATATCACTGTTATCGATAACGTGGTCAGAATCAGTGGCGAAAAACGTTTCGAACGTGAAGAAACTAAAGGTGAATATCATTTTCTGGAACGCGCCTATGGTCACTTTACCCGTTCTATTCCTTTGCAATACGAGGTTAATGCAGATACGGCTGATGCCAGTTATAAAAATGGTGTGTTGAGGCTGGTGCTTGATAAAAAGGCCGAACAGAAAAAGCGGCAGATTCATGTGCATTAACAGTGGGTAGGGAATGGACCAGTGTTCTATTGTTAGCTCGGGAAAATGGGTGATGACGTGGACTACAAAGATTATTATCAGATTTTAGGTGTTGATAAACAGGCATCGCAGAGCGATATCAAAAAAGCCTATCGAAAGTTGGCACATAAATATCATCCTGACCTGAGTAAAGAGGCTGATGCTGAAGAGCACTTTAAGGAAGTGGGTGAAGCTTACGAAGTGTTGAAAGATCCTGAAAAAAGAACGGCTTATGATCAGTTAGGCGCGAACTGGAAAACAGGTCAGAGAGAGTATCAGCCACCGCCTGACTGGGATGCAGGTTTTGAATTTCATAGTGGGAACTATTCAAATGAAGCTCATGCTGGTTTCAGTGATTTTTTCGAGAGCCTGTTTGGCCAGCGTGGAGCGGGTGCCCGCTATAGTTCGATGGGCTCTTCACCGGGAGAGTATAGTGTTGGAGAGCATGCTCAGGGTCAGGATAGCTTTGCGCATGTTTTTATAGACCTTGAAGATGCCTATCAGGGTGCGACTCGCAGCCTGGTATTGCAGTCAACTGAAATGGGAAACGATGGCCGGCCTCACGTTAAACCTCGTACCTTGCATGTCAAAATACCAAAAGGGGTCAAAGAAGGACAGAAAATTCGGTTGCAGGGGCAGGGTAGTCCCGGTTTAGGCAAGGGTAAGGCAGGGGATCTGTATCTGGAAATTGGCTTTAACCCGCATTCACTGTACAAAGTGAATGGGCGGACTGTGTCTCTTGACCTGCCCGTTACCCCCTGGGAAGCTGCTCTGGGGGGCAAGATAAAGGTTCCCACCCCTGTGGGTAAAGTGGATCTTAGAATCCCTGCCAGATCATCCAGTGGTAAACGTATGCGGCTGAAGGGGCGAGGTATTCCAGGTAAACCAGCTGGTGATTTTTACCTGACACTACAGATCGTGTTACCTGCAAATTTATCAGAAAAAGAAAAACAGCTTTATCAGGAATTGAAGAAATTATCTGGTGGTTGCAAAGCACGTGAAAGGCTTGAGACTGTGTAAATAACTTAAAGTTTGGATTCGGTAAAGTGGGCCTCTTCATATAAAGCCGCCAGGTCATTAATTAATATTTTCTTACGCTTTTTATCCAGAATATTTTTTGATTTCCAGTGTTGTAACTGTTTGTTGACAACCTGTCTGACTGATCCGGCCATTCGGGCAAGCGCTTCATCGGACAGATCATTGATTAAATGGTACTGATGCTCATCCTGCCGCTCACCTGTGTATGCATTCACTTTGTTGATATGTTTTAGAATTATCCTGCTTAAGCGTGTAGAGACATCATGTAATGCAAAGCTGGTAGACAGGTTTTCCTGATCACGCATTTTAGATGCAAGGTAAGGTAAAAACTGCTTGTTGAGTTCAGGATAAGTCCATAACCACTGTCGCATCACCTCTATCGGAATCGATATGAGTTTCAAATTTGTAACAGGTGAAATCAGCATGTTGTGTGGCTGGTTATCCAGTAAGGTGACTACATCAAAACTATCACCGGGATAAATGACATCCAGTGTGACTTCGCGGCCACTTTCGGGGTTGCAACGGGTCATTTCTATCTGACCGTCCAGCAAGGTATAAAACCGGCTTAACAGTAAAGCTGGATTGATCGGACTGCCTTTTTTCCATTCTTCCAGCCTGAACTGCTGAGCCATGTCCGTTTGTAATTCTGCGGGTAGAGAAGACAAAAAGCTGGACTGGCGCACTAACGACAAATTTACATTGTTTGAAATGGTTAGCGGTTTATCAGCCATGCTCTGTGTAATCCCTAAAGTAAGTTACTACACCGCCTATTATCCACAAATTTGATTGAATAAATAGAGTACAAAAGTGACTAGCAGAGAAAATAAAAACTACTCTATCAAGCCAGCTTCTTTCTCAAACTTTTTAAGCAGTATGCCTTCAGTTCCGCAGCAACTGGCAGAGCATTTGTTTATTTCTTTAACTTCATCAGCTGACTTACCAAGCCAGTCATCTACCGTGGCATTTTCATCGGCGCAATCACAACTGATATCAGTATGCGCATAGACGTGTTTCAATCCAATAGCTTTAGCCTGTTCCGCGGCTGTGTTAATAATTTCATGTGGAGTTTCCGGGACATGTGACAGTTGATAGGCGGGAAAGAACTTGGTCACATGCCAGGGGCTATTTTCTCCCAGGTTGTCACGAATCCATTCTGCAATACGTTTAAGTTCTGCCGGGTCATCATTTTTACCGGGAATGACATTGGTGCGTGTTTCGACATGAATGCCTAAATCATGCGCTTTTTTAATTGATGCCAGAACCTGATCGACCGAACTGGTCGGACAGACATCCTTATAAAATTCATCCGACAGGCTCTTTACATCAGAACACAGTACATCGATAAAAGGTGCAACTTCTTCCAGCGCTTCATCCGTGACATAACTGTTAGAAACATACACCGTGTATAAGCCAGCCTCTTTTGCCAGCTTGCCAACATCGATGACATACTCAAGCCACACAGCGGGTTCAGAATAGGTAAAGGCAATGCCCTCAACACCCTGTTTTTTTGCCAGCTCAATAATTTCTTCGGGTTTAACCCATGCATCCGTCGATTCACCTTTGGCCAGTTTATCCAGGGCCTGTACACCCCAGGAAATTTCAAGGTTATGACAACCCTTGCAGCGAAAATTACAGCCATAACTACCAATCGACATCACTTTAGTGCCGGGGCGGTAATGGTAAACAGGTTTGTTTTCAATCGCTTCTACATCAATGGCCGAAATAATACCGTAAGACAGGTTATACAAAGTGCCGTTACGGTTTACATGAGCCTGACAAAATCCACGTTGACCATGTTTCAACTGGCAGCGCCAAAGACACAGGTTGCAGACAGTAATGTCATTGTCCTGGGGGGATTGTAAGCGTGTTTTAATCAGCTGGTAATTATCGGGCATGGAATGAAATCCTGAAAATGATATGCGATAGATTAACTGAGTCCGCTGTGGAAACAGTAATAAATATTGAAAGGTGACTAATTTAGTCGATAATAACCAGCATTAACCATTAATTAAACATATAAAAAAGAGAATTTATGAAAAAAATACGGCTAACTATTTTGTTTTTACTGGGTTTTAACCTGAATGCCCAGGCACAGGAAATGTTTGAACTGTCTGAGCAATGCAAAGATGACGTGATGAACATGATCAAATGCAAAGTCGCTGAAGATGTATCCTCTGAAGATGCGATTGACTCAATGAAGCTACGTGCAAATTTTCTGAATTTTAAGCTGGTTGGGCATATGCCTTTATCTGAGCAGGTAAAAGCCAATGGCGGTGAATCTAATCGTATGGAAATTTTCCAGTTCTGTGATGCCAATATTGCGGCTAAAATGGTTAAGTACAGCATGGCATTTGCCGGTTACCTGCCATGCCGCATATCACTGGTAGAAGATGACGCAGGCCAGGCCTGGTTGATCACCCTAAACATGGACAGTACCATGGGTGATGCCTCTTTACCCAAAGATTTACAAGGGTTGGGAATGACGGTTAGAAACAATATTTACTCAATTATGAGTGCCGGCGCTGAAGGTGATTTATAACAAAAGTAAATAATTGCGGGCTCTGGTTAATTGACACTTGACTAGAGCCCCGTAAATCTATTTAATACGCGTCTTCCAAAGCCTGATCAATCGATCAGCATGTAATGCCCAGGTAGCTCAGTCGGTAGAGCAGGGGACTGAAAATCCCCGTGTCCGTGGTTCGATTCCGCGCCTGGGCACCATTTA
>JAAEMR010000070.1 GCA_024225395.1 Gammaproteobacteria bacterium
AATGCGGGGGCTATTTAAAAATACTACAGGCAATAATAACACAGCCATTGGATACCAGGCCATGGATAAGAATACAACAGGTAGTAACAACACCTCCCTCGGGTATTATTCAAATCTCTATAACCAGGAGGGTTCAAATAATACCATATTAGGTTATCAGGCAGGTAAGGGAACAGCCTTACACAATAAATATGGCAATGTGTTTTTGGGTTATATGGCCGGTTACAGCGAGCATGGAAGCAACAAACTCTATATCGAAAACTCAAATTCCACATCTCCATTAATTTATGGTGAATTTGATAATGATATTGTTTCATTTAATGCAAATGTGGGTATTGGCACAAGCGCCCCGGCTGCCAAACTGCACGTTCTTGGACCAACACGCATTGACAGTGGCAGGATCGAATTTGTAAATACAGGCAACAGCGTGTTCATAGGGGCAGGGGCCGGTGCCAACGATGATTTTTTAGATAATTACAATGTAGCTGTTGGCGATTCTGCGCTCTATTCCAACACCACAGGATTCGAAAATGTGGCCAATGGTTATCGGGCGCTCTATTCCAACAACAATGGATACAACAATGTGGCCAATGGTTCTAATGCGCTCAACTCAAACCTAGATGGATCGTACAATGTGGCTATTGGCGATCAAGCGCTCTATTCCAACACCGCAGGGTATTACAATGTTGCTAATGGATATTGGGCACTCAAGAAAAACACCACAGGATACTATAATACTGTCATTGGCTACAAAGCTGATGTCGCAGATACAGCTCTCACCAACGCCACAGCCATAGGGGCCAATTCCATCGTGAGCCAATCCAACAGCATGGTACTCGGCAGTATCAAAGACAAGAATGGTGCGACTGCAGATACAAAAGTGGGTATTGGCACATCAGCTCCAGATGAAAAACTAGACGTTAAAGGTAATGCAAAAGCTGATACTATGTTTGCAATTGCTTTTTCAAGTAACTCTCCCTTACTTTTACAAACTGATGGTACAACCCGCATTTACGTTGATGATGCAACAGGAAATGTAGGAGTAGGGACAATAAGTCCTAACACTTCATCTATCCTTGATGTGACATCGACAGAAAAGGGCATACTCATCCCACGAGTAGCACTCACAGGGACAACAGATAAAACTACGATTAGCTCACCGGCAGTAAGTTTGATGATTTACAATACTGCAACAGCCGGAGACGTAACTCCCGGATTTTATTATTGGAACGATATAGCCTGGGCACCGGTAAGTGAAACAGCCGACGGCTCCGAAACACAAGTAACAGCCGGAACAAACGTATCTGTAACAGGTGTAGGAACAACCGCAAGCCCTTATGTAGTTAATGCAAGCGGTGCAATCACCTACTCTGTAGGCGACTTTGCTCAAGGAGGTATTGTGTTTTGGGTTGACGAAACCGGACAACACGGTCTTGTATGTGCAAAAGAAAATCAAAGTACACCAGTAAGATGGTATGCGGGAACTCATGGTAATACACATGCCACAGGAGATGGACTCTATGCAGGCGAAGCCAACACTTCAATAATTATTGCTGCACAACTTGCTATTGGTGATGATGGGAATACTTATGCCGCACGTATCTGTAATGAATACAACATAACAGAAGGTGGAATAAAATATGGCGACTGGTACCTGCCATCAAGAGAAGAATTAAACCTGATGTACCAGAATAAGGCAACTATTATTTCTACCGCAAATGCAAATGGAGGTACTGCTTTTGGAGTACTCAGCTTTTGGAGTTCCAGCGAGTACAGTAACGACTACGCATATGGCCAGACCTTCGTCACTGGTTTCCAGTTCTTCAACCTTAAGTCCAACACATTCGTAGTTCGTGCGATTCGGGCTTTTTAACAATTTAACCATTTAACTATTACCGGGAAGTTTACCTTGTTAAATTTTAGCTTTTTTGTGGAATTAACTTAATTTATTAACTATTTATCCAGGCGGTCGATTTTTATTATGGCTGTAGATGATCAATTACTGGTTTACAAGGTTTGTTATGACCTTTTAATATATTAAGCACTGTTGTCATTCTGAGACAACGAATACAAAATGTAATTTTAAAAATGGAGAGCCCCGGAAGTTTTTGCCTCCGGGGCTCTCCCGCTTAGCAGTATACAAAGCTGAAAGTAATAAAACTTTCAGCCTTGCTTACAAATACAAAACATATGTCAAGATTAACAAAAATTAAAGAAAATGCTGCAGGAATTGATTTAGCGAAGATTCAAGATGCAAGTGCGACATTATTATCAAATTTAGTTAAAAATACTTTTCCTGGTGTTTTATAATTCAGGTTTTTTCTAGGTCTTCTATTATGTTTCATTGTTATTTCATTGATAAAACATGAACTACCCCAGACAACAACGCCTCGGAGCATGCAATTAGAAACATCAAGGTAAAGTAGAAAATATCAAGACAGTTCAAATCGCTATCCGGAGCTTTCTGATGAACTTGAAGGGAAAGTAAGAGGAAAGCTGGCTGAGGTAAGTTAACCTGCCTCTGCTTCTTCATCGCTGCCGTTACTGTTATTATTGTTAAATTGCTAAATGATTAAATTATTTTTATAGATCAATGTTTCGTATTCCAATAAAAGCATATTTGTTTTTAAGTGTCATTATTGCATGCTGTATTATCATTATTAGTTCGTGTGATGGTATTAAGACTGACGAGAAGCATGACAGCGCTGAGACTACAATTGACAGTATTGGATACCCACTAGCATTTATTTCTCAAAAGATTTCATTAGATTCCTTAAATGCCGGGCTTTATAATGAGAGGGCAAAACTGTATATCCAAAGAAAACAAATTAATAATGCATTTACTGATGTTAATAGAGCATTGGAGTTAAATCAAGCGGAAGCGGAATATTATATCACTCTGTCTGATATTTATATGCTAATGGGTAAAATGCAGAAGAGCCTTAATTCGCTTAAAAAAGCAAATGAATTAAGTCCTGATGAACCCGGACCACTTTTAAAGATAGCCGAAATACACC
>JAAEMR010000071.1 GCA_024225395.1 Gammaproteobacteria bacterium
AGAAAATGATAATGACAGATATAATCTAAAACCTTGGGAAAAACTTCTTTAACTGCTGATAATATACCGGCGCCCATATCATGAACCAGGGCAAGTGGTACACCGTAGCGGTGTTTGATCCGTCTGAGGAAAGGAATGATCTTGTCTGCTTTCTCTGAAGGTATCTTGATATTGTCTAAAACGATCTGTGCGATTCCGTCAAGAGCACTCATCAGATGTGGACTGTCCCCTTCACAAGTACCATCCAAATGTAAAATGTAGCCACCTCTTGCTAAAAGCAAATCTTTTATCTTGCCACGGCTTTGTTTATGAGCAAGTGCCAGATAAACAATAAATTTCTTGGCTAAATTTCCAATCTGCCGAATTGAAATCGGAATATTGCAGCTTTTAAGTTCGGCTTTAATCAGCTTTTCGTTCTTACATTCAACAAACAGCGCCATGCCGACATATACCAGAACATCAAATCCAGACTTGCATCCATGCGGTATCAGCTTCCGTGGTTCATCAGAACGGTAAATTCCATAGCAACTGTCACAATGCTTAATTGTCTCATGGATTCTAACCAACCCAATTTCTAAGGTCGCTGCCGTTTTTGTATGGGTCTTCAAGACTTTCAGCTTTTTACTACACCTGACACAATTGTAGTGGCTCGGAACAAACCTGGCAGTCGGAACCTTGGCAAATAATGTGGCTGCTGAAAATCGCCATGTCAGCTCATCAATGCACTTTCTTAAGTATCTAATCAATGTGAATCCGGAGTTTTTTTTTCGATATCATATTGATCAAATACCGTCATAACATCATTTTCTGCTATCGGCAGCCCTCTGATAGCCAACGCTGATGCAACCTGGTCCGCATGCGGATGTTTTTTGGATTGGCGAATCACCTCGGCTAAAATCTCGATAACCATTGGCTGTGTAATAAAAACCGATATCCGCCTTAGCTGCATTGAAAGTTTATCACGTTGTTCGATCTGCTTTGTGCTTCGTGCTTTATCGCTGCTCAG
>JAAEMR010000072.1 GCA_024225395.1 Gammaproteobacteria bacterium
AGGCCTTCAACAAAGTGATCAGGATTACGTTTAATACTGACATACTCATCGGTCTTTCGGTCACTGATAATAAACGGGCCAGAGCCAACCGGGTTTTTATGCGCCGGCTGCTTCATGAAGTCCTCAGCATTGCCGTAGACATGTTTTGGCATAACGGGCAACTGTCGCGGCGTGCTGGCCGCTAACAGTAAAGGACCATGGGGCTTTGACAAGTGAACGACTAGAGTTTTCGGATCAGGGTGTTCGTAGCTTTCAATCGGCCCAAACATCTGTGGTCCAAAACGATGATGTTTCTTTACGATGTCAAAGGAAAAAGCCAAATCTTCCGAGGTAACAGGTTTACCATCGTGGAATTTCGCATTTTTGGCAATGTGTAACGTATATGTCTTGCCGTCATCAGATATCTCCCATGACTCGGCAATATATGGTGATACTTCATTATTTTCGTTCATCCGGGTAAGGCTGGCGAATATTTGCGATGTAACCAACCCAACCTCATAAGCGGAATGAAGTGGATTTAAACTGGGGATTTTGGTGGACAGATAGACAACTGTCCCGCCTTTTACTGGTGTGTCTGCGTAAACACTTTGTATTGCCGCAGACGTGATCGTGAGTGCTATTACAGATGAAAGGATTAAATTTCTAACATGCATAGGAGCCTCCTAAAATTTAAATTTCGATCAAAACAGCGGTTTACGTTGAATGACAATTAATTAACCCTGGATCGTATATTAGCAACCATGGCATACAACCGTCCTCAAGAGTCGATGCCTGTTATATGAAATCCAATCTAGGTCGCGAACATTCCATCATCTATTTAGTCTTTGAACGGAAAAAGGATTAACATTAAATTACAGCGGGTTAGGCCGATATCAGCAAACGAATAACATCTACATTATTTCTATTACTTCTCATTTATCCTCTTGACACCTACTACTAAAAAATGTATAAAGGGCTATTATTATAGTAAATATTCTTTGGTTGGGTATTCAGCATATAGTTCTTTAATTTAAATTATAGATTAAAATGTAGTAAAGATTCGGAGAAATTAAATGAGAAAAGTAATCGAGCTGCAGATGAAATTAGGTGAAGTTGGCATCAAGGACATAGAATTTGATTTAAAATCCAGAGATGAAACCACAAAGCTACTCATTGGCATCCAAAGTATATATTGTGACAAGGAGACAATAGATAAGGCATTTGAAGTATTGGTGGAATTAATACCAGAAAATGTTGATCAGAATAACGGCCGAAGGGGTATGGATTTTTGGAAGATATTTGTTTTAGGGATGCTGAGGTTAAACTGCGAG
>JAAEMR010000073.1 GCA_024225395.1 Gammaproteobacteria bacterium
ATGATGGTGCCGTATTAAAGTTTGGCTTAAATACTTATTTATATGTTGATGGTACCTTGATAACTGGAGACCCGACAGGTGGTGGAGATGGCGCTGGTGTGGGTACCAAAGCTATGTTTACTTCGATCCGTGATAACAGCGCAGAGGCTGGAGGTAATACCTATGAAACAGATGATACGGCACCAGCGCGTACCGACTGGTACCGGATAGACACCAGATCAGGCAGCAACCTCGACATGGATAATGCCATTGTTCGTTATAATTATAATGGTATTTATCACTCAGGTGTAACACCAGCTAGTTTTCGAATCCAGAATTCAATCTTTACCGAACATTATTCTTATGGACTGTATCTGTACCCTTATGGTGGTATTACTTATACATTAGATAATGTTAGCGTCTCCAATACTACCTATGAAGATGGCATACGGATAGCTTCTTACAATAATTCAATTTTACAAACGATTACTCTCGATTTTGACAATGTCACAATTGATAATATTGGAAATGATACCAATGACCGAGGTATTGAACTGTATATCGTTGATGATGATCAATTGACCGGAAGACTGGATAATATTACGGTGAGTAATACATCTGGTGATAGTATTCTTCTGCAAAATACAACAGCTGGTTTAGTAGACCCAATATTCAGTGGATTAGACTTGAGTGACCCTGGTACAAACCGCTATGGCTTATATATTATCGGTCAGGCTGATGGTATGACTTCTCCGACGGTTAATGGTGATAATGGCACTAACTTGATCGGTAATGGCGGTTTGAATAGCGGTGGAAGATGGGGGCTATTAATATCGGGTGCCGATGGCACATACAGTGATACAACCATCAGGAATACCTCTCAGGCTGCTTTATACTTTTCAAATAATTCCAGTCCGACGTTTGGTTCGAATGTAACGCTGGATGATTCTCCTGCACCTTATACTGTGGTTGGAATGCTTTTACCTGCTGGTGTTTCATATACGTCAGGTCTCTCACTTGAACAAACGTATGCAAATATATATGGAACTCTTGCAACTGATCTAACATTGAGTTCAGACCCATTGGGTACGGGATCCTCTGTCTGGTATGTCAGTGCTGATTTGACAGTAAATGCGGGTGTAACATTGACTGTAGATGCAAATACAGTTGTCAAATCTATTGATGGTGTTGATATATTTGTTGATGGTACGCTAGATATTGACCCGATAAATGCTGGAGGCAGTGTTGTTTTTACTGATATCAGGGATGATAGTTATAACGGAGATTCGAATAATGATAGCAGTGCTACGGTCCCTGGTGGTTCATCAAACTGGCAGGGAATCGATTTTCGACAGGGTAGCCAGGGAACTGTGAATAACCTTATTGTTGATCAGGGTGAAATTGCGCTTATGGTCCAAAATGCCGGCGATGGGGGCGTATTGAACTTCTCTAACCTTCTTATTGATAATGCAACAGATGGACTTCTAATTGATCAAACGTCCGCTTCTTTTCCAACTTCACCGACTTTTAATAACCTTACGATAACTAACGCGTCTTCTCAGCACTTATACCTAGATGCTGATAACACGACCGAAGGTGCTTTGATGCAACCAACGTTTACTGGAGACCTGATGATTTCTGGTAATGGAGCGGATGGTATCTATTGTGTCAATGCAGGTCCCAATATATCGATTTCTGGTTTTACAATCGATGGGTCTTCTAATGGGGTGGATACAACAACAGGCTGCACTATAACCTTGCAAAATAGTCTGATTCGTAATGCTTCAGCGATTGGTGTTCATGTTCAATCAAACGCTGCACCGATAATTCGCAATAATATCATTGTCAATAATGGTTCCGGAGCTGGTAATCATGGTGGAATCTATGCTACTTCAACTGCTACTAGCTATATTAACAATAATCTTATTCGTGGAAATTATGCTTCCTATGGTGCGGGTATCATGATTAGAAGTTCTTCCCCAGTGGTACAGAATAATTTAATCATTGAAAATCATAGTGCTGATACCTCTTCTTATGGTGGTAGTGGTATTTTTGTATGGGACAATTCATCTCCAACAATCATCAATAACACTGTTGCTAACAATACATCTGTTAACGCAACCGGTGAAGGTGCAGGGTTGCATATCGAACCAACAGCAGCCCATACGACAACCTTGATGGATAATGTAATTTACGGTAATTTAGGTGGATACCCCGCAACTCCAGTAGCTAACGATATTTATTTTGCAGGTTCTTCCACGTTAACAGAAGACTATAACGTGATTGGTACCGATAATATCGCTGTCAATGGGTCAAATGATCTTGAGGGTTCAGATCCTTTGTTTACTGATGGGTGGTACTTAACCGTGGATTTACTCAACGGAGGAGGCTTTGATTCTCCTGCGATTGATATGGGTTCAGTTGACGCTACCAATACAGCCCTTGGGGCTGGAACAGAAATACTAAGTGCTACAACAACCAGAACCGATGGTTCGAATGAAGAGGATGTAAATATTCTTTTAGACATCGGATACCATTATCCAAACGGGCAGATTTCTGGTAGTAACAGGGTGAATATTCTCAATTCATCCGTATCCCCGGCAAGTTATCTTGAGCAGCCCAATCCTACCGGTGGAGCTCCAGTGACTATTACTATTACACCACAGGATGATAGTAATCAGCCTTTAGGTGCAGGGTTGGTTATCCTTGCAACGGCTACAGACAATAATAATCTTAGCAGCATCACTGATCATGGTGACGGTACTTATTCAGTGATATTTACGATTCCGTCGGGAACAGGTTCGGATGAAGTTTCCTTTTCTGTGAACGGGGTAAATATTTCTAATACTGGAACTAATGTGAATACTACTGAATTAACCTGGTCTTTGCTTTAAGAAGTAAAATCAGTTGATTATTATAGATGTTAACCTTACACCCAGGAAGTCAATGAAACTTCCTGTGGTATAACTGGCTTCACCGGATAACAGCCATAGAATAGCATGTGCAATTTCTATGGCTGTGTCACCCCGTTTCACTGGGACTAACTCTTTTACTCTGTCCTCCGGATCAGGTT
This sequence comes from Gammaproteobacteria bacterium, assembly GCA_024225395.1. Classification (GTDB taxonomy): domain Bacteria; phylum Pseudomonadota; class Gammaproteobacteria; genus JACNJF01. Next base: position 3,053 of record JAAEMR010000073.1, read on the forward strand.
CTCCGCTAATGTCTCAACTAACACTTGTTATGAGAAGATTTTTATTCATATATTTCACTGTTAGTAATAAAATGACCTTGATTCATGAAAGGTATTTCTTCAGGAATCCGATAATATAGAATTTTCCGTAACAGAATGAAAACTTAATAATAATGAAATTATGACTCACACCTACCGTTTATTATTCGACTGCCCCGATCAAATAGGACTGGTTTCTGAAGTAACCAGCTTTATCTCGTTATTATCCGGCTGGATTACCGAATCATCACAACATTCAGAAGAAGCGAATAACTGGTTTTATTCGCGTATCGAAATCAAAGCCGAGTCTTTACCTTTTGACATAGAAGGTTTCAGGCAATCGTTTTCACCTCTGGCTGAAAAATTCTCCATGAACTGGTCTATTGTGGATAGCGAACAGCCCAAAAAGATCGCTATTTTTGCCAGTAAAGCGTCTCACTGTCTTTCAGATTTACTGGATCGTTGGAGAAGTGGAGACCTGCCTTGTGAAATCAGTTGTGTCATCGCCAATCACCAGGATTTAGGGCGGCAGGTTGAGTGTTGCGATATTCCTTTTCACCATGTACCTGTCGATAAACAGAATAAATCTCAGGCTTTTTCTGAAATGCAATCCATTGTCGATAGCTACCACGTGGAGACCATCGTATTAGCCCGCTATATGCAAATTTTACCTGAAGATTTCTGTCAACTTTATAAGCACCAGGTACTTAATATTCACCATAGTTTTCTACCTTCATTTATCGGTGCTAAACCCTATCACCAGGCGTTTGAGCGTGGGGTTAAACTAATCGGTGCTACCTGTCATTATGTCACCACAGATCTCGATGAGGGACCGATTATTGACCAGGATATCCAGCGAGTTAATCACTCGGATAATGTAGAAGATCTGGTCAGGTTAGGTAAAGATATCGAGAAACAGGTTCTGGCCAGAGGTCTCAGATATCATCTGGAAGATAGAATTATGGTTGATGGTAATAAAACGATTATTTTCTAAAGCACCTTTTTAAGAGTACCATTCTATTTATCACAAAATACCCGCTAAATTTATGCAGGCAGGATGGTGTCCAGTTAAAGCAGGGGATTTATAAAGTTAAAATTGATCTAGCGCAGACAATTTCTTTATTTGTATTCATTTTTTTCTACTGACTAGTAGAGTAGAAGCACAATTAAATTTACAGGAGTGATTAATGGAAACAGAGAGACGCGAATCGCCTAGAAGCCTAATGGATGAACATAAGGAATCTCGAAGAGTTCATCATTTCCTGCTCAAAGTAGGGCTTGTTTATTTAATAATATCATTTTGCCTGTATTTTGTTTTCGCGTCACTTCTGTCAAATCATGCCTATAATGATATGTCTAAAGATGAAATTAATCATATTTCAGAGATGGTTTTTGAATCGATGTACACCGCCATGCTGGCAGGGCAGGATCGTGCGGGTATAGCAGCTGCAGCAAAACGCATGGATGAAACGGGTCCAGGTATGAAAACTTCGGTGATTCGTGGTGAGGTAGTAGCTGAACTATTTGGAGAAGATGAACTTGATAAAATGCGCCGTCTAAACGATCTGGCTATTTTTGACGTCTTTAAGACCGGAAAAGAAAAAATAATTCAGGGTGATATGAGATTTCGTTACCTTTACCCGGCCCATTTTAAGCAAAAGTGTTTACAGTGCCACTTAAATTCTAAACCAGGCACGGTTGCTGGAGTCATTGAAATTAATTACCCGATTTCAAACCTGAAAGTATCGACCAGTTATGTCGAATTACTGTTGCTGGCATATTTTGGTAGTAGCTTTGTAGTGTTGATTTTATTCCTGGGCTGGAGTTTTCGTAGAAAATAAAAAAACCTTTTATCCACATATTTTAATAATGAATTTTGCAACCAGTTTTGTAGCCTGGTTGAGATTTTCTACTTCAGTTACTGCTGATTTCTTACGAGGTATGAAGCTATGATCTCCATCATTTATCCAGTGGATCTGTAAATTGTCTGGAAGCTTATAACCTGGAACTTCTTTTTTATTTCCAAAAATATCCCGATCTCCCTGGCATATCAAACTTTGAGTTTGTAACTTATATAAATGCTCAGTGCGTAATTTTTCTGCTTTTCCAGGTGGGTGAAAGGGGTATCCCAGACAAACCAGAGCTTTAACTGAAGCTTCACTGTCACACACCATACTGGCTATTCTGCCACCCAAAGACTTTCCCCCGATAATTAACTCCTGTGCCCCATCTTCAATTTGGAGAGTGATTACATTTTTATAGCTTTCAATAAATTTTTCAACTCGATCCGGGGGTCTTTTTTTACCAGACTTTATGATGCTATCCATATAAGGAAAATTAAAACGTACCACACTAAATCCACCCGTAATTTTTACTTGTGCCGATAAATCCTGGGCCATCGTATTCATGAAAGTGGAGTTCATATCAGCTCCCGATCCATGAGCCAGAATTAAGCGTGTACGGGCATTTGGTGGACCATCAATATGCATTTGATTACCTTAATAACTAACTTGAAGACTATAACTGTTTAGTATTTTATATGTATCACAGTTATTTAAGAATTTAAAAAGCTGTTTCCCGGCTACTAATAAACACCTTTTATTTGGATATAAGCTGGCATACAATCGTGTTAAATCAGGACTTTATATTAAATTTTATTTTAGTTGCAAAGTAACCTGAAATATCAATATAAAAAGTTGTAATTATTACCTAATTAAAGGAGAAAATTATGAAAAACAAGCTGATATCCGGCCTTTGTTTGTCTGCTATTTGCGTCTTTTCCGGCAGTGCAATGGCAAAAACACTGGTTTACTGTTCTGAAGCAAGCCCTGAAGGTTTTAATCCTTCTCTGTACACTTCTGGAACTACTTTTGATGCCAGTTCCCGAGCCATCTTTGATTCACTGGTTGGTTTCGAAAGAGGTACGACTAAGGTTGTTCCCGGCCTTGCTAAATCCTGGGATATTTCCAGTGACGGTAGAACTTATACTTTCCATCTTCGTCAAGGCGTTAAATTTCATACGACTAAAGGTTTTAAGCCGAGTCGTGATTTTAATGCAAATGATGTGCTTTACAGCTTTAATCGCCAATGGAAGAAAGATCATCCTGATCATAAACTGTCTGGTGGATCGTACGAATACTTCAATGGCATGGACATGCCTAAATTGCTGAAAAGTGTGACTAAAAAGGATGACTACACGGTGGTTTTCACCCTCAATGAACCAGAAGCTCCGTTCATTGCGAACATGGCGATGGATTTTGCATCTATTCTCTCCGCAGAGTATTCAAAGAAAATGAATGATGCTGGTACTCCGGATAAGATTGATCAAAATCCTGTCGGAACAGGTCCATTCCAATTGGTTCACTATCAAAAAGATGCGGTAATTCGTTATAAAGCTAATCCTTCCTACTGGGCAGGCAAAGCACCTATCGATAAGCTTATTTTTTCCATTACGCCTGATGCGGCTGTTCGTTACGCCAAGTTAAAAGCCGGCGAGTGTCATGTTATGCCTTATCCTAACCCTGCTGATATTGCAGGCATGAAAAAGGATAGTTCTGTACAACTGCTTGAACAGGAAGGCCTGAATGTTGGTTACCTGGCTTACAATACTGAGAAGAAACCTTATGATAACAAAAAGGTTCGTCAGGCAATGAATATGGCGATCAACAAAGATGCCATTATCGATGCGATTTATCTTGGCGCAGGTGTTGCGGCTAAGAATCCGATTCCACCAACCATGTGGTCTTATAACGATGCGATTATAGATGATGAATATAATCCGACTAAAGCTAAAGCATTATTAGCGGAAGCGGGCTATCCAAACGGTTTTGAAACGGACCTGTGGGCAATGCCGGTACAACGTCCTTATAATCCCAATGCCAGGCGTATGGCTGAAATGATGCAGGCTGATTTTGCTAAAGTTGGTGTTAAAGCTAAAATTGTTACCTACGAGTGGGGCGAATATTTGAAGCGAAGTAAAAAAGGTGAACACATGACAACTTTGTTAGGCTGGACCGGTGATAACGGTGATCCTGATAACTTTCTGCATGTTTTACTCAGTTGTGCTGCATCTAAAGGTGCTAATAGAGCAAGATGGTGTCATGAACCTTTTGATGACCTTCTGAAGAAAGCTAAACTAACCACCGATATTGCTGAACGAACCAGACTGTATAAGCAGGCTCAGGTTATTTTTAAAGAAGAAGCTCCCTGGTTTACTATCGCGCATTCTAAAGTATCTATGCCTATGAGCACCCGTGTTGTTGACTATAAAATCGATCCCTTCGGTGGACATGTTTTCTACGGTGTAGATCTTAAATAAATCGTCAATGTTTAATTGACTATTGCTGAACTGCCAGGCTGATTAATTCAGCCTGGCAACACTAGATTCAATCCCATGTTTCGTTTCCTGCTTACACGCGTATCTCTCATTATTCCTACTTTTATTGGTGTAACCCTGTTGAGTTTTTCATTGATTCGACTGGTTCCGGGAGACCCTATTGAATTACTGGCAGGTGAACGTGGCATAGATCCAGTTAGACATGCGGCTTTAAGAGCTCAGCTCGGGCTTGATAAACCATTACTCGAACAATACTGGATTTATATTCAGAACGTACTTCAAGGAGACCTTGGCAATTCCATAGTCACTAAATCTTCTGTTGTTGGAGAGTTTTTAACCTTATTTCCAGCAACTATAGAATTATCAGTTTTCGCTATTTTCCTGGCTTTGATTATTGGACTGCCGATTGGAATTCTGGCTGCTGTTAAACGAGGTTCAATTTTTGATAATACGACCATGGGACTCTCCCTGGTTGGATATTCCATGCCCATTTTCTGGTGGGCCTTATTACTCATTTTATTTTTCTCTGTTTTCCTCGGCTGGACTCCCGTGTCAGGAAGGATATCAGTGTTGTTCTACGTAGAACCGGTAACCGGTTTTTTATTAATAGATTCTTTACTGTCAGATGAAGCGGGTGCATTTCAATCTGCTCTGAGTCATTTAATTTTACCGGCTATAGCACTCGGTACTATTCCTCTGGCTGTTATTGCTCGAATGACCAGGTCTTCAATGCTTGAAGTGTTAGGCGAAGATTATGTTCGAACTGCACGGGCTAAAGGTCTGACTCCCTGGCGAGTAATTATCGTGCATGCTTTACGTAATGCGCTGATTCCCGTTGTGACCGTTATCGGTCTTCAGGTAGGTGTGTTGTTTGCTGGAGCCATTTTAACCGAAACAATATTTGCCTGGCCCGGTGTCGGTAAGTGGTTGATAGAGTCTGTTCAAAGAAGAGATTATCCGGTGTTACAGGGTGGTGTTTTATTGATTGCATCGGTAGTTATGATTATCAATTTACTGGTTGATTTATTGTATGGTTTTATTAACCCGAGGATTCGACGCTAGTGGAAACTTCCTTACAGCAAAAACCAGCCAGATTACGTCATCCTCTGTTTGAAATCTGGGATGCTTTTAGAGTCAACCGCGGTGCTTTACTAGGTTTGATTGTCATCGTTATCATTGCGTTATCGGCTATGTTTGCATCTTATGTTGCGCCTCATGAACCTGCTGAACAATTCCGGGATGCTTTTCTGGCTCCTCCGGTCTGGATTGAGGGAGGCTCTTCAAAATTTATTCTGGGCACTGATGATATTGGCCGGGATATCCTGTCTCGTATTATTTACGGTGCCCAGGTTTCTTTATCAACCGGTGCAATGGTGGTTCTGTCATCACTGCTGGCAGGCATTTTGTTAGGACTGATCTCGGCATTTAATCAGGGTGTTGTTGATATTGCCATTATGCGTCTTATGGATGTCATGCTGGCACTGCCGAGTTTATTAATGGCCATTGTTATTGTTGCTATTCTCGGTCCCAGCCTGGTGAATGCAGCAATGGCGGTTGTGATTGTTCAACTTCCCCACTTTGTTCGACTAACCCGTGCGGCAGCACTTGCGGAACTCGGAAAAGATTATGTAGTGGCATCTACCGTTGCCGGGGCAGGGGTGATGCGCCTGATGTGGATAACCGTATTGCCAAACTGTATGGCACCATTAATTGTGCAAGCCACATTAGGTTTTTCCAGTGCAATTCTTGATCTGGCAGCACTGGGATTTCTTGGCATGGGTGCTCAGCCTCCAACTCCAGAGTGGGGCACGATGTTATCCAGTGCGTTACAGTTTATTCAACGTGCCTGGTGGGTTGTCACTTTTCCCGGTCTGGCAATCTTAATCGTAGTACTGGCTTTTAACCTGATGGGAGATGGTTTACGTGATGCTCTTGATCCTAAACTTAAATCCTGAGTGTTTTTAGACTGATGGCTTTATTAGAAATTGAAAATTTGAGTGTTCAGTTTGGAGATTACACGGCTGTTGACAGGCTATCCGTAACTCTTGAGTCTGGCGATGTTCTGGGAATAGTCGGTGAATCAGGTTCAGGTAAAAGTGTTTCTATGCTCGCGTTGATGGGTTTGATCGCATACCCGGGTGTCATTACAGCCGATAAGCTTTATTTTGATGGCCACGATTTATTAAGTCTTAAGCCTAAACAGCAACGACAGATAATTGGCAAAGATATCGCGATGATTTTTCAGGAACCTATGACCAGTCTAAACCCCTGTTATACCGCGGGTTATCAAATCGTCGAAGCTTTAAAAGTACACGTAGGCGGGAATAAAAAAGAGTTGCTGGAACGAGCCGAAATGTTACTGGATCAGGTGGGTATTCCGGATCCTAAACGGCGTATGAAATCTTATCCTCACCAGCTATCAGGTGGCATGAATCAGCGCGTGATGATTGCCATGGCAATAGCCTGTAATCCTAAGTTATTAATTGCCGACGAACCAACCACAGCACTCGACGTTACGATTCAGGCACAGATCCTGGATTTATTGCTTAGCCTGCAACAGGAACGGGATATGGCACTCGTGTTAATCACTCATGATATGGGTGTTATTGCAGAAACAGCGCATCGAGTAAATGTTATGTACGCAGGACAAAAAGTTGAATCTCAGGATGTATCTGAATTATTTCACAGCCCTCGTCACCCCTATACGCGTGCGTTGCTTGAAGCATTACCGGAGCGCAGTAAAGGTATGAGCCGTTTACCGACAATTTCCGGTGTCGTCCCCGGACCTTATGATCATATTACCGGCTGCCTGTTTCATCCTCGATGTGAATCTGCGAAAGAGCGTTGCTCAAAAGAACAGGTGGGGTGGAACGAAAAGCTTGATGTTCGTTGCTTTTATCCGGAGACAAGCAATGACTGATAATCACGCACACAATGAAGTTGTTGCTGTTGGCCATAACCTGAAAAAATATTACTCGGTTAAACCATCTACTTTCTCCAAACACATCGATCTTAAAGCTCTTGACGGTGTCAGTTTTGAACTAAAAGCAGGAAAAACACTTGCAGTTGTGGGTGAGTCGGGTTGTGGAAAATCTACACTGGCCCGTTTGTTAACATTTATCGAAGAACCCACTCAAGGGCAGCTCAGTATTAACGGGCAGAATGTTGATTCTGCCAGTAACAACCAGATAAAACAGCTCAGAAAATCAGTACAGATGATATTTCAGGATCCTTATGGGTCTCTTAATCCCCGAAAAAATGTGGGCTCGATTTTAAGCGAATCATTAAAAATAAATACCAGCCTGGATGCTAAATCACGTAATGAGCTGGTGGTTAACATGTTAGAAAAAGTAGGGCTTCGAGCCGAACATATATCCAGGTATCCGCATATGTTTTCAGGTGGTCAACGTCAACGTATCGCCATAGCCCGGGCACTGATGTTAAAGCCGACTCTGGTGGTTGCCGATGAACCCGTGTCTGCACTGGATATCTCGATTCAGGCCCAGGTTCTTAACCTGTTAATGGATTTACAGGATGAGTTAAATACCGCCTATGTTTTTATTTCTCATGGTCTAAGTGTGGTTGAGCACATTGCCGATGAAGTGATGGTGATGTATCTCGGTCGACCGGTAGAACAGGGTACACGAGATGCTATTTTTGGTTCTCCACAACACCCTTATACCCAGGCGCTGCTCGCCAGTACGCCATTTGTCGATCCGGATAAACGTGCAAAACGGGTGGCCCTGAAAGGTGAGTTACCCTCACCATTAGATCCACCATCTGGTTGTGCATTTCATCAACGTTGTCCCTATGCGATGGATCAATGCAACAATTCCAGACCCGAATTAAAATCATATCAGGATCGTTTGATTGCCTGTTTTAAAGTTGAATAGATTTTAGTTTTTTCCAGTAGTGAATATCGTTACAAAACCACGATGAAGCAAAAATTAAATGCTTATTGGTGTACCTAAAGAGATAAAAAATAATGAATATCGAGTGGGATTAACACCGGTAGCATACGGGAAGTTATTTCTCATGGTCATCAGGTTCTGATAGAAACAGGTGCAGGTGTTGGAATTGGTAAAAGCGATGATGATTATATCGCCGTCGGGGCAGTAATATCTTAGACAGCCGCTGATGTCTTTCAACAGGCTGAAATGATTATCAAGGTGAAACAACCACAGGCCGTTGCACGTGCAATGTTACGTCCTGAGCAGATTTTGTTTACTTATCTTCAGCTTGCTCCAGACACTGGTCAAACTAAAGATCTTGTTGACAGCGGGCTATCTGCATTGCCTATGAAACCGTGACTTCAGCCAAAGGTGGACTTCCATTACCGCAGCCATGTCGGAAGTGGCTGGTCGTATGTTATTCAGGCTGGCGCACACTGCCTGGAAATATCTGCCAAAGGCGCCGAGCAAGCTCTCAAAGAAAATTCTCATTTACGACATGGTTTGATTGTTTACAAAGGTAAAATGACGATTAAAGATGTAGCCTCTAACCAGGGTTATGACTATCACAATGCAAAAAAGGTTCTTGGCTTAAAATAGATGAATCTGGATTCATCTGAATCCTAAAGACTGGAATCCACTGGCTGAAGACTATTTAAATGCTTAATCTTCGGGTGTTTTGGTCGGGCTGACTATTCTCCCAGGCATGGTCAAAGAATTCCAGTGCCGTTTTAACGTGTAAGCGATTATTTTTTATTAAACTACCTTCGTATCGATCGGGATTATTGATCTGGCATATAGTATGATTATCAGCTATCAACCAGCTTTCAGAAAACCGTTGTAATTCTGCTGTAACCGGCACTTTTATCTGAATGGAGGAGGGTAACCGTTGAGAGAGATTAATTAAACAGTGACCATCGGAAGCCATAGATTGAGTTTTCAACACCAGAATTCGCACACTCGAATAACGGTTTTTTCGTGCCAGGCTTGAAATAGCTTCACAAACAGGTTGATGATTATATAACAGGGGTTCAAGTTGTTGACTGAAGATGGCGATACTTTGTTCTGCTGATTGAATAACTTCATGTACAGCATCGAAACATTCCTGTTTATTAATTAATGTAATTACTGAAGTATTTTCCATAACTAATTGTATTTAAATAAATTATTGCTATTTTATGGTTTAGTACGCTATCTGAAAAACCGATTATTAATTTTTTTATAATATTGTCACATTTTAGTCATATTTTCTTAAAAATTTTTCAAATTCGATGCAGAACAATCTAAAAACTATCTAAGAGGTTAAATAATGACCATTCGTGTAGGAATAAACGGCTTCGGTCGTATGGGCAAACTGGGCTTGAGAGCGGGTTGGGGAAGACCTGATCTTGAGTTTGTTCATATTAATGAAATCAAGGGTAGTGCAGCCTGCCATGCCCATTTATTAGAGTTCGATTCTATCCAGGGTCATTGGGATAAAAATATATTTTTCGATGATAACAGTCTTTCTGTTGATGGAAAGATGCTGGGCTTTAGTGATCATTTCTTTCCGGAGGAAATTCACTGGGGTGATAAAGGTATTGACCTGTTAATAGACTGTTCCGGACATTTTAAAACCCGGGAGTCATTGCAACCCTATTTCGATCAGGGCATCAAAAAAGTGCTGGTATCTGCGCCTGTACCCGATCCGGCAATAAATATCGTTTACGGTGTTAATCATCATTTATATGATCCGCAGAAACATAACATCATTACTGCTGCATCCTGTACGACAAATTGCCTGGCTCCGGTCATTCAGGTGATGAATCAACAAATTGGTATCAAACATGGATTGATGACGACAATTCATGATATTACCAATACCCAGACCATTGTTGATAAAGGGCATTCTGATTTACGACGTGCACGAGCCTGTGGTCAATCACTCATCCCAACATCAACGGGTTCAGCTAAAGCTATCACTAAAATTTTTCCTGAACTGGAAGGAAAGTTAAACGGTCTGGCGGTCCGTGTACCTTTATTGAATGCTTCTCTTGTTGATTTCGTGTTTGAGGCTAAAAATAAAACCACGGTTAAAGAAGTTAACTCGCTGCTCAAGCAGGCATCAAAAAATGAACTAAAAGGTATTTTAGGCTTTGAAGAAAGACCACTGGTGTCAGTAGATTATACCGGGGATAAACGATCTTCTATCATCGATGCATTATCGACAATGGTGATCGATGATACACAGGTCAAAGTACTGGCCTGGTATGATAATGAATGGGGTTATGTGAACAGGATGATGGATACTGCGCAAATGATAGCGAGAAAAATGTAATATGCAGGTTGGGTTGAAAAACTACCTGGTAATTACCGCAGGTTACTGGGGTTTTACTATTACCGACGGGGCTATTCGCATGCTGGTGGTACTGTATTTTCACCAGCTGGGATACAGCCCTTTTCAACTTGCTATGTTGTTTTTGTTTTATGAATTTTTTGGTGTTGTTACAAACCTTGTCGGGGGATGGCTGGGCGCACGTATCGGTTTGAACCGGACAATGTTCCTGGGTATGGGATTACAGGTTATAGCTTTAAGCATGTTAACGGTGCCTGATACTCTGTTAACTGTAGCCTATGTCATGCTGGCTCAGGCATTATCCGGAATAGCCAAAGACCTGAATAAAATGAGTGCAAAAGCCAGTGTTAAACTGATGCTGCCGTCTCAGCAGAAAGGTGAGTCGAAGCAGGCGGAAAAAAGACTATTTAAATGGGTTGCGATTTTAACCGGGTCAAAAAATTCACTCAAAGGAGCTGGTTTTTTTATCGGAGCAGCTTTACTTTCAACCATCGGTTTTCGTTCTGCACTCGCTGTTTTAGCAGGAAGTCTGTTGCTGGTACTGCTTATTACCATCGTGTTACTACCCGCTGATATTGGCAAAACAAGTGACAAACCAAAATTCAAACAACTCTTTTCAAATACGCCTGAAATTAACTGGCTATCTGCCGCCCGATTTTTTTTATTTGGTTCCAGAGATGTCTGGTTCGTGGTGGGATTACCGGTATTTCTAAGCTCAGTGCTTGGCTGGCAGCATACTAAAGTGGGTGCCTTCCTGGCTTTATGGATTATCGCTTATGGTTTTGTGCAGGCTCTGGCACCACAATTGTTACGACAATCTCGTCATCATAGTGGTCCTGATGGCGCTACATCAAGGCGCTGGATATTTGTATTAGCTATAATTCCTGCGGCTATAGCAATTGCATTACAGCTATCTGCAAACCCGGCCGTTGCTGTTGTTCTTGGGTTGGTAATTTTTGGAATTGTATTTGCCATTAATTCAGCCATACATTCATTCCTGATCCTGGCCTATTCGGATCACGACAAGGTTTCCCTTAATGTGGGATTTTATTACATGGCGAATGCGGGAGGGCGGTTAAGCGGTACTGTTTTATCCGGTCTGGCGTATCAGCAATGGGGGTTGACTGGTTGTTTATGGATATCTTCGGCATTTATTATTACCGCAGGCCTGTTGTCTTCACCGCTAGTGCCTGATAAAAACTAAGGTACGCCCGAGCGCACCCGCTAGCTAAGTTTATTTTATTTCAAAAATGCCGTCTCATCTGCCGTTATACGCTTATCTTGCGGAAATTTACCTTCTACCGTGTACAGAATCTCTTCAGCTATATCAGTAATATGATCGCCAATTCTTTCCAGACTTCTTGCAATGAAGGAAAGGTGCGTGCAGGAACTGGATAATTTGGCATTGTTCGAATTAATGGTTAATAATTCACTAAAAATCTTGGTAAACAATTCATCAATTTGTTCATCCTGTTGACGAACCAGTTCAGACTTGGCTGCATCCTGCTCGGTAAAAGCTTCGATAACTTCTTCCAGCATGGTTGTGACGGCATGGCCCATATCAATAACGCGTTGCTCTTCTCCGGTAATATCTAATTGATCCAGTGTCATGGAATGATTAGCGATATTGGTTGCATAATCCCCAATACGTTCCAGATCTTTGGCAATTCTTAGCGCAGCGATGAGCTGTCTGCAGTCAGAAGTCACGGGGTGATGTTGCGAAATTGATTCAATAATCTGGTCATCAATAATTCGTTCGCTTGCATTCACTAGTGTATCGGCGGCGACAGTATCCGAGGCTGACTCCTGGTCTCGTGTAGAAAATGCCTGAATGCTATCTGATAGCTCTTTACACACCATTTCTGCCATCAAAATAACTTTATGACGCACCTGTTCGAGGTCATTATCGAAAGACTTGTGATTATCAGCGGACATGCGGTACTCCATTTAAAGGTTTTGATAAGTTTAAGTCTGCAAGAGATAAAGTCATATGTATATGCTCTATATCAGCTTCTATAAAAACTTCGGAATCGGGGATAAAGCCAAATTTCTGATAAAAGGGTAACGCTGTTATTTGCGCATTTAACATCAATAATTTTATCTGTTTCTGACGAGCATAATTTATCAAGTAAGAAAGCATTTGTCCGCCAACACCCAGCTGTCGATACTCCTTTATCACACACATTCTGCCGATGTAATTGGAAGGTAACAATCGAGCAGTGCCGATAACTTCATTTGCTGAATTCAGTGCTTTAACATGAAAACAGTCCGCGTCCTTACCGTCTATTTCAATTTCGGAAGGCACCTGTTGTTCTTCGACAAATACGCGGGTTCGTATATTTGTTAGCTGCGCCTGATCAGTGCCCCAATGAGCTTGCTGTACGCTGATTTTACTCGTCATCTAACACCGGTATCAAAGCTTTGGAATTAATTAAAACCAGTAACAGGTCAACTGCTGATTTTGATAAAACATCATAAAAATCAGCCACCGAAATGAGTTGTTGGTTACACAGTGTTTTGCAAAAATCGAGGTTAATTTCTGAAAATTCGAGCACAAAAACCTGTCCATTGTGATAAAAGCGCAGTTTATCCGCTGTCCGGAAATAGAATAATTTAGAGTCAGGATGTTTTTGCCAAAGCTTGCTGGCTGCCTGTTTAATCGTATCACAGCTTATGCTTTCGACATCATCAGACAGGGTACTGTCTGATAGCAGTTTACCGACAATATCCGGCCACAGTTGTGTAGATTGATCGAGTAAATGATCAATCATTGATTTGAAGTGCTGAACATCTGCTGTTTTTATTTCAGCAGGGTTTCTATTGCTGGATAGGGGGATATCAGTATAACGTGTATCGGTTAACCTGTTATCACTGGCTTCGAGCAAAAAGCTATCCATGATATCGCTAACGGCAGGTGCTCTGAATCCAACAGAATAGGTCATGCAGCCTCCACCCATGGCAACTCCGTGATGCGCTAATTTTGGGGGAAGGTAAAGAATATCACCAGGCTCCAGCACCCACTGCTGATCAGGATTAAATTGCTGCAAAATCGCAAGCTCCGTATCCGGGATTAAGCGGGTATTTTCGCTAATACTGTTTTCAATAGACCAGTCTCTTTTACCTTTAGCCTGGATTAAAAATACATCGTATTCGTCGACATGAGGTCCAACCGACCCGTGCTCCGGCGCGTACGAAATCATTAGATCATCAATTCGCCATTTAGGAATGAAATTAAAGCAATCAACCAGTTCCTGTAATTCAGGTATCCATTTTTCACACTCGGAAACCAGCAATGAATAATGAGTTAAAGGCAGGCTGGTAAAGGTATCTTCTGTAAATGGGCCGTAACTTAATTGCCAGGGGGTTTCAGCATCTTTCTCAATCACAAGACGGCTGTGCACACCTTCTTCGCAGGCGAGTCCGGCCAGTTCTTCCGGTGAAATGATACTTTCAAAACCGGGCAGGGCCTGCCTGATTAAAAGTGGTTTTTTCTGCCAGTAATTAGCCAGAAAATCATCGATATCAAAGTTAGTTAAATCTAGCATAAGATGTCATAAAAAAATATTCACCACAAAGGACACTAAGAGCACGAAATTTTAAACCGGAAAAACTATGAGTCTTTTTATAAATAAACTTCAATGGTTTATCAAACAAAAATGATTTACTTTTAAATCTTCGTGTTCTTCGTGGTGCAATATTTAATTTTTAATATTCGAAGCCTGTTCGATCGCATTGCCGATATAGGTTGATGGTGTTAACTGCATCAGTTGCTGTTTTGCCTGATCGGGTATTTCAAGGCCTTCCACAAACTGCTGCATGATTTGTTGATTCACGCGTTGTCCCCGGGTTAATTCCTTGAGTTTTTCATAGGGTTTTTCAATACCGTAGCGACGCATGACGGTTTGAATAGGCTCGGCCAGTACTTCCCAGTTTTGATCCAGGTCTTCGGCAATAACAGCGTTATTCACTTCCAGTTTATTGATACCACGTTTTAACGAATCAAGGGCGATAAACACATGTCCAAAGCCAACCCCCAGGTTTCGTAATACAGTTGAATCGGTCAGGTCACGTTGCCAGCGGGAAACAGGTAATTTTTGAGACAGGTGAGTCATGATGGCATTCGCAATACCCAGGTTTCCTTCGGCATTTTCAAAATCGATAGGGTTAACCTTGTGAGGCATGGTGGATGAACCGACTTCTCCGGCGATTGTTTTCTGTTTGAAATAACCGATAGAAATATAACTCCAGATGTCGCGTGAAAAATCGATCAAAATAGTATTGCTACGCGAAACGGCATCGAACAGCTCGGCTATATAATCATGCGGCTCAATCTGAATGGTGTAAGGATTAAAGGTAATATCCAGCGATTCAACAAATGACTGTGAAAACGCGGCCCAGTCGATATCCGGGTAAGCACTGAAATGAGCATTATAGTTACCCACGGCACCATTGGTTTTTCCCATAATCTCGATAGCTGAAATTTGACTCAACTGGCGTTGCAGCCGATAAGCCACATTGGCCATTTCTTTACCTAATGTTGAAGGGGAGGCGGGCTGACCATGTGTGCGGCATAAAATTGATACATCGGCATTATCCAGTGCCAGTTGTTCAAGTTGACGGGTGGTAGCCTGTAACTCTTCAAGCAATGCTTCACGTCCTGCTTTCAGCATTAACGCATGCGACAGGTTATTGATATCTTCTGAAGTGCAGGCAAAGTGAATGAATTCATTAATGGCCATTAATTCACTGTTATCTGCAATCTTTTCTTTTAGAAAGTATTCGACTGCTTTTACATCATGATTCGTGGTGCTTTCAATCTCTTTAACGCGCAAAGCGTCCTGTTCAGAAAAATCTATAATGATGTTTTCTAACAGACTATTGGCTGCATCAGATAGTGCCGGAACTTCGGCAATTTGAGGCTGCTGGGCTAAAGCCTGTAACCAGCGAACTTCCACCAGAACACGATGAAAGATCAGTCCGTATTCACTGAAAATTGCACGGAGCTGTTTTGTTTTTCGGCCATAACGACCATCCACAGGAGAGACTGCGGTTAAAGATGATAAATCCATAGGAAATAAAGCTGATAAATGAAAAACGCTATTTTACATTATTCCGGCAAATAACCTACTGCAATGACGTTATTTAGGGGGATGCTTTTTTGATTTCTAAAATAAAATTAGTGCAGCGGTGGACTATAAATGTTGGTAATGGCAAACTCGGCTTTATGTATAAAATAGTACCCGTATTACTGTTTATCAGTTTAACCAGTATTTTTAACATTGTTCAGGCTAAACGAATTCTGCCATTCCCATCCGGTGAAGTTAACGCAGAGCAAATAGCTGAGCAGGTTTATGCGGTTGCGCATGGCAACCTGGTTAAAAATGCAGCCAGCAAGAAAAATAAAAAAGATATTGCGATGGTGGTTAACCGGGCACCTAGCGCCAAAAGAAAACCTGGTCGACGTCCGATTGTTAATACTTTCGAAACATTCGGAAATAGTAACCCGCTGAATCCAAACATTGATTCAATGCAAATGGCTATAATCAAATCAGGTAAAGCTAAAGGCACCGGAATTCTATATATCAGTTATACCGATAAATCCCGATCAGGACAGTTGACTATCTGGTTGCCATCTCTACGCAAAACACGTCGCATGAATGAACCGGCCCATGAAGATACCTGGGTGGGTACCAACCTGACTTATGGCGAACTGGTTTTAAGGAAACCAGAACATGAAGTTCATGAAAAAATGGATGATGCCGTTTTCGAAGGTTGTTTACTGGCAATGAAATTAAACCCCTGGGAAGTTAATCGTTACACAAAAAAACTGCCCGGACCACAGTGTGAACATCAAGGAAAACCTGTCTATGTACTAAAAAGTACCACTAAATTTAAAGACTGGTGGTATGACTACCATATTAGTGAAGTCGATAAGGAAACTTTTGCCCTGTACCGCACCGTTTATTATAAAGATGGTAAAAAACTCAAGACGGTTGTTATCGACTGGCAGTCACTGGATCAGTCTGATCCCAGAGTCAGTTATCCACGTTATATTTATGCGCTGACACATACCAGTGGTATTGACAGTATGATTTTTGTGCCAAGAAGCACTATTTCTTTAAATGAAAATTTACGCGACAGTTTCTGGTCCGAGAAAACATTAAAGAAATATGGCAAACGCTAATAATGCCTTTCAAGTACCGTGAATAGCGACGGGAAAAGCGCAGCAGAACGTTACGCTTGTTTTGTAATAAAATACCGCTGGGCTGTTATTAGCTTCATCTTCGCCTGGACCATTCTGGCTGCTCTGTTTATTAAAGATGTAAATCTGCGTAATGACCCTGATTCTCTATTACCCCTCTCCAATAGGTATATAGCAACAAATTTATACAACGAACTTCATTATGGTATGGGCAATATCATGGTGTGGGGCGTCAAGGTAAAACAGGGAGATATCTTTCAGCCCTGGTTTGTCAAAATGCTTGATGCTTTTTATGACGATGTCATCAAGCTGGATTATGCCAACGCAGAAAATTTTGCCGGATTGCCATCATCCAGAATGCGTCATCTAGGTTTATCTGAAGAGGGTAACCTGGATTTCAAACGGCTTATTCCTGCTAGTGGCTTTTCTGCTGAATCGAAAACTCTCGATCACCAAATTGATTTTTTAAAAAATGGCCTACAGACACATCCCGTTTTAGAACCATTGCTGGTTTATTACGAAAATGATGACGCTGAAAAGTGTGATTTACTGGATGAAAATGGTGTTCTTTCCAATCAATCAGTTGCCTATGCTCATGAACAATGTTCGGCTAAAGCAACGTTTATCGTCGGTGATTTTAATAACGAACTCAAGGATGACTACATTAACTGGATAAATGCTGTTAATAAACTTCAGGCGGATTATGAGTTGCGTTATGGAGATCGCGTTGAATTTTTGATATCTGGTGAGCCTTATTTTCTGGCTTCGATGGTGCAGGAAGTATGGGACAAAGCCTGGTTATTCGGTGTTTCCCTGCTGATTATATTACTGGTTCTTTGGTATGAGTACCGTACCTGGAGCTGTTCGGTATTCCCTCTATTAGGCGTTGGCATGACTATCATCCTGACATTAGGTCTGATGGGGTTCACCGAGTTTAAACTCACTACCATGATGGTATTAACTCCCATGTTATTGCTGGCAATAGGCATTGGACATGCGATGCAGGTGACTCGCCGCTTTAAACAGGAGTATCAAAAATCTGATGACCCTGAAGTAGCCGCCTATAAAGCGATTCGATTTACCATCGTGCCGGCAACTCTATCAATTGGAACCGATTTGCATGGTTTCTTTGCTATCTCTTTTGTTGATATCTCCTTTTATAAAGCCTATGCCTATTTTGGTATTTTTGGTATGTCGACGCTTATCCTTACAACAACGACGCTCATTCCATTACTACTGATGATTTTTCCTCCTGAGAATAAAAGTCACCGGGAAGAACGTGGCTGGGAAAATAAACTGGGAAAAAGTATCGCTAACTTGCTTACGAGTAAACTCAAGTGGATACCGCTGGCTATGGTTTTTGGAATTTTATGGTTATCGGCAGATTATGCCGAACTAGGGCGCGGCGTTGATGCAGTATTTGCCGGTGAAGCAGGGCGTAGCGACCCTGAAGTAGCGCGAATACAGGATGAATTCGATATTATGCCAGGCATTGAAAAAGGTATTAACTATCCACGTGCAGCTTTCAAAGATCATTACATGCTGGGCGAAATTGTTGGCGCTGGAGAAGTGCGGCAAATTAGTGATCTGGATAAACTTTCAGCCATGATGCCCGGAGCCATTACGGCGAACATGATCATTCGTTCAAAATTAGGAACACTGCCTTTGTGTGGAGAAGACTCAAGAAATGACTACGGTGACAGAGTTATCGGTCCCGAACAATGTTATGACGAACTGGATGATCCCGCACAGGGAATTTTCAATGATGCAACCGTATTGAAAGCGCTATCAGATTTCGAAGACTGGTTACGCAAACATCCTTACGTCGGTTATTCAACGTCATATATACAGTTTGTTAAAACACTCAACATGATGCTCAATTCGCCGGATGGTGTAGCTCCGATGAAACATATGAACCTGTTTGCCATTCCTGTGCGGCAGCACCTGCTGGAAAACCGTTATGCCTATGCAGATCCTGATGACCCGGATTATTTACCTGTCCCAGATGATACTGTCCAGCTTTACAATGCCATGCTGGTCAATAGTTCAGGGCCGGGAGAACTTGATTCATTTGTCAATACCACAACCTGGGATGAAGGTATTATTGTCAGTTTTATTAATACGATGGATCCCGTTCTAACTCATCAAACCATAGTGGATATCCAGAATTATTTACATGAACATCAAAATGAACCGGGCTTTAGAAAAATAAGAGTGGGTATCACCGCGGGTGAAAAAGTAGAAATTCGAATCGACAATGGTGTAAAAACAATTGTGACTGAAGAGTCAATTCAAGATGGAAAAGTTGCAATTGGCGGTTTTCTGGGTATCACCGAAGCAACACGAGATGTTGCTTTTGCCGAGTGGTTACATGCGCCAGCAATGACATCTTTAACTGTTTTTTTAATGTCTGCCATTATGTTTAGAAGCTGGTCAATTGCTTTTGTATTAATCTGTCTATGTTACATCACTCTGATGTCACAATATGGCCTGGCAGGGTATATGACGTCTATTAAAGAATGGTCTGCAAACCTGGCCTTTCATGTTCAGGTTGCTCTCAGTATTGCGATGGGACTGGGCATAGATTATGGCATTTATATGGTTTCGCGGTTACGTGAAGAAATGCAGAGAAGCAAATTAAACTGGTATCAAGCTCTGGAGAAGACATTAAGTTCGACAGGATCAGCGATTGTCATATCGGTTGTGGTTTTACTGGGCAGTGTTATTCCCTTAATGAACACCACTTTAGCCAATACCTGGTCAGTTAGTTTGTATATTGCCGAGGCATTAATTCTGGATGTGCTCACTGCATTAATGTTCCTGCCCATTATCATTTACTGGCTTAAACCCAGGTTTGTATTTTCTGCTGATAAATAATGCCGGGATAAAGGTTAATTGCCCAATTGCCCAATCCCAACGATACTGTAGCCATTTAAAACAGACCTTTTTGTTAATCTAGATTTACTCTTATCGGGGTTATCAGTTTTGCTAGTATTTTCAGTTGATAGATGCAACTCTTTTTTATATTTAGATGACTCAACGCAAGGTGTATAAATTCATTTAATGGTTCAATAAGACACTTTTTGTGGTTTCCTGATTTTGATATGCGCTATCATCGAGTTCGACTAATCAAGTTAGTGTTATGCTTTTATTCGGGTGTTTCAATAGAGTGAAATTACAAATACACTTATCAGATATTGGGTAAAGGGACCATTTTACGTTTTCAACCTGCCAAAGCTTTTTTTTCCAGGAATATAGAAGATAAATTTGTCACTCTATTCATTTTAATTTTAATAATAATAGAAAGGTAAAAAAAATGTCAATGTTTAGTTTTTTTCAAGAGATGGAGGATGCTGCAGAAAGCTCCAGCAAGGGTGATTTTGTAAAATTCGGCATCATCATAGTCTTTATGATATCGGTGCTTATTCTCAGTTATAACTCTATGGGAGAACTGCCGACAAATGCATTCCTGGTTATAGCCGCTCTTTTTGGTGCTTATATGGCCATGAATATCGGTGCTAATGATGTAGCTAATAATGTTGGCCCCGCAGTGGGTTCTAAAGCCCTGACTCTGGGTGGCGCAATCGTTATCGCGGGTATATTTGAAGCTGGTGGAGCTTTTATTGCCGGTGGGGATGTAGTTGGTACGATCAAAAAAGGCATTATTGATATTGATGCTTTTGGAGGTGATCCTAATAGTTTTATTTGGGCCATGATGGCAGCACTACTCTCAGCGGGCTTATGGTTAAACCTGGCGACTAAATTTAAAGCGCCCGTTTCCACAACCCACGCAATTGTGGGTGGCGTGATGGGTGCAGGTATTGCGGCCGGCGGATTTGCCATCGTTTCCTGGGGAACCATGGGTAAAATTGCAGCATCATGGGTGATCTCTCCTGTTTTAGGTGGAATAATTGCTGCAGCTTTCCTGTTTTCTATCAAGATGAACATTGTTTTTAAGGAAGATAAAGTTTCTTCTGGAAAATTCTGGGTTCCTGTTTATGTCGCTATTATGACATGGGCGTTTTCGACTTATTTAACCTTAAAAGGTCTTAAGAAAGTATGGCCGACTATTGTAGATTTCATTCCATTTTTGCCTGATGAGAAAAAACCAAGTTTTATGGTCGCTGCTATTCTTGGTGTGATACTCGCAGTAATCGTTTTTATATTGGTTAAAAATAGTGTGTCAAAGAAAAATCACCTTAAAAATGATAGAGCCAGTATCAATACTTTATTTACCGTCCCGCTTATTTTTGCAGCGGCACTGTTGAGTTTCGCGCATGGAGCCAATGATGTCGCCAATGCGATTGGACCCCTGGCTGCGATTAGTGATGCTGTCAATACGGGAGGTATTTCATCCAAAGCTTCTATTCCAATCTGGGTTATGGCTGTTGGTGCACTGGGTATTGTTGTTGGTCTGGCATTATATGGTCCAAAGCTAATTAAAACGGTAGGTTCTGAAATAACAGAACTTGATCAAATGAGAGCTTTTTCCATCGCAATGGCTGCTGCTATTACAGTTATTATTGCCAGTCAGCTAGGCTTACCGGTTAGTTCTACTCATATTGCTATTGGTGGCATCTTTGGTGTTGGTTTCTTAAGGGAATATTTACAGGATCATAAGGAAGTCATTAAACTGGATGAAGAAGAAAAGGTACTGATAAAAGAAGAAAATAAACTGGAGCAATATAGAGATAATCTTCAGGAATTATTAGACCTGGATGACGAGAAGAAAGATAAAAAAGTTTACAAGCAAATCGGTAAACTATACGAGATGGTCGAGACTGAAGAAAAAATTCTTGAAGAAGAACAGCGTATTGTTGATAAGTTACACCGTAAAAAGTATGTAAAAAGAGATGCCTTCAAAAAGATTATTATGGCATGGATTATTACGGTACCCGTAGCAGCTTTTCTTTCTGCGAGCATTTATTTTATGATCAGAGGCATGATGATGTAATTTTTTAATCGTTCCAGTTACATCTGAAACTGTCAATTTGAATCAAGGAGTGTTATCCATTTTTGACCGGGTAATGCTCTTTGATTTATTTTAATAATCGAATAATCTCGTCTACTTCTTAAACGTTTGCAGTGTTATCAACTATAAGCCCTGGCATCATGGCACCGCACACTTACATAGCTTTTATTCTGCAAACATATCGCAGTCAACTTTCCTCCATGAACACAGCCACTATCAAGTGAAAAAACCTGTTTAGACTTGATTTTCTGAGCTGATAAGGAGGCCCAGTGCCCAAAGATTACCGGTGTTTTTTTAAGTGATCGTTTAGGCACTTCATACCAGGGTATATAGCCATTTTTCTGGGCTTCTCTGCTACCTGCATTTAGATAAACCCTGGCTTTGTCATCACAATAACGCATTTGAGTAAAGCTGTTACTGATGAAGCATAGACGCTCTATACCCTTTAATCCTGATTTCCATTTTTTAGGTTTGGTCCAGTTAGACATCTGTTCTAGAAAATCACGATAGTGTTCGCCCTGCAATACTGTCTCCAGTTCGAGTGCACAGGCCCGTGCCTGCTTTAGATCCCATTTTGGATAAATACCAGCATGCACCATCACGTAATTGAGCGATTTATCGTAATGCAATAGAGGCTGGTGTCTCAACCATTTGAGTAATTCGTCAATATCCGGTGCTTCCAGTATTGCTGAAATAGTATCCCGTTGTTTGGGTTTTAAAATGCCTTCAGCGGCCGCCAAAAGCTGTAGGTCATGATTACCCAGTACTGTAACAGCACTATCTCCCAAGGTTTTCACAAAACGTAAAACCTGAAGTGAGTTAGGCCCTCTGTTTACCAGGTCACCGGCAAACCATAACTTATGTTTGTCAGGATCAAAATCAATTTTATCGAGTAATTTTCTAAGCTCATCAAAACAACCCTGAACATCACCAATCGCAAAGTCTAATTTTTGCCTGTCACCAGTTGCCCCGGTTTTTTCGTCAATCAGATCCTCTAGCGTATCAAGCAGTTGTTCAAATGATTTAGTCACGGTATTTGTTTTTTAACGGAAACATTTATAAGCCATATCTGGAATCTATGTCGACAGACTCCTAAGCTGTATAACCGGGGCAGGGCTGCCTGCAACTATAAACGTTCAACCCGAACCTTGATAACCGAGCGTTCATCCGCGTCCAGAACCTTCAGGCTATAACCCTGTTCTTCGATGGTGTCACCTATGGCTGGAATGTGTCGTAAGCGACAACCGATCAATCCTCCAATAGTATGTGCCTCCTCGACTGAAAAGTGTACATACAGGATATCATTGACTTCTGAGATGGGAGTCCTGCCGCTCATAATGTGAATGCTTTCACTCTCGTGTTCGATGTAGCTTCGTTGCCTGGGGTTATATTCATCGAAGTCATATCCGACATCGATCTCACCCACGACCTCTTCAAAAACATCTTCCATCGTGAGAATTCCAACCGCAGAACCAAATTCATCAACTACTACGGCCATATGATCATCACGTGCCTGCAACAGGGGAAGAGCCTGGTCAATAGTTTGTTTAGGAGAAATAAACAATACCGAACTCATGTAATCGGTAGCAGGCTTTTCCATAATATCTGGATCCATTAAGTCCCATGAATCCAGCGTCAGGATACTCTTGATATTGGTAATATTTCCCCGATAGATCGGCAACCGGTTGAAGCCGTATTTCATGACCAGACGCACTGCCTCTTTCATGGGGCGAGCTTCATTTAAGCCAACTACATCGGCGAGAGGAATCATAGCCTCTCCCACTGTCGTATCGCCAAAACGAATGATTCTCCGTATACGTTTACGATCAATCGTTGAAGAGTTTGCGGTAGAATCGGATACATCGAGTAGTACTCGTAACTCTTCGCGGGTGATAAACATATTCTGAGGAACCGTTCCTCCACCCACGATACGTGTGATAAAACGTGCTACAAGACTGAAAATGAAAATTACCGGATAGAAAAGGTAAGAGAAAAAACGTAGCGCATAGATAATTCGACTGGAGAGCGTGTCAGCATTTTGCTGGAAGATACTCTTGGGTACGACTTCTCCAAGAATCAGTAGCACCGGAGTTAAAATCAGAATTGATATCAAATCCCCGGCCGAGCCAAACATATCGATGAATATCAGGGCACCCAGGGTGGAGATAATCACTGTGGCCAGATTGGTGCCCACCAGAGTCGTACCAAGAATAACGTCCGGAGTTTTGAATAGTTTGAGCACTAATGAGGCACCACGGTTTCCCTTCTTTGCCTGATGTCTTAATTTGAGCTTATCCGAATTCACCATGGCTATTTCGGAACCAGAGAAAAAACCTTTCAGCAACAGGAAAAAAATAATTAATATGAGTTCAACAGCCCATTCCATCACTTCTCTCCTTCAGATTGTTTATCGTCAGGCAGCTTGCCAGGTATAACTTTTGGCAATGCCTTTGATCTTTTTTTATGACCCTTTGATGACGAAACACTTTTAGTAACGACAATTGAATGCTGGTTCTTTATTTTCTTTTTATTCTTCGAAATAATTGTCTTTTCTGGTTTAGTTAATAGTTCCTGATTTTCTTCATGATTTTTTTCTGTTGGTTCTTTCTCGCTGTTCACTGCAGAGCCTTCATCAACTGGAACATGTTTCTTTGTTTTCTTTTTTTTCTTAGGGGGCGCTAACTCTTCATCCTTAGCCAATGCTTCCAAATTGTCATCGAGACTAGTAGCAATCGATTCATCTGTATCAGGTTGTTTCTTATCAACTTCTGCTAATATCACTGGTTTTTTTTCTTGACTCGTTGAAGGTGATCCATTTTCGCGATCCACTACGGCATCATTCTTTTTCTTTTTCTTCTTCTTTTTTTTCTTCTTCGAGTTAGTTAACTCTTTATCATTTGACTGTTCATCCTGATTGTTCGAAGATAACTTCTGAACCTGAAGCTGACTGATTCTTAATCCACTACGTTGTTTTACGGTAAAGCGAAAGCCTTCGTATGTTATCTGATCTCCGGGTTCTGGTAGTCGGTCAAACAGCCTGAAGGCAACGCCACCGATAGTTGCCATTACCGCATCTTCAATATCAAAATTGGTAAGATTGTAAAAATCTGCCAGACGCATATCGCCGGGAACAATATAACTGTTTTCATCATCTTCCTTGTAATGCTCCTGTCCCACCATTTTTCCAGAGATTTCACCGAAAATGAATTTGAGGACATCTTTCATGGTGACAATACCAGATACCTCTCCATATTCTCCAAGTATTATCGCAACACGGGTATTATGTGCCTGAAAATAATCGAACATTTCATCCACCTTTTTAGTGGGAGGTACATAATGTGCCTGTTTCAGGATCATATCCAGAGTGACCATGGCAAGATCTCCCCCCCCCCTGACAAGTTTCAATATATCTTCGGAATGGATGAATCCGATCACATTGTCCCAATGTCCCTGATAAACAGGTACGCGAGGGTGGCGATAGCTGCGGAACTGTTCAATGATTTCATTAACAGGAAGATCAGCATCAAGAAATTGTATACGGGGCCCGGGCGTCATTATTCGTGAAATGTCCGTTTCTGATGCCTCCAGAACGTTATCTATCAGTACTCTCTCCGTTGCATCAATGATACCGGTCTCTTCTCCCTCTTCAAGCAGGGTTCTTAATTCATCTGGCTGCAGGATATTTTCTCTGTCAACGATATCTCCAACTACCATAGTGGTGATCTGGTCGGCTACTGCACGCACTATCTCGCGTAACGGCGTTATAAAGATAATCCAGCGTGGCAAAAAAAATGAAGTGATACGGGTAGTGAACTTAATGGGGAAACTGACCGCGACAGTTTTTGGGGTTACTTCTCCAATCAATAACAACAGGGGAACCATGATTAAAATGTTAATCCAGCCCACATCCTGCTCACCATAAAGCAATAGTAATATCCCGGTCATATTCACAGCTGAGGCGATATTGACCAGTTCGTTACCACACAGGATGGAGATAATTAAACGGCGGGGTTCATCCAGCATTGCATGAATACTTTCCGAGTTTTCATGCCGTGATTGCCTAAGTTTTTGTAAATCTATGCGGCTGAGGGAAAACAGGGCAGTTTCTGATCCTGAAAAAACTGCTGACGATGCTAGAAACAGCACCTGAAACAGGATACGAATAATCAGTTCCCAATCTTCCATGCTGAGATTGAATGTATCAAAAAATAAATTTGCCTGATCCATTTTTTCTCGTTATTTTAATTATTAAAAGGAGCATTTTAACCTAAATATTATTTTAACCTAAAAATATAGCTTGCTACATTGATTTAAGCCTTCTTATGTATCATTTAGTCCAGTTTTTCAGGGTTAAGGTGATGCATCAACTGCTGACAGCTTCCAGATGGGAGCTGTCAGTATTAATAGCTTTTGTTTACGATGAAATATTGTAAATGGGTAGATATACTTTTCGACTCTAGTCTTTTAATCAAAAAGTATCATTCCCATGCACTGTCAGTGTTCTGTTATTATGAAATATCTGAGGACAGTAATAACCTTTATCAGGTCAATTCAGGCTATTACTTATTATGTCCTGATAGAAAAAATACAATAACTTTTTTCAACTGCTAAAGTGATTCCAGCAACTTGGTTGCTTTCATGCACTTCTTCTTTACAATCTTTAACTCGGCTTTTATTTGCTGAATTTTTTTATTTTTTGTTTCACTACTCAGTTCATGTTTCAGCTTTTTCCTATATTTGCCAAGCTTTTCCATCAGTTTTAATAGATCATCTTTGCATTTCTTTTGCTTTTTCTTTTTCTCGTCAAAAAAATCGTCCAGGTTGTTCAGTATATTAGATCCAGTCATTCTTTAAATCCTCATAATAAATTTTTTAGTTATATATGTTAGTTCTAGTTTACTATCGGTTCATCTATGTCCTGATCATCATCGATATTTAATACTGTCATGGTGTCATGTAAGCCGGATTCTTTTTCGCCAGAAAATAGTATCAATCCCATTTTTACAAGGCTTCTGGCAAGATCATAAGCGTATGATGTATCGTTCATAAGGGATGTCGCCATCTCAGATGTGATCTTGTTTTCCCGGATCATTTTATCCAGGCTGGTATTGATGTGTTGCTCATGTTCCTCAATTTCCAGAGATACAGCCTCAAGTGGGATTATGTCTTCTAAATCACCTTCAGAATTTCTCAAGGTGTACACTCGTCTCAGGACATCGCCCAGTCCAATACGTAAGGTGTTATATTCAGTCTTGATGAATTCATTATCAGATGTGATGTAGTTGCTCAGGTTTGAGTGCATGTGTTTGCTGTCCTTGATAGCTTCAACGATATCACGACCAGCCGTACGATAATGAAACATTTCATTGACCTGATCGGAAGTCATATTCGTGTTCGCCCTGCTCATAAAGGAAATGATTTCACCAAACAGTCCTTTGATACTTTTCTCATATTCATCATCGATAACAATACTCATGGCCTTTCTACGATGTAGATTTAGTGTTTCCAGTTCTTTGTCTGA
Organism: Gammaproteobacteria bacterium; assembly: GCA_024225395.1. GTDB lineage: Bacteria > Pseudomonadota > Gammaproteobacteria > JACNJF01. Next base: position 30,387 of record JAAEMR010000073.1, read on the forward strand.
CTCGATATCCTGTCGATGCAGGCTCAGCCCGTGAGCGATGATTTCATAGGCGTTATCGTAGAGGTGTATAATTTCCTTGCGTACTGCTTCAATGGCAACATCGGGAACTTCCAGTGATGAATCGTTCAGGTACCTCGATTTGTCTTTGGGAATCATTTTTTCCGGCATAGCCCGCATCAGAAAGTTCACCAGCTTATTAATGAAAGGCAACATAGCAATGACGCCGATGAAGTTGAAAATAGTATGGAATACGGCCAGTTTAAGCGTGTAATTGTCTTCATCAATACCCAGAGCATTACTGAGGACTTCGACAGCCTCTACCAGTTGATATATAAATGCGATGGCAATAGCACCTGTAGTCATATTGAATATCAGGTGTGCAAACGCCAGTCGTTTACCCTGTATGTTAGAACTCATTGACCCCAGAATTGCTGTAATGGTAGTGCCAACATTGGCACCTATTGCAAGTGCCAGTCCGTTTTCATAGGTGATTTGACCTACAGATAGAGCGGTGATGATAATGACCAGGGTCGCGTGACTGGACTGCATGATAACCGTAGCAGCAATCCCGAGCAGGGTAAACAGCAAGATTCCACTATAACCGGAAACGGCAAATTGAGTCAGGTCTATGGTGTCACGAAAGGCTTCAAAACCTTCCTTCATGAAGTGAATACCGAGGAAAAGAAAACCAAGTCCAGCAAGAATATAACCTATTCCTTTAAGCGACTTTGATTTCTGAAATACCAGTACGATTCCGATCACAAGCATTGGCATAGCGTATGCTGAAATTTTCACTTTCATACCGAAGCCAGCGATCAGCCACGCGCCGGTGGTGGTTCCAAGATTGGCACCGAAGATGATTCCAACACCGGCAGCCAGGTCAATTAAGCCGGCACCAAGGAATGAAATAGTAATAACCGATACCAGTGAACTGGATTGCATCAACGTAGTTGAAACAACACCGAAGCTCAGACTTTTCCATATACTACTGGTAGTACGTTGTAGTATCCTTTCCAGTACACCACCGGTAAAGAACTGGAAGCCCTGTTCAAGGAAAAGCATTCCAAATAGAAAGACCGCAACTCCAGATGAAATAGCTTTGAAATCTGGACTAATCCAGAAACCGTAGATCAGGGCTATAAGGATTGCGGGTAAAAATAATTTGCGTAACATGTACTTGTATTCTCCTGCAATAGATCTTCAGAGAAGAGCTATGCTTTAAAGTTGTTTCAATCGGTGTAAAACTGCTGGAGTCTGATTTGACCAGAAGTTAATTTATTTATAGAAAAGCTGGTTTAATTGCATCTATACAAATGAATGGATGATTATTTTAGCCCATAAATTATTGTTCTATAAAAGAGGTAGAACACACTCTATTATAGAACACGACATGGCTATGTGGCAAAATCATGTTGCATAAAATAACTAGATGAAAAAAGTGCATTTCTATAAAAAAATTTCGGGTTATTCTGCTCAGGTTAGTGAAAGCAGGGCTAATACCAGCAATTCCGGATCATATAATGGTGTGCTGGATTTACTCACGAGTTTGGTAACGATAAGCTGTATACCCTTTTTTTGTAACAATGTTATTGACGGTTGATTTAACTGGCTCTGATAGCCACTGTCCATCAAAACAAAGTTAATAAAGCGATTGGCGGCAAGTTTAGGCCCGGCGTCTGCTCTAAGGTAATCCAGCAGGGTCTGGATGGATGAATCCATCGTCATGCCAATCTGTTCAGGATCCAGGCCAAGGTTTGGGATATATACCTTTGGGCAGTCATTACTGGCAATCGCCTTGCCGACACCGTCGGGTAATAAATTTGCTATCAGGCTGGTATAAAAACTGCCTGGTGGATAGCAGATCAGTTCGGCATTGGTGATTAATTTACGATTCTTCTTTCGTAGTTTTGCCTGTGCTAACGATAGTTGCCGAGGATTAGTTGACAGGTATAATTTTTTTACCCGGGAAGCTAATGGTTTCTGTTCCTTACCGGTCAGTCGGTGCTGCCCAATGATACGACTACCGTCTGCCAGGTCTGCGCAGAGAGTGAGGTTATCGTTGACGGTAGCCCTTACCGTGCCTCGAACACCGACCAGTTTGGAAAATAGAAAAATAATGGGGTCAAGGTGTTGGTGGTTATTCAGATAACCTCCTGTAAGAATGAGATTTCCAATGCTGGCACCACGCAAATTAAATGAGGATGGCATAGCTTTGCGAAAATAACCGAGCTGAGTACGAATGAGGCGGCGCATCGGGTTGGGTACAGCTCGTACCAGTTCATCTTTACCTTCACACATTGCATCCAGTTGCATTAGTAGCTCAGCGTTTTTAGAGCTTTTGTTCAGTCGATGAGTGAACAGTTTGTAGACTTCGGGATGACCTGTAATGGTTTCGTCTGCCAGAGCCATCAGGCGACTACGCAGATCACCGATAGAAGGCATCTGAAAAGCTTTACGCAGAACGGCTGAGCTACCACCGGAATCGAATGGTGTGACCATATGAACCGAATTATGCGTATAGGACTTAAGTGTCTGGCTAAATTGATTGAGTGCAGACCCGCCACTGAAGAACAGAATATGAGGGCCTAGCTCGGGAGCTTTTCTGTAACGTCCCGCCCGTAACGGATCGGGCATCTGTATTGCTCGGGTTACGTGGATGCTTTTCATGTCAGACAATCATAGGAAACCTGTTTTAGGTTTACAAGTGTATACGCGATATTAACCTGCAGAATCACAATAAATTTAAGCGTAATTGACATAAATCATAATCATTATTTTGCAGTGATGGACAATGACTTATCTGGACATATTTTAGCTGTAATAAGCTACACTTCAAATGAGACTTTTTTCTGGATGTTTCATTAAATAATTTTGTTATAGGTATATTTCCAGCTAGATCCTCAGGAGATACTATTGTTAAACCTTGAGCCCAATATATGTAATGCAGTACGTGCTCTTATCATTCGTGATGACAGGATTTTGTTGATCAGAAAAGAGTATGGGGGAGTTTGCCAGAAATTTGCGTTACCGGGTGGAAGGCAGGACACAGGCGAGACCCTGGCGAATGCTCTGATCAGGGAATGCAAAGAGGAGGTAGGAGCTGATATCAGCAATATTGCATTGTTACATGTAGTGGACTGGTTTAAGCCTCGCGATTGTATTCCGCCATTAACTCGTCAACATGTGGAATTTCTATTTTCATGCGATGTGGATGATTCATACATTCCACAAAATGGTATTCATCCGGACAAACATCAGGTCGAAGTGATCTGGGTCAAAATTGATGCACTTGATAATCTGCCATGTCACCCGAATTCCATGCTAGCCTTGCTGCCGGGCATTAAAAATAAAAAATCAACGATTTATTTGGAAACGATTAACTAACCATGCAGATAGATAAAAGCATACGTGAAAATTTACGCTTTCTGATTATTGAAGTCGGTTCACAGGTTTCTAACCTGCAAACCTATTTTGATACGCATTCTGTCACGGTGGCAAAGCGTATTCTCGATCGTAGAGGTTATACTAATAATCTTAAAACAAGTATCCACAGTAGTTGCCTGGCAAGAATTGAACAAGATAAGAATGTTCGAAATGCGGCAAGTTTATTGCGTTCGACGGAAAGTGTAGCTACCGATCTGGTACGTATTGCGGAACTGTGCCGAGACTGTATTCAACAGTTTGGTTACATAGAAAATCCTAAAAACCTGCCGTCAAGGTTGTACGTGTCCTTGCTGGGTCGTATTGGCAAAGGTATACGCGTAGTCGATTTGGCCATTGTTAACAGCGACATTCAAATGGCTTTAAAGATTGGTCGTATTGAGAATAAACTGGATTGTGCATATAAAAAACTACTGAGAAAATACACTCGTGACCTGCAACTACAGAAAAAAAAGAACACGGGAGATTTGATCGCAGCGTTGTTTGTTGCTCATTCACTGGAGCAAATGGGAGATATTTTACTCAATATCAGTGAGTCAATTATTTCTGCGAATCTGGGCCAGCCCTTTAATACAGATAGATACCATTCCTTGCAGGCTTCGGTTGAACTACTTAACGCTGTCGAAGGTAATAAATCGGAGCTGGTGCTGGAAACAGTTGCACAAACTAAATCTGGCAGTGGTATTTCCGGGGTTAGCACGACTGATGAAAAGGGGGTAGAGCACCTCGCCATCTTTAAAGATGGTCAGAAACGCAAAGTTAAGGAAGAGCGTCAGGGTGTAGAAAGCTGGCATGAAATCTTTCCAGGCCTGGCGCCAAAGATATTGTCCTATCATAAGCAGGGGCAGTCTGCGTCATTATTGATTGAGCATCTTGCCGGATTAACCTTCGAACAGATCCTGTTACACGAACCACCAAAGCTGTTAGATCAAACATTAAAACAATTACAGAAAACACTGAAATCTGTATGGAACGAGACGCGTACTAAAAAAGCGGTATCGGCAGACTATATGGGGCAATTGCAAAAGAGGCTGGGTGATGTTTATGAACTTCACCCGGAATTCATGCACAGTGATATGCAGATCTGTAAGACTACAGAGAAATCATTTGATAACCTGCTAAATCAGGCAAAGCGTTATGAGAAGAAACTCAAAGCGCCATTCTCTGTTTACATCCATGGAGATTTTAACGTGGATAACATCATTTACGATCCGCTGGAGAAAAAGATTAATTTTATCGATTTACATCGTTCCAGTTATATGGACTATGTACAGGATATTTCGGTGTTCATGGTTTCTAATTATCGATTGCGGGTTGTAGATCCTGTTATCCGAAGACGGATTTGTGATCTGGTCTGTAATTTCTATGACTTCTCGGCAGCTTATGCGAAAACCAGGAAGGATGACTATTTTGATCTCAGGCTGGCACTTGGGCTGGCGCGCTCGTTTGCCACTTCGACCCGTTTTGTAGTGGATAAAACACTGGCACGAGCCATGTGGTTACGCGCCCGTTATCTTCTCGAAAGTGTTCTATTAACAGACCCCAAACAAATGCATAAATATCGTGTACTCATTAAGGAGTTGTTCGTTGGCTAATTTAAAAATAGGTGTAATAGGTATCCCCGGAAAGTGGTCTACCGAAGTTCTGGCAGATGCAGTTGAAAAAAAAACGGGTTTCAGACTGGTCTTAGATATGGCCGATGTCAGTCTTAATCTTGAAACCAACACACTGGTTGCGGGTGGCAGCAATCTTTGCGAGCTGGATGGTTTACTGGTCAAAAAGATAAGCGCAGTTTACTCTCCGACGACGCTTGACAGGCTGGAATTACTGCGTGTCGCAGAACAGGCGGGCGTTCGGGTATTTAGCCCGGCATTAAGTATGTTAAGGCTTATAGATCGACTCAGTTGTACAGTGACGCTGCGTAATGCCGGAATACCGATGCCTGATACCCGGGTGACTGAGGACATAGCGGTTGCGATGGACACGGTCAGAGATTTTGGTAGTGCCGTGTTTAAACCGCTGTATTCTACCAAGGCACGTGGTATGACTATCATTGATGCGGATCAGGAGCCTGATGCGTTAGAGAGCGCTATCAGTAATTTTAAAGCTGATAATCAGATGATGTATATACAGCGTAAAATAAACTTGCCCGGCAGAGACCTGGGCATGGTATTTTTGGCCGGTAACTACCTTGGCACCTATGCACGAGTACCTCAGGGTGATGCCTGGAATACCACTATTAATAGTGGTGGCCGTTATGCCGCGCATACGCCACCCGATGATGTCATCGAACTCGCTTATCGTGCTCAGGCACCTTTTAACATGGATTTCACTACTGTCGATGTTGCAGAAACGGATTCAGGTCCGATTGTTTTCGAGGTATCAGCATTCGGTGGTTTTCAAGGTACCAAAGATGGTATTGGTATCGATGCAGCTGCATTATATGTGGAACATGCTTTAAAAGAGTTAGGATAGTATGGGCAGACGAATAGCTGCTATTATCCGACATGGAGATTATCATCAGATGGCCGGGGCTCCTAGTGCTCATCAGCCATATCCACTGAATACCAGTGGTAAAAAACATGCTGCAGAAGCTGCTAACATTATTGATGAGATTCAACAAAAAAATGGCTGGTCACTGGCTACAGAGATCGACTGTTCGCAGATGCTTAGAGCCTGGCAGACGGCAGATATTATAGCGCAGACACTTGGAACTGAACCTGAATTGCAACTACAGAGCTTTGATGAGCTGGCAGAACGTTGTGTTGGAAGTGCTGCTAACCTCACCACTGAGCAAATAAGCCGGGTTATTCATGATGATCCTCGATATGAGGAACTTCCACAAAACTGGAAATCGAATAGTGAGTACCGGTTGCCTTTTCAGGGTGCTGAATCACTACTAGAGGCGGGTCAACGGGTTGCTGAACACCTTAATGTACGTCTCTCCAAACTTGCTGCCAATGTACCGGGTACGCTCAAACTGTTTGTTGGACATGGCGCATCCTTTCGTCATGCTGCATATCATCTTGGTGTTATGAAATATGACGATATCGCTCGTCTGAGTATGTTTCATGGTCGACCGGTATTTTTGGAATTATTACAGGATGGAAGCTGGGTTCATATTGCCGGAGATTGGAAAATAAGGAAAACCAATTCAGAATTCAGAGACTAAAATAATGGGTAAAAAGTTAAAATCATACGTATTTCCCCGTTATCAGGGCGAAGAGTGGACAGGTACAAAGCTGCCAACGGTTAGTGAGAACTGGCTGGTAGGAAGGAGTCGCTCTGTTAGTAAGGATCGTTATCACCGGGAGGAATACTCCAGTGAACTGAAAAAAGTTATTGGTCAGGAAGACTGGAAATGGCCCAAACGTCCACTGTTTTTTATCTCTGACATACACGGAGATGCGGATGCGTTCATTGCTTCACTGGTGGCATCGGGGGTGATAAAAAAAACAGGCGCCAGGGATAAGGATTTTCAGGTCACAAAAGGCTTCCGTAAAGCCAAGATTCTTATTGGAGGTGACTGTTTTGATAAAGGACCAAGTACACTGCGTCTTTTACGGGTTATTAAAATTCTTCTGCGTAAACATGCGGATGTTTTAATTCTTGCCGGTAATCATGATGTTCGTATGATGCTTGGAATCCGCAGTATTGACATGGAAGCCGATCCCAGAACTGACCATTTTTTTATTCGTATGGGCAGGAAGATGGTGCCATTCCTGAAAGAGATCAGTGAACAATATTTACAGGGTAAAGAGGCTTTACGAGATATACCCTCTGCACGTGAATGTCGGCGAATTCTTTATCCACCAAAAAGCTGGTTTAGAGATTTTCCCCTGCATGCTGTATGGAATATGCCTGATGCAACTATTGATAAGGAAGTGAAGAAGTTGAATGATAAAATTCGTCAGTTTGATGAAGACTGTGAGAGAGCGGATTTATCGATACGCATGGTGTATGCAGCAGCTCAAAAATGGAATGAACTGTTTCTACAGCCTAAAGGTGAATTCGCCTGGTTCTACCAGCACATGAGTCTGTGTTATCGTAAAGGTTCCCTGATATTCCTACATGCAGGTATCGATGATCGAATTGCCGGTATCCTTAATCATTCAGACTGGAAGCAACTGAATGAGAATTTCAGAAACTTAATGTTTGGCAATCCTTATGAATTTTACTATGGCCCGTTTGCAAATATTATGCGAACCAAGTACCGCGATGTCGATATGCCGCTAACACGTAACGGCGTAAAGAAAATTCATCAGCAGGGTATTCGTGTTGTTGTGCACGGGCATCGTAATCTGCTGCATGGTCAAAGACTGATGTTGCGTAAGGGCTTGCTTAATGTTGAGTGCGATACAACTCTTGATCGAAATTCTCGCAAAAAGGAGGGGCTCGAGGGAGTAGGAGCTGCAGTAACAGTTATTCATCCCAACGGCTATATTTTAGGTATTAGCAACGATTATTCATTCATTAAGTTATTCGACCCGAAACATATCGTACGCCAGATAAGAACGGTAAAAATCAAAGGTTCATAAGCTGATCCTGGCTAAAAGTACGGCATGATCTGAAGCGAATGCGGGGTTTTCAAAATAAGGCCGAAATGGACGCTTTGATCCTGTCGTATCGAGTCCATCCTCAGCAAAGGTAAACTGTTCCAGTCCGCAGAAAATATAGTCCACATTGATTGCCGGGGTCTGGCTGTCCAGTAGAGACCACTTGCTTCCGATTTTGTTGTGCAAAGCGCTATCGGGGTTTTTATCTTCAATACGTTTGTCCGGTATAGCATCAATAAAACCCGACTGGCGGATCATGTTAATTTCATCAGAGTCCGGGGTTGTATTAAAATCGCCGCCTATGACCCAGATATCTCTCTGAGACTGTTGTGTTCCAGCGGGTATACGATAATGAGTGGTTTCCTGGTAGGCAGAAACAATATTATCCAGAATCAACTCTATCTGCCGCAACCGTGAAGCTCCCGCTCGCCTGTTAAGGCGTACGTTACCCTCTCGCTCACCACTTAAAGTGTTGAGGTGAATATTGAGAAAATTGAGGTAGCGGCTTTCGCCTTCTGATTCCAGTTTTACACGACCCATGATAACCAGTCTTGGTTCTGTATCACGCTGACCGAGATATAATCCCGTGGTGATGCTAACAGGTTCAAAACAGGAGATACATTCAGTATCAACCAGGTCTGCATCTGGTGGAATATTTTCAGGGTCTGCCCAGGGAACCCATAATTTTCTACTGCTGATGCCTTTGCGGATGCAGATTCCGTAACCCTGCTGTACATCGACATGAGCAGGAATATAGTTTTTTACATCGCCTGTTTCTGTATAGCGGTTCCACTTGCCAGGATGAGGATTGTTGTGCGAGGTGACTGCGGGAAAAAAATAACACTGATAACCTGAAAAAATTCCCTGCAGTATAGCTCTGCCGGTCTGCCAGCGACCGGAGGGCGAAGTGGACATGTCTTCAAAGCCGATACATTCCTGCAATAAAATAATATCGGGTTGAAGCTGATCAGGAGTTTGTAGCCAGACAGCTATGCTTTCTTCCCAGGTTTTGCGGAATGCAGCCGTGTAGCTTCCCGCTACAGGGTAGGGCCTGGAATCAAGCTGTTCAAACAACTTTGCTCCGGCCATATTCCAGCTCATAATACTGATGTCCATCAATTCTCCTGAATTTATTTAAAACTTCATGACGCTCTGCTGAGAGCATGAAACTATTATGCCGATACAGTAAAAAATATACAGCACAAAGCGGATACTGTCTTCGTGAAGGTTTGAAGTCGTGGTAAACTATATTCCTGTGAAATTCCTTACCAGGTTCGATTTTCTATGGGTGCAGGTGTAATTCCGTTTGCTATTAATGGTGGACAACTTCAGTTTCTTTTTCAGAAAACCTTTACTGGCAGAAAGGTCGGTTACCTGATCGATTTTGGTGGTGGTTTGGGTGATAGAGAAGACTATCATGCAACTGCGATACGTGAATTTGTTGAGGAAACAGAAACCATGTTTCTTGACAATGATCTACAACATGCCTGTCGGTCAGATGAACGTGTAATGTCTCAGATTATTGAGGTTGATGAAATATTCGAACGTACTTTGTCTGCACATCCAAACTGGTGGTGCCGGAGACTCCCCGGGAATGGAAAAAATCCCAAAGACTGGCGAACTTATTTCATACAGTTTCCGTTTCGTGATATCTCGGCTATGAACAATGAGTGGAAACGCGATACTTCAGGCCGTTTCAAAAAACGCCGCCAACTTGTCTGGGTTTCGGCAGATAACTTACTGGAAATCTATGCCAGATCACCTGAGAAGCTATGGAAGCGTGTACGTCAACTTGAAAGTGCTGAGACATTGATCAAGGAGATTCAATCCACTCTGGTAAAATCGCAATACGCATAAGGTCACACAAACAATCAAATTCATGAGATTTTAAATGACAAATATTACTCTAAACACACTGATTGACACGCTCTCAGCTAATGAGAAATTAATTGACGAACATCTGGATCTTTATCTGGGTGGATTTACCATGAGAATCCGCTCCAACCAGAAACCGGTTATTGATAAGTTAGCTGCTTATTTTTCACATGTGGAACCGGGTAATGCTGAGCCTGATATTGAGATTCTTGCTATTGAACGTGATGTAATAACTGACTCCGGACTGGAGTTTATCGACTGGGCACGTGAACCCGGCAAGACCGGTCGTAAAGATGCTTATTTTGATATTCCGAATGCACGTGTCGTGCATAAGGTTCGTACCGGCATGCTATTTTTGCAAAGTGCATCTGCAAGAATCGCAGCGGGACCGTGCCTGCAATATGATAACCAGGTTATTAATTTTATCAATTCACAGTACATGGACTGGTTACAGCATAACGGCTGGCTGATATGTCATGCATCGGGCATGGAAGTTAAGGGTCATGCTATCGGCATGGCAGGATTATCCGGCGGTGGTAAATCTACTTTAATGCTCAATCTGATGGAAGATAACTCGGTGAACTATGTGACCAACGATAGACTCTTTATTCGCACAAACAACAGTACTGTTACAGCTCGCGGGATACCAAAATTACCGCGAATTAATCCAGGCACTATTGTATTTAATGAAAGGTTGCATGGCCTGATTTCCAAACAGCGCAGAGAAGAATTACTGCAGTTGCCAAAACAGGAATTATGGCACCTTGAAGAAAAATACGATGTGCATATTGAACAGGTTTACGGAGCGCAAAGGGTCACAACGGAGGCACAGCTGGAAGCTTTCGTCATTCTTAACTGGCAACATGATACGACTGAGAAAACAGCAGTAACCGCTGTTGATATTAATCAGCGTCGTGAATTGCTAATGGCTCTGATGAAATCACCCGGACCGTTCTATCAGCATACTGATGGCAGTTTCCACAGTGACACAGCTGAATTCGATGAACGGTCTTACCTTGAAGCGCTTCAAGGTGTAACTATCTATGAGGTTACCGGTAAGGTTGATTTTGAACTGGCAGGCAATCGCCTGTCCGAAATACTCGATCTCTAATACGTAGAAAGTCAACGGGAGACGGAATTATGCTTCGTGAATTATTACTGCTTCGCCATGGAAAATCAGACTGGAATATTAATACCGATGATTTTAACAGGCCGCTGAAAGACAGAGGGAAAAGAGCTGCACAACGTATGGGAGTATGGCTGGCAACTCATAACAAGATACCTGACATCATTATCAGCTCACCGGCCGAACGTGCTCTGACAACGGCTGAAAAATGCTGCAAGGCGATGGGGCAGGGATCCGATAATATTTTGCAGCAGCAGAAAGTCTATCTTGCTGATACCAGTGACCTGCTCCAGGTACTGCGAAAGTTACCTGCATCTGCAAATCGGGTCATGCTGGTCGGTCATAATCCCGGGTTAGAAAACCTGCTCACCTGTCTTACCGATGGTGCTGCCAAAGCTGAAGAAGATGGAAAGTTACTACCAACGGCCACTTTAGCGCTGTTAGAGATTGAGTTGAACTGGTCAGATATTAAACAGGGCAGTGCCAGGCTGAAACGCATAATTCGTCCGCGCACACTACCCAAACAATTTCCCTGGCCACTGCACGAAGCTAAAGAAAGACGGGATCGACCTGCTTATTATTACAACCAGTCTTCTACTATTCCATACCGTTTACGTGATGGTGAGTGTGAAATTCTGATTGTTCGATCTAGCAAGAAAAAACATTGGGTTGTTCCAAAAGGTATCCACGAACCGGGGTTGACATCACAGCAATCGGCGGCCAAAGAGGCGCTCGAAGAAGCTGGTGTTGAGGGCTCTGTAAAAGCAAAGGCTTTAGGTCGTTATAGTTACCAGAAATGGGGTGCTAACTGCATCGTTGAAGTGTATGCGATGGAAGTCAGTCATGTCATTGAAGAAAGCGAATGGGAAGAAAGGCATAGAACACGGCAATGGGTTTCCCCGCAACAAGCCGCTAGCCTGGTCAGGCAGACGGAACTCGGCCCGATGATCATGGCTCTCGAAAAAAGTACTAATTAAAGAATACTTTGAAAATTAACAACCGGATTAATCAGGAAAAAAACATGCGACTCGATAAAAATACTTTCAGACACGATTCATTACAGGATACAAAATCAATTAGTAAAGTTCTGGATTCGATTACTGAAGGCTTAGCAAAAGGAAAGCTAGTCTTTAGTGATGAGGACGATAAAATTATACTAAATCCTGACGGCCTGCTTGAACTTAAGGTTACTGCCAGTCAGGAAGATAATCGTCAAAAAGTCAATGTGCGCATTAGCTGGCAAGTTGAAAGTAAAACAAAAAATAACAAAAAAAGTTTAACAGTTTCATCCTGATACTAAACTTGCGGTTGGTGAACCCCGGTAACTGGTCAAGCCAGTAACCGGTACTTCATTCCACCCTAGAACTGGATGACAGGCTAGTTACTTTTTATTTTTTTTGGATTCTTTCTTTTTGCTATTCTTTTTATCCTTCTTGGATTTCTTGTCTTTTTTGGATTTTTTACCCTTTTTGTCTTTCTTAGACTCTTTTTTAGCTTTCTTCTTTTTACCTTTAGTTTTCACTGGCTCACTAGAGTCTTCTTTATCATCATCGGTATCAACTGTCTCCGGGGTATCTTCGACTGCAGCCGGCTTAGTAGCAGCGACTTTTTTAATTGTCGATTTCTTAGGGGTTGATTTTTTTGGAGCCGCTTTTTTAGTACTGGTGGCGTTAAACAAATCCATGCCAATTTTTTTAAAGCGATTGAGCATATAACTAACTTGTCCAGCAGTCAGACCTGATTTTTCAGCAGCTTCCTTGTTAGTATCACCATTGTTCAGAGCTAAAAGTGCTTTGGCTCGTTTACCTTCAAGATCTACTTTTTCGGCCAGCTGTTCACATTTCTGGATTGCTGCAGTGTCGAGTAACGGGTTCGTGGTCGTGTTAGTTATCATAATAACTCCTCGGTATTTTGGAATAACAATTGATGAAAATATTATATTTTTGATTTTGTGGGAAACTTACCATATTTTTTATATGGTAAACAAATGAATTCTTGCGTTTTAGTATTATTTTAAAAAAATCACAATATCTTGATGCTCTTTTTTTCGAGTATTCATAGAATATTTTACTCAATTCAATAAACCCGTATTTTAATTGCTCTGCCCATCATCATTTGATAGTAGAGCAGAATCTGGGGACTGAAAATGATCTGGATTAATTACTTATTAAAACTAAAGGGGTTGTGTTATATCGTTGTTGCATTAAACCGTCTTTTCCAAAAGATTGATACAGGCTACAATTTCCGGCCAGACTACAAGTGATTTAGCCTGCTTGGTGGACACTTCAATGCGTTTTCGCTGATGACTCTCGGGCCATTTTTTTGATAAACGTTTATCTGTTCGCATGGGGTAAAGCGTTAAATCTACTTTTTCTCCATGGCTCATAATGTTAAAACAACATTTTAAATTTACATCAAGCTGACCGGTTAAACCCGCTTCTTCATAAGCTTCCTGCAATGCTGATTCACGTTTTGATTTATTGGGAACTCTGTTACCTTTAGGCACAATCCACTGATTGCTTAACCGACTGGTAATTAAAATAATTTTTATTTTCCCTGAACTCTGAAAATAGGGGAGAACACCATATTGCTTTGGGAGTGATGCCATTTTCAGATCTTAATGCCCTGAGGGTTCATCGCCAGTGCTTTATTCTGGTAGGATTTATCAATAGTCACTTCGCGACCAAACCAGTCAGCAGGTTCAAACTGATCAGCTTGCTCTAGAGATGAAAACTCAACCTCAACCAGCATTAAATGATCAAGTTCACCTAGAAAAACATCGAGTTCATAGCTTAGTTGTGTGTTTAACTTGCCTGTCCAACGATTTTTTTCTATTCGTTTACCCTGTGTATCCGGCCATAAAGTTTCAAATTGCTGCTGGTCAATGGAGGTTTCACGTTCTGTCCGAACCATACCCGAACCAGATTTCACGGTGATGAAATATTGCTCATCTTTTCTCCTTAATCGTATTTCAACCGAATCGCTTGATTGAGTAAGGTATCCTTGATGAATATACGCTTTTTTTGCATTTGTAAGTTCAGGCAATTTTTTTACCAGGAATTTACGTTCTATTTCGATGTACTGGTCAGTCATTATTATATTGTTTTAAAGCTTTTTCTGAATTTCCTGCCAAAGTGATTGATACGCTTTGGCAGCTGGACGGCTTCGTGCAAATGTTGTCACTGGTGCACGATGAATACCCATTTTCTCAACATCTGTAGAAAAAGGAACCCTGGTTTCAAGGAATGTTTTTTTATAGCGGCTGTGTAACTGGTTCATGGTATCTATATGTAGCTTTTTCTGACGCTGAACCATGGAAAAAAAAGGTACCAGCTTTTTTCTCCCCAGGTTGTGTTTTTTGAAAAAGTCGATTAACTGCTCAAACGTACGAACAGTTAATGTGGAAGGTATGACGGGTATCACAATGTGATCGGCCGCCTTGAAAACACTTTCTGATAACGAAGAAATATTTGGAGGGCAATCAAGTAAAATGACATCATAATCGTTATTAACAGACTTCAGTGCTTTTTTAAGCCTTGAACGGCTATTTTTCATGCGTGACAGAAAAATATCGAAATCACGATATGTCATGTTGGCAGGTAAAATATCCAGGTTATCATAATCACTCCCTTTAATAGCATTAGTGAAACGCTTTACATCTTTAAAAAAAGATTCTTTTTTAAGATTATTAGAAGGTTTAACTCTAAAGTAAAAACCTGAAGCACCTTGCGGATCGAGATCACAAAGTAAAGTACGGTAGCCTGATCGGGCCAGCTCATAAGCAAGGTTAACTGACGTGGCTGTTTTACCCACGCCGCCCTTGTTACTGTAACACGCGATAATTTTCATCCTTTTGACCTCAAATGTTAAATAATTTCTTGAATTGTTGTTGTGTTGACAGGCTGTCAAAAATTTGAAAATTTGTAATAACCTTGGCTCGTTCTTCCAGCTGTTTCTGATAGAGCATGGCTATTAATGCACCAACACTTTTGGCAACAGAGATATCCTGTTTTCGACCTTTTGAAGCATTGGTCAATATAAATTCCTGCAAAGATTCCTGCTGCACAGAGTAGTCATTAAATAGTCCTAAATTATCCTGTAGCCGTTTCAGTGCCTTAATTAAACTCTTAATCTCTTTTAATGGAAACATGGGGCTAAAAAACTCCATTAAGTAACGTAACTTCTTGCAATGGATGCGCAGCTCATGCACTTCTGAATCTGGAGTATCCGGGTTAATGGCGCGTGCTATCTTACAAACTTTGCGATACCTCTTCCAGATTAACTCTCGAGCATAAATAAAAGCAGAATGATCAGCATTTGGGCCGGGCTGTAAATCATCTGATCCACTAAATAGAGCATGTAGACTGCTAATGGATTTATTATAAGCTGAACTTTTTAAGTG
>JAAEMR010000074.1 GCA_024225395.1 Gammaproteobacteria bacterium
AACCCCTGTAATACTCATCTGTCAGTCAGGCAGTCGTGTACCTCGTGCAGCCAAAGCATTACATGCAGCGGGATTTAAAACAGTTTATTCACAGTATCAGGGGTTTGAGGGTATCAAGGCAAAGACGGGCATTAACAAAGGTCAGCGTGTTGTAAATGGCTGGAAAAATGCAGGGCTTCCCTGGAGTTATAAGTTAAACAAAGAAGCCATGTATTTTAACTTCGACTCGACTCAAACGCAGGTTACCGATTGATAGCTTGTAAAGAGACAAAAAAATTACCGGCCGATATCTATCAGCAGATAAAAAAAATCGGTTTACAGTTAGGCTTTCAGGCAACTGGAATCACGACCACACAACTGGATCTGCAACATAACCACTATGCCAGGTGGATTCAAAACAACTTTCATGGCGACATGTCCTACATGGAGCGGAATGTTGATAAGAGATTAAATCCTGCTGAACTGGTTCCTGATACCCTGACGGTTATCTGCGCGCGGATGAACTATTTGACGGAGAATTCAGAGCATTGCATTGATTTACTGGACCATCCAACAGACGCTTATATTTCCCGTTATGCATTAGGGCGGGATTACCACAAACTGATTCGCAAACGGTTACAGAAGTTTGCCTTGCAATTAACCACCTTGCTCGGAGAATTCGGCTACCGGGTGTTTACCGACAGTGCTCCCGTACTAGAAAAAGCATTGGCGGTAAAAGCTGGAATTGGATGGAGAGGAAAACACAGTAACCTGCTGGACCGGCAACACGGCTCCTGGTTTTTTCTGGGCGAAATTTTTACCGATTTACCGTTGCAGACCGATGAAGAAATTCCTGATCATTGCGGTGATTGCACGGCCTGTATCGACAAATGCCCTACACAGGCTATTGTCAGCCCCTATATCGTTGATGCAAGACGGTGCATCTCCTATCTTACCATTGAACATCACTCAGCCATCCCGGTAGAATTTCGTAAAGCTATGGGCAACCGGATTTATGGCTGTGATGACTGTCAGTTATACTGTCCGTGGAATCGCTTTGAAAAATTCACATCAGAAATTGATTTCAACAGCCGGAACGGCCTCTCGGATATAGAGCTTCTAGATTGTTTTGAATGGACAGAAGCTCAATTTCTAAAACGATTTGAGGGCTCCCCGATTCGTCGTATTGGATTTCAAAAATGGCGAAGTAATATCGCTATTGCTCTTGGAAATGCAGCCCATAGCCCACATATTGTTACATCACTACAACTTGCTCTTTCGGGGGCATCTGAATTATTGACAGAACATATTAACTGGTCAATTAAACAGCAACATCTATCTGCATGAGATAACTATGAAACCCTGGTTAGATTTTTTATCACAACAAACATCCCAACCCCTGCAAAATAACAATGCACTGTGCGCTTTGAGTGACACTGCTTTACTCTATGTGGGTGGAGATGATGCTACCGAGTTTCTACAAAATCAGCTGAGTAATGATATCCACCAAATCGATGAAAAAACTGCCCAGTTAAGTACTTTTTCCAATGCCAAAGGCCGCATGCTGGGCATTTTTCGGGTGATTAAAATTGACGGTGGTTACTTACTGGTACTGCCAAAAAATATTTTACCCGGTATTCAACAACAGCTACAAAAATTCATCATCATGTCGAAGGTAATTCTGGCTGACATTAGCGATTCATTTGCCCGTATTGCTATAGTGACTGACCAGCAGGAATTAATTACTGAAGACTATTATCCTGCTGAAATTAACCAGGTTTATCAATCCGATTCATTAATATCTGTTCAACTACCCGGCAGAAAAAATCAGTGTCGCTTTCTTATGCTGTCAAACAGTGCTGAAGAAGCCATCAATTTATGGACAGGGCTTTCTCAAAATCTACAAATAAATGATCAAAATAGTTGGAGGCTACAGGATATTGAAGCGGGTATTCCAACTCTGTATCCCGCGACGGCAGGTGCTTTTGTGTTACAGATGGGTAACCTCCAGTTGACTGGCGGTGTCAGCTTTAAAAAAGGCTGCTTTCCCGGACAGGAAGTGGTTGCCCGGATGCAGTACCTGGGTAAATTAAAACGCAGAATGTTTCTGGCTGAGATTAAATCTGCACAATGTCCAGAGCCGGGAGATGAATTACGTTATGAGGAAAGCGATAAACCGGATGGCAGTGGTAAAGTCGTCGATGCAGTACAAACTGATCCTGAAAATTGTATCTTGTTATTTATTGCCCAAATTGATAAAGCAGAACAAAATAAGCTGGTTTTAGTGAATCAGCCAGAAATAACAGTCAAACTTAAAGCACTGCCTTATTCCATTTAAAACTAAGTATTAACCTGCATTTAATTGTTTATAAAATTTTGATATAAACCTGTTTTTTAAGGGGTGATATCTCAAATGCCATCTATAATCTTTCCAAGAATAAAATAACCTGAGACATACACAATGGATATTTCACAAGAGTCTATTTTAGATGACCTTGAAAATGAACGTTTACCTTTACCTACTTTGCCGGAAGTGGCTATGAGGGTTCGAGAAACCGTCGATGATGAAAATGCTACCATTCGTGATATTTCCGACATAATTATCACCGATGCCGCTTTATCAGCACGTATTATCCAGGTCGCCAACTCCGCCTTGTACCGTGGGCTAAACACAACGGAAACCGTGCACAATGCAGTGACTCGGATGGGCTTGAATACTGTCAAGAACCTGGCTACTTCACTGGTTATGAAACAGCTATTTCAAGCTACTAATCCTGTTATTGATAGATACCTGAGAAAAAGCTGGAAGTTAAGTACTGATATAGCCGCTTTAAGTGCTATGCTGGCTAAAAGTTATACCGGGCTGGATCCTGATAGCGCTCTTCTTGCCGGACTTACTCATTCAATTGGAATGTCACCTATTCTGGTTAAGGCTGAAAGCGACCCTGCTCTACTCAATAACCCTGATAAGCTAGAAACTATCATTATAGGGATTTACCCCCAGGTGGGTGCAACCATTTTGAAAAATTGGGGCTTTTCTCAGAACCTGGTAACGGTTGCTGAGCAGCACCTGAACTTAACTAGAAATGAGAATGGTGAAGCTGACTTTACCGATATTGTTCAGGTTGCCTTAATGGAAACGGTTGCAGGAACAAGCCACCCATTAGGATATGTGGAGCTGGATCAGGCACCCGCTTACCAAAGGCTAGAGATGAATGAAATCGAAGAGATTGACATCTCTGGAGGAGTTGAAGAAATTAAAGCCGCAATCACCTGATTGGTTTTTAACCTTGAACTATTATACTGTTCTGAATTTTAAAGCTGCTGCACTATGTGCAGCAGCTTTACAGCTTAGGGGATTATTCCGGACGCATGTGGGGAAAAAGCAATACATCACGAATACTCGGAGAATCGGTCAGAAACATCACTAAACGATCTATCCCGATACCTTCACCTGCAGTAGGTGGTAAACCAAATTCAAGTGCACGAATATAATCATCATCAAAGTGCATAGCTTCATCGTCACCGGCTTCTTTTTCAGCCACCTGCTTATGAAAACGATCTGCCTGGTCTTCTGGGTCATTTAACTCCGAGAAAGCATTCGCCAGTTCACGACCGGCAAGGAAAAACTCAAACCGATCAGTCACAAAAGGGTTTGCATCATTTTTACGCGCCAGCGGCGAAACTTCGGTCGGGTATTCGGTAATAAACGTGGGCTGTATTAACAGGTGTTCTACTGTTTCATCAAATATCTCTATCTGTATCTTTCCCAGCCCCCAACTATCATCCGGGGAAATACCCAGCTTCTCAGCAGCTGCTTTGGCACTGTCATAATCATCCAGTATTTCAGCTGTTAGATCAGGGTTAAAATGTAAAATTGATTCTTTCACTGTCATCCGGGTAAAGGTTTCACCCAGGTCAAATTCATCTCCCTGATAACTTAGTTTTGTATTACCCACAACAGTTAAAGCCAGGTTTCGAACCATATCCTCGGTTAAATCCATCAGCTCATGATAGTCAGCGTAGGCCTGGTAAAATTCTATTGTGGTGAATTCTGGGTTATGGCGAGTCGAAAGTCCTTCATTGCGGAAATTTCTATTGATCTCAAATACTTTTTCAATACCACCCACAACCAGGCGTTTTAAATATAACTCTGGAGCGATTCGTAAAAATAATTCCATATCCAGTGCATTATGATGCGTTTCAAAAGGTTTGGCTGCCGCGCCGCCCGGAATAACGTGCATCATCGGCGTTTCAACTTCCATATAACCTTTTTCTGTCAGGTAATTACGAATGAAATTAATGGTCTGGCTACGAATTTGAAAGACACGTCTGGAATCTGCATTCATTATCAAATCAAGGTAGCGTTGACGATATTTCTGCTCGGTATCTGTCAATCCATGGAATTTTTCAGGCAATGGTCGTAAGGATTTGGTCAACAGGTGTAACTTGGATACCTTTAGAGAAAGCTCTCCGGTTTTAGTTTTGAATAGCTTACCTTCTGCACCAAAAATATCACCGATGTCACTGTGTTTGAAAGCCGCATATTCTTCTTCACCAATGGTGTCGCGGTGAACATAAATTTGAAACTGACCGGTCATGTCCTGTAGTTTGGCAAAACTGGCCTTTCCCATGACACGTTTCAACATCATTCTTCCAGCAATACAAGCATTTACAGACTTTTCTTCAAGTGATTCCTTACTTTCATGATCGTGTGATTCAAGAAGATAAGAGGCCAGGCTATCACGTTTAAAATGATTAGGATAAGCCTGCCCTTTACTGCGTAGATCAGCCAGTTTTTCACGTCGTTGTGCTATCAGTTTATTTTCATCAACGATATCATTCTGTTGCTGAGAATCTTTATTATCTGTCATTCTTATAACCCGCTTTTTAAACTAGCTTCTATAAATTGATCTAGAGAACCGTCTAATACTGCCTGAGTATTTCCGGTTTCTACATTAGTTCGTAAATCTTTTATTCTTGATTGATCTAAAACATAAGATCGAATCTGGCTTCCCCAGCCGATATCTGATTTAGTGTCTTCTACATTTTGTGCTGCTGCATTTTTCTGCTGTAACTCTAGCTCATAGAGTTTAGCTTTCAGCATTTTCATCGCAGTGGCTTTATTTTTGTGCTGAGACCGATCGTTCTGACACTGGACTACCGCATTAGTCGGTAAATGAGTGATACGCACGGCCGACTCGGTTTTATTTACATGCTGCCCGCCTGCTCCACTGGCACGATATACATCGATGCGTAAATCTGAGGGATCTATTTCAATATCGATATCATCATCCACTTCGGGTGAAATAAACGCGGCAGCAAAGGATGTATGGCGTCTATTACCCGAGTCAAAAGGTGATTTTCGAACCAGGCGATGCACACCCGTTTCAGTTCTTAACCAGCCATAGGCATATTCGCCTTCAAACTTAATGGTCGCACTCTTGATGCCCGCTACATCTCCGGCAGATGCTTCTATTAATTCAGTTTTAAAGCCTTTTTGTTCACCCCAACGCAGGTACATGCGCAATAACATTTCTGCCCAGTCCTGCGCCTCAGTTCCGCCGGAACCCGACTGAATATCCATAAAAGCATTATTGGCATCCATTTCGCCGGAAAACATACGTTTGAACTCAAGATCTGAGATGGTTTTCTCAGACTCTTCCAGATCACCCTGAACAGCTTCTACGGTCGATTCATCCTGTTCCATCTCGGCAAGTTCGAGTAATTCTGCCGCATCATTGACAGCATTTACGGTGTTATCAAGGCCCTCTACGATGGATTCCAGGCGGGCTCTGTCTTTACCCAGTTGCTGAGCTCTTTCCGGGTCATTCCAGACATCCGGGCTTTCCAGCTCCAGTCGAATTTCTTCTAGCTGCTCTTTCTTGTTGTCATAGTCAAAGATACCCCCTTAACGCATCGATACGCGCTAATAAATCTTCAATTTTGAGGGTAATGGGGTTGGTTTCTAACATTTCTCAACACAGTTTCAAAAGGTGCTGAATTTTACCTGAAGTAAAACGTTTTGTATCGTGTTTATTAATCATCCAAAGCTACGAACTCAATAACATCATAAAGCTCATTCGCCCTGTCATAGAGTTCAAATTCATGTTTAATTTTATTCTGTTTGAGCGAGTCAGATAATAACCGAGCTTCATTCGTCAACGTATCTCGTTCCTGTGCATCAGCTACCACGATATACTCATGTCCAAAACCTGAACGAACAGTCAGATTTGCAGGACTCTTAAGAAGGATTTCATCGTCATCGGTTGCACACTGAAAACCTGCCGTTTGCAGTAATTGCTCAATTTCCATCAGCGTTTTATCCGTACTGACTGTACCAGCCAGCATGAAAAAATTAGCCATGATAATCAACCATCAGGTAACACAAACAGTCCTGGCGAATGATAGCCCGATCCATTGTGATCATTGCTGGTATCAATATTTTATTCAAATAGACTTTCCCATTTTCAACTCTCATAATTTCACTGGTTACGTCCTCACCTTCCTGGTTTGTAATCAGCAGAGGTTTGTTAATACGGGTAAATGCGAAAATATCAGTGGTTTTGATTTCAGTGAAATTTTTCATTTCAAAGCCCGATTCAAATGTCAGGTCTGCCTGGGCTGACAGGTTAAAATCAAAGCTGACATCATCAGGAATATTCAGGGTAACCAGAGACTGAACCAGCTGCAAGTCATGCGCTGCGATGGGTCTTTGCGGAAAATGATCCATATGTAACAAAGCATCCAGCAATTCTGTCGCATGGAGAATACCTGTTTCTTCACCGGGTTTACCACATTCCAGTATGGCTGCCGGACATATTTCATTAAACGCGGTGGTTGATACACCTTTGGGTCTTTTAAACACCATGGCTATATGATTAAACATAGATGCCAGATGCTGGTTATCCTGAGTTACACTGGTTATTCCAGCGTAATGAGGGTTTGCTCCGGTATTATTATGGATATCAATAGCCGCAAATAAGCGATCTCGTGATGCAACCTCAACAACTTCACTCATTAATCTTGTTTCAGCGTTGGGTGTCATTTCGGTACCGGGCCAACATCGATTGAAATCTGTTTGCCCGGGTATCACTCGAAGGTTTGCTTCAGCCGCTTCAACGTTACCGATAAAAATATAAATAGATCGTGGCAGGTGATCCTGGTATTTCGCCAGTAACGCCTGCACGGCTTTAAGCCCTGAATATTCATTGCCGTGTAATAAAATGGATACGAATAAGGCAGGAGATTTATGGCCACCTAAATGAATCAGCGTGGGCTGCGGAAATAGATCGCGAATATTGCTGATTTCAAGATCGAAAAAGCCTTCAGGCAGTTCAGAAATTATCGTTAATTGTTCGTTCATTATTTCTTTTATGTCTAAGGTTTCGGCCATTGATGAACCGGTATATTTTGCCTGGCATGTACTAAATAGTCTTTTACTAAAGCTTTTTCATCCTGATACTTGTCCCAGTGCAAAGATATCCACTGCGCACCTGTTTGCCCGCTTTTCACCCGTTCCTCAATAATGCTCAACCATTTTTCAGGAGATTCTATGTTCAATTGTTGTAACCCTGCATAAGCGACGGGGAAAATGTGTTTTAACAGCAAGTCATGCATGTTACCCATTTTCCCGTTACACCAGTTTACATTGGCTGATAAACCGTCACGTGCTACCTGGTAAAAATCCTGTTCAAGACCCTCAAAAGGCATTTGGGTTAATTCGTCAGGCTTCAGCTTCAAGCCTTCAGTCAAACCCACATGAAAAACAATATTGGCCATGGTATCGATCAATGTAGGACCAGAAGGAATTACTCGAAGCTCCAGCCGTAAATGGTACTGCCCATTAACACCCAGGCCCAAAATTGGGCGAACCCAGCGCCAGATCGTGCCATTATGCAGGTTAAAATGATGTAGCTCTTCAACCTCTGAATCAATGACCTCGGGCAAGATGGGGCTGTAATAATCATTATCTTCAAATAATTCCTGCCAGGAATTTATATAACCTTTGGAAAAATGAACCCTGGGAATAATAGAATCACGAACTTCCTGATCACTTCTGGTATCCACCGCCTGTTTAAAAATGGCAATACGAGATTCCTGCCAGCATTTTTTCTGTAGCACCAGGGGTGAGTTAGCCGACACTGCCACCGCTGCCATGCTGGACCACAAAGCTGCATGGTAACTATCAACGGCTTCATCAGCTGGAAACTGATAATGAACCTGTAAAGATGTACTCAGGGCTTCCAGCATAACATCCAGCTTTTCAATTTTAAGGGTATCTTCTCCTTTAATTTCGAGATGAATGGGACGTTGACGCATTTCCATTAAACGTTCATCCAGCAAACGATAACGATACATATCTGACATGTAAGTATTATGATCCAGATGTTCTAATTTCAAACTGGGTAATACGCCGAACAACCCCGGTTCACATTCTGACCCGGAAGTTGCCTGCTCTATCATCTGAAATAAATTATTCAGATCCTGTTGTATATCACTGAAAACAGATTCAGTGAGCACAAAAGCATTTCCATTAATCTCCAGATTAAAGGTGGCTAATTCAAAGGTGAATAAGTCGTTATGGGCTTTTTCCAGTACTTTATTGTTGCAGGAAGATGGAGCACCTGTTTTATCGACCAGGCAAATTTCAAGCTCATAGCCTAACTTTCTTGTTTCATTGTCAAACCTGTTCTCTGCGAATAACTGTCGCATAAAATCCATTTCCTGTTCCAGCTTCTGCTGAAACAGTTTGAAATCTTTTTCTTCAAAATGGTCTTTACCGATTTCTCCACCCATACTTATTCTCCTGTTGCAGGTTTACTTTTTTATTTACCCATCCCCATGCACAAATATTTCATTTCAAGAAATTCATCGATTCCATATCTGGAACCTTCGCGACCCAGACCGGATTCTTTCACTCCACCAAAGGGTGCAACCTCTGTTGAAATTATGCCTTCATTGATACCTACAATACCAGTTTCAAGCCCTTCTGCTATGCGCCAGATCCGTCCAATATCACGAGCATAAAAATATGCAGCCAGACCAAACTCGGTATCATTTGCCAGATCAAGTGCCTGCTGTTCCGTAGTGAATTTAAAGATGGGTGCCACGGGCCCGAAAGTTTCTTCAACAGCAACCAACATCCTGTTATCGACATTGATTAAAACCGTAGGCTGAAAAAAGGTACCACCCTTCTGATGTCGTTTTCCTCCGGTTGCAATACCGGCCCCTTTAGAAACGGCATCATTGATATGCTGTTCAACCTTTTGAATCGCTGCTTCATTTATCAAGGGTCCCTGAGTCACATCCTGTTCAGTCGATTCCCCAACATTGAGTTGTTCGACTGCCATTGCCAGTTTCTGCGAAAATTCATCATATACAGAATCCTGGACAATTAACCGATTGGCACACACACAGGTTTGACCACTGTTACGATATTTGGAAGCCATCGCACCTTCAACAGCCGCATCAATATCAGCATCATCAAAAACAATAAAAGGGGCATTGCCACCCAGTTCCAGTGATATTTTTTTGACCGTATCGGCACACTGTTTCATCAGTAGTTTTCCAACCGCTGTTGATCCGGTGAAAGACACTTTTCGTACATCCGGATTTGAAGTCATTTCAGCGCCTACTTCAGCAGCTTTATCTGTTGTGATGACATTCAAAATGCCGGCAGGAAAACCGGCTCGGTCAGCGAGTTCAGCCAATGCTAAAGCCGATAAGGGTGTTTCAGCCGCGGGTTTTATGATGATAGGGCAGCCTGCTGCTAAAGCCGGAGCTGCTTTGCGAGTAATCATTGCAGTTGGAAAATTCCAGGGAGTAATTGTGCACACAACTCCCACGGGTTGTTTGATCACCAGCAAACGCCGGTCGGCCAGGGTGTTGGGGATAATGTCGCCGTAAACCCGCTTGGCTTCCTCGGCAAACCATTCGATGAAACTGGCTCCATAAGCGATTTCGCCCATTGCTTCGGCAAGAGGTTTCCCCTGCTCCCAACTAAGAATTTTTGCCAGGTCGGTTTGATTCTGCATTATTAAATCAAACCACTTTCGTAGAAGTGCCGACCTGTCTTTTGCCAGTAATTCACGCCAGGCAGGCCAGGCTTCACTGGCATCCTGAATAACTTGCTGAATATCCGCTTTTCCCATATCGGGAACAGATGTGATTAACTCTCCATTAGCGGGATTAGTAACATCAAATTGTTCACCTTCTTGTTGTGTTACCCATTTAGCATTCAGGTAAGCTTTATTCTTGAGTAATGAAGGATCGGTTAACTGCATAGTATACTCCAGTTATTTCAACTCTTTGTTAGTATTCCACGTAATATCACATGCTGTTTAAACCTTGTAAACCCAAATATCAGGGTTGAATAGTTTGAGCTCAAAAAATATGACGTATCATCAACTGGGGGTTCTGCTCGCCCCTGAATTCATTCACATTCAACTCGTAATAAATGTGGAAAAACTGGTAGTTGGTTTTCAATTGCTGATCTGAAGCGAAAAATAGTATGGCATCAACAGGTTTATGGCTGTCTTTAGCCGTGACTACAAATTTTAAATGTTTGTTTGACAGGACTCGTTGATCTAAAACCTTAAATTGTCCGTCAAATGAAGGCGCTGGAAATCGTTGCCCCCAGGGACCGGCGTCGCGCAATAATTTAGCCAGTTCCAGTGTCATTTCCTGTCCTTTTATTTCACCATCACTGAGTACAATATTTTTGAAATAAACCGGATCAACGTGCTGCATCAAAGTTTTCTCAAAGCACTCCGTAAATCCAGCTAAATCACTTTCTTTAATAGTCAGACCGGCAGCCATTGCATGTCCACCAAAACGAATAATAAGATCAGGGTCTGTTTTATCGACCAGGTCGAGCATATCCCTTAAATGAATACCCGTGATCGAACGGCCTGAGCCTTTCAACAGGCCGTCACCCGCGGGGGCAAAACTAATGACTGGCCGATAGGTAATATCTTTAACCTTTGACGCAATAATACCCACCACACCTTCATGCCAGTCCGGCTGGAATAAAACGAAGCTGAACTGATTAATATTTTGCTCAACTTCAGGCAACATAGCCAATGCCTGATCCTGCATTTGAGCCTGAATTTCTCGCCGGTTCTGATTCATACTTTCTAATTCATTAGCCAGTTGAGTCGATGTCACCTCATCATCAATGAGCAGGGTTTGAACACCGATAGTCATATCATCCAGACGACCGGCTGCATTTAACCTTGGAGCCAGTGAGAAGCCAATATCCTGACTACTCAAACTGTGCCTGGATCGACCGGAAACTTCTATCAGTTTACGAATGCCTGCAGAACAGGCTCCTGCCCTCAAGCGTTTCAAACCTTCATTGACCAGAATGCGGTTGTTGTAATCCAGAGCAACCAGATCGGCAACAGTACCTATGGCGACAAGGTCCAGGCATTCAGCTAAATTGGGTTCAGCTCTATCGTCAAACCAGTTTATTTCTCGCAATAAACGACGACATTCCAGCATTAAATAAAAGGCAACACCGACACCTGCCAGGTTTTTACCTGCGCTTTGTTCAAAGGCATTTGGATTAACAATCACCGTAGCATCAGGTAATTTATCTGCGGGCAAATGATGATCCGTTACAATTACGTTAATATCAGCCTGCATTAAAAGCGACACTCCTTTGAAACTGGAAATACCCGTATCAACCGTAATCACTAAATCAGGTTTTTTAGCGATTATCTTGTCAGCAACACCCTCGGAAATACCGTAACCATCTTTAAAACGATCCGGCAGCAGGAAATCAATATGTTTATTTCCCAGCAAAATCAATGCCCTGACACACAAAGCCGTACTGGTCGCACCATCAGCATCATAATCACCAAAGATCAGAATGTTTGATTCTTTCATCAAGTGGCCCACTAAAACCTGCGCAGCCTGTTCTAAATTGGTAATGAGATGTGGAGGAGATAACGCCTTTAACGAATAATCTATTTCGTCAAAAGATCGAATATCCCGTGCACTAAAAACACGTTGTAATACTGGATGTAGATTGCAAGTTGCAGATAGGAGTTCCGGCTTGCATTCACGTTGCTGTAATTTAATAGTTGTTTTTTCTGGCATGGATGGATTATCTAACGTTGCTGTCTAAACAGAAAGATTTATTCATTACTTTAAGTTAAAATTTTACCCGGTTAATCAATCACGTTAATGTCTATCAGGTTTAAATAGCAGTACTATAGTGACATGAACAGTGTTTGCTCTTTTAGTGCAGCAAAGCAGGGTATTATGCTTATTTTGTGGTTCATCATGTCTGGACCATTATCAGCATTCAGTGAATATTGCGCTAACCGCCTGGAGCCAGGATATGTTGAAATAGCTTATGCCGAACAGCAAAACTCTCAAGTAGAAACAGCCACCGAGGTAGATATCTCTTCAGCTGAAGCTAATGTTGCATGGCTTGTTTCTGAGAAACCCGGTCACTCACTCTCTTTCGGTATTGAAACCTTATACTCCATTCTGGGCTTGAATTTGACTTCTCCCATGACCAATGGTCATCTGCATACCTGGGGTTTCCCCTTAACAGCAAGCTACAATAATAATGACGTTGAGGTTTTGTATAACTTAACACCCGCTATCTCAGTTTCATCCAATGCCCTGAAAAACCCGCAGCTGATTAATAAGGAAAGTTTACAGTTAAAAACTAAACTGGTTTATAAAAAAACGCTATCAGATAAATATTCCTGGGTATTCGGTTTTATGTCTGATTACAGGTTCGGTGACTACCGCCTGTACCCGCTGGCAGGTGTCTGCCTGCAACCATCACAAGACTGGTTATTGCAACTCACAGTGCCTGATTTCAGTATTCGTAAAACTCTCTCCAGTGCAGTAAACCTGATTTTTTACGCTTCTCCAGAGGGTAATAAGTGGCATGTGTTTAGTAAAGACTTACAAAATAATTCAGATCTTAGGTACCATACTATAATTACTGGCATCGCCATTGAGTGGTTTATTACTCCCAGCATAATGTTAGGTCTCGATTTAGAACAGCACAACAGCAGTGATTTCAGCTTAGCACTTGAAGATGAAAGCTTGATTCAGTTTGATACGGAATCAAGGTTACAATTCAGGCTCAGAGGAAAGGTTTTGTTTTGAACAACCGGCATAGAAATAAGTGCACCTTCAATGATCAGCTGAAAAGAGTGATTAGTCTATCAGTGCTGATTACAGCTCTTCATTTATTACTACCTCTCCCAGCAATTGCAGAAAACCTCAAATCAGCTAACGACTCTGAATGCCAGAAAATTGAATTACCGGTTAAAAATGAACTGGTTGATTTCGATTCCATGCGAAGTCATTACTCTCTTCAGCACTACCGTGGAATTATTATTGGAAAAATTAAAGTTATTAATTTGCCTGTGTTTAATTTGCATGATCCTGATGAAAACAATGTTTTTTACCGATTCATTAATAACATTCATTCACCCACAAAAGATGACGTGATTCACGATCAATTATTGTTCAAAGAAGGAGACGTTTTAAACCCCCGTTTGCTTACTGAGAGTGAGAGAATTTTACGCGAAAATAGTTTCCTGGTTGATGCCATTGTTTTGCCATATCAACGTTGTGAAAAATCGTTGGACTTAATAGTTGTTGTTCGTGATCTCTGGACTTTGCTGCCAAAATTATATTTGAGCCGTAAAGGTGGCGATAATGAATATGGTTTAACTCTTGAAGATAAAAATATATTTGGCACAGGTAATGCCATTTTCTTTCAATTTATCAGTGATCCCGAGCGAGACTCTAAATCTATAGGATTTGCCAGCAAAAATCTGAATGACTCACGTATAAACCTGAACCTGGCTTACAGCGACAATACGGATGGTATTAATAAAAAACTGGAACTAATACGACCATTTTATGCGCTTGATACTAAATGGTCATTTGGCATGAAGCTTAATGAAAACTCATTTAAAGAATCAATGGAAGCATTAAACAGGAGCATCACATCCTTTGATCATAATGCAAATAAATACCAGTTATTTGCAGGGTATTCCCGAGGTTTAATCAACGGGTTTACCCGGCGATATTCATTTGGATTCTCCAGAACAGAGGATATCTTTGAAACAGCTGACATAACCTCATCTATTCCAGCTGACCGAGTCCTTGCATACCCCTGGGCAGGTTATTCGATAATCGAAGATGACTTTGCTATTTATAAAAATTTAAATTCTTTATATCGCACTGAGGATGCACCTGTCGGTGTTAAATTTTCTAGCGCACTGGGAATTGCCGATAAATTATTCGGTTCTGAACTATCGCAATGGATTTTTTCACTCAGTCTGAGTGACACCCCAATAACTCTTGAAAATCACTTACTGAATACAAAGTACCAGATCAATGGATTCTGGGATCGAGATATGAATGACCTGGTTAACACTGTGAACACTATTGATTTATCTTACTTCTGGTTAATAACGGAAAATCAACGTCTGTATGCCGGCCTGTCCTATGATCATGGAATAAACCTGTCCCTGGATAATTTACTACCGCTGGGAGGTGACAAGGGTCTTCGAGGATACCCTTCTGAATATTTACTGGGTGAACATCGTTTCCTGTTAAACCTTGAACACAGATTTTTTTTAAATCAGCATTATTTCAATCTTTTTCGCATCGCGAGTGTTATATTTTTTGATATGGGTAAAACTGGGGCTGGCAATAACTCTATTTTAGAGGACAGCAAGTTGCTCACATCGGCGGGTGTGGGTATTCGAATCAATTCAAGCAAGACCAATATTAGCCGAATTATTCATATAGACCTGGCTTTCCCCTTGAATGAAAAAGATGAATTAAGTGATTACCAGTTTAGAATAACCGCTGACGCGACTTTTTAATTCTCAACATGAATATTACTATCATACCTTTATTGACAGCGCTCATACCCATAGTCGGTATCAATATTGCCTATATCATAGCGGCGAGTTTAGAACATGTGCCTGCATGTTTCATATACTTTGAAGGTTGTACAACCATAAGTTCTACGGGTAGATCCGCACCAGAAAGTTTATGGTTTCGTGCCACCATAATTCCCGGTGCTGTGTTGACAGTAATTTGCTGGCGACTGATAGGCGGTTGGCTTAAGTGCCTTGAAAAAGAAAATTATAAAGGCTCTACCCTCATCCAGACTCTGGGAATTCTGGCTGGTCTATTTTTAATATTCTATACCGTAGCACTGGGTTTTATCGGTTCTGAATATACGGCTATTAGACGTACTGGAGTGACACTGTTTTTCGGCTTTACCTTTTTAGCACAATTATTGCTGGCACAACGTTTATGGAAATTTGCAAACAAAAATCCTGATTTATATCCAAAAAAAATAGCGCTACTCAAAATAGTTTTATGCTGGTTTTTATTGATAGCCGGGTTAATCAGTATTCCCGTATCAAACTATATTGGCACCGATGAGCCGCAAAATATTGTGGAGTGGATCTTCTCAATATTATTGTACAGTTATTTTCTTCTGGTTTACTGGGCATGGCGCGCCACGGGATATAGGGCAAATCTGGAAACCGGTTAGTAATTCTCTAATTACTATACCCGGAAATCTTCCCCGTCTATGCCTGACTCAATAAATCAGGGAATAACGGTGCTTTTTTCCATAACCTCCATGCCATAGACGGTTTGTAATGGAAGTTAAAATCTCCACCGGTATGTACAGTGATATTGTGCTTTTTTGACTGTATAAGTGGCGCCAGGTAATTTTGCTCCGCCCATTCAACAAGCTGTTGAATATTTATGTCATTCTGACCCTTCAAATATTTTAAGATGGAGAGGTCAACAATAATGGTATTAGTTTTAATCCTGGTGTTGCTAATTTCTTCCAGTCCAGCCGAACTCCCGCAGTATAGCTCCCCAATTTTTTGCATATGACTATCATTGCTAAACCACAGCGTGTTATCTAATTTTTCACCTTTATAGCTGTCCGCTCCCCAACACCATAGACTGTTAATTAACGGTTGCCCCTTAAGTTGTCGTTGCTGATTTATTTCATGTTGATACAGGAACATCTGCATTTCATTGAACAGTTTTAGCCATTGCAATTGCGTATTGGCCTCGTCCAGATAGTGAGTCACTTTTTTACCCAGGGCTGACAGGTAATGAGGTGTTCCAGTGATAGCCTGAGAGTTAGATAATGTCATCATCCAGCTATTATCTGGCAATAATCTTATATCACAATCTTCTTTAAAAAACTCTTTTAAGTCATTGATTAATATAAGCAATGGTTGCTCATCTATTTCAACCGGAAAGACGATTGCATTATTAATGTCTGATTTAAGATGAATGGGTTTGAACAGCAAATGCTGACTGTTTTTGTGTGGATGGAATGCATACGCATAAGGTAAAGCAGATTGCTGCAAACCTAAACGTTTAATTAAAACATCATCAAAATCGGTGTTAGCACTGTTTACCCGTTCTGCATAATGCAGTAGTTTATGCAGTGCCGGGGTCGATCTGGTCAGCGCTTCGACATCGAGTTCATGAACTGGCAGATTCAATAAACCCGGCAATACAACGTCAATCGTAGATTTATTACTATCAAACAAAAGTGTTACTCATCAATAAGGCAGGAAGCCAACTTTTCAGCAACATCATTTGATAAATTTTCTTTTGCCTGAATACGTAACACCTGCTGTTTCATTTTTTGACCCAGTTCAGGGGTTAGCTTCTTCCAGTTAAGGAAAGCACTCACCATACGTGAAGCAACCTGTGGATTGATACTGTCCAGCTGGATAACTTTGTCGGCAAAAAACTCAAACCCTTTGCCGGATTCATGATAAAAAGCATTTATATTCGACTGAATCGGACCAAGTAACGAACGCGCACGATTTGGATTTTTAAGATTAAAAGCAGGATGTTTTTCCAGTTCAAGTATTTCTTCCAGTGCATTGTCAGTCTGTGAAGCAGCCTGTAAACCAAACCACTTATCCACCACCAGTGCTGTATCAGACCATTGCTGATAAAAAGCATCAAACATTTTAGTTCTGGTTTCATTGCTGTAATGCATCACAGCCATCAGACCACCCATTTGATCGGTCATGTTATCCGCATTATTGAACTGGGACTGAGCCATCTCAAAATACTGTGGTTGTTGTAACATCGTCAAATAAAGCAGACAGGTATTTTTAAGACTTCGTTTGCCAATGGCCTCAGGTGTTAACTGGTAGGCATCAGAATCCTGGCAGGACTCATACAACACTTTTAGTTGCGATTCAACATGGGTAGCTACCTGTGTTTTGACAAACTCCCTGACCTGGTGAATTTTATGCACATCGACCGGACTGCACATTTCAGCCAGGTATTTTTCTCCCGGCAGGCTCAACATTTCAGCCAGCAGAGGTTTGTCGATACGGGTATTTTCAAGTATACCTGCAAAAGCATTAATCAAGCTCTCAAGTGCATCAGTTTTCTCAATGTTTTCTGCATTAATCATCTCCAGCATCACCTGGGTGGAAAATTGCTGCCCTGCTTCCCATTGATTAAATGAATCGGTTTCGCAGGTCATCAATTTAGCCAGCTCCTGCTGAGTTAAATCAGTATGAATATTTACCGGTGAGGAAAACTCTCTGAAACAGGAAATTAACGGTAACTCAGGAATTGATTCAAAATCAAAGGTTTGATCTTCATCCAGTATATTTAACACCAGCTCCACATCACCCGCTTCATTCATCGCTAAAGGTGTTCCCGATTGATCGAATAATGAAACCTTCATCGGAATATGGAACGGCAGGTTGGCTTCTCCCTGAGTATGACCTGTCTCCTGCTTTACCCATAGTTTGAGGGTTTGTTTGTCTTCATTATAAATTCGTGAAATGGATACTGACGGAGTTCCGGATTGTTCATACCAGCGCTGGAATTGAGTAAGGTCAACGCCCGTAGCATCAGACATGGCCTGTCTAAAATCATCGGTCGTCACAGCCTGTCCATCAAATCGTTTGAAGTAAAGATCCATGCCCGCACGAAATCCATCTTTACCCAGTAAAGTATGATACATACGTATCACTTCAGCCCCTTTCTCATACACCGTTGATGTGTAAAAATTATTAATCTCCATGTAGGAACTTGGGCGTATAGGATGAGCCATCGGACCGGCATCTTCGGCAAACTGATGACTGCGCAAACCACGTACATCATTAATGCGTTGAATGGATCTAGACATCATGTCTGAACTAAATTCCTGGTCACGGAATACTGTCAGTCCTTCCTTCAGGCTCAGCTGAAACCAGTCACGACAGGTGACCCGGTTACCCGTCCAGTTATGAAAATATTCGTGTCCAATAACACCTTCGATGCCCAGATAATTGTTATCCGTCGCCGTTTGCTGGTTAGCCAGCACGTACTGGGTGTTAAAAACATTAAGACCCTTATTTTCCATCGCGCCCATATTAAAATCATCCACCGCCACGATCATGTATAAATCCAGATCATACTCAAGACCAAACACATCTTCATCCCACTTCATGGCTTTCTGCAGTGAGGTTAAAGCGTGATCACATTTATCTTTATTATGGTGTTCGGTATATATTTCAAGATCCACATGGCGACCGGACAAAGTTGTAAATGCACCCGAAATACAGGCCAGATCACCCGCGACCAGTGCAAACAGATAACTTGGTTTGGGGAATGGGTCTTCCCATTTAACCCAGTGTCTTTCACCATCGTCACCCGCATCTGTTTTGTTACCATTAGATAGCAATACCGGGAAAGATTTTTTATCCGCTCTGACCGTAGTTGTGAACACAGACATAACATCCGGGCGATCCAGGTAAAAAGTAATATGACGGAACCCTTCTGCTTCACATTGACTGCAATAGTTGCCATTGCTCTGATACAGTCCTTCCAGGCTCGTATTGGCTGCCGGGTCAATCTCAACTGTTGCGCGAAATACAAATTCGTGGGGTACGTCAGGGATAGACAGTAGTTTTCCGTCATAACTAAAATCAGAGTCATCCAGAAAATCCTCGTCTATCTGTAAATCAACAACTTTTAACCCCACTCCATCAAGTACCAGGGGAGCCTGCCCATCTTCTGTCTGGCGAGCAATAGTTAACCGACTTCGAACCGTCGTAACCCCCTCTTTCAAGGAGAAATCCAGGTCTGTTCGCTGAATAGTAAAATCGGGTTGTTTATATTGTTTCAGATATTTACGCTGAGACTGACCAATCTTCATATTGATGCTTTACCTTAGGCTTTAAAAGTTGTTTTTATAATTTAAGTGTTTATTAAAATACACTCCAAGTTTATCCAAGTTGATGCTTTTTAACTAAATTTCAAGGTCTGCTGTTATAAGCAATAACTCTATTATGCATCTGGTTTCTACTCATTATGATTAAGAATATTGAAGCTGGAAAAATCTGTTGAATTGCAAAAGTCTGCAAAAGCTCTTGATTCGTCTAGCTATATAAAAAAATACTCATCACCAATAAGGTGACCACGTATTTTTTCAATACGCCAGGCAAACCAGTAACTTGCACATCATTATCGCACTTAACTGACTTTTCCAGGTTGAAATCATGATTATTAAGTGCTTATATAAACCTGTAGTTTTCAAAAATAAGACTCAGGTAAATAATAATGGTTGCGTCAAAAACACCGGTTAAAAAAACTCCTGTAAAAAAATCAGTGGCTGTTAAGAAATCTGTACCCAAAAAAATCACCTTGAAAAAAGACCTTGATGAAGAGTTCCCGCAAAAAAAAATAACCCTTAAAAAATCACTCAACACAGAACCGGGGATCAAGCCCTCTTCAAAAACCACTGCAAAAAATTCTCCCAAAACGACTAAAACCGTTAAACCGCCTACTATCGATAAAGACAAACAGCATAAGCCTGATGAGCAAATAAGCCTGATGATTGAGCAATTCAGCCAGACTATTAGCGCTATCGCTGAACAAAGTGATAAACGGGAGCAACGCAGCCTTGAAATGCTCAGGGTTCTCACCGATTCATTACAAAAAAATCAGCCTGGAACCGCTCCAAACAACCACTCAAATGAAATTGTCCGGCGTAATCGTATAATCGGACTATCGGCTGCGACTATTGGCACCGTTGCCATTCTGGCCATACTGTATGTCGTCAATATGCTGGGAACAGCCATGACCGACATATCCACTGATATTCATAAAATCCAGTTATCTGTCGGAGACATTTCAACTCGAATGGACAGCATGACTCTGGATATCAATTCAATGTCAGGCAACATGCAACAATTGAATCGAAATATCACCACCATGAGTAAAGACCTGAGCATTTTAAGTTATACGCTGGCCCCCTCTTTACAGGGTATGCGCGGTGGAGCTCCCTGGGCGCCTTTACCTTAGTCATTAATTAAATCAAAAGAATACCTGGTTACCCCTGAGAGTCAGCTATTTGATTTAAAAATAACTCACCACGAAGGACGCAGAGTTATTAATAATTAGGAGAGTATTTTGATTTCTATAAATATTTTCCAAATTATAAAAGCTTTAACGAATTGAAGATGCATTGAGAAAACAGGTTGAGCTTAAAACACCTTAACCCCTTGTGATCTGATCCTCTGCGACCTCGGCGGTTAAAAGGTTTTAATGACTGATTTATCCGCTTAACTTCTTAGACTGTCTTTATTTTTCTTCATGCTCTTCGTGGTGAGAAATACGAATTAGTATTTCACCTGCCATTCTGGTGATCCAATCCGCCGGTCGAACACAAAAGGCATATCATTAAACCCGGTATATCTAATCTGCACAGGCGGGTAATAAGGCGCTTCATGATGCAGTTTATTTAGTTGTACATGGATGAGATTGTCGACACTCTCACTGTTGCGATAGGACCATTTATGACCGTTAGCATGCAAAAACATTAATGGTCTGGAAAATAACATAGCGCTCTCGTTTAATGAATCCAGTAGTCGCCCGTCAAATACACCGGCCTTAGCATGTGCCAGAATTATCGCCGCTTTAGCATTGCTCGATAATAAACTCTGACGAATCCAGTCCCCGTTATCCGCGATTCTTTTATTCCACTCCATTTCATCATGCACCCTGCCTTCTGGCAGGTTTATACCGATATACAGCACATCTCCCGGCTGGAAACTAAAATTTTCCTGGCGTTGTGCTTGAGTGATAACCGGAAAAGGTAATTCGAAACGCTCATAAAACTTACCCAGATGACGTTTCCAGTAACCCAGACTTTGATCAGGGTTGAGGGTGTCATTCCAGTCATTATCGCCCAAAACCACAAAGACAGGCTTGCGATTATTAACACTCAGAGTCTTAGCCATGCTAGCGTATCTGGACTCGGGTACCACATCAATGCCCTTGCCCAGATCACCCAGATGAGCGATAAAAGACGATTCACTGGAACGATTTTCAGTAAAAATATAGTGTTTTAATGCAATTTCATCTTCCACTTTATAGGGGCCGCAACCCATGGCGCTAAAATGTTCACCTGATAACTTCTGCGTGTAAACTTCGAGCAGTGACCTACCCTCCGCTGTTGCGGCTGTTCGCCACAGGCTGCCAGCCTGAAACAGCGAGAGTGCTTTTGCAATAACACGTTCTGCTTCCCGGGATCGTTGATCATCCAGTAACGTAGAGATGAGTAAATCCCAGGAAGAAGCCAGGTAGGGAAACCGGTCTCGCCCCTCTCGTAAATGGCGCAGGTAACGATAGGTAGACCACTTACGCAGGTAATTACCCAGTTTTTCCCACGCATGATCGGGGGAGTTTTGCATATCAGTAGCCCGTTTCAACCAGCGGATACCCACCTTGATATTACCGTATTTCAACATCCACTGGCCAATTTTCTGTACTGCCCAGTCAGCATCGGGGTCTCTGGCAACTTCTATCTGGAAAACATACAGGGCTCCATAGTAGTTACCCAGTTTACGATAGGTTCGGGCTATTTTTTTGACCAGTCTTTTACGCTCTTTTAGCGGGTACTCACTGACTTCTGTTACAGAATCCTCCAGCATGTCCAGAGCCAGTAAAGAATTATCCAGCGATAATTCATAATCACCTGTCTGATAAAAAGCGT
This sequence comes from Gammaproteobacteria bacterium, assembly GCA_024225395.1. Classification (GTDB taxonomy): domain Bacteria; phylum Pseudomonadota; class Gammaproteobacteria; genus JACNJF01. Next base: position 22,031 of record JAAEMR010000074.1, read on the forward strand.
TAGCCCGATGTTCGTAATCGAACCAGTTAACTGGAGGGGTTTTAATATCGGAGCTGGATAGCTTTAAGGTATCAGCAGACAACACTGGCTGACAGAAAAAAAATAACGCAAATGGAACTATAATGTACCTGAATAATGCCATACAACAGCCTTCCTTAACGACCTCACTAAGGGTTTTATCCATTGTAACAAGCATCACTCTTTATCGCTTCAATTAATCACTCCTTGATACGGCACTCAACAGGAAAATTTACTTGAAGTTAGTTAATCGAATGTCTAAACTTAATGAGAACATTTTGAGAACTCACTATTGACATGTCACTTACCCGCATCACTCAGCCAGACACAGAACTGTCACATATTCAATTGCCCCTATTCGGTTGCCGGGTGCGAGCAGGCTTTCCCTCGCCTGCCGATGATTTTATTGATAAGTCACTGGATTTAAATGAGTTCCTGATAAAAAAACCGGCCGCCACTTTTTTTGCCTGGGCAGAAGGTGATTCACTGCGTGATATCGGTATCACCGAGGGTGACCTGTTAATTATTGACCGCTCAGTGGAACGCACCCAGGGTGCCATCGTCGTCGCGGCCATCGATGGTGAACTCACCTGTAAAATTCTCGATATCCGGCGCATGCAATTATTATCAGCCAATGAAAATTACCCACCCATCAATGTTTCCGGTAAAGAAGACCTGCTAATCGAAGGTGTCGTCACTCACAGCATCAAAAAGCACTTACCGAAAAGATGATAGCACTGGTTGACTGCAACTCCTGTTACGCCTCCTGCGAGCAGGTTTTCCGCCCCGATTTACGTGATAAACCCGTCATCGTATTAAGTAATAATGATGGTTGCATTATTGCGCGCAGCAAAGAGGCAAAGAAACTCGGGGTTCCAGATTTACAGCCGTTCTTCAAAATTGAACAACAATTAAAAAAGCACCGGGTGGTGGTGTTTTCAGCTAACTTTCGGCTATACGGTGATATCTCCAACCAGGTCATGACCACTCTGCGTGATTTTTCTCCACGGGTGGAGCAATACAGTATCGATGAAATGTTTCTGGACTTCAGCGGTATGGACCTGGACTTGAATGACTATGGTTCATTAATTAAAGAATCCCTGTGGCAAAACGTGCGTATGCCGGTGGGTGTGGGCATTGCACCCACCAAAACCCTGTCGAAACTAGCCAACCATGCCGCCAAAAAAATCAAAAGTTCAGGGGTAGCCGTGCTGGATAGCCCGGTGAAATGGCAATGGTTACAAAAGCGTCTGCCAATCATCAAAATATGGGGTGTTGGAAAACGCCTCAGCAAACGTTTGAATGCACTTGGTATCCATTCAGTCTATCAACTGGCACAGGCTGATCCAGGCTTCATCCGCAAACAAACCAGCATCAATATCGAACGTACCATCCGCGAGCTTAATGGTGAAGCCTGTATCAGCCTGGATGAACAGCCGGCACCCAAAAAAGAAATCTTTGTCACCCGTTCTTTTGGCAAAAAAACGGGTAGCAAGGAAGAGTTACTGCGCCATATCAGTCGTTATGCCGCTGCGGCAGCAGAAAAATTACGCAGCCAGAACAGTTTTTGCAGCAGCCTGTATCTGTTTGCTTTCACCTCAGAGTTCAAACCCGGTTTTTACAGCAACAGTAAAGTGATCAAACTGCCCTACCCGACCAGTAACAGCACGATCATAATCAATCATGCCAAACAGGGCATGTCACAGCTTTATCAAGCGGGCAGTCTGTTTGCAAAATGCGGTATCGGTTTACTCGATATCCGGGATCGAAATTTTCATCAATATGACTTATTCACTCCAGGTCAGCAACCCGCTACCGATGAACTCATGTGCATGATTGATAACATCAATCGACGCTATGGTCGGGACTCCATGACCTTCGGGGCAGAGGGGTTAACCGGTAAATGGACCATGCATCAAAACCGCTTATCCCCCTCTTACACATCATCCTGGCTGGACTTACCCAGAGTAAACTGCTGATGCCACTGTATTGCTAAAAGAGTTATTAGCTCAATGACACATTCAGATTAACGGTCTGTTGGGCGCCATCTATTTAAAGTCTGGCGTTGTTCTTCGGTAAGAATTGAATCCACTTTGCTTCTCATCTCATCACGATGAGCCTGCCTGGCAATTTGCTGACCATTTTTCCAATCCTGTTGAGTTTGCTGTAATACTTCCAGCTTTTGGTGTTGTTCAGGGGTCAGGTCATTCAATCGATAGATTCCACGCATGGAACCGCCTTTCATACCTGCCATCTGACGTTGTCCACGCTTACCCTGCTTCCAGGATCCGCCTTTCATGCCTGCCATCTGACGTTGTCCACGCTTACCCTGCTTCCAGTGCATGGGAGGTTGACCGTACATGTTTCCCTGCATTTGATTATATTGTCCTCTTTGCATGCCAGGGCCACGTTGGTCACAATTACCATAACCATTAAAGGCGTAAACACTTCCTGTAGCGACAACCAGTAAGGCAGTTCCAAAAAGGGTATATTTTGATTTTTTGTTCATGATCATTCTCCAGTTTTTGTATTAGTTACTGTTTATTTCAGTGACCAAACTATAACGCCATGCTATGTAAAGCAGGGTCAACTCAGGCAAAGCTTTGCAAAGAAGTGCAAAGAAGTGCTTTAAGTCCTTTGCAGCTTCAGTTTTTACGTCCAGAATAGAGTTACTGGAGATCAATTGAATGCATATTTTACTGGTAGATGATGATGTAGCACTGTGTGAATTACTCAGTGAGTACCTGGAAATGGAAGGTTTCCAGGTGTCTATGCTTCACGATGGAAACCAGGCTCTGCAACTGATTAACAGCGCTCAGCAATCATGGGATGCTATTTTACTGGATGTAATGTTACCCGGGTTGAATGGCTTTGATTTGTTGAAAGCCATACGCCTGCAGAGTTCCATCCCTGTTTTAATGTTAACTGCACGCGGTGAAGATACCGATACAGTGCTGGGTCTGGAACTGGGTGCCGATGAATATGTGGCCAAGCCGGTTAGCCCCAGAGTTCTAGTTGCCCGCCTCAGAGCATTGATACGTCGAGCCTCCAGTGAACAGAAAAGTAACGTCATCAAGATAGGTGACCTGAACCTTGATAAGCAGGCCCGGCTATTAACAGTAGCCGGTGAGACTATTGAGTTAACAGGCGCTGAATTCAACTTGCTTAACCAGTTAATTGACCATGCAGGGGAAGTGGTCAGTCGAGAACAACTTGCCAAAGAAGGACTGGGTCGAGCTTTGCAAGCCTATGATCGACGTATCGAAACACACATGACACAAATTCGGCGCAAACTCGGACTACGGGCAGATGGGACTGAGCGCATCAAAACCGTACGCGGTGCCGGCTATCAATACGTGATTTCCCGATGAGTTTATTCCTGCGTATTTTTCTGTCTTTCTGGTTAGCAGCTATTTTGCTCGCAGCCAGTTTTTTTCTGTTGGGAAAATTTTCCGGGGCTGAAGCCATTGAGCGCCACGAAGCCATACTAAAAGCACAGGCTGATATCGTAGCAACCCTGTGGCTCAACAATGGCAAACGCGCCACCATGCACTGGTTAGCGGCATTACCATTACTCGAACGTCCTCAACTGGTCAATCAGCAGGGTAAAAGCAGAATGCGGGGGCCCAGAATGAAAAGAAACCTGCCATTAAAACCTGTACAGCCCGGCATACACCGTAATAAGAATGGACATGTCATGATCGTTGTCACATTGCCTGAAGTGACTCCGGCACTATTCCTGGTCAGACAGTTAGGCCCACAACAACTGCATCGCATGCCTATGATATATCTATTACCACTAGCGCTGATTATTATCAGCCTGGTTAGTTATTTTCTGGCATCGGTGCTGACTAAACGCATTCGGCAATTAAGGTCTACAGTCCAGGTCATAGCCGATGGAGACCTTAGTGCTCGTGTGACCCTCAAAGGCACAGATGAAGTTAGCGCACTGGCCACCGACTTTAATCGTATGGCAGATCGCATCAACGAAATGCTAACGAGTCAGCGACAACTTGTCAGTGATGTATCACACGAATTACGCTCTCCACTTGCTCGCTTACGAATTGCACTGGAGCTGGCAGAAAGAGCCGATAACCCTGTCACTTCTCTTCAGCGAATCGAAAAAGAGGCTGATGAACTGGAAAGCCTGGTAACAGGGTTATTATCACTGGCTCGCATAGAATCCGGACAGTCACAACTGGAAAAGCAAACACTCTCTTTGTGCGAGCTATTGAAATTAATCGTAGAAGATGCCAATTTTGAGGGCCAGGCCATGCAACGACAGGTTGAACTCATGCACTGTGACAGCATCACACTCTTCGCAGATCCGGTCATGCTACGTTCGGCCATTGAAAACGTGATAAGAAATGCACTGCATTACACACCACCAGATAGTCAGGTTCTAGTTAGCGTTTTGCAAACTCAAAACTCGGTAAACATTAGCGTTGATGACCAGGGAGAAGGAGTACCACCACAGGCTTTAGTCAGGTTATTTGAACCTTTTGCACGGGTAGCAGAAGCACGCGACCGGCTCAGTGGTGGCTACGGACTCGGACTGGCCATTACCGGAAAAGTCATTCAAGCTCACAATGGAAAAGTAACCGCTGAAAATAGAAAAGAAGGCGGTTTAAGAGTTACGCTAAGTTTACCTCTCAATCCACCTGAGCTTTAAAATCTATATGTATGAAGTTAAGCTAGGGACTTGGGTTTGATATCTCATCATGAATAGCATTTATGCCCTCAAGCACTTCCTCAGTTAAAACCATATCAGCACTGTTAATATTACTTTCCAGTTGCTGCATCGTCGTTGCACCAATAATCGTGCTAGTCAAAAACTGTCGGCTATTGACAAAAGCTAAGGCCATTTGAGCCGGGACAAGCCCATGTTGATTTGCCAGAGCAACATACCTTTCAGTTGCAGTAGTCGCAGCTGGATTACTGTACCTTGCATAATCGGGCCATAGCGATAGTCGCGAACCTTCAGGTAGCTGGTTATTCAGGTATTTACCGGACAAAACACCAAAACCCAGTGGTGAATATGACAGCAGGCCGCATTGTTCACGATAAGAGATTTCAGCCATACCCACTTCATAAGTACGATTCAATAAACTGTAAGGGTTTTGCACCGTCATCACTCTGGGCAGATTAAATTCTTTTGCCACCTGTAAAAATTTCATCAAGCCCCAGGGCGTTTCATTAGATAAACCAATGTAACGTATCTTGCCTGCAGCTACCTGTTCAGCCAGAGTTTCCAGGGTTTCTCTCATAGAAGTGAATTTATCATCTTCTACTTCATAACCCAGAGCACCGAAAAAGTTAGTCTTACGTTCAGGCCAGTGCAACTGGTAAAGATCGATATAATCTGTTTGCAAGCGTTTCAAACTATTATCGAGCGCTTCACGGATATTTGTTTTATTAAACGTTGTCTTACCGTTTCTAATATGATCAATCCAGCCTTCACCCGGTCCGGCAATTTTGGAAGCCAGTATAATTTTATCTCGATTGCCGCGTGCTTTTAACCAGTGACCAATAATCGATTCGGTACTACCACAGGTTTCGGCGGTGGATGGTATCGAATAAAGTTCTGCCGTATCAAGGAAATTAACGCCCTGCTCCAGCGCATAGTCCATTTGTTCAAAGCCCTGTTGCTGAGTATTTTGTTCGCCCCAGGTCATGGTGCCCAGGCAAATAACACTTACATCAATATCGGTATTTCCAAGCTTTCTGTATTGCATGATATTTTTAAATCTCCACGAGGCTGTCGAACCCAGATAATTGTAGCGAGAGAAAACTCGCGAACAATATACTATAACTGAAACTACAGATTATTTAATACTTCAATAATATCTGCGGGTTCCATTCGCCGGGTATAACCTGCATCCACAAAAGCATGCACAATTTCACCACTTTATGGTCAACACGCTTTTATCAACGCTCAAATAATTTCATTATCTGCACCGGGTTTACCGGAATAGACAGCTATCATTCAGACAGGTTAGTTTGATCAGGTAAAGCTGGAAAGCGAGCCATAGAAACCTCTTAAAACATAACACCATGAATAGTAGTATTCATGGTGTCCAGTTTCCAGCAGAACTAATGCTTATGTTCGTGTGGCTCAGCCGGTGGCAATGTTTCACCAGATGCATAAGTTTTTACTGCAACAACAGGAACAGTTTCACTGGTCGCCACTACGGTAATACCTCGCATCGACATCTTACGAATAAATCCATCACCACACCCTCCCGTGATTAACACATCAAACGCATCTACCGGATGAGAACCACCCTTGAACTCATGCATTGACATCTCTTTAGGCAAGTCAAGACGGTCAGTTTCAACCCACTCTCCTTCAGCCGGACTGGTATACACCAGGAAACGTCGAGATTTCCCAGCATGACCGGTGATGGTTCTAAAATTTTGACTGGTTACAGCAATATTCATTTTATACTCCTAACTGGATTTAATCTAAATCAGGCCACTGCTTTTAAAACAACGCCTTTTACCCAGGATTCCATCGTGTCATTAGCCAAAGCCATAGGTGCTTCGCTAAATGAAATCGTGAAACCCGTTTCAGTTTCCGCAATTCCAATTGAACGAGGACGCACTGCAAGCATTTCAGCTTTAGGTAATTTTGTACCAAAGCAGAACACAACATTACGGGCATCGATAATGCCTTCTGCTATTTCACCACCCTCCAGGCCTTTGGTATGACTGTAATGATCAAATTCACCGATAAAGCGGGTTATCTTATGTCCATCAATCAACTTTTTAAAATGGTCTACGAGTTCCTGAGACGATTTAAATATCGTTTCAGTTTTATCAATTTCCAGTTTAAAGATAGGGAATTTTTCCTGCAGTAAAACTTGTTTCATTTGTTTCTCCGAAAATAATATTAATTATTTTAATCAGCGACACAGATTTTTCCTTTTTGTGCGGCTTTCAGTGTTTTGATAAAAAGAAATACAACAACAGCACTCAATGAAAATAAAAGCCCCAAACCTATACAACCATAGAATCATTTTCCACTGATACTACCCATAATCATGGCAAGGAATGAAGTCGGCATATGTTCTAACCGGTTCGATGCTTGCATATTTTTCTCCAAACTTAATGTATGGAGATAGTCTATTCAGACTGATGTAAACTGGCATTGAAAATTTTCAATCTGAAAAATAATTAATTAGGTTCTCTGTGAAGACGATTCAAATAGAAAATGCCTGGCGAGGTGCCAAGCGATGTAAAAATTGTGCCATCCGTCATCTGGTATTATTTGCCGATCTTGATCAGGCAGATTTTGATCGTATTCATCACCCCATTGATGACATCGAGTTTGAACCCGGTAGCAGAATATATAGACAAGGTGATGATATGCCATTTGTCTACACGGTTAGATCCGGCCTGGTAAAACTGGAACAGAGTCGCCCAAACGGCGATAAAAGAATTGTACGTCTGCTCAGTCAGGGAGACCTGGCGGGGCTGGAGAACCTGAGCGGTCAGGTGGCTGAACATGATGCGATCACCATGGATCATGTCAAGGTGTGTCGAATTCCCCGCTCGGTCATTAATTCATTACAGCGAGATACTCCCAATTTACACAATGCACTCATGCAGCGCTGGCAAAAAGCACTCAGCGGTGCAGATAACTGGATAACCCGACTGTCCACTGGCAATGCCAAAGAACGAGTAGCCCGACTTTTATTATTACTGGATGAGAATTCAACCGACGACTGTTTCTTTCTGCCTACCCGGGAAGATATGGGAGCAATGCTGGGTATAACGACAGAAAGCGCCAGCAAAGCTACCGCTGAGTTCCGGCGGCAGCAATGGCTTAAACCCTTAAGTCAAAACAGGGCCTGGATTGATACCACCAAATTACATCGGCAATTTGATTAGCGGTTTTATTTCGTGCTGATTATTTTTTATAAAAGAAACATAATAGATAAAAAATCACAGGCCAATAATAAATATGAACTGGGATGACATGAGACTATTTCTGGCGGTTGCCAGATCCTGCTCTATCAGTGGAGGAGCAAAACAGCTCGGCGTGCAACACTCTACCGTTTCACGACGCATGAGACAGTTGGAAGAAAAACTGGGAGCACGTTTAATAGAAAGAAAGAAAACCGGTTATGAACTCACTGAAGCCGGGGAAAGCGTCAAGAAAGCCGCCATTCATATCGAAAATGAAGTGCTCGGTATCGATGGAGCCATATCTGGGCAAGACACCGAGCTGGTAGGCACATTACGTGTTACAGCCATAAACAACATGGCGTCAACCATCCTGATGCCAATGTTTGCTGAATTTAGTAAATTACATTCTCGGGTAGATTTACACATCATCGTTTCCAATACAGATGCCAGCCTGCCCCAGCGTGAAGCGGATATCGCCATACGCCTCACCAACTCACCGACCGACACGCTAATCGGTAAACGCATGCTAACCGTCGCATCAACTATTTATGGCAGTCGGGATTACATCAGGCAATTGAAAAAAGCGGGAGGTGAGCCAAAATGGATTGGCGTCAATTGCTGCATTTTTCATAAAACCTGGACTAAACAGCACTGCGGGAATCAAACTTTTGAATTTGTCAGTGACGATACATTGTTAACCCTGTCAGCTATTCGTCAGGGTCTGGGAGTTTCCTTTCTACCCTGCTTCATGGGAGATGCCGATCCATTACTGGAACGCTACTGTGATCCAGACCCGGAGCATGATTTAGGTTTGTGGATTCTGTTACACCCCGACCTTAAACGAACGGCCAGAGTTCTGGAATTTCGAAAACACATGATTTACTCTATCAATAATAAAAAAGACCTGTTTGAAGGTTTGTGTCCTGACTGCCATGAGAATAAATGAATGAAAACTATAAGTGATTTTCCTGTATCAGATTTACAATCTATTAAAGTTGTATTCACCGATATTGATGACACATTGACCACAGATGGCAGGCTAACGGCTGATGCCTATTCTGCCATGGAAGCATTAAGAGCCCATCAGATTAAAGTTGTTCCTATAACCGGCAGACCGGCTGGATGGTGTGATCAAATCGCACGCATGTGGCCCGTTGATGGTGTAGTCGGTGAAAACGGTGCTTTCTATTTTTACTATGATGAGAGAGTCAAACGTATGATTCGTCACTATGTAGATTCAAATAGTGTTCGTGAAGCAAATCGACTAAAACTAAAAACCTTAGGTGATAAAATTATCAGCACCGTTCAGGGTTGCGCGATTTCCGCTGACCAGCTGTATCGAGAAGCCGATCTCGCCATCGATTTTTGTGAAGATGTTCCTGCTTTGCCGGATAGTGATGTAAACAGAATAGTTGACTTGTTTGAACAGGCAGGAGCCAGTGCAAAAATAAGCTCAATTCATGTGAATGGATGGTTTGGCAGTTACGATAAATTATCCATGACTCGAATATTCGCTCAAGACTGTCTGGACATCAATCTGGACAATAATAAAGCCGACTGTCTATTTGCAGGTGACTCTCCAAACGATGTACCCATGTTTGAATTCTTTCCTCACTCTGTTGGTGTAGCAAATATCAGCAATTTCATCGATCGATTATCGACTAAACCAGCTTATATTACTCCGGGCAAAGGAGGTGCTGGTTTTGCTGAACTGGCATCATTGTTAATTGATGCCCGGAAATAACAAGCAACGCATTTGAAGTTAAACCTTCTTATAAACTGAATGTACCTAAACAGGCGAATTGACTCCCTTGAAAGCAATAAAAACCATCTAATTTTTGATGAATTGATTGACCACCAGGATCATTATTCCGGTCATTACTAGTCTGTAATCACATGACTAGTTAGTGCCCGGGCCGTGTGAATACTCAAGACAAAACCAATCCCCAAATATATTTCCCACTACAGGCTTAAAAATTAACGCTAAGTAGCACAAGAAACCCACAATAATGCAAAAATACAGATATTTTTGAACCTAAAAAACCACTTTGGAAAACTGATAATAGTGTTCACACAGGTTATGCCAACGGTAGTCATTCATTTACCTGTCTATCAAGGCTATTAACCATGATATATACAGGGCTCATTTGATCTAAATCATTGCACTTTTATAATGAGGGCATTCAATGTATTTAATGATGAGTGCTTAATAACGTAGTTGAATTTATGTTTTTCTTGATAAAGATAAGGAGGTTGTAATGATTAAAGCAACAAAATACATAATAATTCTACTCATTTCAGGACTATTCTTCATACCTTCAATTGTCAATGCTGAAACCCTGGTTGGGACTTCTGTTGAAAGTCGCGTAGCTCTGGCTTTTAAAGTCAATGACCAGGCCGCACAGGCTTTGTTACCTGATGGATGGAAACTACTAACATTACCCAAGGGACCTTTCGCCGGGGCAAATATGCTGACTGTGTTTATAGACAAGCATCTATACAGCGATGCCGAAGGTAAACCGTTGAAGCCTCACGCAAGCAGAACGGTTGGTATAGTCAACTATGGTATTAAAAAAGGTGTAAAAGGTGCTCGATTGTTTCTTACCCTTGCCTATGAAACTCCTCCTGTTATTAACCCATATAGCAATAGTTTTTCAGCGAGTATCACAAGAAATGCTTCAATGGATGGTTCAGAAAATAATGGTAAAAATTACACGGAGTCATGGAGCGTTAAACCAGCATCAGGTGGAGAATTGACTCTCGAACTTTCCTACCAGTCCATAAAGCCCGGTTGGAAATCATCAAAAGCAATGCCTTTTTCAAATAAAAAGCCCGATTTTTATCGAATTTATACATATGAGCAATTAGGCGAACTTGTTATGAGTAAAGCTATGGGGAAAAATCTGAATGGTAAAATTTCATTCAAATCAAATATTCCTGAACTATCCAGAATGTTGGATGGCACCCAAAGCATTGTTGGCATTCTGGCAATTCCTATTTATAAAAGAGAAATATCACTGCCATAATTAATAAGTAGAATAATTAATAAGTCACCCATAAATTAGAAAGAAAACCTCGTACCTTTTCAGGTACTAAAGATGAGTTATTTTTGGTGACTAAATAATCTGGGGTGTTTTACAGCGTAGAACGTCCATGTCCATCGTTGTTTTTATATCACGGAAATTGATTTCTATATCCCAACGCTGCAAGTATAA
>JAAEMR010000075.1 GCA_024225395.1 Gammaproteobacteria bacterium
CTTCGTGTCCTTCGTGCCTTCGTGGTGAAAGGGTTTTGCTTTTAACAAGTTTTTATCTAGATTTAAATGTTTGAATCCATCACTGTCATTGCCTTTGATCTTGACGATACCCTGTGGCCCTGCATGCCGACCATTCACCGTGCAGAAAAGGCCACCTACGACTGGTTATTGGAAAACTACCCCCGCATTACCGATAGTTATTCTGAACAACAGATGTGGGAATTTCGTAAAGACTTTATGAATAGCGAAGAAAAATATCGAATTGATCTGTCATTGATGCGAAAGGATATGCTGGCTCATCTTGCCGATGAATTTGATTATGATACTGAGCCGATGGTTCAGCAGGGTTACGAATTATTCTACCGCTTACGCCATGATGTTAGTTTCTATGATGACGTTTTCCCCGTGATGGATAAGTTGAAAGGGCGCTACAAACTGGGGTCCATCAGTAACGGTAACGCCAGTGCCGGTTTGACATTGCTGAATGATTACTTTGATTACTTTATCAATGCCGCTGATATCATGGTGCGTAAACCTGACAGTGAAATATTTCAGAAATTTTGCGATGAATTACAGGTAAGTCCTGAGCAATGTTTATATGTTGGTGATGACCCGGTTTATGATGTTTTGGGTGCGAATGAAGCCGGTATGCAAACGGTCTGGGTCAATAGAGAGCACAGCTCCTGGCCTCAGGATAAAAAACCTGCGCAGGCTGAAATCAGCAATTTACATCAGTTGACTGATTTACTGCAGATAACTTGAGCTAAATAAGGAAAATACCTTGTTTGCCAGAAAGGGTTGAGCCAATACTGTCGGGTGAATGCCGTCCTGTTGCATCCACTCGGGGTTAGCGGCCGCCACACCCTCCAGAAAACGGGGCAGGTAAACAATGTCCAGCTGATCAGCCAGCTGTTGATAAATTTGCTGAAAACGTCGATTGTAAACGGGGCCCAGATTGGGAGGTAGGCGCACACCAATCATTAAAACTTTAACCTTTTGATTCTGGGCCATGCTGATCATGGTCTCTAATGCCTGTTTGGTCTGTTTGAATTTGAAACCTCTCAGGCCATCATTGCCACCCAGTTCCAGAATCATATGACTGGGTTTATGTTGGTCCAGTAAAGTCGTTAGTCTTTCAGCGCCGCCTAATGTCGTTTCTCCGCTAATACTGGCATTGATCACTTCACTTTGCGATTCAACTGATTTTAATTTGTGTTGAAAAATAACCGGCCAGCTTTTTTCCATTGAGATATTATAGGCCGCACTTAAACTGTCTCCCATGATGAGTATTTTGGAACTGCCGGCCAGGGTCGCAGTCGAAACAAAGCTGGTAATAGAAATCGTGAGTAAAAGTAAAAAAATGGATGATTGCATCGTAGTATCTAATTTAACAAAAACAGTTCAGGCTCCCGAAGGACCTTTGACTATATTGCAGGATGTCGGGTTCAATGTGAAGCCCGGTGAAGCGCTGGTGATCACTGGCGAGTCCGGCTCGGGTAAAACGACATTACTGGGTTTGATGGCGGGTCTCGATATTGCGACTCAGGGTGAGGTTGTGTTACTGGGAGAAAATTTATCGAATAAAAATGAAGAGCAACGTGCCGCTATTCGAAAAGGTCATGTTGGTTTTGTCTTCCAGTCTTTTCACCTGGTGACTGGAGCGACCGCTTTACAAAATGTGATGTTACCGCTGGAACTCTCGGGTCAGCAAAATGTTTTGCTTTTAGCCGAACAGGTATTAAGCAGCGTTGGCCTCGGTCATCGTTTAAATACCCCGGTAGAACACCTGTCCGGTGGAGAGCAACAACGGGTTGCGATAGCCCGGGCTTATGCGGTTGAGCCTGCTATTTTGTTTGCCGATGAACCCACAGGTAACCTGGATACTCGAACGGGTTTACAGATCAGTGAACTGTTATTTGATTTACGCGATCAGGCGGGTACCGCGTTAATTCTGGTCACCCATGAAGAGCGACTGACTGAAAGGGCTGAGCGCCAAATAAAAATGAGCCAGGGTCGTATCACGGATAACATCAGCTTTTAACATGAACAATTTTATCCCGCGCATCCACGCCTGGTGGTTATTATGGTTATCGGTGGTGATTACTATTTCCATTGTGGCCGCCAGCCAGTTATTTACCCAGCGAATCAGCCTGCTGCTGGATCATCAGGCTGCTGAGCTGTTGGCCGCTGATTTATTAATATCTTCCAGTGATAAATTACCACCAGGCTTTCAACAGCTGGCACAACAACATGGCTTAACCACGGCTACTACCGTTTCACTCAGAACGGCCATTTTTATTGATGATGAAGCACAGCTGATCGAGCTCAAAGCGGTGAGTGAGAATTATCCATTGCGTGGAACACTGGAGCGTAAATACAGTTTGCTGGGTGAATCCACAAAAATAGAGCAGGGTCCTCAACCTGGAGAAATCTGGATAGACAGTAAGATAGCCGCGCAGTTACATAAAAATATTGAGCTGGGACTGATAAACCTGAAAGCCAGCTGGATAATTTCTTATGAACCGGACCGAGGTGGTTCATTATTTAACATGGCTCCACGTATTTTAATGTCTCAGCAAAACCTTCAATCCACAGGTCTTCTGGTGGCGGGTAGCCGTGCAAAATATCATTTACTGGTAGCGGGTGAGCAGCATGCGGTTGATCAGTTTGCTTTATCGATAAGACCTTTGCTGGAAGATGGACAACGCTTACAGACGCTTGAAAATGCGCGTCCTGAAATGCGAAATGCACTCGATAAAACGCGTAAGTTTTTTGCCCTGTCTATTGTACTTACGCTGGTAATTGCGATGATTGCGATTGCAATAACGGCCAGGTATTCGGCATCTAAGGAATCCATCAAAGTGGCCGTGATGCGTACTTTTGGTATTTCCAGCAAACGCTTGATCACTTTTTACTTATCCCAGTTATTGAAGGTCTGGTTGTGGGCTATACCCGCCGGCTTACTGCTAGGTTATCTGGCGCAATTCCCGCTTCAGTGGACACTAGGCCTGTGGTTTGGAACCCGGCTACCGGAAACGGGGTATTGGCCTTATGTTGTTGCCAGCCTGATCGGTTTAATCTCGTTGATCGGTTTTAGTTTGCCACATGTATTAAACGTGTTGGAAACGCCTCCAATGCAGGTGTTCAGGCAAATCAATCAGCGTCTATCGAGAGTGAAATCAGTGTTTCTACTGTCCAGTAGCCTGATCACGTTGTTTGTTGTGTTAATGTTAATCGTCAATGAACTGCAGATGGCAGGGTTGCTATTCGTTGTCATTTTACTGTTTGCAGCCTTTATACCGCTGGTGTTAAAGCTGATTCTAAAACTTCTGATGAGTTTTAATCGAAAGCAATTCTGGCTAAATGCTTATGTGCTAAGCCGCTTGCTGAGTGGGCAGCGCAATGCTTTATTTGTCATGTCCGGCTTCAGTTTGACCTTGTTATCAGTGTTATTGATTTCCCAGGTGAAGGATCAGTTGTTACAGGATTGGGAAATGCAGTTGCCGCAGGATAAACCTAATTTTTTCCTGGTGAATATTCCAACAGCTGAAGCGAAACCTTTAGCCCGGTTTTTACATTCGGAAAAGGTATCAACCTCGGTGGCTTACGCCATGGTTCGAACGCGTTTAAGTGCAATAAATGGTGTAGATGTTAAATCGATACAGTTTGAATCCGAGCGTTCTAATCATTTTAAAAATCATGTGTTCAACATGAGTTTTTCTGATGAAGTACCGGCTGATAATCAGATTATTGAAGGAGACTGGAGTGCCGGTGGCTTTTCCGTGGAGCAGGGCATGGCCCAGACGCTGAATATAAAACTGGGGGATGTTTTACAGTTTTCGGTCCAGGGTGCTTTATTTGAAGCAGTGGTTAGCAATATTCGAACCGTCGTTTGGGAGAATTTCCAGCCAAACTTTTATGTTCTTGCGCCACGGCAGTTACTCGAATCTCAACCGCAAACCTGGTTGATGAGCGCTTTTATTGATCAACATCAAAAAACAGTTTTAAAACCCTTGTTGCAGCAGTTTCCGACCGTTACCCTGCTGGATATCTCGGAATTAATGCGGCGCATAAAGGGGATTATTCACAGTGCCAGCCTGGCGCTGGAATTCTTTTTTATTTTCGCAACTCTGTCTGCCATTATCGTATTGTTATCGGCACTCAATACCACTAACCGGCAAAGAGAAATGGAAATTGCCCTGTTACAGGTTGTGGGTGCAAATAGAAGACAGAAGTTACTTTCACAACTTGCTGAATTTATTCTGATGGGCATACTTGTCGGTGTTTTTGCAGCTCTGTTTGCCAGTTTGACCGGATGGATTGTTGGTAACATGTTTTTTGATTTATCCTATACTTTTTCAATCGGTCTATGGGTTATCAGCCTGATGAGTTCCATTGTATTAATTACCACCATGGGTACGCTGTTCATCCGCCGTTCTTTTTCAATAAGCCCTATGCGCCTGTTACGCAGTTAATAAATTCACTATGACTGAAACAACTGAGAAAACATTAGAATTTTACCAACAGTCGATTGCTCAGAAAATTGACTGGGACGACAGTCTGCAGTACGCGCTGGAATTAGCCTGGAATGCCCCCAAACCTGAAAAATGCAAACCTCGTTCGCTCGATGCGGTTTTACGCCTGATTGAATTTGATGTCGATAAAAATACCATTTTAGCAACTTTGGTGGGTGATTTAGGGTTGAAAGACAGTCTGTCGGATGATGATATAAAGCAAAAATTTGGCAATGAAGTACTAGTACTGGCTCGCGGAATTATGACCCTGAACAACATACAGGATTGCAATGAACACAGTTTCCGCACACCCAGGCAGGCAGAAAAACTACGTCGCCTGCTGATGGCAATTATCAAAGATGTTCGGGTAATGCTGATTAAACTGTGTTACCGGGTCAGTCGATTACAACTGTTAAAACATTGTAGTTATGAAGAACGGCGTTGTATTGCGCAGGAAACGCTGGATATTTATGCCCCGCTAGCCAACCGTCTGGGCATAGGTAAGCTGAAGTGGGAAATGGAAGACCTGTCGTTCAGAGCGCTTGATCCATTAAATTTCAAACGGATTGCCACCTTGCTGGAAGAGCGGCGAGTTGACCGTGAGTTGTTTATCAAACAGTTCACCAAGCAGTTGAATAAATATATTCAGAGTCAGGATATCCAGGGCAATGTCAGTGGTCGAGTCAAACATATTGTCAGTATCTTTCGAAAAATGCAGCGTAAAAAACTGGAATTTCATGAGTTATTCGATGTGCGAGCCGTACGCGTACTGGTCGAGTCGGTAGCAGACTGTTATGCCGTGCTGGGTATAGTTCATACCAACTGGCATTCCATACCGGATGAATTTGATGATTACGTCGCTAACCCGAAAGACAATGGTTATCAATCGCTGCACACGGCAGTTATTGTCGATGGTAAGGTCATTGAGGTACAAATTAGAACCACAGAGATGCACAAGAAATCAGAGTTCGGTGTCGCATCACACTGGCGCTATAAAGAAGGCGTGTCACTTGATAACCGTATGGAAAAAAGTCTTTCTGTGATGCGTGAATTACTCGAAGGACCTGATGAAGAAGCGACGGATGCTCTATCCGGGTTTTCCACAGAGCTATCCACTGAGCGCGTGTATGTGTTTTCTCCGCAGGGACAGGTAGTGGATATACCGGCTGGCGGTACGCCGCTGGATTTTGCCTATTCGATCCACTCTTCGGTAGGGCATCGTTGTCGCGGTGCTAAAGTGAATGGGCGCATTGCTAACTTGACCTATAAGCTGCAAACGGGAGAAAGCGTAGAGATTTTGACCGCCAAAGAAGGCGGGCCCAGTCGAGACTGGATGAATAAAAACCTGGGCTTTCTGAAATCTGCGGGTAACCGGTCGAAGGTTAGAAACTGGTTTAATCAACTCGATCATCAGCAAAATGAGCGGGATGGCAGAGTGATTTACGAGCGAGAGCTGAGCAAATTTAATTATCATGATGTCGACCTGAAAAAGGTCGTGACCCATTTTAAGCGTAAGAATAATGAGCAATTTTTTGCGGATATGGGTCGTGGCCTGATTACTGCTGCGCAAATAATTGGCTACTTACAGCATGAAAATAATGAACACTTAAGTGACCCGTTTAAAAAGGTTAAAAAAACTGAAAAAAGTAAAACCCACAGTAAAGATGATATCGTTATTCAGGGTGTCGGAAATTTGCTGACCCAGTTTGCAAAATGCTGTAAGCCATTGCCTGGAGATGATGTGATCGGGTTTATTACAAAAGGATCGGGAGTCACGATTCATAAGAGGGATTGCAACAATGTGATGGCTTTACCGGAAGATCAACGAAACAGGCTGGTTGAAGTTGAGTGGGGCAGTGGTGCTGGGTCGGTTTTTGCCGCTGAAATAGTCGTCACGGCATTCGATAGAACGGGGTTATTACGGGATATCAGTGGTGTGCTGGCCAATGAAAAAATTAGCCTGTTAAGTATTAATGCCAGTACGGATCGGCAGGAGCAAATGGTATATAGCAAATTGAATGTAGAAGTGACCAGTGTCGATCAATTGATATTAGTGATCGACAGGTTAACACAGATTCCGAATGTTCAGTCGGTAAACCGTTCCAGATAGTGGTGTATATCTAACTGTATCGTAATCATTTATATTAAACTGTAACTGTTATTTAAGCAGTTTGGCGGTTATTCTTTATTACATAAACCTGTCGGGTTATTTGTAATCAACCATAAGGAGTAATCGTTATGCATATTTCAGTAAAACAGAAAACATCAATTCAATATCTTATCCTGAACGGCTTTGAGTTAGCTGTAGAAACTTTACAGCTATGGATTGATCGTCATCACCACCGCCAACAATTGTCCGAGCTAAGTGATCATATGCTAAAAGACATCGGGATTTCTAAAGCGGATGTTTATAAGGAAATTCGGAAGCCATTTTGGAAATGATTTCTGACTTGTAAGGAGTTAGCAAAACTGGAATCACTGGCTGTTTTTTCACAGGCAACCGGGGCTTCAGTTTCACTCAAACAGGTGGCTGATATTGAAGTGGTATGGGAAGCCGCAAATATCCTATAGAATAAAAACCATTGCTATTGGCGCTCAGATAGAGCCGAACATTACCGCGGCAGAGGTACTTAATGAACTAACCCCCCTGGCTTCTGGAGTACAGTAATGAGTGGCCGGTGGGGTACAGATATGAACCGGGGGGTGAAGCTGAATCTTCTGGCAAAGCCAGTCAATCCATTGCTGATAAGTTACCCGTGGTGTTATTGCTGTGCTGTATGCCTTAGTGTTTCGTGTTCGAAGTGTTTAACGCTGCTGAATAAAATAGCAGCTTAAAGTTTATCGCTGTATAAAATTCAGGTACATTGCTCCATTCTTTATTTTCAACTTTTGCAATGACTTCACTTAACAGGCGATTCTGTATTGCCCCGATGCTGGATTGTACCGATCGTCATGATCGTTATTTCATGCGTCTTTTATCGAAGAATATTCTGTTGTACAGCGAAATGATTACCACTTCGGCAATAGTGCATGGTGATCGGGATTATTTGCTGGGCTTTGACGAGACAGAGCACCCTGTTGCGGTTCAACTCGGTGGATCAGACCCGCAAGTATTATCTGAGGCAGCCAAAATCTGTGAAGATTATGGCTATGACGAAATCAATTTGAATGTAGGTTGTCCCAGCGACCGGGTTCAATCCGGTGCTTTTGGCGCCTGTTTAATGGCGCAACCAGAACTTGTGGCAGAATGTGTGATTGCAATGAAATCATCAACATCTTTACCTGTCACGGTAAAACACCGGACGGGTATAGATGACCGGGATTCATGGGATGAACTGGTGAAGTTTACCCGGCTTCAGGTGGATGCCGGGGTGGATGCACTGATCATTCATGCCCGCAAAGCCTGGTTGAAAGGTTTAAGCCCGAAGCAGAATAGAGAGATTCCACCACTGCAATATGACTGGGTGTATAAACTCAAACAAATGTTCAGTGATACGGAAATGATCATCAATGGCGGCATAAAAACTTTGTCGCAGTGTCAGCAGCATTTACAGTATATGGATGGAGTGATGCTGGGGCGTGAGCCTTATGCGAATCCTTATATGCTGGCGAATGTCGATGCTGAGTTATTTGGTGACTCAACCGAAGCCATTGACCGGTTGCAGGTATTACAGCAATTTTACCCTTATATTGAGCAGCAAACAGGGAAAGGAATGAAGTTGTCTCATGTCATTAGACATATCATCGGTTTGTTTCACGGGCAGCCCAATGGTCGCCTTTGGCGTCGTTATTTAAGTGAAAACTCTTTTAAAAAAGGAGCTGGAATAGAAGTGATTCAACAGGCTGCAAAATTAGTTATCTAGGCTTCGGTTTTACATGCTTCCTTTGTGGTAAATATGTTTTTTACGGGGCTAAGGGAGTCATCAAGTTAACAATGCACCTGGTTATTGCGAATAAAAAATGACTAATTAGTTTGTTCAGGATAAATTAATTATGATGGTGTCTCTTCTTCAGCAGAGAAAAGTGCCATCAGTGATGTCACCATTCATATTGATGAAACATTAGATTCATTAGCTATCCTGACTATTCAGCAAGACCTGTCCAGAGTTGCTGGAATGGATAAAATTAATTCCCGGCATACAAATCCGCATTTAATGGTCATCGAGTATGATAGAACGATGATGAGTTCCAGTTCTGTCCTGTCGACTTTTACCAGCCAGGGCCTGCAGACAGAGCTAACCGGGTTTTAAGCTTAGGGTGTGCCAGACACACCAGAATGCCGCTTTAAGTTAACAGGTCAGCAACGCGCATTTGTGATTTGCTTAATGGTCCGTAAGGGTCCTGTCGGGTTTTATCATGCACATGCATGCGGTAATTAATAAAATCAGCTTCATCATCAAAATGCAGGAATGGGTTACCGGCAATTTGTTCTGCAAGCGTTGAAGTTTCTGTTACCGAATAATTGTGTCCCGGGTGGATAATCATGCTGGAGTCGAGCTTGTGTTTCATATCTTTTAGCGTATTGAACATTTGCTCCGGGTTGCCGCCGTGTAAATCACATCGACCACAACCGTAGACAAATAAGGTATCGCCGGTAATCAGTTCATTTTCTACTTGATAACAGACTGAACCCGGAGTATGCCCCGGCGTGTGTAACATGCTGATTTCTGTACTGCCCAGCTTGAAACTATCACCGCCATGATGAAGTTCAGGTTTGTCCAGCTCATGGCTCCAGAACTCATACTCGGGTTTGAGTAAATGGATTCTTGCCTCGGTGTGATTGAGTATTTCTTCGATGCCGTTGATATGATCATGATGGCTGTGGGTGAGTAAAATATCGTTGATTTCAAGATCCAGACTCTGTGCCTTTTCAATAATGGCATTGACATCCCAGGCAGGGTCAACGACGGCCGCCTGAGCTGTTTCGATATCTTCAATCAGGTAGATGAAATTTTCCATTGGGCCTAGTTCAAGGGCATGAATTCTGGTTTTTTGTGTTGGCATGGTGGCTCCTGTCGTTATTTTAGTGAAAACACACTGCTGCTTAAGGTTACAGCCCTGTCATCTGATCTAATGTCAGGGTATTATACGCGCATTTTTAATAGTCGGGCTTTGGAGTTTAAATGGAAAAGCAAGTTGATGTTGCCATTATTGGTGCTGGTACCTCGGGTTTAAATGCCCTGTCACAGGTCAAGAAATCGGGTAAATCCTTTATGCTGATCAATGGTGGCTACTGGGGAACGACCTGTGCCCGTGTAGGTTGTATGCCGTCCAAAGCCTTTATCCAGGTTGCTGAAGATTACCATCGACGTGAAATTTTTGATCGTCATGGTATCGAAGGCGAAGACGATATGAAGCTGGATCTCACCGAGAGTATGGAACATGTGCGTGATATGCGTGATATTTTTGTGGATCGTGTACAGGGTGCCAGCACCGACAATATGCCTGATGAAGTGAAACTGGAAGGATATGCTCAATTTCTTGATTCCAGTTCTGTGCAGGTGGGTGACACGGTAGTAAGAGCTAAAAGTTTTGTCATCGCCACCGGAACGCGTCCAATTGTACCTGAAGCCTGGAAAAAGTTTGGCAATCGAATTTTAACCACCGATGAAATCTTCGAACAGGAAGTTTTACCTGACAGCATGGCTGTTATTGGACTGGGTGTTATCGGGCTGGAGTTAGGTCAGGCTTTATCGCGCAAGGGTATCAAGGTGACCGGTATCGAAGGCAGTGATCGCATTGCATCATTGTCAGACGATGTTGCTAATGATGTCGCGCTACAATTAATGCGCAAAGAATTTGATATCTGGCTGGGTGAGCAGGCAACACTCGAAGAAGAAGGTGATCAGATTAAAGTGACTGCTGGAGAGCAATCGGTTGTGGTCGACAAGGTACTGGTTGCTATCGGGCGTATACCTAACCTGGATAAGCTGGGCCTGGATAAGCTGGACCTGGCACTGGATGATAATGGCATGCCGGTGTTCGATCCGAACACCATGCAACTGGGTGAACTACCTGTTTATATTGCTGGTGATGTGAATGGCACTAAACAGATTTTGCACGAAGCCGGAGATGAAGGAAAAATCGCGGGATATAACGCTGCCCATGGTTCATCTTTTTCTTTTAAGCGTAAAGCCCACCTGGGTATTACCTTTTGTGACCCGAATATAGCCACTATTGGCGCTGACTGGTCTGTATTAGCTGATAATGACAATGTGGTTGTTGGTGAAATGGCCATGGGGCCTGTTGGTCGAGCTCTGATTATGGGTAAGAACAAAGGCATTATGCGCATTTATGTGGATAAAAAGGATGGTTTGTTGCTGGGTGCTACGCTGGTTTCTGTGAAAGGTGAAAATGTCGCCCATTTACTGGCCTGGGCTATTCAGACAGGTTTGACCGTTTTTGATATTGTGAAATTACCTTTTTACCATCCGGTGATTGAAGAAGCCCTGCAAGCCTGTTTCTATGATGTATTGAGCAAACTCGATATTAAGTCTGAAGCAAAAATTTTAGAGCTTGAGGAAATATCCTGATGAGTAATGCTACAAATGATGTGATCGACGAGAAGGCGAAAGAAAAACGCATTATGGTGATGATGCGCCAGGTTCTATCTGCTGTTGCACGCGATACGGTTCCGCCGCCGGGCATGAAACATCCGTTATCGGATTCAACCATTCAGGGAATACGTGATGCTCTTGCATTGATCACTTCACGTGAACATGAATTGAATATTGAACTGGACGAAGTTAATGATAAGCGTCCCCGTTTTGTAGATGAACCAGAAACGACCAAAGTTGTTTCACTGGATTCAATTACAAAGTAATAAGGCATTTATTCACCACGAAGGCACGAACGCCTACATGGATGTAGGTAGGTAGAGCAACGCAGGAGCTGTTGCCTGGAGCACGATGAATTAGAACAGGTATTCAAATTGTCGGAAGTTGCGTGTTACTTACTCATGGCTGGTGAGGATAAAACCTCACTTACGATGATTGTAAAAAAACCCATTTCCATCTTAGTGTCCTTCGTGCCTTCGTGGTGAATAAAAATTTAAAGTAGAGTTAAAAGTTATGAGTAAAAAATCAGTTAAAAAAGTTGTACTGGCCTATTCCGGCGGTCTGGATACGTCGGTGATCCTGAAATGGCTGGAAGATGAATATCAATGCGAAGTGGTTACCTTTACCGCTGATGTCGGGCAGGGCGAAGAAGTTGAACCGGCCCGTGAAAAAGCTAAACAGTACGGTATCAAAGAAATTTACATCGAAGATTTACGTGAAGAATTTGTGCGTGACTTTGTCTTCCCGATGTTCCGTGCAAACACAATCTATGAAGGCGAGTATTTACTCGGTACATCAATTGCTCGTCCACTCATTGCCAAACGGCTGATCGAAATTGCTAAAGAAACCGGTGCCGATGCTATTTCTCATGGTGCAACCGGTAAAGGTAATGATCAGGTTCGTTTTGAGCTGGGTTCTTACGCTCTCAACCCTGATATTAAAATTATCGCTCCATGGCGCGAATGGGATTTGAACTCTCGTGCATCGTTAATGGAATATGCGGAAAAAGCCGGTATCAGTGTCGAGCAAAAACGCGGAACTAAATCGCCTTATTCAATGGATGCCAACCTTCTGCATATTTCTTATGAAGGTGACATCCTGGAAGACCCCTGGAATGAAGCTGAAAGTGATATGTGGAAATGGACAGTTTCTCCTGAAGAAGCACCCGATGAAGCGCAATATATCGTTCTTAGTTATGTTAAAGGTGATGTGGTAGCCATTGATGGTGAAGAAATGTCACCCGCCACTGTGCTGGAAACATTGAATAAGCTGGGTGGAAAACACGGTATTGGTCGCTCTGATATCGTTGAAAATCGTTACGTGGGCATGAAATCCAGAGGCTGTTACGAAACACCCGGTGGAACCATTTTACTCAAAGGTCATAGAGCGATGGAGTCACTCACACTTGATCGTGAAGCAACCCACCTGAAAGATGAAATGATGCCGCGTTATGCCAAGCTGGTTTATAACGGTTACTGGTGGAGCCCGGAACGTGAGATGATGCAAAAGCTCATTGATGAATCTCAGAAAACTGTGAATGGTGATGTGCGCTTAAAACTGTACAAGGGTAATGTCATCGTCGTTGGAAGACGTTCTGAAACGGACAGCCTGTTTGATGAGTCGATTGCAACTTTTGAAGATGATGCGGGTGCCTATGATCAGAAAGATGCAGAAGGTTTTATCAAGCTAAATGCATTGCGTTTACGTATTGCGGGTAACAAAAAGTAATTATTACACCACCAAGCGCACGAAGGAATATAAAAGGTATTCATTTTTTTGGAAGTAGGGGCTATTGCTGCACTTCAGGTGTTTATTAAATTCCTAATTCATCTTTGTGCTCTCGGCAACTGCTCCTGCGTTGCTCTACCTGCCTGCATCCATCCATGCAGGCGTTCGTGCCTTCGTGGTGAATAAAGGTTTTTTTATGTCTCAAAATTTAAATAAATATTTCCGTTATTTACTCTGGTTGGTTTTAGTAACTCTGCTAATGGCCTGTGAATCAGAGAAGATGAAACAGACTGAGTTTGGTATTCAACAAAACAAATTTCTACTGTCACTTGAACTGGTTGAAAGTGCGGGTAAAAGCCTGCAATCGCCTGAATTGTTACAGGCAGAAATAGATGCCGCTATGATTAAAATGGATAAAGGCTTGAAACAGGCATTTGAAGTGAACCCTGAGTTTTTAAAAAGGCTCGATATTCGTCTTCCAAAACTGTATACGGGCATGTTCATCGCTGGCATAGAAAATTATCGCCTGGGCGTCGAATCTTCTGATCGAAAGAAACAGTTGGAAGGTTTACGTCTGCTTTCTCAGTGGAGCAAATTCTGGTCCTCAGAAAAACAAAATATTCAAACCAAGTTAATGCAGCAGGGGGCACCGGAATGAACCCCGCCAGGCTGATTGTCTGTGTCAATCAGCGCCTGGGGTTTGGGCAAAAATCCTGTGCCGGCAGTGGAAGCCGGGAACTTATTGACATAATAAAAAACCATTTCAAAAATACTGGTATCGATGTTCCGGTGGTCGAGCAGGTTTGTCTGGGCCGTTGCGCTGAAGGTATCGCAATGCGTATTGCACCCGGAGGGCAATTTTTTACCAGGGTGACTGAAGCAGATGTGGGGATGATTGGTGAAGCGGTTAGACAGTTTTCTTTAAACGTCTAAGTTTTCTTTCCGGCATGAACCCGGGGTAGAAGTTATAAATAGGCGTATTTTTTCACACTCAATTTTTTCATATAAGATCGAACAGTGATGTTTTTTTAAATGAGGGAATAGTCGGGTTATTACCAGTTATAGTCATTGATCGGGCTATATGGCTTTTAAAATAAATCCTCAATGGACTAAAGTTCATTCCATGTGCAATGATCTAAGTTTGACCGGATCTACAAACAAGGCCTATAGTGATATGTTGAGAACCTGTTACAGAAAGTTAATGCTATATACTTCCTGTCTGCTACTGAGTTGTGTCACTAGTCTCTGCTACAGTCAGGTGAGTAATGAGAATAATAGTAAAGTAATTCCACTTAACTTTTCCGTCGTTAAAGTCACGCCCCGTCCGTTACCTTATCAGGACTTTTGCCGTCGTTATCCAGCGGAGTGCTTACTCAATGGAAACAGAACTATCAAGCTGACTCCAAAGGCCCTGACTTTATTGCAACGGATAAATACCCAGGTAAATAATGAAGTTAGCTTTATGCTGGATATTGACCAGTATAACCAGGAGGAGTTTTGGGCTTTACCTCTTACGGGTAGTGGAGATTGTGAGGATAAAGCGCTGGAGAAGCGTCACAGATTAGCTAAACTCGGGTTTCCAAGGGCTGCAATGAGGCTCATGATTGCTTCTCATAAAAAATTCTTGAACTCCCACGCTTTGCTTACTATTGAAACAGATTCTGGCATCTATGTGATGAACTCATTCACCGATAAAGTTAAGGCATGGTATCAGACACCATACAATTATGAAGCACGGGAGAGAGTTGATGGACAGTGGGATCGTTACGATCAAAGTTTCTGGACCTATGAGCCCCATACTGATTAACAAAGCTTAGCCTAACGATAAGTATTCAGATCCTGTCGTTGCCTAAAGCCTCAATGAATACGGGCTTTGCGCCAGCGGGCATTGATTTAGATCAGGGAAACATATTTACCAAATTGTCTTTCTCCCGATAAATAGCAATTAATAATAACTGCTGATAGGAAGAGAAAATACCTGACATAACTCTGTAATCTTAAACTTTGGATTGGCCTTTTTTATCTGCAAAATCACTTGAGATTTATCCCTTCGCGAACAAAAAAG
>JAAEMR010000076.1 GCA_024225395.1 Gammaproteobacteria bacterium
GATAGACAGCCATGATACACTAAAATCGTTCGATGAATGTATAATAGTTTAGATGATAGCATGCAACCTGGCTGATTTCCCCTCTGTAAACCTCAATTGCCAGATGCGCAACTAAAATAGAAATAAGAGAATCCCTGCTCATACATTCAGGGCTAAACCATTAAAACAAAGAAAGGAGGAAATCTTTTAACTAACAATGAATTCACTTAATCTGCTAATCGCAGACAGCTAGAGCTATGCACATTCTAATATACCCTGCAAGGAAGTGATATAAAAACATCTTCCTGCGGAATTGCTGTCAATTTCATTGGATCAGTATTCCGAATAGAGTTTAAAGTGCTCACTGCCCTGTTAGATATCATTTTAATATTCACCGGACTTGGCTTTATTTTAGCTCTCATCGCAAGGTTTGCAGGTATCACCAGTTTTTCGTTCTTTGAAAAAGGCGAATTAATCAACTTCTCATTAATGCAGTTTTTAGACATGATCTTCACTACGCCACTCATGAGTTCAATGGCAATAATCGGAGCCATACTCGTATTTGGCATACTACTGACAATGCTCATATACCAGGGGTTTATATTGCTACTGGGGAACAGGGTAAATATACCTTATTTTAGTATTACAGCGCTCGCACTATAGCTTGGTGGCTTGTTGCTTGCCACGATTGTTGCAGGAAACACAGGCATGGATTTCAGACATTCGGCACGGATCAATGAATCCCATGAAATTCAAATACCGAAAAAACAGATCTTGTATTTGGACATTCCACCCGACAGCAGGTTTGAAGGCCACACCGGTAAGTTTGATGTTTTCGATGGGGAATACAGTACAAAAATAGAGAAGGATGGTGTAGTAATTTTTGAAGTCTCGGATGTTGAATTCAGCCTAAATGCACCAAATCTCATTACAGTCAGCATATCTGCTTACGCCAAAGAATCGAGCAGCATACAGCAGAGCAGCGCGCCCTTGATCTCGAAGATCATATTTCTTCAACCGATACATCCTTCAGTCTTTCCACCTACTATCTATTTCCACCCGATGCTGTGATCCGGGTACAGGAAATTCAGCTTGAAATAGAAATTCCCGAAGGACAAATTGTACATTTCGACCAGAATATGAAAGATTTCATTGACGAAAACCCAAGTTGGCGTGTACGCAATAAAGGCGACGAATCCAAAACATGGATCACGACCAGCAACGGACTGAAGCCCTATGTAGAAGGAATGGAAACTAAAGAACCGGAAGAAACTGAAGATGAAGGTTCAGTTAATAAAATACCACGGCATTTAAGTATGATCCCGATACCTTTGATTGGGTTGTAATTAAGTGAATGAATGATGAACAGGGAACCGACAGAAACCAAACAGCGCAGGTTATCTGTACACTATACCGAATGTTTGGCGAAGCATCTGCTTCGGCTTGTTTAATTTTAAGCTGAGCAACTAAAAGAATCAATA
>JAAEMR010000077.1 GCA_024225395.1 Gammaproteobacteria bacterium
AACCCCTCGTCAGGAACAAAAGCAGAAACACACCACCACTTTTTCTTATGCAATTTCGGACAGTTCCGGCAGGAAAAATCTGCTGTCTGTATGGAATTTCTGCACTGGGTTCAGGGATATAAAAACAGTTGACAGCGTTACTTGTAACGAAAGACAGTTTACAAAACCATTTTCCCAATTTTTTCAACCCCCCGTCAGGAAAAATCTGCTGTCTGTATGGAATTTCTGCACGGGTTCAGGGATATAAAAAAACAGACTGCCCGGTCATTTTTTGCTATGCCAATCATCTGATTTTCAAGAAAAATCCCGGAACACCCTGTTAATCTGCTATTTATTCAGAAGGGAAAGCGTTACCTGTAACGGTGAAAGGAACAAAGCAGGGGTGAGCACCGGTGTCAGTTTTCCATGCCGACACCGGCACTCGCTGCAAAACTTATAACCTGCTGCAAAACAGGCCGTTAAAACAAGGAATTTCTACCGGCTTAAAGCCGGTTTCATTCATACCATAGGGGCATGGCTCCCTGATTTGGTTTTAATGTCCACTTTTTTATTAATGAAATCAGTATTTTGTCCACTTGCGCCCTTGAAATGTCCACTTAGTGATTTGCAAGTGGACATTAAAATAGTCCGTAAAAACAAGCACGTATGTAATATTGTCCACTTACACCATATAAAAATACATAACATGACGTGCGGGTAACTTTCTCTCTTTGCCGTTCTCTCTACCCTGACTGTAGCTTTTCAAAAAAAAAGGTAAAAGTGGACAAAAATCACATAATTTATTAATATTGTAGAAAAAACATATGTCCACTTAGTGGTTTGCAAGTGGACATATATGGGCAAAAGTGGACAAAACTTTGATTCTATTGCAAAAAAAGTGGACATTGGTTTTTACCAATCAATGTCTATTTCAACTCTGTTGCTAAAAAATATTCTGCAATTCTCTAAAGAATTGAATTTATAGCCATATTTTCCGTTTGATCGGGTTCTTTCAATGTCGGGGCAAACTTGTCTTAACTGTTTTATAAGGGCTGTTTTGGTAAATCCGTGTAGCTTATGTTTTCCCACATCTGCAAAAAGAATGAATTCATTATAAAGGGTGTCTGTATCAACCCATGAACCCCAAATATCTGAATCCTCACCATCTTTCAATTTATCAAACCACCATTTGTGAACGGCGTGGGCATTTTCCATAATCTGTTCAAGCAATGCATCTGTCCTGGGAATTTTTCTTAAATTAAATTCTGAAATATCCATATCAAGCAGATCATGAAGCATGGCTGCCACTCCCCCGTTTCTCATTTCTTCATATATGGGGCCGAACCATTGCTTATTATTTCTGATCGGTTTTTTCTTTCCGTTAATTTTAAGACTGTCTGCCACTTCCAGAACGCAGAATCTTCTTTCCTCCAAACCTGCCGGAACTACCCAGTCATTATTGCTTGCTATTATCAGACTGATATGATTGGCGACTTTAAAGCAGTCTTTTCCTTTGGGCTCGATTACGTTGAACTGTGAAGTGATCATATGTTTCAGCACCCCGGCTGCTGAATGGTCACCGGCAAAAAATCCCTCATTGCAGAAAACAAGCAGGGCATCTTTCAGGTGGTTGTTATGTTTTCCGGTTATCTGGCTCTGGACTGCTGTTGAAATGTAGTGTTTGCCGAATATACTTCCGAAGAAATCAGTAAAGGTGTCTTTTCCTGTTCCCTGCTGACCTTTCAGAACAAGTGCGGTTCCCGGTCTTTCTCCGCCCGGGTCTTGCACAAGTCTTGCCATCCAGGCTTTGACCCAGTTGAAATATCTTTCATTTCCGGAACAGATGCCGAAATAGATATGACTTTCAAACAAGTCCCAATTTCCTTTTTTGGGTTCTGCTGTGAATCCCTGATACAGATTGAAATATCCTTCAGATTCATTATCCCCCGGTTTCGCTCCCGGCTCAAAAAGTATCCCGTGCTCTCTGTATCTTCTTTTTGGGTGTTTCATCCACAGATCAGCGGCACTGCTTGTTTTTTTCGGTTCTTTTTTTGTAGGCGTGGGGACCTGATAATTTTCATACAGGTGTTTAATATCTGTTACTGAAGAAATTTCAATGTCCTTACTTTTCAGAACCATATCAAATTTTTCAGTGCAGATAACCACCCGGCCACCCAACATGGTAAGGAAATGTCTGCTGTTGATTTCTTCTATATAAGATTCAAGAATCTCTTTTGCATCAGCCTCAGTTGCAAATTTCTCTTTAGGGATTGCTTTTTTGCAGATATCCGGAATCAGATCCTGGCGGCCATGTTTCAGGAAATCATTTGCATCTTTGTATTGTTCATATCCCCATGTAGCCACAGACACATTATCAAAGTGCTTAATCGCTTTCCTGGCTGCTTTCTCCCCGGCCTGGTTTTCATCCTTATCAAAAAAGATAACAGGTTCATTTTCAGGGTCTCCGTCCCTGTTCACCCATGATTGAAAATCTTTCTGTCCAAGTTTGTCAGTGTGGGAAGTGCTGAAGATAGCCACAGCGGTAGCCATTTTGTCATAACCCGCCCAAATTGATAATGCATCAATACAGGCTTCAGTTATGATATTCATTGAACCTCCTTCATGAGTTTCAATAATAAAGAACCCTTCAGAAGGCTTTGAACCCTTCTCATTTCGTTTTTTAACGGTTTCCGGGTTTCCATCCCTGTCTGTGACTTCATGCTCTTCAAAGAAGGTATTCTGAAGTCCTACAAGCTCATTTTCAAGGGTATTCACAGGAAATACAATTGCAGGTTTCAGGATATTATTACCGGCTGTATCCTTTCCGACATAAGCTTTTGAACTGTATCCGATTTTCCCGTCATCCCATAAATTCTTTATGGTTTCCTCTGAAAATCCCCTGCCGACAAGGTATTCTTTCCCATCTTTTCCAAGGTAAAGGCGCGCCGCTTCCCATTTTTTTTCAAGTCCCTGCGGTGATTGTAATCTGGTTTCCTGAACTCCTGCGAATTCTGCGAGGGTTTTTAAGGCTGCGGGGAAATCGCAGTTATGTTTTTTCATGTGGAAATCAAAGACACTTCCGTGTGAATCACATCCGAAGCAATTCCATTTTCCGTCATTCACATTGATTGATAAGGAAGGGCCTTTGTCAGCATGAAAACAGCAGGGGATATTCGGGCAGTTCCCTTTTTTATCAGGCTTGCCAAGGGTCAGGTTTAACTCAGATTCATAACAGGTTCTGAAATCAAGGGCTTTCAGGACAGCTTCTTTGTCAAATTGATATTTCTGCTCTTTTTCCATAGGTTTAAAGCTCCTATGGACTTTGCCAGGCGGAAAGTGGGGCAACCAATCTACAGGGCTTGACAAATTCCTGTTTTTATGGTTTAAATTAAAAATTCCGTACTGGCAAAGTCGGAAGAATAAATTAAATTAAATTGTTTGTTGTACGAGAAAAGCCCTTTGGTTCGCATCCTGGGGCTTTTTTCGTTGGCAACAAACTGCATTTTGCCGTTATAGGAATTTGGACAGAAAAAGTTTGAAAAAGGGAAAATGTCAAAAAGTCAAAAGGGGATTGACCTTTTTTTAAAAAAACATTATTTTAGGTATACACATCCGGCATTGATTTTTTTTGATTGGTTCGTCCCAATCAAATCTTTATTTTTCCCTGCAATTATCTGAATTTGTCCAACGTTCCTAGGCGTTATCATTCAGGTAATTGTGGGGCAATGCCACCTAACTTAAATCATTAATTAAAATTTCTTTAACACGATTCGTTTTTTTAGTCAATAATGCATACTGTCGTTTAACCGTTGTTTTTTTACGACAGGCTGTGAATATTGCATTCCGTCATAATCAATTACAACATTAACAACATTAGCAACACCTCATGAAGTCAATCCGGTCAAGCCATTCCGATTTCGGATATCATATCCCCCCTGATTTGTGCGTTATGATTCCTTTATATACGGTTATATAAGATTTGTCAGGAAACAGTTCTTATATAACCGTATAACAGAAAACATTCCGTTATCACAAATTACTTCATGCGCCATTGCCTTTTGATATTTCAGCCAGTATCTGTTCCCGGTCATATACAGGAAACGTGGAATTGCCTTTAACGCTTATGAAGCCTGAAGTTTTAAGGAAGTTATGTATAGTTGCCGCATCCCGGTATGAAATTCCGATAACATCAGCTATACTGTTCCGGCCTACAAGAGAACCATCCGGCCTTGATTTGCTGAACAATGCATTGATATACTCTGTAATTAAAGCATGGCTCATCGGTTCTTTCTGTTTAATTACAGATTCTTTAATTACAGGCGGTTCTTTAATTACAGGTTCTTTAAAGCTTTGAAACGCCTGTTGTTCAAGCTGTTCAAGACGTCGCTGCAACAGTTCGTTCTGAGCTGAGAGTTGTTGTATATGCATATGCTGTATGTCAGCACCGTCACTTTTGGCGATATTGCCACCAGCCACAGGTGATATTGCTGGAATGCTTTGACCTGTGTGACTTTTCTGAATGGCCGGCGCAGATCGTGACGGGGCAGGATCAGGAATATCCGATATTGCACCTTTGTCGAAATCCAGTGAAAAACCAAGCAATACAGCGCTCACAACGTCCAGGCAGATTGCAGACAGCAGATATATCCACAATTTGATTCGCTGCACATCTTCCCTGGTATAGTCTTTCCCGATTGTGAATTCAGCCAGATATGCATAAAGTGCGTCGGCGTCGGGTGTCAGCTTGTAACTGTCCACCCGGTTCAGAACTTCCTGCCGTTCCTGTCTGAGTTGGTCAATGCGCTGCTGAGTCGGCCTGACACCCTTAGTTATCATACCTTTTCCGGCATATGTGGCGATATTGTTTTGCAGGTTGGCTATTTCAGCGTCTATAGAAGCAAGCCTGTCTTTCATGCCTTGGTACACATCGGAATTTTGTGTTGCTGCGGTGGTTGTCTTTTTATTGACGACACTGAAGAACCCTAGGGACGCGATAATGGACAGCACCATAAGTGATATGAAGCAGGTGAAACCGATAACCGCACGGCTTTTTTTTCCCTGCCAGTAATAGAACCATGAACAGACATAAACCAAAAGCTGCATACTCTGCATGGATATGCCGCAGGCTGTGTACACCATTTTGTCCAAGCCTGTGTTGGCAAAGCTTGTGTACAGTTCAACACTGAACCATGTGCTGACCAGGGAAGCCAGCAACCCCACTGCCGTCAGTGCAAGTTTCAAGAATTTCATGTGATACCTCCTTTTTTCAGGTATCACACAGTAAGAAAACAACTCTCCTGTGGACATTATGACTGATATTTGATATGTGGTTTTTCAGCCTGAACACGGTAACTACCCTTACTGTGTGAATGGTTAGGTTGTGGCTGATATTGATAGTATCGGCCACAACTGATTAAAAGATTATCTATCCATATCTTATCCTGTAAACCAATGTCAAGAAAATTTCTATTATCCTAAAGCAAGGGTGGGATCAAGATATGTCCGAAATCATTCGTTTGGGAGTTAGGGGTAAGGAGCTTGAGAGTTAGGGGTAAGAGGCGTGATCTCAGGCGACATTCGGTTTGGAAGCGGACAGAACAGCGCAATCTGATTCTTATTGCGCTGTTTTTTTATGAGCTTCTCAAAATCATGTTTCAAGAAATTGTGAATGCTCGCTTGCTGAATGAGTCTTGAAAACGGAGTCTTTTTACGATATAAGGAATATAGATACAGAAGCTTTTTCCCAAAGAAGACTTAAATATAGCCAAGCAATTACTGGAAAGATGTAATAAGCAATAAAAGAAAGTTCTCATTTTTTACCTTTGATTTCTAAAAATTCAGTTACAACTGGAATTTCAGAAGACCTGCGAGGGTGCTCACTGGCTTGTTATCCAATTCATTTGTTATCTCCTTTATCTTTAATTATTGTGAGGTTTACTCCTAAAATTTTTGAAGCGGCTGACTTGCTCAGATTGCCATTTATAAAACTGTCAATAAGTTTTGCTGTTTCTAACGGATAAACAACCGGAAAACCGTGATCGTGAAGCCCCGGTTCTCTAAACGTCGTATCGACGTATCGTCGTCAGCCGCCGTCTAAGGCGATTTCCGATGAAATTCGTGAAGCCCCGGTTCTCTAAGCGTCGTATCGACGGACAAAAGCTATCTATTTACATCAGTTATGTCTAACGCCGATTTCCGATGAAACTCGTGAAGCCCCGGTTCTCTAAGCGTCGTATCGACGTGCAAAAGTTATCTATTTACATTAACCATGTCCACCCATACAAAGCCTCGGTTTTCTAAGCGTCGTATCAATTATAAAGCCCCGGTTCTCTAAGCGTCGTATCAACGTATCGTCGTATCAGCAGCCCTGTCGTATCACCCTTGCATAGACCGTATCCGCGAAGCCCCGGTTCTCTAAGCGTCGTATCAATCGTAAAGCCCGTCTAACGCCGATTTCCGATGAAACTCGTGAAGCCCCGGTTCTCTAAGCGTCGTATCGGCGTACAAAAGTTATCCATTTACATCAGCCATGTCACTCTTAACTGTCGCTATAAAGCCCCGGTTTTCTAAGCGTCGTATCAATCGTAAAGCCACGGTTCCCTAAGCGTCGTACCGTCGTATTATACCGTCGTACCGTCGTATCACAGCCACCATTTACGCCAATAAGCCATGCGCAGCCCCGGTTCTCTAAGCGTCGTATCAATCGTAAAACGTCTAAGGCGATTCCAGATGAAATTCGTGAAGCCCCGGTTCTCTAAGCGTCGTATCGACGCGCAAAAGTTATCTATTTACATTAACTATGTCCACTCATACAAATCCCCGGTTTTCTAAGCGTC
The DNA here is from genome assembly GCA_024225395.1 of Gammaproteobacteria bacterium. Lineage (GTDB taxonomy): Bacteria > Pseudomonadota > Gammaproteobacteria > JACNJF01. Next base: position 6,816 of record JAAEMR010000077.1, read on the forward strand.
GTATCAATCGTAAAGCCCCGGTTCTCTAAGCGTCGCATCGACGTATTGACGTATCAGCAGCCCTGTCG
>JAAEMR010000078.1 GCA_024225395.1 Gammaproteobacteria bacterium
CCAGTCGGGCGGGTTAGCTGGATCAACAGCTTTAATAACTTCAATCATCCTCATTCGGACAAAAATACGCTGATGTTTTGCCATGGCAGGGTGCTTGAAATCTTTAGTAGCCAGAAAATAATCCACTAGCTTCTTTAAATCGACTGTCCTGGCAAGCTCCTTTTGAAATAATTTATCGTGCTTTTGAAACTCATCATCGGTCATACCGATGGTGTTTGTATCAAGAAAACTGTTGATGTGTTTTATATTCTTTTTTGCTTTTGTCACTATATGATTCCCTGAAAATATTGGGTTATTGTTTAAAAGGATGACTCATCTGGTGATTTATACAGCCAGCACAAGTATTGTGATATAACACAATATATTACCATTATTATTAACTACCCTGAACTGAATGTCTTGGTACTAAGCACGTATTTACTGCAATCATAGTATCGACCGGTATCACACCATAGCAGTGATGTTTGTTGGGTTAAGTCCAGATGCTAACACAATTATCTACATCTAAGCCAAAGCGTTTAGTTTTTGTAGGAGAGCTTAATTAGTGGCTATAATTTTTTTCAACTTTCAACTTCACCAAATGACTATTAGACATAAATAACCGGTACAGAATAGGAATAATAAAAAGAGTCAGGGTCGCAGAAAAACCGAGACCCCAGACAATCGCATTTGCCACTGGTCCCCAAATTAAAGATTCTCCACCAAGCCCTGTTGCCAGGGATAATAATCCACCAATAGTTGTCAGGGTTGTAATAACGATTGGAATAACGCGTCTTCTGGCGGCGTAAACGGTGGAGTGTAATAACGACATGCCACTGGCAAGTTTTGTATTGGCCGTTGATATCAGTACGATGGCTGAGTTAACAGCGATACCTGCAAGAGCCACGATGCCGTAGAGTGCAAATAAACTTAACGGGTGCTGTGTAATTAATATTCCAATCACTACACCGGTAAATGCCAGAAATACCGTGGACAGAATCATCAGGGGTTGAAAATAACTCTTAAACTGGGTTCCCAGAATCATGTACATGACTCCGACACCAAAAATAAACAGTACGGCAATCGCATCCAGCGCTTCCTGAATATCATCCAGAATCCCTGAAAAATCCAGGTTTACATTCGGGTACTTGTGTTTGATTTTTTTCCATTCTTCTTTTATGTAATTGTTCGCTGTGAGTTCATCGATCCGTGTTTTATCAATATCGGCTTCAACCGTTATGGTACGTTTAAAATTATAATGGCGAATATTACCCAGGCTGTTACGTGTTTCAGCTGATACCAGCTGGCTAAGTGGAATGGCATTACCTGTTGTAGTAAATACAAGCTGCTGTAACAAGTCACTGATCTGTTTTAAATTATCCCGGGCACTTAATATTCTGACGTCTGTTTTTTCACCGTTAATCTGTAAATCGGTTAACACTTCACCGTCTACTGAAATGAGTAAGGTTCGAGCTAATAATGCCGGGTTAATGCCAAGTTTCTGGATTTGTTCCAGGCGTAACTGATAACTCACCTGGTTAGAGCCACGCGCAGCATCATCGGTGATATCTGAAACCATCTCGTGTTTCTCCAATAAGTCTTTTAACTCTGCACTTGCTGTTGCTATTGCGTCGTAGTCATCTCCTCTAACCTTAACGCTGATTGATTTTGTGGTTGGAGGGCCGCCACTGAGTTTAAGAAAAGATATATTGACTGCATCGGGCACGGATGTGATTTGTTTTCGAATATCCTCCATTATTTGTTCGACACTGCGCATGCCCGGCAGGCGAGGATTGAGTCCGATTAAAACCTGTCCATATTGATTACCAAAGCGGGGTTCGGTTTCAGTGAATAGTAAACCTGAGTAACTGACCATTTCACGGTATTCATTATTCTTTAATAGTTTGCGAGCTAACTGCTCGATGTCTTCGACTTTTTTATGGGTATTTTGTAGAACCGATGTTGGTGCCATTTCAACATTGATATAAAACAGGCGTAAAGTGTCACTGGCGAAAAAATCTTTTTTGATCAATGGGCTTGCCATAATGCCTACGGCTGACATGAACAGTAAAACACTGATGAAAATAGCTAACTTTGGAAAGCGCAAAACTTTAATCAACAACCTTGTATAGAAAATACGAATAGCTCTTGTCATACGGATTCGCCATCTTTGTGTCGTAGATGGCTGGTGATGATGTTTATCAAAATTCATCACCAGCACATGAGAGGGTAACATCCAGTAGGCTTCTACCAGGCTGATGGACAATGCGATCGTGACCACCAGGGGAATAACCCGCATGAACTCTCCAAGAATGCCCGGTAGTAGTACGAGTGGAAGAAAAGCAGCCATGGTCGTTAACACCGCGGTAGTGACCGGAGCAAAAACTTCTTTCAATGCATTGATAACGGCCAGATCTCGTTGTTCACCCAGTGCTATACGATGATAAATAGCTTCGGCAACCACGACTGCATCATCGACCAGCATGCCTAAAGCGATAACCACGGCAAGCAGAACTGACACATTTAAGGTTTGCCCCAGTCCACTTAAAATCCAGAATGATCCAGCCAGGATAAATGGAATGCCAACGGTGGTAATAACCGCAATACGAAAGCCTAAAAAGACAAAAGTGATCAATAATACAAATGATAATCCGTAAATGGCATTGGTTTGCATAATGTTAAGGGCATTACGGGTGATTTCAGATTGATCATCAACCAGTACCAGCTCTACCCCGGTGGAGTTAGAGAGTTTGTTGCGCTGCTGAATGTAACTCTGGACTCGTTCAATAAGATCTAAAGTGTTAGAACCAGACTGTTTTAAAACAGCGGCGAGAATAGTGGGCGTGCCATTGCTACTGACCATGCGACTGGCTTCCTGCTGACTGTGTTCAATGCGTGCAAGGTTTTCCAGCGGTACATACCCTGACCCGGTTAAAACAGGTAAAGAAGAAAGATAGGCCGGGTCTTCATTTTTCCCGTTTAACCTGACCAGCCACTGTTGACCTCCAGCGGTCAGGCTACCAGCAGATAAATCATTAAATAACAGCTTAATTGAATCGGCGAGCTCGGTGGGATTTAAGCCATAACTAATGAGTTTTTCGGGCTGGTAATAAATCTGTAGCTCAGGATCATTTAAACCATAATTATCGACACGATCTACACCCTTCATGCGTTTTAATTCATCGATAACGTGTTTAGCCTGCAACCTGAGATTTTCATCATAAGCGACACCTTTTATTAATACGGTGGCCGCAGGGAAGGCATTGGCTGAAACTATTTCAAGTACCCTGGGTGTCGAGGTTGCTTCAGGAAAATCGTTTTCTACATTCTGAATTTCACGCCGTAAATCTGACAGGTGTTTGTCATAAGTGCGTTCATCAATTTGATTGAAACGAATTAACAGGCTGCTGACGGATTCCCTGCTATTACTCGATATGAATTTAATGTCTGGTAATGATTTGAGGGCATCCTCCAGTGGATCAGTAATTTGCTTTTCTATATCCCGGGCCGATGCTCCGGGTAACAACGTCGTTACAACAATCCAGTTAAAGTTGATATCAGGATCTTGCTGGCGAGGTAAAGATAGGTAAGAAATTGAGCCAATGACCAGAATTAATGCGAAGGTCAAATTCGCAAGTACGTCATTTTTTAAAAATCTTAACAACATGATGTTTTATTCAGGGTTTAATTATTATTTTTTCGTTGTCTTTTATCAGTTGTAGCTGATCATTGATAATTAAGGTGTCGGCAGGCAAATCACTTTCTACTGCTTGTCCTTCCTGTGCATCAGGTAAAACATTAAAGGCTGCCTTACCGTTGCGGGAAGTAAAGACGCCAAATGAATTTTTCCTTTTTTGAATATAATGTGCAGGAATAAAGTGCTTTAGCGTATCAAATTTTACCAGTCCATAACTCCCGCCCGGAGGTAGGTCTGCAGAGGTGATTGTTAAATGGACTATTTGTTGCTTACTGTTGCCATCGACGATCGGTAATATCTTGCGGATTTTCAGTTCATATAATGATCCGGAAGTTTCAAACGAAAGTGATTTAGCCTGTGTTAAAAGCTGGATGTTATAGACAGGTATTTCAAGCCGAATTTCTACAGCATCCGCTTTGAGTAACGTAAACTGTGCTGACCCTGGCGTTGAATAAGATCCGAGACTGGTGAATTTTTCTAAAATTAGTCCCGTAAAAGGGGCTTTTATCTGGCAGTGATTTACACTTTGCCTGGCTGCTGAAAGCAAAGCCTGTTGTTCCTCAATGCCAGCATTGTCGGCGACTAGCTGGGTTTCACGCAAATCAAGTTCTTCTCGGGAAATACTGCTACTACGACTTAATCTGTTGGCGCGATCCAGTTGTTGTTTTGTTGATTTTCGTTTAGCCATCAATTGTTTGATAACGGCTTCAATTCGAGTCTTATTTAGTTCTGCGGTCGTACAATCCAGTTTAATAATGACCTGGTCTTGTTTTACTTCGTCGCCTACCAGGGCGGGGAAGTAAATGATTCGGCCACTGGCTTCAGCAGCAATTTTAGCCAGTTGCAGGTTGATGACCGAAGCAGGGTATTGCAAGGTTTTTGAAAATGCGATGTCAGCAAAGCGTTCAACACTGACTTCACGTTCAGCATGAGCGGATGGCAGGTAACCAAGTCCGATTAAGGTGATTAACGTCCATCTGTATATTATTTTCATGAAGATTATAATGTGTTTCAAATAGTGAGGTTCTAAAATAAACAATGATCAGTTTAGCAAAATTTAGTTTGATATTACTATTTATTATCATACCTGTTGCTGGTTTTGCTACTCAGCACATGCCTTCTGAAGTTTTTCCTGTTCAGAGCATGGAACTGATGGATAAAATGTATCAGCTTGAAATAGCGGACTCCGTGAAACGAAAAAAACAGGGTTTAATGTTTAGAAAGAACTTGAGCCAAAATGCGGGTATGTTATTTATTTACTCCGGGCCCGGAAATTATCGAATCTGGATGAAAAATACCTTAATACCTTTGACAGTGATCTGGCTGGATGAACAGGCAACAATTATTGATAAGAAAATCTTGCAACCCTGTCGATCAGTAAACTGTCCTGATTACGGTGTTTCCACACCCTCCATGTTTATCCTCGAGCTTCACCCTTCAGAATATTCCCGTTTCAATATTGGTGACTCTTTAGCGGTAATTCTTTTCAGGTAATTAGACTATTCAACTTAGCAGGTATTTCGCTCGCAGCATTTATTGAACTACTTTTTAAGATAGCCGATTACTTTACTGATTACTTCGTGATCTTTTAATAATTTCAGGTGACCTAACCCTTGAGTTTTTAATAATTTAGCGCTACTCCAGTGATTTTGAATTTCGTTGAAGTGTTTCTGAGAAACTTCTTCATCGTCTGTATCAAATATTAATAAGCCACTTTGATCTTTGTCCTCAAGCAGATTTTCAGTGCTTAATAATTCCCATGAATTTTCTATAGGTAAAATTTTCTGGATCTCCCTGTTAATTAACGCTTTAAACTGTTGTTTTAGAGCGGGTCTAAGTTTTAATAATTGAGTATAAGAATCGAATATTTCCTGCACATCAAGGTTCGGGGCTATCAAAACCATTCTGTTGAGCATTAAACCTCTGCGGGTGGCCAGCGTGACAGCCATGGCACCAAATGAATGTGCAATGACGCTGTCTATGGGGCCTATCTGTTGCTGAATAGCCACCAGTGAATCTGAAAAATCCAGTAGATGAGCGCGTTTTCCGGGATTTGATCCGTGAGCTGGTGCATCAAAAACGGCCACTCGATAGCCCGCTTGCGTCAGATCAGGAATGAAATTTCTGAACTGTGTTCCCGAGCCGTTCCATCCATGCATCAACACGATCAGGGGACCTTTGCCCCATAAATAGACAGGTATGCTTTGATTGCTGAGGTTAATTTCTATTCGATGATCAGCCTGATTCCAGAATTTGTGTACCCAGGGTTTTGGTCGACGTTTATAAATGCTAAACCAGATTTTGTTAAGTTGTTGTGCCGCCCAGTTGATATTCAGCAGGGAAATTACATTGAGTGCATAACCCAATACAATGAACTTCCAGGGCACTACACGTTTTGTGCGACTGCTTTTTGCTGAGTCAGTCATCAGAGAAATGTTTGCTGGAAATTCAACAAAAGCAGATTTTACAAACGTCAAAGTAGGGTAGTTCATGGTGGGACTCTGTTAAATAATAGATTCAGTATGAGGTTTGCAGTGGCTATCAAAAAGTGTCATATTTGACATAATACTGGTGAGTTAGGACGTTTTCATGAAGGCAGCATTATTTTTAATGGACAGGTGTATAGGTTCATCAATTCATGGAATCCTGGATGCCCTGATAGCATCCAACTACACACTGATAAAGTCGGGACTGGATCCCATGTTTGAATGGCATACCATTTCTATGGATGGTTTTGCCGTTACACCCATTAACGGTTTAAAGATTCAACCTGATTATAGTTTGCAGCAATATCAGCAACTGGAGAGTGAGCCGGATATGTGGATATTACCTCCTGTGTTTCATGCTTCATCAAATTACAGCAGGGTTGAACAAACATTAATTCATTCGGAAAAATTTTTACCCGTAATTCATCAGCACTATGATCGAGGCGGCATGTTTTTGAGCATTTGCAGTGGTTCTTTTCTATTGGCAAAAGCCGGTCTGATGCAAAATCGACCTGCTTTAATGCACTGGAATAATGAGCAACATTTTCACAAAATGTTCCCGCAACTAAAAATTGATACACAAAAAAATATTGCCGATTATGGAAATATTATCTGTGCAAATGGTGGTGTTCTGTCTTATGAACATCTGATTATGTACCTGGTAGAGGGGTTTGCCGGGCATCGCATTGCGGTCGATACTGCAAAGCTACTGATGATGAACCTCAATGCATCATCGCCATTAGCTTACCGAAGCAATATTGGAACGCATAATCACTCTGATGACCTTGTTTTGCAGGCGCAGCGATATATTGAGCGTCATTACACAACAGCTATAAACTTAAACACCCTGTCTGAAAAGTTCAATATCAGTGACAGGCAGCTTAAGCGACGCTTTTCCAAAGCAATTCAATGCTCCCCATTACAGTATGTACAGAAAATTAGAATTGACAGAGCCTGCAACCTGCTAGAAATTACCCGGTTATCCTCTAATAAAATTGTCTATGAAGTAGGCTACCAGGATGAAAGCAGTTTTCGACGTTTATTTAAAAAGCACATGGGCATGACGATGGAAAATTATCGACAGCAATTTGGCAGACAGTAACGCTTTCTTTTGCATGACCTGTGTTAGTTCATAGTTAGCTGAAGCATGTTAATCTATCGCCTTTTTCACACGGTCTTAATACTGAAATGAAGCCCATTTACCCCCTGTTTCTATTTATCATTGTTGCATTACTTTCCGCCTGTTCTCCACACTCGGCTTCCGGAGTCTGGAAAGCGACTCAGGGTAATGAATATGGCATTTCGAAACTGGTGGTAGCATTTGATGGAAGGGCTGAATTTGTTACTCCAAAATTAGACAATGCAAACTGGCATTGTTTCTGGTCAGCGGTGGCTGAAAAAACTGCTGAGCTTAAGTGTACTCCGTCAACTGATACGGATACGGAAGAAACTTTTAAAATATCAATTAATGCAGATGGTCTTGCTGAGTTGAGCCACAAATCGAAGCTGATAGCTGTTTTAATGAGAGTTGATGAAAATCCGGTTCTTTAATTTTTTGACTTTAAAGAACCGGGTTGAAATTAGCGCCAGGTAGGTTTCATGTACATACCAGGAGTCGCTTCTTCAGCCATTATCTTTCCTGGTTGCATCATCGAACGAATGCCCTGATCCATGCCCGGCATCATGTATGGTTGAGATTGTGGGCGAGGCTGAGGTTGTGCCATACTATTCCACGGCATCATGCCTCCACCGAATGGCTGCGCTGGTGGCGGCTGGCTGTACCTGGGAGCAGAATTTCCACCCCACGGCATCATGCCACCAAAAGGTTGAGGTTGTGGCGGTGGTGCCTGATAAACAGGTGCTCGATTGCCGCCCCAGGGCATGAAGTTTGATCCATAGGGCTGCGGGTTAGATGGTGGTCTGGCATAACCCTGACCACTCCACGGCATCCTGTTAGGTGCTGCAGTTGAATATCCACCGGGCATACCCCAGTTTTCCCACTGAGCATGGACATTGCCTGTGAGTAAAGTCAGGCCTGTACAAAAAATTAATAGACTCTTGTTCATTTGCTTTCCTCTTAAGTGATTTATTTATAATTTTTATTGTTTCAAGTTTAACCATTTTTAATGGTTGATTGAGTTTAGCTTTATTTGTTGGAAATGTAGACAGAAATTTTGTTGTGGTTCTGTAGCAGGTTTATAACGGGTGGAATATTCACCGCTAAGGTTAAAAAAATCTCAAGCTAAAGCGGTTGTTTCGGTAAGTTTTTTAACCACAATATTGAAATTAGACAAATCAAAATAAATGGTATTACGCTGATATTAACCATGAACCAGCCGAGTTGATGTTGTAAAACACCGGCACCGAGTGAAGCAAAGGTGACGGTAGTAAAGACGCTAAAATCATTGAGTGCCTGAGTTTTTGCTTTTTCAGCCTCATTATAAGTTTTGGTCAGCATGGTTGTGCCGCCGATAAACATAAAGTTCCAGCCCAGCCCTAATAAAAATAGTGCCAGCCAGAAATGCCATAGCGTGGTACCGATTAAATTGGTACCGATACAGCCCAGCATCAATAGTCCACCGATAAATATGATTCGTTCTACACCAAATCTGTTAATCAGGTGTCCGGTAAAAAAAGAAGGTGCAAACATGCCCAGAACATGCCATTGAATGACAAAGGCGACATCACTAAAAGGAAGGTTCTCGTGTTTCATGGAAAGAGGGGTCGCAGTCATCAACAGGGACATCATGCTAAACCCGATGGCAGCTGATAACAGTGCTACTATGAAATGAGGCTGCCGGGCAATTTCACCTAAGCTGCGGGCATAGTCATTTAACACTTTATTAACCGGTTTCGGTAAATCCATCCATAAAATATTAACCAGGTTGAGGCTATACAGAATAAACACGGCGATAAAACTACCAAGGTAAGCAATATCAAATGCGTCTTTACTGTAATTCGCCAGATTAGGACCAATGAATGCCGCTAAAACACCACCGGCTAAAACATAGGAAATAGCCGTATTGCTATGTCCGGGTGGCGCTACTTCGGTGGCCACGAAGCGAAAATAATTTCCAAAACCGGTATAGATACCAAACATCAGCGCGGCCAGACAAAACACAACAAATGAACCTTGAGTTATTGCGTACAAAGCAGTGAAGCTACCGATAAATCCGATAATTGAGCTAAAAATGAAACCCTTACGCCGACCTATACGATTCATCATTAAAGATGCCGGAATGGTGGTTAACATGGTTGCAAAAAACTGGATCGCCAGCGGTAGTGTGGCGAGAGTTTTATCATCTGCCAGATTATAACCGATAATAGATGAAGCGGTAAGCAACAAGGTATTAACAGACATCATCAATGCCTGTGCAAACGCCAACTGAATGACATTTTTATTGATGGCCGTGATTTTCATTCTATGCCTGGCAGGCTTGCATTTTTTTCCATGCGGACATTACTTTAGTCTCTACCTGATGCCGGTTATTAAGTTGTAACTCCAGGGGAATTAATCGAGGGTGCATGACCTGTTCCGGGTGACCCTTTGGAAAAGCAGCCGTATGATCAAAAAATAAAAAGCCGTCTATGTGGATATCTGGCAGGAAAGCGGATATAGCTTTAACCTGGTAATCCAGTTCGAATAACGGGTTTTTAAAGGTATAACTTTTTTGCCCCAGCATTTGCGTCCATTCATCTATATTACTAGCACAAAAAATTCTCCCCTGGTATTTTTTATACACTAATAATGTAATGCCGTTATGACGTAATAATATTCGATCAATGGTGAAATGATGTCCCAGACCGTCAGGGAATTGAATGTTGGAAATTTGTTCCAGTCCGAGGTTATTGAGGCAATATTCCGTTCTAAATAATAACCATGACTGTTTGATTCTAATTCGATTTAGGTAGATGATAAAAAATATGGCTATAAAGGTGACTGCTGATATTAATCCTACCCCGGAAAATAATTGAGCACTTACATGAAGAAAGTTGTCCATCGTGTTGAAAAATAATGAAAAAATATTTAAATTAACTTAGGGTTAAAAGAATAAGCACTGCATTTTACATCAAACTGTTCAAACTTCGTAAGGAATTGACATGTCTTTGAAACAATTAAATCCGCAAGCGGTAAATCAGGACTCAGCCGCAGAATTCGAATCTGTTGAAGAAGTAACAATAGATATTGAAGATTCGCAGTATTACTTAAACAGGGAGTTTTCCTGGTTAGAGTTTAATCGACGTGTTCTATCGGAAGCGGAAAATGAAGCCAGTCCATTACTGGAAAGAGTGAAGTTTCTGGCGATTGTCAGCACTAATCTGGATGAGTTTTTCATGAAACGTATCGGAGGCTTGAAACAGCAACTGGGTTCGCAGGTTCCTGTATTGTCAATTGATGGTCGTACGCCCGAACAACAAATAACTGAATCCTATAAAATTGTTACTGAGCTGGAAGAAAAAGTTTATAGCCTGTACCAACAATTGCTTAAACTGCTATCCGAACATGATATCAATATCAGTAGTTATGTTGATTTAAGCGTGGAGGAACAGGCAACATTACGTGAATATTATTTGAACAATATCTTTCCATTGGTCACTCCTCAATCGGTAGATCCGGCACACCCGTTTCCTTTTATCTCTAATTTCTCCCTTAACCTTCTGGTTACTTTACGCTACCGGGATGATGAAGAAAATTTACTGGCCCGGGTAAAAGTGCCCAGTGGAGGTTCTGGAATTCGACGTTTTATAAAACTGGGTGACACTCATAAATATGTTCTGCTGGAAGATATTATGTCCAATAACCTGGACCTGCTATTTCCTAAAATGAAAATTATAGCCTGTGAAAATTTTCGAGTAATTCGCAATATCAATGTTGGAGCTTCAAGAGAAAAAGCAGATGACCTGCTGGCCAGTATTGAATCAGAAATGCTTAACCGTAAATTTGCCACGGTGGTCAGGTTAACGGTCAATGATTCGATGGATCCGGTAAGGCGCGGCATGCTGGCCGCTGAAATCGGGCTGGTAGATGATAACGATACTTTCACCGGTAGCGGTATGTTATCGATGCGTGATTTATGGGAAATTGTTGGAATAAACAATCCTGAGTTACAACATCAGCCCCATCGCCCGATAGATCATGTCAAATTACGTGCAGCACCCAACGTGTTTTATGCGATTCGAGATGCGGGTTCACTGTTTTTGCATCATCCTTATGAATCGTTTGCCAGTAGTGCCATTCGTTTTCTAAAGGAAGCCAGTATGGATCCCAAAGTTCATGCCATAAAAATGACTTTGTATAGAACTTCACAGGACAGCAAAATTATCGATTACCTGGTGTCTGCTGCTCAAAATGGTAAACAGGTTGCGGTGGTTGTTGAATTGCAGGCACGTTTTGACGAAGTGGCCAATATGCGCTGGGCCAACCGGCTTGAGGAAGCAGGCATTCATGTGACTTATGGTGTGGTGGGTTTGAAGACTCACTGTAAAGTTATTCTGGTAGTACGCAAGGATTATGCCGGGCTGAGGCGTTATGCCCACCTGGGAACAGGTAATTATCATGCTGGTACAGCCCGTTTATACAGTGATGTTGGAATATTGACCTGTAATGAAGAAATTGGACGTGATCTTACCGAATTATTTAATTTTCTGACCACCGGTTTTACGCCAAAACGTAACTATTTTAAAATTCTGCCGGCCCCTAAAGTTTTAAAAATGGCATTAATTGGTAAAATTCAGCGGGAAATCAAACATCAGAAAAACAAGTCTCAGGGGTTGATTCGTTTTAAGTGTAATGCGCTGGAAGATAAGGAAATATGTCAGGAGCTTTATCTGGCATCTCAGGCAGGTGTGAAAATCGAATTGATTATTCGTGATACCTGCCGGATCAGGCCGGGTATCCCCGGTTTGTCAGAAAATATATCAGTCATCAGCATTGTCGGTCGATTTTTAGAGCATAGCCGGATATTTTATTTCAGGAATGATGGTGACGAAGAATTTTACATTGGCTCTGCAGATTTGATGACCAGAAACCTGGAGTATCGTGTAGAAGTGCTTACTCCGATAGATGTTGATATTCATCGAGAAGAATGTCGTACAATTTTAAACACCTGCTTAAACGATAATTGTTCGGCCTGGGAATTACAGCAGGACGGAAGTTATATCCAACGCCAATCAGATGATGAAGACCGTATCTGTGCCCAGATGAAAATGGTTGAACTGGCAAACGAGCGTAGTAAATATGCCCGGGCTCATAAAAAAATTAACTATAGAACCAGCAATCGCAAAAAACGAAACCGTTAAACATTATGATAAATACTAAACGCCAGTTGGCAGCTATCGATCTGGGGTCTAACAGCTTCCATATGGTCGTAGCACGACTGGAGAATAATCAGCCTCTGACCATCGATGCGATCAAGGAAATGGTGCGGCTGGCAGCAGGCCTGGATGAAAGAAACTTTATATCAGAACAGAAAATGGAAGAAGCGCTGGCCTGTTTGAGCCGGTTTGGACAGCGCATCAAAGATTTACCGGCTGAAAATGTTTCAGCCGTGGGAACCATGACTTTACGTAAAGCACGTAATTCCTGTTCTTTCCTGGCTCGAGCCGAAAAGGCATTGGGCTTTCCGATAAATATCGTTGCCGGTCAGGAAGAGGCGCGTCTGGTTTATCAGGGGGTCGCGCACAGTATGGTGCAGACTGAAACGAACAGACTGGTCATCGATATCGGTGGTGGCAGCACAGAGTTCATCATTGGTAAGGCATATAACCCCATCATGATGGAAAGCCTGAATATGGGCTGTGTCAATTTCACCAATCAATGGTTTGAAACCGGTGAGATCACTAAAAAAAGAGTTAAAAACGCAATTTTGTCTGCAAGAAGAAAGCTGGAGTGGATCAGTGGTGAATACCTTAATGAAGGCTGGCAGGAATGTATTGGATCATCAGGAACGATAAAAAATCTTTCTAAAATTTTGTCAGAGAATTACCAGGCTAATGGCATAATTGACTATCAAAATTTACACAAACTGAGTGAGTTTTTTATCTCTGCCGGGCATATTAATGATATTGCTTTACCTGGCTTATCTGAAAAACGTGCTCCGGTTATTATTGGCGGACTTTGTGTATTGATGGGAGCCTTCGAAGAACTGCAAATTGAAAGTATGCAGGCCTCAGAAGGCGCGCTGAGAGAAGGGTTGTTGAATGACATGATCGAAACGGCCCAGGGTCATGATATTCGACTTGATACAATTACAAATCTTGAACTTCGTTACCGCCTTGATATCGCTCAGTCAGGGCGAATTAGTCATACGGCGTTACAAATGTACGACCAGCTGGGACTTGATGAAACCAGTAACCTTCGTTTACTTTTAATCTGGGCGAGTAAATTACACGAAATAGGCTTATCTATCTCACATAATAATTACCCGCGGCATGGTGGTTATATTATTGAACAATCTGATCTACCCGGGTTTTCCCGGGAAATGCAAAACACATTAGGTTTGATGGTGAGATTGCAGCGGGGCAAATTACACATGAAGCTGATAGAAGAATCCCCCAGGTGCGACACAGATATTGTAGTGATAATTATCCTGTTGAGGCTGGCTATTAATTTAGAGCGTAGTCGTGACTGGGATACTTCTCGCCATGTAAAAATCAAACTCAAGGAAAAAACCTTTAAGGTTGTATTCCCCAGCGGTTATCTCGATAGTCATCCATTAACCAAAGCCGATCTGACTCAGGAAAAGCAGGAAATAGCGCGTGCAGGATATAAGTTGAAGTTTAATTAAAAGCGTGCTGTTGACCAAAAAATTATCATAATGATATAAATGTAAGAAAATTTTTATTTCTTAGGCTATAAATTTCAGATAACAATAAAAAAATAATAGCTCTACTCTTGTTCTACAGGTAGTGTTTTAAAACTTTTTTAATATTAATCAGATCATAAATAGGTAAATTAAATGGATAAATACAAACTTCAAAAAACATTATTGGCTCTCAGTATTACAGCTATTTTATCAGCCTGTGGAAGCAGTAGTAGTTCTGACGATCCTGTTACACCACCGGTTACTACAATTGATGCTAGCTTGTCAGGAACAGCAGCAAAAGGAATAATCATAAACGGTGTTGTTACCGCTTCAGAACTGGATAGTTCTGGAAATGTGTTAAGAGTGGTTGGTACTGCTACAACAGATGCGAATGGTCGTTACTCAATGGATTTGAACGACAGCTATGAAGGTGGACCTATTGTAATTGAAGTTACAAATGATGCATCAACCTCCATGGTTTGTGATGTTGTCGCTGGTTGTGGAACCCGCGATGATGATATTACTGATAACGATACGGTTATTGATTTTGGTGAGCAATACAAGCCATCCAGTCTTTCAATGACAGCTCTTTTACCCGATGCTGAAGATGGTGAAAGTATAGAAGTACAAGTTACTCCTTTTACCCACATGGCGGCAGAGAATGCTTTAGCTAATGCCACTCTGGATACAACCATTATCGAAACGGCAAATGCGCTGGTTTCGAACTTACTGGGTGGAATAGATATTTTAAGAACCGAACCGGTGGATATCACTGACGCTGCCAGTGTGGCTGCAGCGGATGCGAGTGCCGTAGTTTATGCCGCTCTTGGAGCTTCGATTGCCGAGTTAGCTCCTGATGATGCAAATGGACAACCTGATCTTGACGAGGCTTTGGCCACACTTGTTACAGAGTTTGCTAATGGCACTATGTCTGCTGTTGATGATAGTGTTGACGGGTCTGCTGCTGATGATGCAAATATTTCTTTACAGGAAATTATTCAGCAAGCTGGAGCTGTTCTTAGCGAAATAGGCTCTACCGATATTTCCGGTGTACTTGCCGATCTTGAAGATGATGTAGATGATGCTATTGCTGGAACGGGTGAAGTAATACCTGATACCCCAGTCAATGTCGGTGACACTGATGTTGCTAAAGCCAAGGATTTCATGGAAGATTTAGTAACCTGGGGAGTCACCATTGGTAGTGAGATTGATTCACCCAGTATGGCATTTGATAAGCAGATTGATATGGCTATGATGGCCGAAGATCTGATCCAGAATGATGGCACCGGAGATGCAGTCGGGTATGGAGTTATGGCCATTATGGAAAATCTGGCAGGTAATATTCAGAATGCAGCAGAATTTGAAGATGATGATGGATCGTTTCCATTTTCAGCAGGTACATTCTCTATGATCTCCACGGCTGATGGCCTTGAATACAGCATCACGGATGGTGAATTAACCATTGAAGGAGAGGATATTGCTCTGGATATGACTGTACTTGTCCCAGCTGATGGTGCAACTGGAACGGTTATTACCTTTGACGTTAAGAATATTGAAGCCGAGGGAAATACGTCAATATTGACCGCCGGTAATGGTACGATTGATGTGACGTTGTCGGAGTCTTACACGATTGATTTTGATGCAATGATTGACGGCACTGCAGTTGAGCCTTCTACCCCGGTTGAAATGGGCTTTAACTTCGATTTCTCTGCTACTCAAAAGAAAACAACCAATGATGCGGGCGCGTTAATTGATGCGACTGACCCGATTACTTTTTCGGGTGACCTGGAAGCGACTGTTTATCCTTATATTGATACCAATGGTGAAATTCTGGATGCTGTGCCAGGTTCATTTAGCGTGACTGCAATGATTAGTAATGGCAACAGTGATAGTTATGAAATAACGGTTTCCGCATCAATTACTGATGCTGATTCACTTGAGCCTGTCAATGCGGTGTTAGCGCTTGATTCAACTTATGATGAAAATAATAACCCACTAGCTACCGGTGATCACTTAATCAGCTGGACTGTTGGAGAGGATACTTTCACTTATAATCATCCCTGGAGCAGTTTTAGTGCAACATTTAATATGGATGGATCTGTGACACTCACACAGGGCTCAGCTGCTCCTTATAATGCGGGTAACTATGATTCTCCAGATGCATTTTTTGCTGATAACTTGTGGTTGTTTGACAGCTACTCATGGGAGTTCTGGATTGATGGCCAGGGTGAATACATCAGGAATGACTGGAGTGACCCCGACTATTCAATGGATGGTTTTATTGAGTTTACTCTGGACGAAGTTGATCTTGAGTTTTTTGATGCGGAACATCCCATGTTAGGAACTATGGGCGTTCAGTTTACGGCTCAATTTGCTAATTTACCGGCTGCAGCAATCAGCCTGACGGGTAATACAACAGCGTTTGAACAGGGGAATGCGACAGCAACTATTTCCTACGACAACAGACAGCTTGTATTTAGTGCTTCAAATGATTCACCAGTCGATCTTCCACAGGAGCAGGGTAATCTTGTAATTACTAATCAGGATGGCGTCTCTGTTACCTTCACTGGACAAAATCTAAACCTGAATAATGAAACGGTTGAAATTACTATTAATAGCAAAGCAGTTGCTACTGTAGAAGGTCTGGATGATGGTTCTATTAAAGTAACTTATATTGATGGTACTTTTGAGATCTACTAAAACGACTATAATGAAGTGTAAAAGAGGGCGGGTTTTCCGCCCTTTTTTATATGCGGGTTTGTTTATTCTGTCGACATCCAGTTATGCCGTGTCAGATACTAAACTTATCTTTTCTTTTGATAGTTTTAACTACAGTGAATCCACCAGCATCCACTCAATATCCGGTAGCTGGGATGATGAAATCAGTGAGGGGGATCAAGCTTTATCGGTTTCTCGGATAACACTGGGCTTTGAATATAAAAATTACAGTTTCGAATCTATTGTTCGAAATGACTCCTATTACGGGTTTGATAATGAAACGGCTCAATTTATCTATTTGACGGAAAATAAGGCTCCGCTTGAAAATGGTCGGGATTATGCGCTTAATATAAAACCTGATAAGTCTTCAAGCGCAGGTCTGAGGTTCGGAATAAACCATATGATTAATCCAGGTTTAAAACTTTCTGGGTTTTTCAGTTTTCTAAAACCAACTGATTTAGTACATGGAGAACTCAATGGCCATGCCATGGCCATAGATTCAAATGATTATGATTTCAACTTTTCATCTGAATTATATTATGAAGAAGATCCATTGTTTGAACGGGAAACTGACAGTATCGAGGGTTACGGCTATTCAATTGATTTGATAGTTGATTATAGAATCAATGATACATGGAGTATTAATCTTGAACTGTTAGATGTCGTCGGTGAATTATTGATTGATCAGGCGGCATATACTGGTGCTGAAGCTACGTCGAAAATCAAGGTTTTTGATGAGAATGGTTACCTGACCTATGACCCGGTGATATCTGGAATTGAGAGCAATAAGGACTTTGTTTACCAGTTTAATATGCAAACGCATTTATCAGTGAGTTATCAGCTTTCTGATAAAAACAGCCTGGTAATCGAACATTACAGCCTTGCAGGTTTTGACTATCAAAAACTGTCTCTTTTGCAAAAGGTAGGGCACAACCGGGTAAGCTGGATTCTAATTCCAGAACTGAGCACGGCAGGAATAAAGTTTGAGCACCCTAATTTTTCTATTGGTCTGGAAACGGATAGTCTGGGTTATAAAAAAATGAAATATTTAAGTATTACTTCTCAGTTATCCTGGGCTTTCTAGATTATTCGTATCTACTCAGTAAGTATAAATATTCTGTCACTTTAAAGGTTTCTTACCACGAAGCCACGAAGCTCAAGAAGGAAAAAATATATTAACTAAAATCTAATAGTTCAAGCTTTAGTCATGATCTTGAAAAAGTTTGATGACTACATAATAATTCAGCTTCATGGTGAGTATTGTTGACCTTTTATTTTGCTGTATAGTTATGATTATTGTTGCATAAAAGATAAAACCAGTTCTGCCATGCGTTTAGAGCCCTCTCCCGGGCCCATATTATTTTTTACCTTTTGTAATCCCTGTAAAACCTGTCGTCTATACTGAGTATCATCGATCAGTTTAAACAATTCCTGACTGATTGATTTGGCTGAAGCGTCATCCTGTAATAACTCCACAACAACCTGTTCACGAGCGATAATATTGACCAGACTGATCTGATCGATAGTAATAATCCGGCTCAATATTTGATAAGAAAGCCAGGATAACCTGTAGACCACGCACAAGGGCACATCAAGTAAGCCTATTTCGAGAGTCACTGTTCCTGAGCAGGATACGATCGCGTCGCAACTGTTAATGACATCGTAAAGATTATCCCGGGTGAAGGTAATGTCGATGTCGACATGTTCACATTGTTTTTTAATTGCCTGGAGATCAAGGTTAATAGCAATGGGCATAACAAAGCTTAAATTAGAGTCCTGTTTCAGCATAAGCTCTGCAGTTTCAAGCATAACCGGGAGTAGCCTGCTCAGCTCACTTTTTCGGCTTCCGGGAAACAAACCTATAATGCGCCCATTTTTATAATGCTGTAAATTTTGATGAACAAGTTCAGCTTTCTCACTAATTTTTACTTTATCCACCAGCGGGTTACCGACAAAGGTCACTGGAATATTTGCCTGATGATAGATATCGGTTTCAAACTTGAAGATAACCGCCATGTGATCAATAACCTGACCAATTTTATGGATGCGCTTAGGACGGGAGGCCCACACTTTAGGACTGATATAAAAGAGCACCTTTATGCCTAAAGATTTTGCGTGTTTTGCTATTTTTAGATTGAACTCAGGGTAATCCACCAGAACGAGTAAATCAGGGTGAGTGGTCTCAAGCTGTAGCTTGATGAGATGCATGGCTTTTTTAATATCACCCCAGTGTTTCAGGATTTCAAACAGACCCATCACCGCGATACGAGCTGAATCGAAAAATATTTCCACGCCGGCCTTTTGCATTTCATGACCACCCATGCCGGTGAAAAGGATATTATCTTGAATTTTTTTAATTTCCGAGACGACAGCTGCTGCATGGGCATCGCCGGAAGTTTCTCCAGCGAGTAGCATAATATGGGGTTGAGACTTGAGGGGCATTAACATTCAGTGTGTGAAAATAAATCCTCCGAAGTATAGCTTCACCGGCTATTTTGATCTACTGTTCGTGGTTTTCGATTGTGGAAATATATTAGCAGTGTCTAAAATTAATTCTTCAGAAATGTTGGTTGCAGGTGTGGATGAAGCAGGGCGAGGACCTCTGGCAGGTTCGGTAGTGGCTGCAGCAGTGATACTCGATCCTCAGCAACCCATTGCCGGTTTAACTGACTCTAAAAAGCTCAGTGAAAAAAAACGTATACTTCTCGAAGTTGAGATCAAACAGAAGGCATTGAGCTGGTCTATTGCCGAAGCATCGCAGCAGGAAATAGATGAAATAAATATCCTGCATGCCAGCATGTTGGCCATGCAAAGAGCGGTTTTGACTCTCAATGTAAAACCTCAACAGGTACTGGTTGATGGAAACCGTGAACCCGATTTAGCTGACTATGATGTGTCTGCAATTGTAAAGGGTGACTTAACAGAACCCAGTATTAGTGCTGCATCGATTCTGGCTAAGCAACATCGTGATCGACAAATGCTTGAAATGGATAAAATTTATCCTCAGTATCAATTTGCCAAACATAAAGGCTACCCCACGAAATTACACAGAGAGTTATTGATAGAACACGGTGCCTCACCCATTCATCGTCGCAGTTTTCGACCTGTGAAAGATATTTTGTAATAAATTACACCACGAAGCACACCAGGAGCACGAAGATGATTTATAATATTTTTTTTGCAAAACCTGAACTTACACATTTTGAAGTTCTTTTAATTTCTGAACATCAACAAAACACTTCTTTTACTTCGTGTCCTTCGTGTTCTTCGTGGTGAAACTTTTAATATCAGAAAATAATAATGCCGACACAATTTGTTCATCTTCACGTTCATTCTGAATTTTCCCTGGTCGATTCAACGATCCGTCTAAAACCGCTCATCGGGCAGGTTGTCGAACGTGGTATGGGGGCTATCGCATTAACCGATATGTCTAACCTGTTCGCGCTGGTTAAAATGTTCAAAATTGCGACGGCGGCAGGTGTTAAACCTATTTTTGGAGCGGATGTGTGGATTCGTTTTGAAGACAGGCCACAGAACTTGAGCAAGCTGGTTTTACTGTGTCAGAACGATGTGGGTTACCTGAACCTGAAGCGCCTGATTTCAAGGTCTTTTCAGGAAGGACAAACTGCTGATAAACCCACCATTTTTGTCGACTGGCTGGAAGGCTGTACCGAAGGTCTTCTGGCGCTTTCTGCCGGTCTTGAAGGGGATGTGGGTCAGGCTATTCAGGCGCAAAATATTCCATTCGCTGAACAATACCTGGATAGCTGGCAGTTACTATTTCCGAATCGTTTTTTTATTGAATTACAGCGCACTGGTCGTCCCTTCGAAGAAATTTATATCGGGCATGCCGTCAAGTTATCAGCTGAGAAAGGCATACCATTAGTAGCGACAAATGATGTTCGTTTTATCGATGCCAGTGATTTTGATTCTCATGAAATCAGGGTCTGTGTTTGTAGCGGCTTTACTCTGGACGATAATCGGCGACCCAAAACTTACTCTGAGCAACAGTATCTTCGCTCCAGCGAAGAGATGATAAATCTATTTAAAGATATTCCACAAGCCATAGATAATACAGTCAATATAGCTATGGCCTGTAATGTTACTTTAAAGCTGGGTAAAAATTATCTACCCGAATTTCCAATTCCACAAGGTTTTACGACGGATAGCTATTTTCGCTCAGTTTCAGAGCAGGGTCTGGAAGCTCGTCTGCAATTTTTACAGGAGCAATTACCAGAAGGAGAGGTGCTGGAGCGCCAGCTTTATATAGACCGTTTGAATATTGAGCTGGATGTTATTATCCAGATGGGTTTCCCGGGTTATTTTTTAATTGTTGCTGATTTCATTGAATGGTCGAAAGATAATGATATTCCAGTAGGACCGGGTCGTGGTTCAGGTGCGGGTTCGGTTGTTGCTTATGCGCTGAAAATTACCGACCTGGACCCGCTTGAATACGAGTTACTGTTTGAGCGATTTCTCAACCCTGAACGTGTATCCATGCCCGATTTCGATATCGACTTTTGTATGGAAAAACGTGATCGTGTTATCGAATACGTGGCTAAAACCTACGGCCGAAATCAGGTTTCACAAATTATTACCTACGGCACCATGGCGGCAAAAGCGGTCATTAGAGATGTAGGACGAGTGCTGGGTCATCCCTATGGTTTTGTTGATCGAATAGCCAAGCTGATTCCATTTGAAATCGGTATGACGCTGGATAAAGCGCTGGAACAGGAGGCTGATTTACAAACTCTTTATCAGGAAGATGAGGAGGTGACTGCGATGATGGATATAGCTCGCTCACTGGAAGGTTTGACGCGAAATGTCGGGAAACACGCGGGTGGAGTGGTTATCTCTCCCGGTGACCTGAATGATTTCACCCCGATTTATTGTGAACAGGGTGGTGCCGGTCTGGTGTCACAGTACGATAAAGGTGATGTGGAAGATGTCGGTCTGGTCAAGTTCGATTTTCTTGGGCTTCGTACATTGACCATTATTGACTGGGCGTTAAAAGCCATCAATAAGAAGAAAGATACTCCGCTAGAAATTGAAAGAATCGCGTTGGACGATAAGGCCAGTTTTGACCTGTTACAGGCTTACCAGACAACCGCTGTTTTTCAACTTGAATCGGCGGGTATGAAAGACCTTATACGTCGCCTGCAACCTGATAGTTTTGAAGATATTATCGCACTGGTAGCGCTATTTAGACCCGGTCCACTGCAATCGGGCATGGTTGATGACTTTATCAATCGAAAACATGGCCGGTCAAAAGTGGAATATCCGCATCCTTCTCTGGAACCCATTCTGCAACCGACTTACGGGGTCATTCTGTACCAGGAACAGGTTATGCAAATAGCCCAGGTACTGGCTAAATATACTCTCGGTGGTGCGGACATGCTGCGCCGTGCAATGGGTAAGAAAAAGCCGGAGGAGATGGCGAAACAACGTGTGATCTTTACTGAAGGAGCATTGAATAATGATGTAGATGAAGAAACAGCAACAGGTATCTTCGACCTGATGGAAAAATTTGCAGGCTACGGGTTTAATAAATCGCACTCGGCAGCCTATGCGCTGGTGTCGTATCAAACGGCCTGGTTAAAAGCACATTATCCAGCGGAATTTATGGCTGCGGTTTTATCAGCTGATATGGATAACACTGACAAGGTCGTTATTTTAATTGAAGAATGTCGCAGCATGAAACTTAAAGTTTTGCCACCGGATGTGAATAGTTCTGACTATCATTTTCGAGCCAATGATCAGGGTGAAATTATTTATGGATTAGGCGCAATTAAAGGTGTTGGTGAAGCGGCCATTGACAGCATTATCAATGAGAGAATTCATGGTGAGTACCGTTCTCTGGATAACTTCTGCGGGCGTGTCGATATGTCCAAAGCTAATAAAAAGGTCATGAATGCTCTGGTTACCTGCGGAGCGATGGATTGCTTTTCCAATAATCGTGCCGCGTTACAATCTTATATGCCATATGCTTTACAGGCGGCCGATCAGGCGCAACGTAACCAGGATGCAGGTATGATTGATCTATTTGCAATGGATGAGCCGGAAAACGAAATAAAACCCATACCCGATGTCCCTGCCTGGGATGAAAAAACCCGCTTGATGAATGAAAAGGAAAGTCTGGGATTATTCCTCACCGGTCACCCTGTTGACATTTATAAAAAGGAATTAAATCAAATTGTGTCCGTCAATCTGGGGCAGTGGCTGCAAAAACTGGATAATAAGGACTCACCGACCAGTGGGTTTCGTAGAAAAGATGAAAATGCCATCGTCATTGGACTGGTCATCGGTATTCGAACTCGAAATGCACATAATGGCCGAGAAGTATTCGTGACCCTGGATGACCGGACTGGTCGAATCGATGTTCGGGTATTTCCTGAAATGTTTCAGGAGATTGAATCTATCGTGCAAAAAGATGTGATGTGGGTGGTGGAAGGTGGAATCTCTTACGACGACTTTAATAATGGCATTCGTATCCGTGCGAAAAAGGTTGAACTGCTGGAAACCTTTCGTTTGCATCATGCGAAGTCAGTAAAGATAGATTTGTTAAAGGCTAATTTGAAGTCGGTTGAAAGGTTAGGAAGTGAATTACAGTCTCATCGTCTGAATGATTGTTTGCCACTGGTCTTTCATAATGAAAAAGAAGGATTCGAATACCTTTTGCAAACACAGGGCTGGAGACTTTCCCCCAGTGATGCGTCATTACTGATTTTAGAAAAACACCTGGGTAAAAATGCTTTTCATATTGATTATTCCTGACTATTCAGCTAATCCCTGAAATCCATCATTTCAGTGTTAAAGATGAATATTTATTAAACTCTCGGCAATGGCTCCTGACAGGTTGCAGGCATTGACAGGTTTATGGTGTGAGTTCGGAAAAACGGGTGTTTATTTCTTCGGTGTGTATTTGTATTGCTGGCCACCGATAGAAGCTTCATACATCAGACCACCTTTGGCAACGGTAAATACTGCCATCCCCTTGTAGTATTTGCCCACAGTTTTGGAGTCATTCTTGCCGCCACTGGCGCCTGCAGAACTGCCTGCTGTCGAAGCAGTGGCTGAAGCTCCAGCCGTTATAGCAACCGCTGTGGCCTGGGCTCCGAACTCAAAACTTCCGCTAGTGAATTCACCGAAAGAGCGCTTGTCTTCAAAAAAAATGACCTGGCTAAAGGCCTGGCCGCCAAACTGGAAGCCTACTGTTACCTGGGTCATCGTAGTGTCGCCGACATATTTTCCTCCCTCAAAGACTCTACCAGAACCATGAGCACCACCGATTCCAAAACCGCCTTTACCAACTGTTGGAAAGATGGCATATCCATAGCAATTTCCAAAGAAGTTGCCGCTTTCCCCTGCATTGGAGAAGACCTTGACAGTATCTTCATATTTATCTGCCCAACTACTGGAGAAAGGCAATGTGAACAGTAAAAAAACGAGGTAGCCTCTAATCATAACACTCATGTTTATCTCTTCCTGGTAGGATTAAATATTAATGTTTATAAACAACTTGCCTGTATGCTCGATGGTATAAAATACCCGGTTGTTGGGTTAATGCGAGTACAGCAATAACAAATACACTTTTAGCATACGTACATCTTACCCTAAAGGGGCATGCACTAACTGATACACAGAAACTGGATATTGTGCTGTTCTAAGGAGTAAAACACAATCCCGTTTGCTCTAATTCATCGCTCATCAAGTATACAAATAAATCCTGCTGCTGCTCAGGTCTTGGCAGGCTGTCATTTTTATTGGAACCTGGAAATGCTCTGATCTGCAAAGCGGTACGACTTTTACCCGGGTTAATGGCGTTTACAAATAACTGGCTACCCTCGTATTCTGCCGATAAGGTTTGCGTCATGCTGTTAACACCACCTTTACTGATTGCATAAGCATCCCAGTAAGCGCCGAATTTATCATCTGTCATAAACAGTATTGATGCATGATCTGATTTTTTTAACAGTGGAATGCAGTGGCGGGTTAATAAATAGGGACCGTTTAAATTAACCTGCATGACCTGGTACCAGGTTTCACTATCACTATGTTCGAATGGAGTGGGGGATCCGAGTAGAGCGGCCGTATGCAATAAACCGTCGAGTCTGCCAAATTCATTACCGATATTTTCTGCTAGTTCGTAGTAATCTTTTTCGGTAGCACCTTCCAGGTTGAGTGGGTAAATAGCGGGTTTTGGATAGCCGGCCTGCTCAATTTCATCATAAACATTTTCCAGTAATCGAACATTTTTACCCAGCAGAATAACGGTGGCACCGGCAGCGGCATACGCCAGTGACATGACTTTTCCGTAACCACCTGTAGCGCCGGTAATGAGTATGACTTTATCTTTCAAGCAGCCTGAAGCCGGCTGATAATTTTCTGGTTTTGTAGCATTTTTCATGGGTAAAATATTATGTGTAGTCATCATGGGTGCAGGACTTGCTTCCGCTCATAGTAAATCAATAATCTGTTCAGGGTGGTCAATCATAAAATCAGCCTTCCAGCTTTTAAAGTCAGAATTGTCAGTGATATAGCCATATTTAGCGATGACCGTAGTCATGTTGGCGGCATTTCCGGCTTCGATATCTCTCGGGTCATCTCCCACATAAAGACATTGTTCGCAATTTATATTGATTGCTTTTGCTGCGGTAATTAACGGAAGTGGGTGAGGTTTTTTTTCAGCTGTTGTATCGCCTGAAATGGTTACTGCAGATCGTTTATCCAGCTTTAATGCAGACATTAATGGATCGGTTAGCCAGCCGGGTTTATTTGTCATCACTCCCCAGGTAATGGATTGTTTTTCAAAAAATGCTAATAAGGTTTCAAAACCATCAAATAGTTTTGTGTGGTCTGCAATATTGTGTAAATAGTAATCGAGGAATCTCAACCGTAATGGCTCGATATCTTCTTCTTTACGGTATTTATCAAAAGCGAGTCTGGTCATTGCCAGTCCACCTTTTGAAACGTGAGGGCGTAAAGTGTCGAGTGTTACTGGTGCCAGTCCTTCTTCCTTTAAGATATGATTCAGTGAAACCAGCATATCCGGTGCGGTATCCAGTAAAGTGCCATCCAGGTCGAAAAGTACGGCCTTAATCTCTGTTGAACTCATAGATTGTGGCAGGTCATCAGGTAATTGACATCAACATCCTGTCCCAGGCTGTAATTTTTAGACAGCGGGTTATAACTTAAACCAGTGATATCGGTGACCTCCAGAGAAGCTGATCGTGCTGCCTGAGCCAGTTCTGATGGTTTCAGAAATTTTGAATAATCATGTGTGCCTTTAGGCAACATTTTCATGACATATTCGGCGCCTACAATGGCAAGCATGTAAGATTTGGAATTGCGGTTGAGAGTCGATAAAACAAGCGTGCCATCAGGTTTCAATGCTTTAGCAGCAGCATTGATGATACTGACGGGATCGGGTACATGTTCCAGCATTTCCAGACAACAGACGACATCAAATTGATTTTCATTTTGATCAGCAAACTGCTCGGCAGTGATCATTTGATAATCGACTTTTAATCCTGATTCATGTAAATGCATTTTAGCGACATCAAGAGATTGTTCGGCCATATCAATACCCGTGACATCGCCCCCCCTGGCTGCCATGGCTTCAGACAGAATGCCCCCGCCACAACCAATATCGAGAACTTTTTTACCCGCCAGTCCAGCGCTTTGTTTTTCAATATAGTCAACTCTGATGGGGTTGATATCATGCAGGGTTTTGAATTCACTCTGAGTATCCCACCAGCGACTGGCAAGTGCTGAAAATTTTTCAATTTCAGCAGCGTCTACGTTTTCTGTGTTCATTGATTATCTATCAAATTAAAATTTAGTTTGGGGATTATACTTTAAAAAAACAAAAGAATTCACCACAGAGGGCACAGAGGACACGGAGAAGCAATTAGTTATTTATAAATCATCCACCAGTGTTCTAATGTAAAGGTAATCAAAGTTGATTAACGAGTATAAAAATTATTTTACCTCTGTGTCCTCTGTGTCCTCTGTGATGCAATAGGTTTTATTCACTAATCCAGGTTTGCCACTGCTGGGCAATTTTTATTATTTCAACGGCATCGATATCGGTTAACTGGTAGTCACTTACCTTTTTCTCGCCATTGATCCAGACATGGGATACCTGCATGCTGTTGGTGGCATAAACCAGTTGTGCTACCGGGTCATACACCGGTTGTGTATTCAACTGGGAGAAATCTACAGCAATTACATCAGCTTTTTTCCCGGGTTCCAGTGATCCAATTTGATCAGATAACCCCAGCGATTTTGCTCCATTGATGGTTGCCATGCGTAAACTCTGCTGAGCATTGCAACTACTGGCATCTCCGCTGACACCTTTACTCAGTAATGCTGCTGTCCGCATTTCACCAAACATGTCGAGATCATTATTGCTGGCAGCTCCATCCGTTCCCAGGCTTACATTTATATTGAGTTTTTGAAGAGCATCTACAGGGCAGAAACCACTGGCCAGTTTCAGGTTTGATTCAGGGCAGTGAACAATATTGACACCGGTTTCTGCAACTCTTTCCATTTCCATTTCGTTTAACGATGTCATATGCACAGCCATCAGGTTTGGGTTCAATAAATTGAGTTGGTCCAGTCTTTCCAGGGGGCGTTGACCGGTATTTTTTACCGCTTCATCAATTTCAAATTCTGTTTCATGTATGTGCATGTGAACCTGGATGTCCAGCTCGCTGCTATACATGGCTATTTTTTCCAGTGGTTTGTTGGAAACGGTGTAGGGTGCATGAGGTGCTAAAGCGGTGGAAATTAACGGGTATTCTTTTACCTCATCGATAACGGCCATGGCTTTATGCAGGTATTCATCAGCCGACTGTGCCCAGATGGTCGGAAAATCCAGCACAATCAGGCCCGTCGTAGCTCGCATACCCATCTGTTGACAGGTTTTGGCCATGATATCGGGAAAAAAGTACATATCATTTAAGCAGGTTGTGCCGCCACGAATCATTTCAGCAACGGTGAGCTGGACACCATCCTGAATAAACTGCCTGTCGACCCACTTGGTTTCAGCTGGCCAGATATGATTGTTTAACCATTCCATTAAGGGCAAATCATCGGCTATTCCACGTAACAGGCTCATTGCGGCATGGGTATGCGTATTAATAAGACCCGGCATTAATATGTGGTTTTCCAGGGTCACTGTTTCAGCATCATCCAGACCTTCTACCGTATCAAGTTTTGCTACTGGCAGAATAGACTTAATGATGTCATTTTCTATGATCAGAGCGGATTCAGTTAACAGGTCAAACTGTTCATTAACCGTTAAAATCCACTTAGGTTTGATTATGGTTATTTTTTTCATGTGACGAACCATACAACAAAGTTAATATTAAGTAATGACCTGATCTGAATTAATTTCATTCTTTAAGCCATTCACTACAATGCTCCTTTTTTAAATTATAAGTAATCAACGTGAGTTATCCTTCTTCAATATCGCCCATTCGCTGGGAAAACAACAGGTTAATACTTCTCGATCAGCGCTATTTACCGTTAAAACATGATGATTATGTTTGCGCTACTTTAGAACAGGCTGCACAGGGTATTGCGGATCTGGTGGTGAGAGGCGCTCCAGCCATTGGCATCACGGCTGCCTATGCAGTTTATCTGGGGTATCAACAGCATAAACAAAATGTGAATTATGATTTTACTGCAGCTCTTGAAGGGTTGATTAATGCTCGTCCAACAGCAGTCAACCTGGCCTGGGCTGTTGAGCAGCAAAAGGCACTTTTAAATACTGATCAGGCTGACCTGTCTCAGCAATTACTGGACAATGCTAAACGTATTCATCAGCAGGACCTTGATGACAATATCAAGATGGGTGACTTTGGTGCGAATTTGATTGACTCTGGTTCTCGAGTGGTTACGCACTGTAATGCCGGAGCATTGGCCACTGCCGGTTATGGAACTGCCCTTGGGGTCATTCGTAGTGCCTGGTCGGAAGAAAAGCTGGATCAGATTTTTGCATCCGAAACACGCCCGTGGCTACAGGGACTCAGGCTAACTGCCTGGGAACTGGCTGAAGATAAAATACCGGTTACTGTCATAGTGGAAGGTGCTGTCTCTTCTTTATTTAATAGAAAAAAAATAGACTGGGTGATAGTCGGTTCCGATAGAATTTGTGCAAATGGAGACGTTATCAATAAAGTCGGTACCTGTAATCAGGCGATAATGGCCAGGCACTACGGGGTAAAGGTCATGGTTGCTGCTCCCACTTCAACTATAGATATGAATACGCAATCCGGTGACCTTGTCGATATTGAAAATCGTTCTGACAGTGAAATCCTTGCGCAAAATTATCCTGATAACGAGTTAGTGTCCGCCTGGAATCCCGTGTTTGATGTGACGCCGGCAGCACTTGTTTCAGCCATAGTGACGGAAAAGGGCGTTGTTTTGCAGCCTGACAAAGACAAAATGCTGGCTTTGATGAGTTCAAAATAAGCCAGAGCTGGCTAAAATTCATTTCTGGGCGTGGTTATTAATAAGTGGAGGTCAGTGGGGGGTCTGTGCTAAAATTGCTTATATCGAATTACAAGGGTTTTTGGTCATTTTTTTGATCAGGAAAGAAATACTATTATTAAATATAAATTTGAGTCTACTTATTTATCAAACCGTTCTGGATTGATACTGCTAACGACCCCGTTATTTATGACTAAAGTTTAATCCAGCCCTTTGTCTACCCCCAATAAAAACATATTGAATTAACCTAGAGACTCATAATTCATGGCCGATATTGCTAAGGAAATTTTTCCTGTAAACCTCGAAGATGAGATGCGTCAGTCTTATCTTGAATACGCCATGAGCGTAATAGTCGGGCGTGCATTACCTGATGTTCGAGATGGTTTAAAGCCGGTACACCGTCGTGTTTTGTACGCGATGAATGTGCTGGGTAATGATTTCAATAAACCCTATAAAAAGTCAGCTCGTGTTGTTGGTGATGTTATTGGTAAATATCACCCGCATGGAGATACCGCTGTTTACGACACTATCGTTCGAATGGCTCAACCTTTTTCCATGCGTCATATGCTGGTTGATGGTCAGGGTAACTTTGGTTCTGTAGATGGAGACTCTGCTGCTGCCATGCGTTATACCGAAGTCCGTATGGCCAAAATTTCTCATGAATTACTGGCAGACCTGGATAAAGAAACGGTCAATTTTACGTCTAACTACGATGAGTCAGAATATGAGCCCTCTGTTTTACCAACTAAAGTTCCTAACCTGTTAGTCAATGGGTCTTCAGGTATTGCTGTCGGTATGGCGACCAATATTCCTCCTCATAATTTATCTGAAGTTATCGATGCCTGTGTGTTTATGGTTGATCAACCTGAAGCGACTGTTGAAGATTTGATGACCTGCATTCCCGGTCCTGACTTTCCAACGGCTGCTTTTATCAATGGGGCAAGAGGAATTCGTGAAGCCTATCGTACGGGTCGTGGCAAAATTTACATGCGGGCCCGTTATGACATAGAAGAGGAGTCCAATGGCAAACAGAGAATCGTAGTCACTGAATTACCTTATCAGGTGAATAAGGCGCGATTGCTGGAAAAAATTGCAGAGCTAGTCAAACTCAAGAAAATCGAAGGCATTACCGGCTTGCGTGATGAGTCAGATAAAGACGGTATGCGCATGGTGATTGAATTGCGTCGCGGTGAAATAGCTGATGTCATCATTAATAATTTGTACAAACAGACTCAGATGGAAAATGTGTTTGGTATTAATATGGTGGCTCTGGTTGAAGGGCAGCCTCGCTTGCTCAATCTGCAACAGGTCATTCAGGCTTTTATTCGTCATCGTCGAGAGGTAGTGACGCGCAGAACTATATTTGATTTACGTAAAGCACGTGACAGGGCGCATGTTCTGGAAGGTCTGGCTATTGCACTGTCCAATATCGATGAAATTATTGAACTGATCAAAAAATCACCAAGCCCTGCTATCGCCAAAGCTGCTTTACTGGAGCGTAACT
This sequence comes from Gammaproteobacteria bacterium, assembly GCA_024225395.1. Taxonomy (GTDB): domain Bacteria; phylum Pseudomonadota; class Gammaproteobacteria; genus JACNJF01. Next base: position 30,688 of record JAAEMR010000078.1, read on the forward strand.
GGTCTCTCGGTATTGTTAGGGATATGTTGCAACGAGCTGGCTCTGATTCCTCTCGCCCGGATGGTTTATCGATGGAGTTTGGATTGCTTGATGATAGCTATCGCCTGACAGAAAAGCAGGCGCAATCCATTCTTGATCTTCGCCTGCAAAAACTGACGGGGCTGGAGCAGGAAAAAATCATCAATGAATATAAGGAAATCCTGGAAAAGATAGAAGACCTGCTGGATATCCTGATGCGTGAAGAGCGCCTGATGTCGGAAATTCGTCGCGAGTTACTGGAAGTTAAAGAACAGTTTTCTGATGATCGCAGGACTGAAATTCTGGTGAATCAACTGGATATGACGGTAGAAGATTTAATCAATGAGGAAGACGTGGTCGTGACACTAAGTCACCTGGGATATGCCAAGGCACAACCACTGGAAAGCTATAGTGCACAAAAACGGGGTGGCCGGGGTAAGGCTGCTACCAAGGTAAAAGATGAAGATTTTGTAGAAAAAATGTTCATTGCTTCGACACATGATACCCTGCTGTGTTTTTCGACTCGTGGAAAAGTGTACTGGCAAAAAGTTTACCAGTTACCCATAGGCTCGCGTACTGCTCGCGGCAGGCCCATGGTAAACCTGCTTCCACTGGAAGAAAATGAACGTATAACGGCGATATTACCTGTCAGAGAATATCCTGAAGATGAGTTTATCTTTTTTGCCACGGCAAATGGCACGGTTAAACGTACTCCTCTTTCCAGTTTCTCTCGCCCACGTGCCAACGGCATTATCGCGATTGATTTACGAGAGGATGACAGCCTGATTGGTGTGCAGTTAACGCAGGGCAACAATGACCTGATGATGTTTTCCGCATCTGGTAAAGGTATCCGCTTTGGCGAAGAAAATGTTCGTGCCATGGGCCGTACTGCTGCAGGTGTTCGTGGTATTCGAATCAAACCTGAAGACAGTGTCATTACGCTATTAGCGCTCGATTCAGACGAAGATATTATCTTGTTTGCGACTGAAAATGGTTATGGCAAACGTACTAAAGTCTCTGATTTCTCTCGTCAGGGAAGAGGGGGTCAGGGTGTAATCTCTATTCAAACCTCAGAGCGTAACGGTCAGGTTATTGGTGCAATAAAAGCCAGTGGTGATGACGTTATGTTAATTACTAATGCCGGCACACTGGTTAGAACACCGGTAGAAGATATATCTCTGGTATCTCGTAATACCCAGGGTGTTACGCTGATTCGTCTCGGACAAGACGAAAAACTGGTTCAAATCGAAACTGTTGCTACTGAAGACAGCGATGATGAGATCAGTGACGAACCTGAAGAAGGTTCTGACGACTAATTTTTTTCACCACAGAGAACACAGAGGCACAGAGAAAGATAATTTTCCTGGTTTAAATTTACCTGTCTTACATTTTTGACAGATACTTATTTTAAATCAAAAAACTTATTTCATTTCTCTGTGTCCCTAGTGTCCTCTGTGGTAAGTCTTTTTTAATATTTATATGTAAGGTGAACTATGTCACGCGTTTTTAATTTTAGTGCGGGTCCGGCCATGCTGCCGACCGAAGTTATACAACAAGCTCAGCAGGAAATTCTGGACTGGAACGGCAGTGGAATGTCGGTCATGGAAATGAGTCATCGCGGTAAAGAGTTTATCGAAATAGCCTCGACTGCAGAAGCAGATTTACGTGAGTTACTGGCTATTCCTGATAATTACAAAGTGTTATTTTTACAGGGCGGGGCCAGCACACAATTTGCCATGGTGCCGTTAAATTTAATGGATCGAACCGGTAAAGCTGATTATGCCAACACGGGTGCCTGGTCGAAGAAAGCTATTTCAGAAGGTAAGCGTTTTGGTGAAGTAAATATCTGTGCCAGTTCAGAAGAAGATGGTTTTAACTCTGTACCCGCTTTTGATTCATGGAACCTGTCATCAGATGCTTCTTATGTGCATATCACGCCAAATGAAACGATTGGAGGTGTAGTTTACCAGGGGCTTCCTGATACAGGTGATGTCCCGATCGTAGCAGACATGTCTTCAACCATCCTGTCTCGTCCAACTAATGTTTCTGATTATGGAATTATTTATACCGGCGCGCAGAAAAATATTGGCCCTGCTGGATTAACGATTGTTATAGTACGCGAAGATTTAATCGGCCAGGCAGGCGATAGTTGTCCCACCATGTTGAACTATGCTACGCATGATAAAGCAGATTCAATGGCTAATACTCCGCCGACATATAGCTGGTATCTGGCAGGACTTGTGTTCAAGTGGCTGAAAGATAAAGGTGGCCTGAGTGCAATGGCTGAAATTAACGAACGCAAGGCTTCCAAACTTTATGCTGCGATTGATGGCAATGACTTTTACTCCAATCCTGTTGCGATTCAGAATCGTTCATGGATGAATGTCCCCTTTATTTTAAAAGATGCGGATCTTGATGCCAGTTTCCTCGAAGGTGCAAAAGAGCTGGGTCTAATGACTTTAAAAGGGCACCGCTCAGTGGGTGGTATGCGCGCGAGTATCTACAACGCGATGCCGGAAGAGGGTGTTGATACGTTGATTCAATACATGAATGATTTTGCAGCGAAAAACGGATAAGGGCGAGATAAGATGAAAAAAATACTGACTCTTAACAATATATCTACTCAGGGCTTAGAGCGTTTACCTCGTGAAAATTATGAAGTCTCATCCGAATGTTCCATTCCAGATGGCATCTTATTACGTTCTTTTAAAATGCATGATATGGAAATACCCGAGTCTTTACTTGCAGTAGGTAGAGCGGGTGCAGGTGTTAATAATATTCCTCTGGATAAAATGAGTGACCGTGGTATTGCTGTTTTTAATGCACCGGGTGCTAATTCCAATGCAGTTAAAGAACTGGTGGTTGCCGGTATGTTACTGGCTTGCCGTAACCTATGTGATGCATGGGATTACACAAATAAGCTTGAAGGTACGGATGCGGAAATTTCCAAAGCAGTAGAAGAAGGTAAAAAGAAGTATGTTGGTTATGAACTGCCGGGGCGTACTCTTGGTGTTATCGGCCTGGGAGCGATTGGTGTCAGGGTTGCTAATGCGGCTATTTCGTTGGGTATGAATGTTATTGGTTATGATCCGGGCATTAGCGTTCAGTCAGCCTGGAATTTATCAGCAGATGTACAGGCAACCAGCAGTGTTGATGATATGATGTCGAAGGTGGATTTTATTTCTTTGCATGTACCATTAATACCGGCCACGAAAAATATCATTAATGCTGATCGTCTGGCTAAAGTGAAAGCTGATGGTGTCATCATGAACTTCGCGCGCGACGGTATTGTAGATGATGAAGCGGTTCTGGCTGCGCTTGAAGCCGACAGGTTACATGCTTATGTGACTGATTTTCCTTCTAACTTATTGAAGGGTAAAAAAGGCGTCATCAATTTACCTCATCTGGGGGCATCTACAGGCGAAGCTGAAGAAAATTGTGCAGTGATGGTTGCTGATCAGATTAAAGATTATCTGGAAAATGGTAATGTGACTAATTCTGTGAATTTTCCGGAAATTAAACTGTCACGTGCCACTGAAAATCGCCTGTCAGTAGTAAATGCCAATATGCCGGATATGGTTGGACAGATTTCACATATTCTGGGTGAAAATGATCTGAATATTCATCACATGGTGAATGAATCACGTAATGATATTGCCTGCACTTTAATGGATTTAGATAAGAGCATTCCAGCTGAAGTCATAGACAGTATAAAATTGATCGATGGTGTTCTTGCAGCAAGATCTCTTTAATGACCGATGTAGAGGTTTCCGGTTTGGATTTACAAACTATTCGACAACAAATTGATGACATTGATGAGCAGCTTCTGAAGCTGTTCAATCAACGGGCAGATTGTGCTATTCAGGTAGCTGAAACGAAAAAGCAGGCATTAAAAGAAGGAGAGCCTCTGGAGTTTTTTCGTCCGGACCGTGAAGCCCAGGTCATTCAACGTATTAAGGAATTGAATCAGGGTCCTCTTAGCGATAAAGAAGCAGGGCGTTTAATCCGTGAAGTTATGTCTGCCTGTCTGGCGCTCGAGCAACCATTGAAAATTGCCTACCTGGGTCCAGAAGGTACATTTACTCAGGCGGCAGCACTAAAACATTTTGGTAACTCTGTCGATACGGTTGCGTTAAGTTGCATTCCCGATGTTTTTTCATCGGTACAGGCTGGGCATGCTGATTTTGGGCTGGTGCCGGTAGAAAACTCTACCGAAGGTGTGATCACTCATACGCTGGATATGTTTATTCAAAGTGACCTGAAGGTTTGTGGCGAAGTAGAAGTTCGAATTCATCATCAACTGGCTAATCTGTCGCAAAACCCTGATGACATTCAACAAATATTCTCTCATCAGCAATCGTTTGCTCAATGTCGTAATTGGCTGGATCAAAATTACCCGTCTGTTGAGAGAATTCCTGTCAATAGCAATGCTGAAGCAGCCCGTTTAGCGGCAGAGGATAGTCGTTCAGCCGCAATATGTGGTGTGCAGGCTGTAGAAATTTTCGGTTTGAAAACCTGTCATAAAAATATTGAAGATTTAGCCAACAATACCACCCGATTTATGGTGATTGGTGACATGCAGGTAGAACCCAGTGGTATGGATAAAACCACTATTTTAATGTCTGCTCATAATCAACCTGGATCTTTATTATCTTTACTTAAACCTTTGGCTGATAATGCGATCAGTATGAATAAAATTGAATCTCGGCCTTCTCCAGACCGATTATGGGAGTATGTATTTTTTGTTGATATTGATGGCCATCAAAAAAATGAAAATGTTGCCAGGGCATTGGTGGAATTACAAAAGAAGGCTGCTCTATTCAAAATTTTGGGCTCTTATCCCAAGGTTGAGCTGTAATAATAAAATGAAACTATTCCAGCCCGGCATAATACTGTGATAAATCATCTGGCAATTATAGGTGTAGGGCTAATTGGTAGCTCCCTGTCCTTATCGCTTAAACAGAGTGGTTATGTAAAAAGAGTGACGGGCTGTGGACGTTCAGAAGATAACCTGAAAAAAGGTGTTGAACTCGGAGTTCTGGATGATTATCAGCTAAACATTTCCGAGGCAATAAAAGGCACTGATGTTGTCGTGGTGGCAGTTCCACTGGGGGCAATGAGTTCTGTGTTTCAACAAATGCAGTCTTCGCTTGATGAATCCACAGTAGTGACAGATGTGGGCAGTGCTAAAGCAACTGTGTTACGTGATGCCCATCGTTCTCTTGGTGAATTTTTTCCACAATTTGTACCCGGTCACCCTATAGCCGGGTCAGAAAATAGCGGTGTAGAAGCCGGTGTAGCCAGCTTATATCAAAATCGTAAAATCATTTTGACTCCTGAACAGGACACAAGTCAGAGCGCCGTCGCCATTATCGATAAAATGTGGCGGCAAACCGGTGCTGAAGTTGAAATGATGAGCGTTGAGCATCATGACCGTGTACTTGCTGCCACTTCACACTTACCGCATATGCTGGCTTTTTCGCTGGTTTCCCATTTATCGAAAATGAGTGATCAGGACGAAATATTTAATTATGCTGCTGGTGGGTTTAGAGATTTTACCCGTATTGCATCCAGTGACCCTGTCATGTGGAGAGATATCTGTATGGCTAATGGAGATGCGCTTTTAGAGCTCATTGAAGGGTTTAAAAATGAACTCAGTGAAATAGCAAAAGCGATTGAACACAAGGATTCAGAAGCTCTTTTTGAATTGTTTCGTGACTCAAAGCACACCAGGGACCAGTTAAGAGACCTGTAGGTTCTATTTCCAGACTTCTTTTTGAGTTAAAATGTTATAAAATTTTGAGTTTGTTTGAACGCTCTATCACATAAATAAATATTGTTAACACGTAACGACATTATGGAACCTTATATAATTGCAATTGATGGACCTAGCGGTTCTGGAAAAGGTAGTCTGGCGGTTAAAGTTGCCACGCAACTGGGATTTCATATTCTGGATAGCGGGGCTATTTACCGCCTTGCTGCCCTGAAGGCACTCAACGAAAAAGTAGATATTCAAAGTGAACAGGATGTACTTGCTGCGATTGAACAGATGAAAATCCATTTTGAAACTGGAGATGAATTGACGACTCCATTTCTTGATGGAGTCGATGTGTCCCTGCAAATAAGGGATGAAGAAACGGCTTCTGCAGCATCCGTTGTTGCCGCATATCCTTCCATTCGACAGCAGTTACTCAATATTCAGCAGAACTTTTTTCAGCCACCTGGCCTGGTTGCAGATGGTCGAGATATGGGGACTACTGTTTTTCCAGATGCCAAAATAAAGATATTTTTAAACGCTTCGTCCGAAATAAGGGCTAAAAGACGCCATAAGCAGTTGATTGGTATGGGATTATCAGCTAGTATTGCCGACCTGCAAAATGACATTGAAATCAGAGATGAAAGAGATCGAACTCGATCAGTATCTCCTCTGGTTCCAGCGTCTGATGCAATCGTTGTTGATTGCAGTATGATGGAACTTAATCAAGTGTTTGAACTGGTTATGAGTCATATTGTTGACGTTAACAATAACCAGGTTTGAAAGCAGCACTGCTTTCAATTTTATTAACTAGACTGTAATAAAAGAGGTTTCTTTCTCTTGTTATTACAAAATATCTTCTTTTAGGAAAAATCTCCATGTCAGAATCTTTTGCAGAAATGTTTGAGGCCAGTGTTGCTCAAATTAATATGCGTATTGGTGAAATAATCACAGGTGAAGTCGTCGATATCAATCGCGATGTAGTAGTAGTGAACGCTGGTTTAAAATCAGAAGGCGTTATCCCTGTAGAACAATTTTTAAATGAATCCGGTGAACTTGATGTCGAAATTGGCGATAAAGTTGAAGTCGCCCTGGATTCATTCGAAGACGGTTATGGTGAATCCAGACTGTCTCGTGAAAAAGCAAAACGTGCTCGTGCCTGGACACGTCTTGAGGAAGCTCTTGAAGCCGATGAAATCGTTACAGGCCGCTTTACCGGTAAGGTTAAAGGTGGTTTTACTGTCGATATCGGTGAAATCCGTGCATTCCTTCCTGGTTCTCTTGTCGATGTACGTCCAGTACGTGACACTGCATACCTTGAAGAGAAAGATCTTGAATTCAAAATAATCAAGTTAGACCAGAAACGCAATAATGTTGTTGTTTCACGTCGTGCTGTTGTTGAGCAGGAATTCAGTGAAGAGCGTGAGAAGCTACTGGAATCACTGAAAGAAGGTGAGAAGGTACGTGCTATCGTTAAGAACCTGACTGATTACGGTGCATTCCTTGATCTGGGTGGTATCGATGGTCTGTTGCACATCACTGATATGGCATGGAAACGTGTTAAACATCCTTCTGAAGTTGTTGAAATCGGACAGGAAATTGATGTTGTTGTATTGAAATTCGACCGTGAAAAGGTGCGTGTTTCTCTGGGTCTTAAGCAAATGGGTGATGATCCATGGTCTAACCTGATGCGTCGTTATCCTGAAGGTTCTCGTCTGTTCGGTTCAGTCAGTAATATTACCGATTACGGTTGTTTCGTTGAAATCGAAGATGGTGTTGAAGGACTGGTTCACGTTTCAGAAATGGACTGGACTAATAAAAATGTTAATCCTAATAAGACCGTTACCCTGGGTGATGAAGTTGAAGTCATGATCCTTGAAATTGATGAAGAACGTCGTCGTATTTCACTGGGAATGAAGCAGTGTATGCCTAATCCATGGGATGAGTTCTCCGCAACTCATAACAAAGGTGACCTTATCAACGGTAAGATCAAGTCAATTACTGACTTCGGTATTTTCATCGGACTGGATGGGAATATTGATGGTTTGATTCATCTGACAGATTTATCATGGAATAAGACCGGTGATGAAGCCGTTCGTGATTTCCAGAAAGGTCAGGAAGTTGAAGCAATGGTTCTGGCTATTGATCCTGAGCGTGAGCGTATTTCACTGGGTATCAAGCAGCTTGATAAAGACCCGTTTGCTAACTTTATCGCACAATTTCCAAAAGGAAGTATTGTGAAAGGCAATGTGACTTCTGTTGATGCCAAGGCCGCTATTGTTGACCTCGGTGAAGGGCTTGAAGGCATTCTTCGTGCTTCTGAAATGGCGAAAGATCGTGTTGAAGATGCAAGAACTTTCCTTAGTGAGGGTGATGAAGTAGATGCTAAGATAACCGGTATGGATAGAAAAAATCGTAGTGTCTTTTTATCTATCAAAGCGAAGGATCAGGATGAAGAAACAGAAGCACTGCGTGATTACGCTGCTAGCAGTGAAGCTGGTTCAGGAACAACAAGCTTTGGTGATCTGCTAAAAGAACAAATGGATTCAGACGACTAAAGTAACACCATAAGATGGGACGGGTCCGGGAAAACCGGATCTGTTCCTTTTATAATAATAAAGGGGGGTTGTTGTTGTGAAAGAAGAATATGTACCATCATTAACAAAATCTGATTTAATTGAGAATCTGACCAGGAGTCAGGGGCACCTGGCCTACAAAGATGTCGAACTTGCCGTAAAAAGTCTTATTGAAATGATGAGCGGTGCTTTATCAATGGGTGAAAGAATTGAGATCAGAGGTTTTGGCAGTTTCAGTCTTCACTATCGTCCACCTCGCATAGGACGTAACCCAAAATCAGGTGAAAAAGTTGAATTACCCGGTAAATTTGTTCCTCATTTTAAACCCGGAAAAGAACTGCGAGATAGAGCTAATAACTTTAAGTAGCCATATATTTCAAACATGAATTGATGTTTTAGGTAAACTACAGTTCTGTTATGGATATTGAACTTCTACTACTCATCATATCTGCTTTATTAGTCGGTTTTATTATTGGCCGATTTTCCTATTCTAACCGTCATTCAAAATCTCAAAAACTCTCAAATATAAACAGTTGTTCTGATTCTTATATTCAGGGACTTAACTACCTGTTAGCTAACAAATCAGATAAGGCTATCCAGCTATTCGTTGATTTAATAAAAATTGACAGCGACACGATAGAAACACATCTGGCCCTGGGTAATTTATTTCGCACTAAAGGTGAAGTTGATCGAGCGATTAAAATCCATCAAAACCTGATAGCCAAACCTAATCTCGATAAAAATCAACGGGTTATGACTTTAACAGAGCTGGCCGAAGATTATCTTAAAGCCGGTTTACTTGATCGGGCTGAAAACCTGTTCAAGGAATTGGTGCAAATAAATCCTCGTGATGTATCGGCCCAGAGAAAATTACTGGAATTATTCAGTATCGAAAAATCATGGAAAGAAGCATTGGTTGTTGCACAGATTTTACATAAACAGGGTGAGCCGGATTGTCTGTTAATTGTAACCCATTGTTACTGTGAAATTGCAGAACAGTATCTGGCACAGGGAAACCTGAGAGAAGCCCGTGAGTCACTGAAAAAAGCGATTAAAATTGATGTTAATTGTATTCGAGCTACACTGTTGTTAATTGATGTACAGCTTAAAAATAATGAATTATCTGTTGCGACCAGGTTGTTAAAACAACTGCTTAAATCGACACCTCAAATGGTAGGGCTTTTTTTAAAACCTGCTCGTGAAATATACTTAAAATCTGGATCTGTCGATCAATATCAAAGATTTTTAATATCTCAATATGAAAAAACACCCGTTACCCGGGTTGCTCTTGAGCTATTAGAAAGCTATCAATCATCTGATAATCATGAACTGCTGGTGTCTTTTTTGCATCAGGCGATGGAAAAATCTTCCTCGTTGGAATTGTATGACTTTGCTTTTAAATATTTCAAAACAAGGCCTCAGAAAATCAATGAAGTCTGGACAGAGTTAGCTTCTCATTTTAATGAAATTAATTTTAAAAGAGTGGCTTATATATGTAATGTCTGTGGCTACGAAAGTCAGGCCATGCACTGGAATTGTCCTAGTTGTAAAACATGGTCCAGTTTTAAACCGTTATAAAATTTGAGAAATTCACTTAAAAGATATGCCCAATACAGACCCGAAAGTTATTGTTGCCCTCGATTTTTCTACATCTGAACAAACATTAAAGTTTATAGAATCAGTTACACCCGAGATCTGTCGCCTTAAAATAGGCAAGGAGTTATTTACTTCATCAGGCCCTGACCTGGTTAAACAACTGGTAGACATGGGGTTTGATATTTTTCTGGATTTGAAATTTCATGACATACCCAATACAGTAAACAAGGCTGTTGCTGCAGCTTGTCAGTTAGGCGTCTGGATGTTAAATGTACATGCGCTCGGAGGAAGAGCCATGATGCAGGCAGCCAAAGAAGCAGTTGATTCGAGTAATGTAGTTAAGCCCCCCAAATTAATTGCTGTTTCAGTGTTAACCAGTACTAACCAGGCCGGGTTGCACGAACTTGGTATCGATAAAACAGTTCAGCAGACAGTAATAGATTTGACGAAAATGTCACTGGAATGCGGGCTGGATGGTATGGTTTGTTCGGCTAATGAAGCTGAAATGATGCGCAAGCAATTCGGGGCATCCCCCATTTTAGTCACTCCGGGTATTCGACCTGCAGGCTCAGCCTCGAATGATCAGCAACGGATAATGACACCAGAAATGGCTATGAAATCGGGTTCCAGTTACCTGGTTATTGGTCGTCCGATTACTCAACATGCGCACCCACTGGATGAATTAAACAGAATTAATGCTTCACTGGAAGTCTATCGGAGTTAGGATAAATCTACTGACAGTTTAACTCGAAGCGGCTACAATTCATTTAATAATCCTTTAGCTTTAAGTGTTACAAAATTATGGATCCTAACTTTCTAGAATTTGAACAACCCATTGCAGAATTGCAGGCCAAGATTGAAGAATTAAGGTATGTAACTGATGACTCTGACATAAATATTACTGAAGAAATTTCCACGCTGGAAAAAAAGGCCGAAAGCTTAACAAAGTCTATTTTCTCCAAATTAAAACCGTGGCAGATTTCACAGATAGCCAGACATCCTAATCGGCCATATACCTTTGATTATGTTGACCGGTTATTTGAAGATTTTGAATACATTCATGGTGATCGATACTATGCTGATGACAATCCCATGATTGGTGGTATTGGACGTCTTAATGGTAAAGCAGTGATGGTAATAGGTCAGCAAAAAGGCCGCTCAACCAATGAGAAAATTAAACGAAATTTTGGAATGCCGAGACCCGAAGGGTACAGAAAAGCTTTACGGCTAATGAAGATGGCTGAAAAATTTAAATTGCCATTGATCACTCTAGTTGATACACCGGGTGCTTATCCGGGTATTGGTGCAGAAGAACGAGGTCAGAGTGAAGCCATTGCGCGTAATTTATATGCTTTGGCAGAGCTTAAAACCCCCATTATTTCCACCATTATTGGAGAAGGTGGTTCTGGTGGAGCTCTGGCTATCGCTGTTGGTGATAGAGTTAATATGCTGCAATACTCGACTTATTCGGTAATTTCTCCTGAAGGTTGTGCCTCTATTTTATGGAAAAGTGCCGATAAAGCTCCTCAGGCTGCTGAGGCGCTGGGCATTACTGCAGATCGTCTTCATGATTTAGGGCTTATCGATCAGATTATTGAAGAACCATTAGGCGGAGCCCATCGAAACTTTGATAAAATAGCACTCAGCTTAAAAGATAATCTGGCTAAAAATATCGAAACATTAGAATCTGTCAGTATTGACAAATTACTCGATCAACGTTACCAGCGTTTGATGGGTTATGGCGCTTTTATTGAATCCTGAATTTTTCCATGTCATTTCTTCAGTTGCCTTTTGACAGGCTGCCTGAAAATACAAAAAAACTCTACCTGGCTTTCAGTGGTGGTTTAGATTCGTCAGTATTGTTGCATGCCCTGATTAACTATCGGCAACAGTATCAAATTATTGTCTGGCACATTAATCATGGCTTACTGAACAATGCTAAATCAATGCAGGATTTTGCCAGCAAACAGGCTGAAAAATATGGTTTAGAGTTTCGTTTAGATAATCTGAATATGGATTCATCAAAAGGTAATCTGGAAGCAAAAGCTCGAGATCATCGATACCGCTTATTTGAAAATGCATTGTCTGAGAATGATGCGCTACTTACAGCCCACCATAAAAATGATCAGGCTGAAACTCTATTGCTTAATATGATGCGGGGTTCAGGGGCCAGCGGATTAAGAGCCATAGCCAGTCAGAAACCTCTGGGCAAGGGAATATTGCTCAGGCCCTTATTGGATCATACCCGTGATGATATTAAGGCTTATGCACAAACCCACCAGCTGGAATGGGTAGAAGACCCCAGTAATCAAAATACCCGGTTTGATCGTAATTTCCTTCGCCATGAAGTGCTACCTGTTTTAATCAAGCGCTGGCCTGCTGCTATTTCTCAAATGCAACGTGTCAGTGAGTTGCAAAATGAAAGTGAACAATTACAAACTGAGCTGGCCCGAATCGATTATGCTCAGGCTGAAATCAGTAAATTTTATTCTACGACCAGCTGTATTTGTGTAGAAACTTTGAATTTATTATCTCTTGCCCGTAAGAAAAATATGATTCGATACTGGATAAAAATTAATAAATTTCCTGTTATCGGGTTTCATAAAATTGAAGAGTTACTCAAGCAATTGAATAGTAAAGCAGGAGCCATGCCTGTTATTGAAGGTCATGGTTTTGAAATCAGGTTGTTTAAAAATCGACTTTACCTGGTTGAAGATTCTAATGATTTAAATTTAGCCGCAAGTTATCAATTTCCAGACTCCGCAGATCTCAATATTCCGGTTTTAAATTTCAGTCACTGCAGAGCCGATGTATTTGACTATTTAAAGAAGCAGGATAAAGGGGAAAGAGTCGAACTGAAATTTCGACAACTATCTAAACCTGGTACTGTTACTCCACATTCTCACAGTTTGAAAAGACTTTTTCAAAAAAACCAGATCCCTCCGTGGAAAAGGTCGTCTATACCGCAGATATTTTTAAATGATGAGCTAGCGGGAATATGGTTACTCTGATGGATCGTGAAACTTGTTGTAGCAGTAATTAGTTGCTTCGACATAACCATGTAAGCTTCCGCAGTCAAAGCGTTTTCCTTTGAATTTATAGGCCATGACGCAACCATTTTTAGCCTGGGCCAGTAATGCATCGGTAATTTGAACTTCACCTCCAGCCCCTGGTTTTGTTTCACGAATATAATCAAAGATATCAGGAGTCAAGATGTAACGTCCTATAATGGCCATGTTACTTGGGGCATCTTCCGGAGCAGGTTTTTCAACCATGTCTTTGACTTTAAAGAGATTATCCTGAAACTGTTCGCCGGCTATGACACCATACTTATATGTTTCTTCTTTAGGAACTTCTTCGATCGCAATAATGCTGCAACGAAACTGTTTGTATAAACCCACCATTTGTTTCATGACCGAATCACCTTCAGTAATACAAAGGTCATCTGCCAGAATGACTCCAAATGGTTCGTCACCGATCATCGGTTCACTAGTTAGAATGGCGTGACCTAGACCTTTCATTTCGCGTTGACGAGTGTAAGTAAATACACAGTTTTCACGTATTTCACGAATTTCGGATAATTGATCTTCTTTGGATGAGCCTTTAATTTCATTTTCAACTTCGTAACTGATGTCAAAATGATCTTCTATAGAACGTTTGGTTCGACCGGTAACAAAAGACTGCTGCACGAGACCTGCATCCATTGCTTCACTCACTGCGTATTGAATGAGGGGTTTATCAACAACCGGCAACATTTCTTTAGCCATTGACTTGGTGGCTGGTAAAAAGCGTGTACCATATCCCGCAACCGGGTAAAGACATTTCTTTAACATGATGATATGCGATAATCCTAGAATTTTATTATAGCTTTAGATAGACAAACATATCATGATCGAGATTACAAATAAAGACAGTGTTTTTGCTAAACCCCTGACCACTGTAAAGGCTTTTGAGTTTGATGAAGAAGTAACGCGGGCTTTTGATGACATGATCAGCCGCTCTGTTCCCGGTTATGACTTGCTGGTAAAAATGATGGCTTTATATGCCGACATATTTATCGCTGATAATACCTCCGTGTATGACCTCGGTTGCTCAACCGGTGTTATGTCCAGAGTTATTGCGCAACAGTTAAAAGCGGAAAATATTTCAATTTATTCGATTGATAATTCTCAATCCATGATAAAGAAATGTAAGGAAAGGCACGCAGAATATGATATCCAGTGGCAATGTGCGGATATTGAAACAGTGGATATAAAAAATGCGTCTATGGTGGTGTTAAATCTAACCTTACAATTTATCAAACAGGAACAACGGGATGCACTGCTACAGAAAATTTTTAACGGGCTTAATAAGGGTGGGATATTGGTACTTTCTGAAAAGGTGAATTATGATGATTCTAAGCAGCAGAAAATCATGACAGAGCTGTATCAGGGATTTAAAAAAGTGCAGGGATACAGCGATCTGGAAATTAGCCAGAAACGCGCTGCACTGGAAAATGTATTAATACCCAATACACCGGCTGAGCATATGCATCGATTACGCAAAAGCGGGTTTGACCAGGTTTTCGATTGTTTTCATTGCTTCAACTTTGTCTCATACCTCGCAATTAAGTTATAAGTTTTCCACCATGAATTATAAATCGTTATTTAGCCTTCTTGAACAAGCCGGTTTTGAAGACTGGGTCGCTGAATTAGAAAAAGCCAATGAACACTGGTTTAGTGAAGCTCATCATGGCGATTTCAAACGTTGGAATGAGGCATTGAAAAGCTTACCCGAAATATCTATTTCTGGAATTGATTTTTCGTCCCCGGCGGTTACTGTAAAGGGCACTTGTGATTCTGATTCTAGCAAGTTGTTGCGCGAAGCTCTGTTTCAACTTAAACCCTGGCGTAAGGGGCCGTTTAAAATCATAGATGAATATATTGATACTGAGTGGCGCTCTGATTTTAAATGGGACCGGGTATTGCCTCATTTATCGTCGTTAAAGCATCGAAAAATTCTTGATGTCGGCTGTGGCAATGGTTATCACTGCTGGCGTATGTTAAATGAACAACCTGAACTGGTATTGGGTATTGATCCATCCATTTTATTTAATATGCAGTTTCAGGCGCTAAACCACTTCATCCATGATGATCGAATTAATCTGCTACCCTTAACTATTCAGCGTATGCCGCAAAATATGCAGTGGTTTGATACGGTTTTTTCGATGGGTATTTTATATCACCGTCGTTCACCATTTGATCATTTGTTGCAACTAAAAAGTTTGTTAAAGCAGGGCGGGGAGCTGTGTCTGGAAACCTTAATTATTGAAGGAGGTGAAGGGCAGGTGCTGGTTCCGGAGTCACGTTATGCGCGTATGAATAATGTCTGGTTCCTGCCTTCAGCAGATGAACTTGTTCACTGGTTAAAGCGCTGCGGATACAAAGATATTCGAGTCGTGGATATCAATCAAACCTCAATACAGGAACAGCGTTCGACTGACTGGATGCCTTTTGAATCTCTGCCGGAGTGTCTGGATAAACAGGATGTTAATATGACAGTGGAAGGTTATCCAGCGCCTTTAAGAGTGGTTGTGCTGGCTACTAAATAATTTTAGTTGCCCCGTAATTTTATGCCAGAGGCCTGTTTTTAAAAGCGCATTCTCGTTGAGTTAAATGCTCTTATCTGTTAATCTACTGCACCTTCCAGAACTCTCACATTTATTAACTTTCCAGCTTTATGAGCCGATTTATTTTTATTACTGGTGGTGTTGTTTCATCACTGGGCAAAGGCATTGCGTCTGCCTCTTTGGGAGCAATTTTACAGGCCCGTGGTTTAACCATAAATATGATTAAACTGGATCCTTACATCAATGTTGATCCGGGAACCATGAGTCCTTTTCAACATGGAGAAGTTTATGTGACCAATGATGGTGCAGAAACTGACCTCGACCTGGGACATTATGAACGATTTGCCGCGATAACAACCAGCAAGAGCAGTAATTACACCACTGGAAGAATCTATGGCAATGTCATTGCCAAAGAACGCAAAGGTGAATACCTCGGAGCAACGGTACAGGTTATTCCACATATTACCGATCAGATTAAGCAGTCTGTTTTAAACAGTACCAACGATGCTGACATCGTGCTAGTTGAAATTGGTGGAACTGTCGGTGATATCGAATCCTTACCTTTTATGGAGGCTATTCGTCAACTAGGTGTAGAACTGGGTCACGATAAAGCCCTGTTCATGCACTTGACCTTAGTACCTTATATTCCCGCCGCTGGCGAAATCAAAACCAAACCTACGCAGCACTCCGTTAAAGAGTTACGCTCTATCGGTATTCAGCCGGATATTCTTTTATGTCGAGCTGAAAAAGCTATTCCTGAAGAAGAGAGAAAGAAGATCGCCTTATTTACCAATGTGACCCTTGATTCTGTCATATCGGCCGTAGACGTCGATCATATTTACAAAATCCCGCGTGAATTACACGAAAGGGGACTGGATGATATCGTGGTGAAAAAATTTGGCCTCGACGTACCGGCAGCAGACCTGAGTGACTGGGATGCCATTGTTGACGCTCTTTCTCATCCGCAATACACGGTTAATATTGGTTTTGTCGGAAAATATGTTGAGCACACAGATGCTTATAAATCATTAATGGAAGCTTTGGCTCATGCTGGTATTCACACCAAAACCAAAGTTAATATTGTTAAAATTGACTCCGATGTTATCGAAGATAATAACAACGAATTGTTGAAAAGCCTGGATGCCATTCTGGTTCCTGGTGGATTTGGGAGCAGAGGCGTTGAAGGTAAAATCTCTGCAGTAAAATATGCGCGTGAAAACAGGGTGCCTTACCTGGGAATTTGTCTGGGCATGCAGGTTGCAGTTATTGAATTTGCGCGCAATGTTTTAGGATTACAGCAAGCACACAGTACAGAGTTTAATCCAAAAACGCCTGAACCGGTTATTGGCTTGATCACTGAATGGAAAAATCAGGATGGGTCGGTTGAAAAGCGTGATGAAAAATCTGACCTGGGTGGCTCAATGCGCCTTGGCGGGCAAACCTGCAAACTGGTGCCCGGAACGGTAGCACGTAAATCTTATGATGGTGCAGAGGAAATTCTTGAGCGCCATCGCCATCGATTTGAATTCAATAATAATTACCTGGATGAATTACAAAAAGCCGGGTTAGTCATTTCCGGTGTTTCAGTGGATAACGAACTTGTTGAAATGATCGAGTTAGCTGATCACCCCTGGTTTGTAGCCTGTCAGTTTCATCCTGAATTTACCTCTCAACCGCGCGAAGGACATCCTTTGTTTAATAGTTTTATAAGCGCTGCTTTAAAACATCAACAGGAAAGTGATTGATGAGGCTGTGTACTTTTGAAGTCGGTCTTGATAAACCGTTTTTTTTAATTGCGGGCCCCTGTGTCATCGAAAGCGAGCAGCTTGCAATTGATACGGCAGGTGCTTTAAAAGAAATCTGTGAGAAACTGGAGATACCTTTCATCTACAAGTCCTCATTTGATAAGGCAAATCGTTCCAGCAGTCAGAGTTTTCGTGGTCCCGGAATAGAGCAGGGACTTAATATTTTACAAAAAGTCAAAGATCAGATTGATGTGCCCGTGTTGACTGATGTGCATGAAGATACCCCGTTATCAGAAGTTGCCAGTATTATTGATGTACTGCAGACGCCGGCATTTTTATGTCGTCAGACTAATTTTATTCAAAATGTCGCTAAACAGGGGGTGCCGGTCAATATCAAAAAAGGCCAGTTTTTATCTCCCTGGGATATGAAAAATGTTGTGGATAAAGCAACTGAAACGGGTAATCAACAAATTATGGTTTGCGAACGTGGTGCCAGCTTTGGCTACAACAACCTGGTGTCTGATATGAGATCACTCGCAGTGATGCGAGAATCAAACGTACCCGTGGTATTTGATGCAACTCATTCAGTTCAGTTGCCGGGTGGCCAGGGAGCTACATCTGGTGGACAAAGAGAATTTGTACCTGTGCTGGCACGAGCGGCTATAGCAGCTGGCGTATCAGGTGTATTTATGGAGACCCACCCAAATCCCGAACAGGCATTAAGTGATGGTCCTAATGCATGGCCCCTGGGGCAACTGGAATCTTTACTAAAAGTAATGAAATCCATCGATCAAACTGTTAAATCACAAGCTTTGCATGAGCTAAGCCTTATGTAACAAGTGTTACCTTGAATATCTGATTAATACCTGAAGTATTTTTCAGGATTAAGACTGAACTAGAAAACTGGAGAAAATAATGGCAACTATTACACACGTAATTGGGCGTGAAATCCTTGAT
Organism: Gammaproteobacteria bacterium; assembly: GCA_024225395.1. Taxonomy (GTDB): domain Bacteria; phylum Pseudomonadota; class Gammaproteobacteria; genus JACNJF01. The sequence continues at coordinate 48,943 of JAAEMR010000078.1, forward strand.
TCCAGGGGAAACCCTACCGTAGAAGCTGAAGTTACACTGGATAATGGTGTAACAGGACGAGCAGCAGCTCCATCAGGTGCATCTACAGGTGTTAGAGAAGCAATTGAATTAAGAGATGGAGATAAAACACGATACCAGGGAAAAGGTGTACTGAAAGCAGTTTCAAATATTAACAATGAATTAGCCGGTTGTGTTACCGGTAAAGATTGTAATGACCAGGCTGGAATTGATCAGGCAATGATTGATCTGGATGGCACTGATAACAAAGGCAATCTAGGCGCAAATGCTTTGTTGGCTGTGTCACTTGCTAATGCCCAGGCTGCAGCAATTACAACGGGTAAACCACTGTTTCAATATTTAGGTGGTGATGAAGCTGTAACTCTACCCGTTCCAATGATGAATATTATTAACGGTGGCGCACATGCTGATAATAGTGTGGATCTGCAGGAATTTATGATTTTACCTGTCGGGGCAGGCACTTTTTCAGAATCATTACGTTATGGTGTTGAAGTTTTTCACTCTCTTAAATCAGTTCTTTCTGCAAAAGGAATGAATACGGCAGTCGGTGACGAAGGTGGCTTTGCTCCTGATTTATCTTCTAATGAAGAAGCGATTGAAGTTATTTTACAGGCCATAGAAAAGGCGGGTTTTAAAGCAGGTGAGGATATCTGTCTGGGTCTGGATGTGGCTAGTTCCGAGTTTTACAAAGATGGACAATATGTTCTTGAGTCTGAAAACCGTTCGTTTAATTCCGCACAGTTTACCGATTACCTGTCTTCGTGGGTTGATCAGTATCCGATCATTTCTATCGAAGATGGCATGGATGAAAGCGACTGGGAAGGGTGGGCAACTCATACTGAGGTGCTGGGTAAACGCGTACAATTAGTGGGTGATGATCTATTTGTGACAAACACTAAGATTTTGCAGCAGGGCATAGATCGTTCAATTGGTAATTCAATATTGATAAAATTCAATCAAATCGGTACTTTAACGGAAACATTGAATGCTATTTCTATGGCACATAAAGCGGGTTATACTGCGGTTGTTTCTCATCGTTCAGGTGAAACCGAAGATGTTACTATTGCTGATCTTGCTGTTGCCACGAATACCGGTCAAATTAAAACCGGTTCTCTGTCGCGCTCGGACCGTGTGGCTAAATATAACCAGTTATTACGAATTGAATCACAATTGGGTGATCGAGCTGTTTTCCCGGGAAAATCAGCATTTAAAATGCTGTGATGTAAACAACAGATAAACGGATGCGCCTGCTGATTATGGCATTAATCATCGCTTTTATCGGGCTGCAATATCGCCTGTGGTTTGGCGATGGAAGTTTATCTGAGGTAGTCCAGTTATCGGCTGAACTCGAGCTGCAGAAACAAAAATTACGTGAACTTGAAGAAAGAAACCGTAAGCTTGAGGCCCAGGTGCTGGATTTACAAAGTGGCCTCGATGCCTATGAGGAAAAAGCACGTAACGATCTTGGCATGATAAAGAAAGGAGAAACTTTTTTTCAGATAGTTTCCCCTGCTGCCTCTGCTGGCAATTGATTTTACTGCTTACCGGTTCTTAAATGATGGATAAATCATCACAGTATTGGGTTGTTTTACCTGCAACAGGTACCGGGCAGAGAATGAATGCATCATGCCCGAAACAATATTTAAAGCTTAAAAATAAAACTATCCTTGAGCATACACTTGATAATTTATTGTCTTACCCTTTAATTACGGGGGCTGTAGTAATTCTTAATGACAGTGATCATTATTGGGAAAAACTGAACTATAAACATGAAAAACCAGTTCTACTTTGCAGCGGCGGAGAGCAACGCCATCACTCTGTTTTTAACGGGCTGATAAAATTAAAACAATATACGGAGACTAACCCGTTTGTGTTAATTCATGATGCTGTCAGACCGTTTGTGTCTCACGCTGATCTTGATCAATTGCTGGTTGCCTTAGAAGAAAGCGATGATGGGGCGTTATTAGCCGTACCCGTCGCGGATACACTAAAATTTTCAACAGAAAATCAGCTGGTAGCAACAACTCATCCGCGGGAAGGATTGTGGCGTGCTTTTACTCCCCAGGCATTCAGGCTGGAGAAAATATATTCTGCCTTAAAAAATGTAATTAATTACAATCTTGAAATTACGGACGATGCATCGGCGATAGAGTTAGCTGGATTTCACCCCAAACTCGTTCATGGAAGTGAGCTAAATATCAAAATAACGACTCCTCAAGATTTATTTCTGGCTGAAGAACTTATCAAGGTTAATCAATAAATACTTACTATGGTCTATTGAATGGAATATTAAAAATTGCTAATATTCTACACATTTTCTGCAGCTAATTGCGTAGATAGTATTTAGCGTAGAAGTCATTTAATCGATCATGATTACGTGTTTTTGCGCAGTTTCAAATTTATGCATCGGGTTGAGATGACCTGTTATTCGATATTGGTAAAATATATAATGAGATTAAAGTTTCCAACAGCTCCAACTGTCTTTATCAATTCAGTCATGTTGCTGCTATCTATGCAGGCACAGGCCTGGCAGGTCATGACAGTTGAAGCTGCAGCGTTTGGTAGTAAAATTAAAATAGGTGGAACCGTTATCCCCTATAAGGAAGTTACTTTGTCTGCCCAGGTACCCGGGCGGATTCAGTATATAGCCGGTTCAGAAGGTGATTATTTTCAAAAAAATAATCTGCTGTTATCTATTGATGATGATGACCTGGTGGCGAAACGTCGTGCTGCACTTGCTCAGTTAGCGAATGCTGAATCAAGTTTGCGTAATGCTCGCGTTCAATACAACAGAGAGTTGATTTCACCTCGTACAGAAAGTACCGGCTCTATGCCTGGTATGGGTATGCCTTCTTTATTCGATAACCTGTTTACCCGTAATGTTGGTAATGCGATGGGTTATGGTAATCCAGATGTCGAGAGACATGCTGATTTGTACTCTTCGGGTTCTCACGTTAAGAATGCTGAATCTGCCGTATTAAAATCACGCTCTGCACTGGAAGAACTTGACGCTAAATTACGTGATGCCAGAGCAATAGCTCCATTTGACGGTAAGCTGGTACGTAAAATGGTTGAAGAAGGGGATACCGTTCAACCGGGTACTCCTTTATTAAAATTTGCACATACCCAGTATCTTCGTATTCGAGCAGAGATTCCTGCCAGGTTGATTTTTGGCCTTAGCAAGGGGAGCCTGGTTGATGTGAAACTGGATATTAATAATACCTACACCAAAGCCAAGGTAGCACAGATTTATCCTGTCGCTGATCAACAAAAGCATACTGTTACAGTGAAATTTGATTTACCGGAAGGAACACCCGGTGGTCCGGGACTGTATGCTGAAGTCACAATTAACGATACCACTGCTTCTCAGAAGCCTGTACCGGTTATTCCAAAAGATGCTGTTCTCTACCGGGGTAGTTTACCCAGTGTTTATATCCTGGATAAAGAGAATAAGGCGAAAATGAAGTTGGTAAGACTGGGCGCGGATTACGATGAACTAAGAGTCACTGTTTTATCTGGAATTTCAGAAGGAGACCGCATTATCAGTGCGCCGCCTAAAACGATTAGATCAGGCTGGACCCCGGAGATTCAGAATTTAACTTCGGGTGGCGATAGTTAGAATTTAAATTCTGACTTTTCTGTTCACTCCGGTTCATCGGGGTACTTCATGAACGAAATAATATTTGTATAGTTACAATGACAGAACAAACTAACTCCAAAAAACAGCAGGAAAAATCGTTAGGTTTAGCGGGTGGATTGGCCAAGGCCTTTATTCATTCTCCTTTGACACCTATGCTGCTCATAGCCTGTTTCCTGTTAGGTATTATGGGTGTGGCCATGACACCGCGTCAGGAAGACCCTCAAATTTCAGTGCCTATGGTCGATGTTTTCGTTCGTTATAACGGTGCTTCTGCACAACAGGTTTCCAGGCTGGCGACAGAGCCGCTGGAACGTATGCTGAATGAAATGAGCGGAGTGGATCATGTCTATTCAGCTGCGATGCGTGGTCAAGGCATGGTAACCGTACAGTTTGAAGTGGGTGAAGAGCTGGAATCTTCACTGGTAAAACTGTACGACAAAATCAGCTCCAATATGGATAAAATTCCGCCGGGTGTTGATCAACCGCTGGTTAAACCTAAAGGGGTTGATGATGTGCCAGTGGTTACTCTGACCCTATGGTCTAACACGCTGGATGATTCAATAATTCGTCTGACTGCTCTGGATGTGTTGCAGTCGATCAGTATGGTAGGAAATACGAGTCAGGGTTTTGTGGTTGGTGGCCGTTCAGACCAGTTAAAAATTGAAGTACTGCCTGAAAGATTGTCAGGCTATGAAATCAGTCTGGATCAAATTGCCAATACGATCCGAACTGCTAACAGTGAACTGGGATTAGGCAATATAGAGTCTGATAATTTAAGTTCAACCGTTTATGCTGGTGCATTCCTGGAAACGGTCAGTGATATTGAAAGCCTGGTCGTTACCATTAAAGATGGCTCGCCTGTTTATATCAGGGATGTAGCCCAGGTAACTGCGTCACCATCTGATACTTCCAATCTGGTGAGTTATTATACCGGGCCGAATAATCTTGCTGAGGGTGAAGAGGAAGCCTTCGCTGCTTCAGCGGTCACTATCGCAATAGCCAAAAAGAAAGGTTCTAACGGGGTTGAAGTTGCTGAAGATATTATTGCAATGGTTGACACGCTTCGAGGTACGGTCATTCCTGATGATATCCATGTTTCGGTAACACGGGATTATGGTGAATCTGCGAAAAATAAGGTGAATGGACTGATCTTAAAATTATTTATTGCAACGGCGATTGTTGTTGTATTGATCTGGGCTGCGTTGAATTTCCGCTGGGAACCTGCTCTGGTTGTTATGATCGTTATTCCTGTGGTTATTCTGGCTACCATTTTTTATGCCTTATTAACCGGTTATACCATTGACCGAGTCAGCCTTTTCGCGCTGATATTCTCGATAGGTATATTAGTTGATGATGCTATCGTGGTAGTGGAAAATATTTATCGACGCTGGTTGATCGATGAAAGTACTGATACATCAATTGCTATTGATGCGGTTCGTGAAGTCGGTAATCCGACCATTCTGGCAACTTTTACCGTTATCGCCGCATTATTACCGATGGGTTTTGTGAGAGGCATGATGGGACCTTATATGGAACCAATTCCAGCTCTCGGTTCTTTTGCGATGTTGTTCTCGGTATTTGCTGCTTTCATGTTTACACCGTGGCTGGCGATGAGAATAAAACCTTCAATGAGTAAATTGAAGGAAATGGAAGAGTCAGAACACAAACAAAATGAATGGCTTGGTAATCTTTTCAAAAAAATTCTTATCCCTCTCATTACCAGTAAAACAAAAGGGCGATTATTTCTTATAAGCCTTTTCGTTATCTTCTTTTTATCAATCATCATGTTTTACACCAAGAGTGTTCCGGTAAAAATGTTACCGTTGGATAATAAATCTGAATTTAACGTTGTAGTTAATATGGCCGAAGGAACCGCTTTACCGGTCACTGCTAATATTGTGAATGAACTGGCAGAAGTTATTCTTCAGGTTGATGAGGTGACGGCAATACAGACCTATGCCGGAACAGCATCACCTTTCAACTTTAATGGTCTGGTCAGGCATTATTATCTTCGCACAGAGCCCTGGCAGGCAGATTTACAGGTACAGTTATTAAGCAAGAAAGAACGTACTCGTAGCAGCCATGAAATCGCAGAAGATGTTCGTGAGCGTTTGCAGGAAATTATTAAGGGTAATGACGCGGTTCGAATTCAAGTCGTTGAAATGCCTCCCGGGCCTCCAGTATTACAATCGGTAGTGGCCGAAGTGTACGGCCCTGATGAAAAAATCAGGCGTCAGGTTGCAAGGGATCTCGAGCAGAAATTTATTGAATCTCCCAATATTACCGATGTCGATACACTGATAGCGGATGATTATAAGGTTTGGCGATTTGAAGTAGACACGGAAAAAGCGCTTAGGCGGGGTATTTCTGTTGATACCATAAACAGAACACTGCAAATGTCGCTCGGTGAATTTATTCTGGGTGATGTTAAGAGTGGTCTTAAATTAGAACCTACCTATATCATTATCCAGGTTCCTATTGAGGTTCGTGCCGATTTAGCGCGACTTAAAGAAATGCCCGTACCGAGTCAGTTAGGAAGTAGTGTGCCGTTAGGAGAGCTGGGAGATTTCTACCAGATCGAGCAGGAAAGCATAATTTATCATAAAGATTTGAGGCCGGTCGAGTACGTGACGGGTGAAACTATTGGACGCCTCGGTGCACCCATTTATGGAATGTTTGATGTTATTGATTCACTGGAAAATTATACGGCTCCAGATGGTATTTCTTTAAAAGGAACCTGGACGGCACCACCGGATTCTGATGCTCAATCTGGATTTGAGTGGTCTGGTGAATGGACAGTAACCTATGAAACTTTCCGTGATATGGGTATGGCATTTGGCGTGGCAATTGTGCTTATCTACATGTTAGTCGTGCTGGAGTTTGGTAATTTCAGTTTACCGGCTGTCATCATGGCTCCTATTCCTCTTACGCTTGTTGGAATTATTCCTGGTCACTGGTTGTTTGGTGCTGAGTTTACTGCTACCTCAATGATTGGTTTTATTGCACTGGCCGGTATTATCGTGCGTAACTCTATTCTGCTGGTGGATTTTACCAAGCATGAAGTTGAGGATGGCAGACCGGTAACCGATTCTGTTTTGCTGGCCTGTAAGGCGAGAACACGTCCGATAGTGGTCACAGCCCTGGCTCTGGTTGGAGGCTCTGCCGTAATAATCTTTGATCCCATCTTTAAAGGCATGGCTATATCACTGGCTTTTGGCGTTCTGGTATCAACAATTCTTACGCTGGTCATCATTCCATTAGGGGCAATTACTGTACGTAAATCTTTTGCTGAGAAATCACTGGATGCCAGTGGAGCAACCGTATTTGCAGAGCTCCCTTATGACCCGATTCTGGAGGGAGATTACACGGATAATGGAAATGAAGATGATGACTCTGAAAGAGGGGTTCTTGACTACATATCAGTAGTATTATCTTTTATCTGGATATTTGTTATCTCCATGGTGGTTGCTTTCCGTGATTTTTCAGTCGATCTTGCAACAGCATTAATTCGTCTGCTGACTAGAAAAAGCAATGAAACTGATACATCAGTTATAACAAAGAATTCAGCTAATGAAAGCTCTGAAAATAAACCACAACCCGTCATCACGCCCGTGCCGTCCGAAGAAAAAGTTATTCAAACTTCGGCAACGGAAAAAGAGATAGAGAAGCAGCAAGTTGAACTTGAAGATACTCGAGTGGATGAGCAACCGGTTAAAAAGAAAGCATCCATTAAAAAGGTTTCAGCTAAAAAATCTGCTGTTAAAAAAGGTTCTACAAAGAAAACGGTTGCTAGCAAACCGGTGGCAGCAAAAACCACTGAAAAACGCTCAAACGTTAAAAAAGCAGCGGTTAAGAAGGCAACTCCGATCAATAAGAGTAGTCGAAGAGGTATAAGGTTGAAATCTGATATTGATGATGAATAATCTTTGAGTAAGAGCTAATGATATTTTTAAAAATTAATTATCTGACAGGATCTTTATTCCTTTTTTCTCAAATAGTTCTTGCAGCGGAGTATGTACCTCCGCCGTCAGGGCCTTATAAATCTTCAGGTATTGTGAATACAAACCTGCAGCATTCCAGTAGTTCTGCAAAAATTTACAGGTTTCCTTCTGATGGATTAATTCAGTCGGAACCTCGAGTAAAATCTAAACCTGCATATTTTTATAGAAATCAAAGAGATATCAAAACACAGGATATGGTAACAAAACCGGTCATAGAAGCTGCGCCTGTAGCTCCGGTAATAACTAAACCCGTTGAACCTGATCAGGCTATTGTAGTGAAACCAGTGTCTCCTCCCATGACTGGTCACTTCACGGGAAATCCCTGGGCTCCAGATTCTATGCCTCAATCGACTGATCATTATCCCGGGTACTGGAATAATCAACAATATTCATACCCTCAGCAAAATCCTTATGGGTACGGTAATCAAAATAACTTTATGAATAATGCTATGAATGGCATGCCTTCTCCGTGGTCGGCAATGCCGATGCAACCTTTTTTTTCAGGCAACTAAGTAATGAATAAAATTTTAATAACTAGTGTAATGCTACTGATATCTTCTGCCACATTTTCAGAAGCCAGTATCGATATGCATGACCAACAAAAAACATTCTTGTTGACCGCACCAGGTACTGTAACCGGAACCAACCAATTACCCTCAGGACAGACTGATTCAAATCGTGCTGTAACCACATTACCGCAGAATAACCCGGTAAATCGTCAACGTCCTATGCGCTATAAATATGTTGGAGAAAGTACGAAATTCCGTCAGTTTGGTCAGGAACCGGGGCAAAATAATCCGTGGTTTCAAAACTTTAACTCTCAGTATCCCGGTCGCTCTGCAGATATGAGACAGGCACCATTAACGAACCCCTGGCAATTAGGCGGTATGCCGTCAATGCGGGGCATGATGAATAATAGTTCGGCACCTCCATATTCAGCAGATTCCTATTCTCCTTATCAACCTGGAAACAATTCGAGTAATGACCGGTTATATCCGGATTTTCCGGTTGGTATATATCGAGATACTAATCCTGCAGCTTTTTCAATGCCGTCTCATAATAAAAATTATATGCCGGGATTTAGCGGTGATAATTTTGGATTTCCTTTTTCTCCCTTTGGGATGTTTAAATGAAACTTTCTCAACTCATTGTTTTATTTCAGCTAGGTATTCTGTCAACCTGTGCGGATGCTTTGCAGTTTACGGCTAATGCGGTTATGTCAACACCGGGCAGGGCGGATGTTTCAACGTATTTGTATTATTCGACTGGACGTATTCGCAAAGAGTTTTTTTATTATGGTGAACCGGTTATCCAGATATTAGATGCTAATAAACATATTAGCCTGATGTGTTTTACCGACCAGACATTGTGCTATGAAAACAAAACTCTTGAAGAAATAAATATCGGCATTGAGAAAGCGATTACAACACCCTGTGAAAATAATTCTGCTTTGAGCTGTGAAAATCTGGGGTTGGTGGAGATAAATCAACGCCACGCAGTTAAATGGAAAATTACAGCTAAAGAAGGTGAGTCTGAAAAAGTTTCAAATTTATGGCTTGATAAAGAGCTCAATATTCCTGTGAAGCATACTTTATTTAATGGCACTATTATCGAACTAAAGTGGCTTGGAGATGAAAAGTTAAATAATCGAGAAACGGATAAATGGGCTCAAACTATTAAATTAGCAAATGGGGAAACTCTGGAAAGTTTTCAATGGTTTGATAAAGAGTTAAAAATTAGTATTCGTGAAACATTTCCTAATGGTAACTCTCAGGAATTACAGCATATCGTGGTTAAGGAAATAGATAATAAATTATTTTCTATGCCGGTCGGTTATGAAAAAAAAAGTATGAACAATCCTTTAGGGCAGACCGGGAGCTCAGTTAAAAAATAACAGATTTATCTATATTTCTGGGTAAAACAGGACTTAAAGTGACTGGTTAGGGCTATAATAAAATGGCATGATGCAATTAGCCGATAAAAATAAAAGTAGATATTAAAAAGTATGATTACAGTCATTGGAAATTTGAAAGGGGGCACAGGTAAAAGTACAGTTGCCTTCAATCTGGCTATCTGGTTGAAAATCCAACGAGGTTCCGTCGCTTTATTCGACCTTGATCCACAAAAAACTCTAACTGATGTTGTAGATATTCGTGAAGAAGAAGGTTACGAACCCGAATTAGAAGTACTTGACGATGTTTCGGCCTTGAAGTCATGGAAAAAGAAAAGAAGTGAAGTCATTGTTGATGTCGGAACGGCCGATTTCGAATCCATGAAAATGGCTTTGAAACTGGCTGACAGAATTGTAGTTCCCGTTCCTCCCAGTCAGGCCGATATCTGGTCTACTCAACGTTTCATAAAAATCATTCGCGAACAGTGTGGCGGTAACAATAAAATGCCTAAACTGCTTGGCTTTATTAATCGTGCCGATACTCATCGAGGCGTTAGAGAAACTGATGAAGCTGAAGAAGCATTAGGATATTTAAAAAGTATCCAGCATATTAATTTACGCTTATACCAGAGAACAGCATATAGACGCTCATTTAGCGAAGGTTTAGCCGTATTTGAAATGCAACCGACCAGTAAGGCTTCTAAAGAAATATTAGATCTGGCGAAACACCTTTACCCCGTAAAAACCAGATAAACCCAATGATGGAGAGCTGAGTTATGAGTTTTGGTCGCTGGCTGCTGGTAAATAGCTTTACTATTATTCTACTTACCCTGTTTTTATTTGGGTATGTTTTTCGAAGCGAACTTCAGTTAGAGAATGCTTTTAATCAACTTTTAAATATTGAACCTGTACCGGCTTTATCTTTACCTGACTCTTCTAAGTCAATGCCTACAGAAAAAAATCAGGATGCAATTCAACAAAAAGACACTGATATCAAAACAATTTCCAGCCCCGTCATTGTTGAAAAGAAAGAAACTGATAAAGAAGCTCCTTCAAATTTATCAGCAGTGCCGACGGTATCAACTGTACCCCCGCCAAAGATCGAATCTGTTGAAATTCAGGGAGAGATAAATCAGCTGTATTTAGCCCGGCAGGCTTACTGGGATAAAAATTATGCGGATGCAATTTATTTTTATCGCCAGCTAATTCAGCAAAATAGAAATAACCCCGATTATCTGGGAGAACTGGGCAATATTTATTATTCACTGAATGATAACCAGAATGCTTCCAAATTATACTATCAGGCTGCTATGTTATTTGTGAATCAAAACCAGTCTGACAGGGCACATTTACTGGTTGCTCCTATAGTTGCGATGAATCGAGAGTTAGGGGAAAAACTTAAATTACAACTTCAATAGCTGGTTGTTTCTGGGAAGCTTCTGTTTAAAGCTAAGAGTTAACTGTATACCCCCAAAAGCCCTAAATGCTCCAGGGTTTTTCTCCAGTTGAATTGGGTTGTAATTTCAATAAAAAGCATTGAAATTAATACAGATTTATATTTTCCGAGTATAAGTAAATCGCTATTTATAACATTTATGTCTATAATATCCCTGTTTAGCTGTGTTCCTTAAAGCTAAACTTTAAGTTTATTAATTAGGGTCAATATATGAGTAATTCAGAAGTGCAAAATAACTCTCAAATCAATCTTGATACAGGATGCATGGAGCGCCTTGCCGATACATTTGAAAGTAGTGCCAAACGCTGGGAATTAGTTGTATATCCTTCCATGGTTGCATTTGTAGTTCTGGCTGTTTACGGCTTTTATCTGATCTACACATTGTCACGAGACGTGCATAACATGACCCTGACTTTAACCACCCTGACTATTTCTGTTGATAGAAACATGAATGACATGACCAACTCTATTCGCACAATGGACCATACGATGGTCAAGCTGGGGAACAATATTGGTAATATGGATGGGAATATTCAATCCATGACGCAAAATATTGCATCCATGACTCAGAATACAAATGCAATGGCGACCTCAACTTATTATATGCAGCGTAATATTCGTGATGTAGCAAGGCCTATGAATATTATGAGTCGATTTATGCCATAACTGAGATTCTTGCCATAAATACAATTTCTTTCCACTGTTTGATGTATAAATACAGGCTATGTTCTACCCTAGAAAAGCAATAGAGACCCGTCTAAAGAATCTCGAAAAACATCTGGAACAGGAAAACCCCATTCTAATAGAGGCGGTACAGAGTTTTAAAGAACTGGATAGTATTGCTTATCGCATGGGTCTGATTTCCCGTGAAGAATCTTATGCAACACAAATACCCTGGTGGCCTTTAATATCCATTCTAGGTACTTTTTCAGCGGGTAAATCTACCTTTATCAACTCGTTCCTGGGTACTAAATTACAAACATCGGGTAACCAGGCTGTAGATGATAAATTTACTGTCATTTGTTATACCAATGACGATAAAAGCCGAGTTTTACCCGGACTGGCGCTTGATGCTGATCCACGATTTCCATTTTTTAATATCAGCGATGATATTGATAAAGTAGCCCCTGGAGAAGGTGAGCGAGTTAATGCATATTTACAGCTAAAAACGTCTCCTACCTTACCCATAAAAGGTAAGATACTGATCGATTCACCGGGCTTTGATGCAGATGCGCAAAGAAACTCTACCCTGAGAATTACCGATCATATTATCGATCTCTCTGATCTTGTGCTGGTATTTTTTGATGCACGTCATCCTGAACCCGGTGCTATGAAAGATACCCTGGAACACCTGGTTTCTAAATCAATCCAGCGAACCGATTCTACAAAATTTCTGTATATCCTTAATCAAATTGATACAGCAGCTAAAGAAGATAATCCGGAAGAAGTTGTCGGTGCCTGGCAACGTGCTTTATCTCAGAGTGGTTTAACGGCAGGCAAGTTCTACATGATTTATGATGAATCTTCATCTGACAGTATCCACGATGAAGAATTACAGCAACGTTTCAAAATAAAGAAAGATTCTGATTTACAGGCTATCTATGATCGTATGCATCAGGTCGAAACAGAAAGGGCTTACCGGATTGTAGGTGCAATGGATAAAACGGCAAGTGGTATAGAGAATAAGGCAATACCTGCACTCAAAGCCGCTATCAGAAAGTGGACAAAACGCGTGCTGATAACAGATGCAGCTCTTTATGGAATCATTATTGGCCTGGGTAGTTATCTGGTTACTTCTCAGAATGCCTGGAATAATCTTTCGCCTTCGACCTTGATCGATGCTTATAATAACAATCCACTTATGGGCTTAGGTTACTTTTTACTGACTTTTATAGTAATTTTTGGGATACATGTATTCAGTAGAAAATTATGGGCCACACGCATTTCCAGGCAACTACCAAGATCTGATATGCCTGGAAACCTGGTCACTGCATTTGAAAAAAATACACAAATATGGAGAAGTGTTTTTAATACATCTCCTCATGGATGGAACCGAAGAGTTGCTCGCAAGTTACGCCGGGTGACTGAAAATTCCGGCTTATTTGTACAAAAACTTAATGATAGTTTTGCTAATCCTTCTGGTAGAGAATCTACATTAAAGACTCAGGCAACGACTGATATCTCTTCTTTTGATGTTTCGCCACCTGAAACAAAGGTTGATATTTAGCTCCTAAATCCCGATCTGTCCGGTTCAGAAATCAGGTTTATATGATTATTGAACAAGTAATATCAGTGCAATAACAAACGCAACTACCATAAGCAATGGTTTAATAGCCGACATCCAGTCGTCTTTTGTCGCTTTAGGAGAGTTCGCTGAGGCATGCTTCAGGCTGGGGTAAATCATGAACATCATGCCTACAATAAATATAGCTGAAATAATTTTTAACCAATCCACGTTTGTCACCTTTATAAATAAGCCATCTCATGAATACTTGAGTTGTGCTTAAAATTTAACCTGAAATACTTTCCAGAATTAAAGCTATTTTGCCCAATAAAAAAGCCGCTTTTAGTATAAAAGCGGCTTAATGAATACTAACTGAAAATATTATCTACAAGTTTAGTCGTCTGAAAATACGCCTAAAATGTGTAAAAGAGCAGTGAAAATATTCAGAATCGATAAGAACAGGCTGGCAGTAGCCATAATGTAATTTCTTTCACCACCATTAATGATAGATGAAGTTTCAAAAAGAATAAAACCACTCATCACTAGAATCACACCAGAACTAACGGCAAGAGCTAAAGCGGGTATGGCCAGAAAGATGTTTAGTAAGCTTGCACCTAACACAACGAATATGCCTACCATCAGGAACCCACCCATGAAGCTGAAGTCCTTACGTGTAGTTAATGCATAACCTGATAAAGCCAGGAAAATAGCTCCTGTTCCGCCCATTGCTGTCATGACAATAGAAGGGTTAACAGCCAGGTAGTGAGCTAGCAATGGTCCAAGACCAAATCCTAGTAGGCCGGTAAAGGCGAATATTACAGGGATACCTGAAGCTGTATTAGCCGCTTTTGGTAGTACAAACCAGAGTAGAACTATAGCTGCAATGTTAGCGCCGAGAGCCATACCAAACGAAGCACCTGTCACTACACCGATAAATGCCATTATGGCGCTGAAGACTAAAGTCATAGATAACAGGATGTAAGTGTTTCTAATAACTTTGTTAGTTTGTAGAATCGACGCTTCAGAACGTTCGATTGTAGAATTTAATTGCATATATCTCTCCGATTTAATTGATAATCATTTGACTCAATAATGCTATTTTAGGTTCCATTAAATTTCATATCAAGCATTAATATGTTTAAAAAAATATGATTTTAGAACAGTTATATTTACATTGACTCAGCTAATCTGATTTACAAAGGTTAAATAGTGACGATTATTTTTTAATCAATGATAAAAAATGTAAAAAAGCCTGTGACACGGCTGTTGAAATGATTATAATACCGCGCTTTCGGGATAACCGAATAAAACGGCGGTTAACCGACGTATGAGTTGCACCTCATGTTAACAAGTGTTTTCTCAAAATTTACAATTTATACAGGAGAGCTGGCAGAGTGGTCGAATGCGGCGGTCTTGAAAACCGTTGACCGGAAACGGTCCATAGGTTCGAATCCTATGCTCTCCGCCATATATAAGCCCTAAGTAGTTGATACTTGGGGCTTTTTTATGCCTGGTTGAAAATGTATCCCCCAATCTATCCCCCAGAGTTATTTTTAATTACCCTGTTTTCATATATTAGAGTTCTGACTGTATAGGGTGATAAATAGATATTGTGTGAGTGCTATATCTATGATACCAGCCATCAGCAAAGTGCCAAAAGCGGAAGTTGAACTGTCAGGATTTTTTACAAAACAGCGATTTAAGTGTAAAAATTTTTGACACCCTGATATTTCGCAGTTTCAAGGCTTATTTCTGTGTCAATAAGCAAAGAATGTACTTGGAAGGTAAGTCTCAAGAAAACTCTGAAGAAGCCATTTGACGCCATTTCAGGCTATATCTGCTGTGTGCCAAACCAGATGTTCTGTTTGTAAAATTTATTTTACACTAACTTACAAACTTGTAATTATTTCTTTACAAATATTCATAGACAGGAAGTAGCAAAAAAAACTAGAGCCTGTTTTTTAAGAAAATTATAAGAATGGCGAGAATCTTGCATATAGTTTTGGGACTAAATAGCACTCTTATTATAAGGATACAAAAATGCAAAAAGAAAATATTATATTCGGAATAATTATATCTGTTTTCTCAAATTTGGCGTATGCAGGACTTATATCTGACTACAATCTGAATAATTTTGATTTTGAAATCACTGAAATCAGCGGGGGTACGCTCCAATCAAATAATGTACTGGCAGGGGGATCTTTATCTGGAACTAGTAGTGGCCTAAATTGGAGTATAGCTGATACCAATACATGGATGACAAGAACTAAAACTGATAATAGCTTCCCTTTCAATGGTCTTCCTATTAAAACTGATGTGTTTCATCCAGGAAGAGATTTCACAATTGAATTTGATAATACTGTTGAAAGTCTAATTGTTGCGCTTAGTAACGATAACACAATCGATTCAATTAATTTCCAATTAGATCCAAGTGATTATTTCGGCATGTCGTTTAGCGGCACTCAGGCTGTATTAGATAATTCTTCTGGTGGGCTTGTTTTGTTTGAGGGTATTAACTCTCTAACAATTAGCCATATCAACAATAACGCAATAAACGATGGTTTTGACGTAGCTTTTTGGGCAATTCCAACATCAACAGTACCAGAACCTTCAATAATTGCACTTTTTGGAGCCGGTTTGATTGGTTTAGGAATTGCTCGCAGAAAAGTTAACAAGTAAATTCAATCTATCTTGTAGTTAAAGCCATCCTTCGGGGGTGGCTTTTTTATTGACTGAATGACAGCAACGGGTCGACAGCTGCCTAATATACGCTCACAAATCCCTGGCATACCCCAATGGCTGCTGTTGTCGCATTTACTGACATTATGAGACCAGTCACAGAGTTGGTACACAGATTTCCCGAACC
>JAAEMR010000079.1 GCA_024225395.1 Gammaproteobacteria bacterium
CTCGTTGCCATTTTCGCCAGGGATGGCGTATATGCAGATATTGCATGGAGCAATATATCTGCCCCTGGCCTCGCAGCATAAGCACAACATCGGCCCATATAAATACAAGAATATCCTGAGCCATAGCGGCTGCGGTGCAAATACTGCTCGTTGCCGTCCCTGGCCTCGCAGCATAAGCACATCCATGTGCAAAAAAAACCACCTGCAATGTGAAATTGATCAGGTGGATAATGTGCCCTTATTAACCATTTTGGAGGCACATTTATCATACCGTTTTGAAACTCTTACATCGATAACACAGATTAACCTGCTGACAATAAGGCCTCCTGATTATTGATCAGGATCAACTTTTCTGTAGCTTAATCCTGGAAAGGCGCATCGAGTTCAATACTACCATCACTGAACTGGCTGACATGCCAATGGCCGCCACCCATGGAGGTACCCAACCAGCAATGGCAAAAGGGATAGCGATCAAATTATAAAAAATCGCCCAACCAATATTCTGTTTTATCAGCTTTAAGGTTTTGCCCGCTAATGCAATAGATTGAGGTATTGACTTTAAATTGGCCGCCAACAGAAGAAAGTCACTATGATTATTGGCAAGTGCAGTTGAATCAGAAAGACTAAAAGAAACATCAGCACATGCCAGCGTTGGTGCATCATTGATACCATCACCTACCATAGCAACCGTTTTACCCCGGGACTGCTGATCCACTACCCAGTTCATTTTCTGCTGTGGAGACATGTTTGCTGCATATTCATCAATACCCAGTTCAGTGGCAACACTCGACACGGTTTTAACAGTATCGCCGCTTAGAATGACCGGTTTGATCCCCATCTCAATAAGCTGTTTTATTGTTTGCCGGCTATCCTTTCTCAAGCTATCTTCAAACAGGAATATTGCTAACACCTGGTTTCCGGCAAGCAGGCAGGAAAAAGAATAATTTCCTGCTTTTGCCTGACTGATTTTTTCCTGTTGCCAGGGTTCAATATCAACTATAAATTCAGCAACGTAATCATAACGTCCAAATCGCCAAACTTCAGTTTTAGAATCTGTAATGACGGTACCTTGTATACCCTGCCCGACAATATTTTTAATATTCTCCAGCTTCCGTGGTTGACCGGCCTCTCTGTTATATAAGGACTTGGCAATGGGGTGTTCAGAATGCGCCAGCAGTCCATTTAGAGTGGATAAAACATCCTTTCTAGCAACATCTTTCAACCATAAAGTTTCAATTAGTTCGGGCTTGCCTCTGGTTAATGTCCCTGTTTTATCAAATACAAATAGATCAATTGCTTTCACCTTATTCAGGATAGACATATTCATTGCCAAGACGCCATTTTTGAGGTATCTGCTAGCACTCAGAGTCAAGGCTATCGGTACTGCCAGGGCTAACGCACAGGGGCAGGTAACAATTAACACTGAAACCGTAATAACAAGCCAGTCACTGTTTCCCTGAAACAACCAGAATAGAGCTGTCATAAAGGATATAAGCAGAATAAATAAAACAAACCGAACGGCGACTTTATCGGTTATCAGGGATTGCACGGGTTTATTTTCAAGGCCTGACTCGGCAAGTCGGGTAATTTCTGCAATGGTAGATTCCATTTCAGATGATATTACACTGGCCATGACGGGTTGATCATAATTCACTGAACCCGCCATCAGTGTATCACCCGGCCCATGATCTATTGCTCTACTTTCACCGGTGATCAGCGATTCATTGAAGCTGCTTTGTCCTTCTATAATTTCACAATCTACTGGAATGTGCTGGCCTGCCAGGATTTGGATCGTGTCACCGGGCGATAAATCCAGAACTGAAACCAGTTTAATACGGCCATCCGGTTTAACTATATTGGCATCAACCGGCTGAGCTAAAGCTAATCGTTCCAGTTGGTCAGAAGCCCTGACCCTGGCTTGCTGTTCCAGCCTTCTGGCCAGCAGGATAAACAACACAAACATGATAATTGATTCGTAATAGACTTCACCAGAACCGGATATTGTAGATTGCACACTCAACAGGTAAGCACTTGAAAGCCCGAGCACAATGGGTACATCCATGCCAATAACGCGACGCTTTAAATCAGACCAGACACCAAAGAAAAACTCCTGGGCTGGATAAACAAGGATGGTCAGGGTTACTAACATGCTCACCCAGCGACCGTTAATCTCCCAGTTTTCAAACTGCCCATGGTCATTCGGACCGCCTATAAACCAGGTCGCCACGGCAAAGTGCATCGGAATCATGCCAATAATGGCCGTGTAAAAAATACGCTGAAGATTTTTACGTTTATTCTCTTTCTGTAACTCCAGGTAATGCGATGGTTCATAGGGATGAGCTTCGTAGCCAATCGAAACAATGGTGGCTAAAATCTGGCTCAAGGCTATTTTTTCGGGATCCCAGCGAACTCTTGCACGCTGAGTGATATCGTCAATATGAACATCCAGCACCCCTGCCTGCTGGCGCAGATGCAATTCATTAAGCCATACACAGGCTGAGCACCGTATACCCTCCAGAATTAAATAGGCTTCCTGCCAGTTATCCTTTCCATGCACGAAAGATTTCTGTACAGATTTATTGTCATAGATACTGAGTTTATCCAGTAGCGCCTGAATGTTTTGTTGTTGGTTACTATTAACCCCCAGATCACGAGACTGGTAATATTTTTCCAGTCCGGCATCGATTATCGTTTTACAAACCGCTTTACAGCCATGACAGCAAAAATGCTTTTCCTCACCATGGATTTCCAGTTTTTCCGGGTTGCTTGCATCAACGGGTAAACCACAATGAAAGCAATGTGAGGAGTGAGAGTCCGATTTCATTTGAAGTGATTGATTTTGAATTTTAGACCCGGTTGAAAACTTTTCCTATTTGATCAGCAAGCTGTCTGAACGAATACTTCTGGTTGCCGTCCTCTGGTCTCACAGCATAAGCACATCGCTCTGCGGCCGTCAGGGTTGGCGGAAGTGTCGGGAATACTGGAGCATATTCCCGACCCAAAAAAGCCCCGAGAGAACTCAGGGCTTTTTAGCTTACTTCAGAATTTCAGATCTATTCCTTATCTTCATCCTCGTCATCTTCATCTTCATCTTCGTCGTCCTCATCTCCATCAGGGTCAACGGCTGAATAATAATTTGCCAGCTCTTCAATTTCATCCTCGGAAAGCTCTTTCGCAATATCTCTCATTCGCCAGTAGATATCATTGGTGCGATCTTCTTCCTTAAACTCTTCCATAGTAGCCACAAAATAGCCCTTACTTTGACCATTCAAAGCAGGCATATCATACATTCCACCTTCACCATTTTGGCCATGGCAGGAATTACAGGCACGTACCATGCGTTTACGATCACCATAATGAACTAACACAGGAACGCTTTCTGTAGCATGCGCAGCAGCAGAAAGTTGTTGAGTCGCATAGTAAGCCGACAGGTCAGAAATATCCTGATCAGAAAGCTTTTTAACAGCCTTCACCATGCTTTTCTCTGAACGTGTCTCATCCTTATAATCTTTTAATTGCTTGAAAATATAAGTCGCGGACATACCCGCAATATTCGGATCATCAGAATCCTCAGCAATTCCATTCATGCTATGACACTTCTTACACTTGGCAGATTTCGCCAGCTTCTGACCATTGTCAACATTGCCATCACGAATCAGGGCACGTGTCTCCCTGTCATAAGCAACCAGAGAAGAAGGTTCCGCAAAAACAGGTCCCGATAAACAGATCAACATCGATAGTGTTAATATTTTTTTCATTGTTAGACTCCCCATGTTGTCGCACCAAATGTTTCATAGATAAAAAATTGTGCTATTGGATAGCCATAACTACTGATCAAATAAATAACAACCACGACACTCCAGAAACCAAAGCCATTAAGCAGCGCAGGTACTCTGGGAGCAGGATGGATAGGTTCAGCATATTCCATCACCAGGTTAGCAGCTGCTGAACCATGAGTTTTATACAGATTGAAAACAAGCATCAATATCGATATTAACAATATAAAACCACCAACAATCATAGCAATATCATGTGGAATCCACTGTTCGACTAATGGTGAATCATAAGGTGCTGATGAGATACGTCTTGGTTGCCCAAGAATTCCCAGGTAATGCCATGGAAGCGTAAGAACCAGCATACCGACGAACCACAACCACAGTTGCTTGACAGCTAAAGAACTGGAATACAGGCTACGACCCAACATGCGAGGAAACATGTGATACACGATACCCATATACATAATGATCGTGGTACCCGCAAAAATCAGGTGAAAGTGACCGGTTATCCACTGCGTATTATGTAGCATCACATCCAGTGAATAACTGGCATTAACCAGCCCGCCAAAACCACCAAAAGTTAACATCATCATGCTGCCGCCTAATGCAGTCATCATGGGTTCTTTCCATGGCAGTGCCATGATCCAGCCAAACAAACCTTTACCACCGCGTAATCTACCGGCTAGCTCCAGTGTTGCGATAACGGTAAAACCAGTAAATAAAGTTGGAAGACCTACCAGGAATGTTCCGAACATATGAACAAATTTCCACCCTGCTTCCTGGAATGGATCCAGGTAAAGATGGTGCATACCGATAGGAACAGAGATAACCAGCAACATAATGAAAGCAATACGGGCCATTTCATCACTGAATAATTTACTGCCTATAACCTTAGGAACAATTGTATACATCGCGATATAAGCAGGAAATAACCAGAAATAAACGATGGCGTGTAAAGTACCGGAGAAAAAGGTTCTTGCTAAACCAACATCAATCGTTTCCATTAAACCGAGTGACCAGGGAATCAACTGAAAAAGCATTTCTGCAGCAACGCCCAACGTGGTGAACAACCATAAAACCGCATTGGCCGTATTACCAAAATGAACCAATGGAACCGCTTCACCGGGATGAGCTTTCTTCCAGATATTCATAGCCCAGATCATTTCAAAGCACCACAACCATGACCCTACTACCAACATCGTTGCACCAATATAAAAAGCAGGATGCGCTACCAGTGGCGGATAAAAGGTATACATGACTGAGCCATTTCCTGTCAGTAAAGCAGCAGCCGCAAGCAATACGCCAACTATTGAAAACCAGAAACCAAACCAGGCAATTCCCTTACCGGGTAGTGGCATTTTTAAACTGGTAGTTGCAGCATAGTAACCAAATCCCATAATCATAAAAGTGGTCACAACAAAACCCATCAAAACACCATGAGTAGAAACAGATGCAAAATATAGAGTCGGAGAGTCCAGCACTGGAAATAAGCCACTACGCTCAACAACCTGATAAACACCTAGTACCACACCTACAGTGATGGCAATAAGGCCAACCCAGAAATTAGCTAAACTTAAGCCATTAACATTATTATTATTCATTTTGTACTCCCCCTATGAACTTGACTTAGGAACAACTTTTAAACGTGACCACATATGGTCATGTCCAAGCCCACAATATTCATTACACAGTAGAGTAAAATCACCTGTCTTCATGAAAGTAGTATTCACTTCTGATATATATCCCGGTACAACCATCGTTGCAAAGTTCGTATAGGGAACATGAACACCATGCAATACATCGGCACTGGCTATTCTAATTTTTACCGGAGTATTGACTGGTACTTCTACTTTAGAAGGGTAGAAACCATAACGTGCGGCAACCATCGTTAATGTAAGAGTACCGTCATCATTTTTTTTAAGTCCTAAGTTATCTTCAGAGAACTCTTCAGAAAGATGTAACC
Organism: Gammaproteobacteria bacterium; assembly: GCA_024225395.1. Classification (GTDB taxonomy): domain Bacteria; phylum Pseudomonadota; class Gammaproteobacteria; genus JACNJF01. Next base: position 5,740 of record JAAEMR010000079.1, read on the forward strand.
GGGTCGAATCAATAGGTTCAAAGCCACTGGGTGGATGAATATTACTGCCAACGGCATACAGTGTTAAAACGCCCATCATGACAAAAGTCATTAACACTGAAATCCATATCCATTTTTTTTCTGTTTGATCTATATGCATGTCAACTCCTAATTAACCGGGCCATGTGAAAGGAACATATCAAATAGATAAAACCAGCCCAGCATAAAAAAGACAGCCATAACGATTAATAACGTCATTGTGCCTTTAGGAGCAGACTCAAGAATCTTTTTTTCTTCGTCAGGAGAGAGATCGCCCATAAAAATTACCTCGTAAATATTATTATAATTTGCCTGGAACCCTGATATAAAACCCCAAAATAATTCTGGAATTGTATACAAACAGTGGCTCGTAGAATTTTGCCGATAATACAGAACACTTGATAAATATCAATTAACATAAATTACTAAAAATAAATTTTAATAATGTATCGTTTTTAAATATCAATGAAATTAAAATTCAGAATACTTACAGGTTTAAAAGGTAAATAAGATAAGTTTTATAATAAAATTTTTCTAATAATTATGTTAATTATTAGTGAGTTAAATAAAATTTTAATAAATATATAAAAATAAACAGCTTTTTAAATTTATAATGAATTTATAACCTGCATTAACTTGATAAGAAAGTAATTTCTGATACTATCAATCCGCTTAAGTTAAATAATAATAATTAGCTTATCTATTCAAACCCTTAATGTTAACAATTCCTTCATACCTATTTAGGAGGTTATATGAAGAACACTAAAACTCTAGGAGCTGCATTACTGTTAGGTAGCCTTGCATTCTCTGGTGTAAGTATTGCTGGTGGTGCGAGTGCAGAAGCCCTTTCTGTAACCTGCGCAGGCTGTCATGGCTTCGATGGAGCCAGTACAGGCCCTGCTACACCAAGTCTTGCCGGAATGTCAGCTGTATACATTGAAGACTCAATGAAAGCTTATAAAGCTGGTGAGCGTAACGCCACGATCATGACCCGTATTGCCAAAGGCTACGATGACGATGATTTTGCCAAGATGGGACAATTCTTTTCTTCTAAAGAAATGCATATGGCTAAACAGTCTGCTGGTGGTAACAGCAAGAAAGGTAAAAAGATCCATAAAAAATATTGTAGTAAATGCCATGAAGATAACGGCACAAGTGCCGACGATGACTCAGGTCAACTAGCTGGTCAATGGACACCTTACCTCAAGTATTCTCTAGAAGATTCTATGAGCGGTGATCGTGATTACGGTAAAAAAATGAAGAAGAAAGTTAAAAAAGCGCATAAGAAATACGGTGACGAAATGGCACCCGCTCTGCTTGACTTTTACGCCAGCCAGAATTAAGAGGAGACCAATACAATGAGTAAATTTTCAAGACGTGATTTTATTAAAGCGGGTTCAGCAATAGGGGCAACCTCTTTTGCCGCTGGTTTCACACCTTTTGCAATCGGTGGAGCAACTAAAAAAGTTGTTGTTGTCGGTGGTGGTGTTGGCGGAGCAACAGCTGCTAAATACATTAAAACATTAGACCCTTCAATTGATGTCACTATCATCGAAGCGAATAAAGATTACTACACCTGCTTTTTCAGCAATGAAGTATTAAGTGGAGAGCGTAATCTGGATTCACTGCATGTTGGTTACTCCGGACTTACTAAACGCGATATCAACGTAGTTTACGGTTGGGTTGACAGAATTGATCCAAAGAAACAGGTTGTAAAAGTTAAAGGTGGAAAATCTTATCCATATGATCGCTGTATCGTATCTCCTGGTGTTGATTTTAAATGGGATACTATCGATGGACTTGACGAAAATGTAGCTGAAACGACTACTCACGCGTGGAAAGCCGGTCCTCAGACTACAACGCTGATGAAGCAACTGCAATCAATGAAAAAAGGTGGAACCTTCATCATTGCACCTCCACCAAATCCTTTCCGTTGTCCTCCAGGACCTGGTGAGCGTATCACACAGATGGCTAATTACTTCAAAAAGCATAATCCTACGGCAAAAATTATCGCATTTGATCCCAAGAAAGGCTTTTCCAAAAAGCCATGGTTTCAAAATGCCTGGGAAAGATTCCACGGTTTTGATAAAAAGAACCCGACTGGCAATGGAATGATTTCATACCATGCTAAAGATGGAGTCGTTGCTTTTGATGCAAGCACCAATACGGTTACAACAGCTTCGGGTAACAAGGTTAAAGGTGATGTTGTCAACATTATTCCTGCTCAAAAAGCCGGTAAGGTTGCTTCTGCATCAGGTTTAACCAATGATAAAGGCTGGTGCCCTATCGAAGGAAAAACTTTTGAATCTTTAGTACATAAGAATATCCACATTGTTGGTGATTCATCAGTTTCTTCTCCAATGCCCAAGTCAGGCTACGCAGCAAACTCTCAGGCTAAAGTATGTGCCTTCGCAGTTGTTGCATTGCTGAAAGGTGATAAGCCTGGACATCCTACTTACGTTAATACCTGCTACAGCTTTATTAACCCACATGAAGCGATTTCTGTTGCCATGGTCTATGACTATAAAGATGGAAAAATTGTTAAGGTTAAAGGATCTGGCGGTTTAACACCTAAGAAGGTTGATCTAAAACAGAGAGCACGTGAAGCAGAATACGCGCACTCCTGGTGGAACAACATTGTAAATGATGGCTGGGGTTAATCTCTAGACTGATTTTTCAGCTAATAAAAAACCCCGCTTATGCGGGGTTTTTTTTTGCTTGATTAAAAAGGTAGCAGGTAGCAGGTAGCAGGTAGCAGGTAGCAGGTAGCAGGTAGCAGGTAGCAGGTAGCAGGTAGCAAAAAAGTTTAA
>JAAEMR010000080.1 GCA_024225395.1 Gammaproteobacteria bacterium
CCCAAGGAATTACAGGCGCGTTGATAACTATTCTAAGTAACTGAATGTCGTTACTTTAAGGCTCATGGTTATTAACAATAATTCGCATCTCATAAGGTTCTAATGGGAATGTGTATTTTTGTATTTCACATAATGCAATTATGGGCATAATAAGATGTGTGTCAGGGGCTTAGATAATAGAAGTCCCCTTTGTATACTGATATCCAAATATATATGTGCTACGCAGAACGATTAACAAGCTGATTCCCAGCGAATCACAGGTGCGTTGATAGCTATTCTAAGTAACTGAATGTCATTACTTTAAGGCTCATGGTTATTAACAATAATTCGCATGTCATAAGGTTCTAATGGGAATCTCTAATTTCGTATTTTGTTTTATGCAATTATGGACATAATTATGTGTGTGTCATGGATTTAAATAATAGAAGTCCCCTTAACTCTGAACATCGAACCTCGAACTCCGAACTCTGAACTCCGAACTCTGAACTCCCTACTCCGAACTCACTTCTAATAAAGCTTCGATTTGACGATATTCCGCTTATGCAGAAAATGCCTTATGGATGTAGCCAGCACCCCCAGTCCATATTTTGCGCTGCGCCTGAAGTTGATGGATGAGGCCTCTTCGAAATATCTGGTGGGGCAGGTGATTTCGCCAATTTCGTATCCCGCCATAAAAATCTGTGAGAGCATCTGGTTATCGAAAACAAAATCATCGGAATTGATTTCATAATTGATAATATCGAGTAGATCAACTGAAAAAGCACGGTAACCGGAGTGGTACTCCGACAACTTTTGATTGATGAGCAAATTTTGGCTGAATGTTAAAAACCGGTTGGCTACATATTTATAATATGGCATTCCGCCTTTCAGG
>JAAEMR010000081.1 GCA_024225395.1 Gammaproteobacteria bacterium
ATCTCACTCATTTTCAAACGTGCATTTGAGATCAGAACCCTTACCGCCGGTATTATCGCGTTTAACTATTTTTTATTTTACGAATATTTATTATTTAATTTTTTCTGACATGAAGATTTATATACTCGGCATTTGTGGCACGTTTATGGCCGGCATCGCCATGCTTGCCCGTGAAAAGGGCTACCAGGTCGTTGGCTCTGATGCCAATGTCTATCCTCCCATGAGCACTCAACTGGAACAGGCAGGCATTCAGGTGTACGAAGGGTACAGTGCTGAAAACCTTGATGAAAGTGCCGATTTATTTGTCATTGGCAATGCCATGTCTCGTGGCAACGAACAGGTTGAAGCAATTCTGAATAAAAACCTGCCCTATATTTCCGGGCCTCAATGGCTTTATGAACACCTGTTACGTGACCGCTGGGTACTGGCTGTTGCAGGCACCCACGGCAAAACATCCACCAGCAGTATGCTGGCATGGATTCTGGAATATTCGAATTTACAGCCGGGCTTTTTAATTGGCGGTTTGACCCAAAATTTCAATACTTCTGCCAGACTCGGCAAGCCTCCATTTTTTGTCATCGAAGCCGATGAATACGATACTGCTTTTTTCGATAAACGCAGTAAATTTGTACACTATCATCCCCGCACCGTGGTACTTAATAACCTGGAATTTGATCATGCTGATATCTTCGACAGCCTGGACGATATCAAGAGACAGTTTCATCACCTGTTACGCATTATCCCATCCAGTGGGCTGGTGATTAATAATCAACAGGATGAAAACCTGCAACAGGTTTTACAAATGGGCTGCTGGTCAGAGATTAAAAGCTTTGGTCTTGATCAGGGCAACAATAAAGCAAACCTGGCTATAAATACTGAGAAAAATCGACTTATTGATCATATCGGTCAAAAAACTTACTCGATGGAACTGACTCAGCCCGGGCTGTTTAACCAGTTAAATGCAAGTGCAGCCCTGCTGGCAGCTCAACATGCCGGTGTACCATTAGAGACAGGAATAGAAGCGCTGAAAAAATACCAGGGCGTTAAACGTCGACAGGAAGTCATCGCAGTGATCGACGGTATCACCCTGTTTGACGATTTTGCTCACCACCCAACCGCAATTCGTGCAACACTCGAAGCACTCAAACCTCAAACAGCAGGGAAACTCATCGCGGTATTTGAGCCTCGCTCCAACACCATGAAAATGGGCGTGCATGAGAAAACACTTGGAAAAGCTTTTCATACGGCCGACCGGGTTATGTTCTATGATAATGGTTTACTGGAGTGGAATTTACAGCAGTTAAATAATGGCAAGGATGAGGATTTCAGCATAGTGACCGATATTGAACAGATCATTTCCAGCTTAATCAAAACAGTAAAAGCCGGAGATAACATTGTTATTATGAGCAACGGTGGTTTTGGCGGTATACACCAGAAATTAAAACATGCTTTACAGCAAGAATCATGACAAAAAAAACTAGTAAACTGCGTAAAATTTCTAAATATGAAATAAAACAGACTATTGGCAAAGGTTCCATGGGTTTGGTGTATGAAGCTTACGACCCATTTGTTCAGCGTACAGTCGCGATTAAGGTGGCACACCTGGTTGATCAGAACAATGCTCTTCTGGCACAGCAGTCACGAGAAGGTTTTTTCAGCGAAGTCTACTCGGCAGGACGCATGCACCACCCCTCCGTCATTTCAGTTTATGATGCGGGACAACAGGATGACCTGAACTATATCGTGATGGAGTTTGTCGATGGTTGCACCTTACAGGAATATATTACCGGGAAACGCGTATTAGCCACCAGCCAGGTGATCGACGTTATTTATCAATGCGCCAAAGGCCTCGATTACGTGCATAGACAGGGCATCATCCACCGTGATCTCAAGCCTGGAAACATCATGCTCAGTAATGAGGGGGATGTTAAAATCATGGATTTCAGCATAGCTCATGTAGATCAGGGCGATGGCACTCCCGGCAAGGTTCAGGGAAGTCCCATGTACTTGCCTCCGGAACAGTTATCAGAAGAAAAAAGACTGGTTGAACAATCAGATATTTATTCTTTAGGTGCTGTTATGTATTCATTACTGACCAGGCGTCCGTTATTCAAGGCGAAAAGTCTGAAGTCATTAATCTACCAGATCACTAATATAGAGCCAGACTCAATCTCATCCCTTCGGCCCGACCTGCCACAGCAGGTAGTCGATATCGTAGAAAAGTGCCTGAGTAAAATCATCTACCACCGATATGATAATGCACGACATCTTGCGAATGAATTATCTACAGCTTACGGACGGTTACGCGGCGTTGGTGAGCGTATCGACATGAAAGAAAAATGGGCAACTTTACGTTTTTTAAAATTTTTCAAGGATTTTAGTGATGATCAAATTACCGAGGTTGTCGATGCCAGTGAGTGGTTAGATTATAAAAAAGGCGATACCATTGTTTCCGAAGGAGAAATTGAGACGGCATTTTATATCATTGCCAAAGGTGGAGTAGAAGTGTCGAAAGATGATATCAGCATCGGGCGTATGTATCAGGGTGACTGTTTTGGCGAAACAGCTTTCATTAAAAATGAACAGCGGCTAGCCTCCATAACGGCACGAACCGATGTCACCTTAATGGTGGTCAGCAATTCCTTACTGGAAAAAGTATCGATTGAAACTCAGTTACGGTATTACCGTATTTTCCTGGAAACACTGGTGACCAGGCTGTCAAAAGCAACCGATCAGCTTATTGAGCAGGATAAGGGCAAGGTGAAATGATAAAAACAATAACCATTGCAATGACCGGCGCATCCGGCGCTCCTTACACATTGCGCCTGCTGGAACAGTTAATACTGGCAGGCTGTCACGTACAGTTTATTTGCTCACAACCCGGACAAATCGTGATGTCCATGGAAACATCACTCAAACTACCGTCCAGCCCGCAACAAATGCAACAAAAGTTACAGCAACACTTCAATTGCTCTGCAGAACAATTGACCGTATATGGTCTGAATCAGTGGACGGCTCCCGTAGCTAGCGGGTCTTCAGTTTCAGACGCTATGGTCGTATGCCCCTGTTCAATGGGATCACTGGCCTCTATCGCTCACGGTATCAGTAATAACCTGATACACCGGGCTGCAGACGTGATGATGAAAGAAAGAAAAAAATTGATCATCGTGCCAAGGGAAACTCCATTTTCCAGCCTGCACCTGGAAAACATGCTAAAACTGTCCAATCAGGGAGTTGTGATCATGCCGCCCAACCCGGCATTCTATCAAGGTGTTGAGTCCATCCAGGACCTGGTAGATTTCGTGGTCAGTCGAATACTGGACCAACTCAACATAGAAAATGAACTGTCTCCAAGATGGGGGCAGAACAAATGACAGAACTAGCTCTGTTTCCTCTAAAAACCGTTTTACTGCCCGGTAATAAATTGCCATTAAAAATATTTGAACCACGCTATAGCGACATGATTGCCGATTGCATGCGCGAAGATAAACCGTTTGGTATCGTTTTAATATTTCACGGTGAAGAAACCGATAAAAAACCCGAAATTTTTCCTATTGGAACCAGTGCAAAAGTCACTGACTGGCAAAATCGGGATGACGGTTTACTGGGTATTACTGCTACTGGACAGCATCGATTCCAGATTAACTCCACAATCATCCAGCCCAGCGGATTGCTGATAGCAGACATCGAATATCTGGATGATTGCAACGAACAGGAAATTCCCGATCAGTTTTATTACATGGGCGAGTTATTGCAGCACATATCAACCCATAAAAATGAAGATCTTGATAGCCTGGATTTCAATACTATCGTGTATCAACTGATTTATCTGTTGCCGCTTGATAACCCGCTTAAACAACAATTGTTAGAAGTTTCCAGCTGTCTTGACCGCGCAGTAGTATTACACGCAGAACTCATTAGACTTGGAGTGATCCAGTACATAAAACCATAAAATTAAAAAGGAAATCACAGTGTTACTCGTTACACACCATCTTTGTTGAGTTATAATCTTGAAAATATAACCTCAAGCAGGAGTACGAAAGTGGCAGTTGTAGTAGCGACAAGAGAAAATATTGAAGATATGGTTGAACAAAACGATATTGTAATATTTGATTTCTGGGCTCCATGGTGCGGTCCCTGCAAACAATTCGGACCTATCTTTGAAGCCACTTCAGATAAATACGAAGACATCATTTTCGCCAAGGTCAACACAGAAATAGAAAAAGAAATAGCCGCTCATTTCAGCATACGTTCCATTCCGACCATCATGGTGTTTAGAGAAGCTATGCTAGTATTTGCCCAGCCCGGCGTCATCCCTGAAAATGCAATCGGTGAATTAATAGAAAAAATCAAGGCCCTCGATATGAATGAAGTCAAAAAAACCAAAGGAAAAAGCTAATATGAATAAAATCATCATCTCATGTGTTTTACTTTTCAGCCTGTTTATTTCTGTACAGGCAAAGGAAATGGCCGGCGTTACGGTTCAAGACCAGGTAACCAGCGCTAATAATGAAGTTTTAAAACTCAATGGAATGGGACTACGGGAAAAGTTATGGATCGATGTCTATGTCGGTTCTCTATATCTGGTCAAACCATCCAATAATGTTGCGGATATTTTATCTCAACCGAATGCTCTACGTATTCAGCTTGATTTTGTTTACAAAGAAGTTACCAGTAAAAAACTGATTAAAGCCTGGAAAGAAGGTTTTGAGAAAAACCAGTCTGAAACTCAACTACAAACTATGCAAAGCAAGATCGATCGCTTCTATAGCTTTTTTGAAGAAAGCGCCATGAAAACCGACCAGTACATTATTGACTATGTACCCGGGCAGGGTACCAAGGTGTCAAAAAATGATGTATTACTGGGCAATATTGACGGGGAAGACTTTAAAAATGCCCTGGTCGAAATCTGGCTAGGAAACCACCCTGCCGATAAAAAACTGAAGAAAGGCATGCTGGGACTGAAGTAACACCCGCTATTAAAAACCTTTTTCACCACGAGGTTACGAAGTGCACGAAGAAACAGCAGGAACGTTAATAGTAATTAGGTAAACCAGCCATTATCACCATTTATTAAAAGCTATTCGCTCATGAAATTTAGCTTCGTGCCTTCGTGGTGAAATATTAAAGACCTTTAAACACTTCTTCCGCAGCATCAATCGTTTGTTGCAAATGCTCTTCGGTATGCGCAGAACTGACAAAACCTGCTTCATAAGCAGATGGCGCCAGGTTCACTCCGGCATCCAGCATGGCATGGAAAAATGTTTTAAAACGCTCGACATCACAACGACCCACATCAGCAAAAGATTGCACTTTTTCCTGATCAGTGAAAAACAAACCAAACATCGCGCCAACTCTATTTGCAGTCATCGCTATGCCATGTTTTTTGGCTGCCGCTAAAATCCCATCTACCAGAAAATCTGTTTTCCGAGTTAAGGATTCATAAAAATCCGGACGACTAATGATTTCCAGGTTTTTCAATCCTGCAGTCATTGCAATTGGGTTACCCGATAAAGTACCTGCCTGATACACAGGTCCGACCGGTGCCAGGTAATCCATAATTTCCTGCTTACCACCAAATGCTCCAACCGGCATTCCGCCCCCAATAACTTTACCCAAAGTCGTCAAATCCGGAACTACGCCATAATGACCTTGAGCACCGGTTAAACCAACACGAAAGCCTGTCATGACTTCATCAATAATAAAAACCGCACCGTGCTTGCTGCAATTGTCGCGTAAACACTGAAGAAACCCGTCAACCGGAGGAATACAGTTCATATTGCCTGCTACCGGTTCCACAATAAGACAGGCAATTTCATCCCCGACTTCTGCAAACAGTTCATTCACCTGTTCGATATTATTGTATTCAAGCGTCAACGTCAGTTCAGCCAAACCTTTAGGAATACCCGGAGAACTCGGCACACCCATGGTCAAAGCACCGGAACCCGCTTTCACCAGTAACGAGTCGCCATGGCCGTGATAACAGCCTTCAAATTTAATAATCTTATCCCGCCCGGTAAAACCTCTGGCGAGGCGAATGGCAGACATAGTTGCTTCGGTACCTGAACTGGTCATACGAACCTGATCCATGCCCGGCATAATGTTACAAATCTGCTCTGCCAGATCTATTTCAAGCGCGGTTGGTGCACCAAAACTCAACCCTTTATCCGCAGCCTGTTTAACAGCATCTATGATTTCTGGATTTGCATGACCGCAAATCATCGGCCCCCAGGAGCCCACATAATCGATATAAGCTTTACCATCTGCATCATACAAATACGCACCTTCAGCACGTTCGATAAACAATGGAGTTCCACCCACACCGTTAAAAGCCCGTACTGGCGAGTTCACTCCACCCGGAATTGTCTTTTGTGCGCGTTGATATAATTCTTCTGAGTTGCTCATGTCAGGTCCAGATATTTTTAAAGGTCGCTATCTTACGTAAAAACAGTGCTCTTGAATACATGTTGAATAAACTTTAGCCGTCTCTTACGTCAAGATATTTTTTTGCCAGCCAGACAAGGACAAGCACAGGCAAACCTAAAGCCGATGCAAAAATAAAGAAATTCACATAACCAAATTCATCAACCAGCGTGCCTGAGTAGCCACCCAGCACTTTGGGTATCAGGGTCATTAATGAACTGAAAACAGCATATTGTACCGCTGTAAATTTAATATTAGTGAGACTGGACAGGAAAGCAATAAACGCTGCACTGGCCAACCCCGCGGTTAAATTATCAGCCGATATAACGACATAAAGCATGTACGGGTTATGCCCCACCCATGCCAGCACAATAAACAGCAAATTGGTGACAATGGTCAAAACAGCGCCCGCAAATAGAATTCTCATAACCCCGTAGCGGACGGACATAATGCCACCGAGGAAACCACCGGCAATCGTCATAAATAGCCCGAAGGTTTTAACAATAGTTGCGATTTCTATTTTTGTATAACCCAGATCCTGATAAAAAACATTGGATATAATACCCAGTACAATATCTGAAATTCGATACAAACCAACCAGTGCGAGCAACAGCAGGGCCAGGTTTTTACCATAGCGGGAAAAGAAATCCTGAACTGGATCAACATAGGTACTGCGCACCATTTTTCCATTAACCACTCCGCTCCTGGCAAGTAAAAACGCAATTGAAACCGCCACCGATAAGGCTATCAGCAAACGAACCGTTCCGATGATGAAACCGGCAAAAGCCTTGTTGCCCAATATCTCACCGAGTGAAGATTTCAAAGACCCCACAACATCCATAGAAAAAACAAAAACGGCAATAAAACCCGCGACTGAAAACAGGAACATGGAAAGAAAACCCAGGTAATCTTTTGCTGTATGAAGATAGGTTTCAGCCTGAACTTGTTCCGGCTCAGGAATAATAAGAGTCGTGGTAACACCAACCAGCATCACCGAGGCTATAATGCTGTAGGTATAAAACCACGCCTGGTAGTTATAACTGTCCATTTCGGAACCATAATAGCTGGCAAGAAATAACGCACCGGCTCCTGCAATTAACATCCCTATTCTATAACCGGCAATATAGGTCGATGACATCAGCGCCTGTAAGTCACTGCCCGCTGACTCGATGCGATAAGCATCAATAACAATATCCTGTGTCGCCGATGAAAAACCTAACCACACGGCAGCCATTGCCATCAAAGTCAGGCTATTGCCCGTTTCAGCCGGATTGATAGAAGCCATCCATAAAATAGCAACAATAATGCTGGACTGTGAAACCAGCATCCATGCTCGCCTGCGCCCTAACAAACGAGTTAACAGTGGCACCGGTAATTTATCAATCAAAGGTGCCCAAACGAACTTGAATGAATAACCCAAAGCCGCCCAGCTAAAAAATGTTACAGCCGATCTTTCTACACCCGCCTCTCGCAACCACAGTGATAACGAAGAGAAAATAAGCAAAATTGGAATACCCGCAGAAAGACCCAGAAAGAGCATGGTAATCACACGCGGATGCAAAAAGGCTTTAACCGACTCCAGTCCACTTTTTTTCGTTACTAATTCGTTCATTGCACTATTCCACTAAAATACTAAAGTCATAGGACATAATCAGAGGCGCATGATCTGAAAATCGTTCTGCCCTGTAAACAGATGCCGACTGAATCAAAGGTTTCAATTTTGGCGTAACTATTTGATAATCGATACGCCAGCCAACATTTTTATCCCACGACTGACCACGATTTGACCACCAGGTATATAAATCAGCACCCGGCTCAACCACTCGAAAAGCATCCACAAAACCAACACGATCAAACAGATCTGTTAACCAGGCTCTTTCATGTGGTAAAAATCCGGAATTTTTCTGATTGGATCGCCAGTTTTTCAGATCAATTTCCTTATGCGCAATATTCCAGTCACCACAAATTATAAATTCTCTTCGCTTTCTCTTTAACGCTTGAAGGTGTAATTTAAAGCTTTGCAAAAAGCGTTCTTTTGATTCCTGCCGATGCTCACCTGATGAGCCTGAAGGCGCATATAAAGAGATGACAGAAATGTTTTTAAAGCGAAATTCCAGGTAGCGCCCCTCATTATCAAATTCACTGACACCAAATCCTCGTATGACTTCCACAGGTTTTAACTTTGAAAAAATCGCCGTTCCGCTATAACCTTTTTTCTGTGCATCGTAATAAGCGCTAAAATAACCCGCAGGGTGAAACAGTTCATCTTCGAGCTGATGTATTTGAGCTTTTGTTTCCTGCACACAAATAATATCTGCCTGCTGATCCTTAACCCAGTCAAAAAAACCTTTACGAGCAGCTGCTCTGATACCATTAGTATTAATTGAAATAACTTTCATTGATTGGTAATAACAAATTTGAAAAAGAAAAAGATTTCTAGCCGGAAATACCAGCCGATTGCCCCATGATTCTGGAAAAATCGGTTATGATACATCGAAAGCGAATCCACAGGTGAACTATGCTCAAATTTCAACACCAATTTCTCGATTATTGCATTCAAAGGGGAGTGCTCAAATTCGGAGAATTCACCCTGAAATCAGGTCGAATAAGCCCTTATTTCTTTAACGCAGGTCTGTTTAACACAGGCAAAGACATGGATAAACTGGGGAATTTTTATGCCCTGGCCATCACCCATGCAGAAATTGATTTTGATGTTTTATTCGGACCAGCCTACAAAGGCATTCCACTAGCAGCGATAACATCCAGCAGTCTGTATCAAAAGTTTCAAATTGACAAACCCTACGCCTATGACCGAAAGGAAAAAAAGGATCATGGTGAAGGTGGTCAAATCGTCGGCGCAGAAATCAAAGGTGATATTTTAGTTATTGATGACGTCATTACTGCTGGCACTGCCATACGCCAGTCTATGCAGCTTATTGAATCATTAGGCGCAAAAGTAACCTCCGTCACCATCGCGCTGGATAGACAGGAAAGAGGCCAGGGTGAACTTTCTGCCATTCAGGAACTTAAGCAGGAAGGTGTTAATGTGATACCCATCATCCAGCTATCCGACATCATGAGCTATCTTGAGTCTAATGGTGATTTAACACAGCTTGAAGCGGTGAAGCGGTATCGTAAACGTTATGGAATAGCATAATAGTCAAAAGACATTCACCACGAAGAACACGAAGGACCTACCCAGGTGATGATAAATTAAATTATCAAGACAATAAAAAAGTGATAAATAGTTTTTAAAATATGACCTGATTTGTATTTTATACTTTTTGTTCGTGCTCTTCGCGTCCTTTGTAGTGCAACCTTGTCCAGTTCACCTGAATCAAAAACTGGAACCATTGGCGGGCGTGTCGGTCGCAACACTATGTCATCTTTATATCCAGCCAGTTGGGCACATTATTTATGGCTGTTAGGTATTAGTCTGACAGCCCTGTTTTCACCACAATTATCAGCAAATGAAGCTGTCACGGTGAAGAGCGGCCTGTATCAAACCGCTGTTATCGAGCTGTACACTTCAGAAGGTTGCAGTAGTTGTCCTCCAGCAGATCGCTGGCTCAATCAGCTCACCAAAGTACCCTCAAACGAACTGGATAAACTGGTTCTTGCATTTCATGTTGATTACTGGGATTACATTGGCTGGAAAGATATTTATGCCAGGCCATCTTTTACTAATCGACAACGTCACCTGGCCAGGTTGAACCAGCAAAAAAGTATCTATACTCCTGAATTCTTTGTTAATGGATCAGAAGCTCGAGGCACTCAAAGCGTAGTAAACAAAACTCAATTGAGTAACAAGGTGTTATCAACTGTTGATATGGAACTTACTTTTCAACAGCAAAAAAATAATATCGTCATCAATTTATCCAGCAAGTTTGATCCCGAACTTTTAGCTTTTGTTCACTTTGTGGTTTATGAAAATAATTTAAGCAGCCAGGTAAAAAGAGGCGAAAATGCCGGGAAACACTTACAGCATCAGCAGGTTGTGCGTTACCTGAGCCCTAAGAAATCCTTAACACCGGAAATAACTCACAACATAAAAATTCAACCCGAATGGAATCTAAACCAGTTGGGAGTAGGAGCATTTGCACTGTCCAAAAGTGGACCTCATATACAGGCTGTTTCCAGCCAGCTGACAGCCTTCCCCTAAAATAATATTTACGTCATCATAGCGTTTTACAGATTTAAGCTAATATTGAGTTAACAGGCAAAGATATGTAATATTACCCGAAGATCTCAACATTTTTTGATATCAATCAAAGAATGATAATTTAAAAAATAGTATTTTCAAATACACTTCTATGGAACGATATTGACGCCGTGATCAGCAGAGTATTATGTCTCAGACTTGTATCAATTTTAAATTGTCTCATCTTAAGCCAATTGTTGACTGTGCCTGCTTATTCTGCCCAATTGTACAGATGGGTAGATGAAAACGGTCAAATTCGGTATAGCGATAACATTTCATCCGTTCAATCAAAAAAGGCATTTCAAATAGTAACTCCGGATGGAAGAGTCATATCAACAAAGGAAGCCACTAAATCTCCCGAACAAAGAAGAGAAGAACGCGCTAAAAAAAATCGTCTAGCTGAAGAGTTGAGAATAAAAGCTGAAGTAGATGCAAGAATAGCAGCAATGCAGCAACATCATGACAATGTTCTACTAATGACCTTCACGAATGAAGATGAAATATTAACGGCTCAGGATGAACGTCTCTCAGTTATCGACTCGGTAATCCAGTTACTTAAAAAGAATATCAAGACAGAACAGGAGAAACTACTAGTAGAAGAGAAACGGGCAAAAGCTCTTTACCTGGATAAAAACCAGACTATTCCGGGAGGCCAGGCTCAAAAAATCGAATATTTCACCGAGAAAATATTGACCAAGCAACAGCACTTAAGCCTGAAAATTGAAGAGCGCGAAAAAATTAAACTGCAATATATTAAGGATCTTATTCGTTATCGGGAATTGACAGTATTAAAAAAACAAAAGCATATTGACGAAGAGGCTGAAAAAGCCCGCCTCAAAGAAGAAAATTTTTATAAATAATTATCCAGATTTCAAATCCGCTTGAACGAAATCACTCTAACCCCGAATTAGGGTTCCTACACCACGATTAGTCAGTAATTCAAGTAACACGGAGTGTTTTACCCGTCCATCGATTATATGACTGGTTTTTACCCCGGATTTAACGGCATCCAGTGCACAGCAAACCTTTGGTAACATGCCTCCATGTATGATCCCCTCATCGATCAATTTATCGGTTGTATGAGCATCAATCCCGGTTAGCAACTTATCCTTATTATCCAGTACACCCGGTGTATTGGTTAACAACAATAATTTTTCTGCGCCTAATACAGTCGCCATTTTGCCGGCAACAATATCAGCATTAATATTGTAAGAAGCCCCGTCTTTGCCTACACCGATAGGCGCAATAACGGGAATAAAATCTCCACTATCCAGCATTTTCACTACCGAAGGATCAATACTTTCCACTTCCCCGACGTGCCCGAGATCAATAATTTCAGAAGCCTGTCGTTTCTTATTAGAAGAAAGTTCCAGTCTACGGGAATTAATCAATCCACCATCCTTTCCAGTCAATCCCACAGCACGGCCACCATGACGATTTATCAGAGATACGATCTCTTTGTTAACCAGCCCGCCTAAAACCATCTGAACTATATCCATGGTCTCAGAATCGGTTACACGCATCCCTTCAATGAACCTGCTTTCCTTTCCAACACGTTCTAAAAGCTGTCCAATTTGCGGGCCACCACCATGCACAATAACCGGGTTTACCCCAACCTGCTTGAGTAACACGATATCCTGCGCAAAACTGCTTTTCAACTCTTCATCAACCATCGCATTACCACCAAACTTAATGACAACGGTCTTTTTATCCAGACGCTGAATATAGGGCAGAGCTTCAATAAGAATGTCAGCAGTATTCGTTAAACCAGTCATTTTAATTTCCTGTTAATGTCATTTCTTAGCGAACAGCAAAACACACAATACTGTTGCAGTTACTCTTTATTAATGCCGGCCGGAATGGCCAAACCCACCCTCACCACGCTGGCTCTGGTCAAAATCATCGACCAGTTCGAATTCGGCCTGTACCACTGGCACGAATACCAACTGCGCTAACCTTTCCCCTGGTTTCAGAGAAAAGTCATCATTGCCTCTATTCCAGGTCGATACAAATAATTGCCCCTGATAATCAGAATCGATCAAACCCACCAGGTTACCCATCACTATGCCATGTTTATGCCCCAGGCCAGAACGAGGAAGAATAACTGCTGCAAGAGCAGGGTCTTCAATATGAATCGCAAGACCGGTAGGAACCAGTTCAGTTTGCCCCGGCTGTAGAATTATTTCCTCATCAATACAAGCACGCAAATCTAATCCGGCAGAACCATCTGTCGCATACTCGGGCAACGGGAAATCTTTACCCACACGCGGGTCGAGAACCTTAAGTTGAATTTTTTTCATTTTTTAGTTTCTGCAGGAAATAAACTGTTCGGTGATTATATCAACAAGCTCGGTCGCTATTAAGTTTTTTGATTTGAGAGATAACTGTTTAGAGCCTTCTTCCCAGAACACACTTATAGCATTGTTGTCTACCTCAAAGCCGGATGCTGAGCCATCCACCCGGTTAGCAGCGATAATATCGAGGTTTTTATTGTGTAACTTTTGCCGGGCATATTGCTCCAGTTCACTGGTTTCTGCTGCAAAACCCACGCAGAAAGGTTTATCTTTAAGCGCTGCAACAGAGGCCAGAATATCCTGTGTTCTTACAAGCTTAAGATCCATCTCATCTGCTGATTTTTTAATTTTCTCATCGGCAATATTTAAAATTCGATAATCCGCCACTGCAGCCGTACCGATAAAAATATCCTGCCCGTCGATATGGGACATGACCTGTTGATACATGTCATCGGCACTCTGGCATGTTAATAACTTAACCGGTTGTGGTGACTGCAGGCACACTGGTCCTGTTACCAGCGTTACTTCAGCACCAGCATTTATGGCCGCCTGAGCGACAGCGTAACCCATTTTCCCGGAACTTCGATTCGAAATGAAACGTACCGGATCTATGGCTTCACGGGTAGGCCCCGCGGTAATCATAATTTTATAACCATTGAGTTTTCCCGGCTGCATTATTTGCTCAACATGCTGAAGCAGGTGTTCAGCCTCAAGCATTCTACCCGGTCCCGTTTCACCACAGGCCTGGTCGCCAACGTCCGGCCCCCAGACCTTAACGCCTCTCTGCTGAAGAACCTGGATATTTTTCTGCGTGGCCTGATTCTGATACATCTGTTGATTCATCGCAGGGGCAACGGCTATTTTACTTTGTGTTGCCAGCGAGATCGTTAACAACAGGTTATCCGTATAACCATCTGCAAGCTTGGCCAATATATCAGCGGTAGCTGGCGCTATCACCAGTAGGTCAGCCCATCGAGCTAACTCGATATGATCCATCGCATTTTGTGCATCAGCATCAAACAACTCCGCATAAACCCGATTACCGGTTAAAGCCTGAAAGGTCAAAGGCTGGATGAATTCTTTAGCTGCACTGGTCATTACCACCCGCACATCAGCACCCTGCTTGATCAACAGGCGACAAAATTCAGCGGCTTTATAAGCGGCAATTCCACCCGTTACACCTAACAGAATCTTTTTATTGCTTAATTTTTTATTGAGTAACTTTGACATATGGTCTATTTTACAGATTCTTGATGGAATCAAAACAAAGGATTGTATTATGCCAATAACAAACTGGCCAAAGGATGAGAGACCCCGTGAAAAACTTTTGCAAAAAGGGGCAGCTAGCCTGTCAGATGCAGAATTACTCGCTATCTTCCTGCGCACGGGTATCAAAGGTAAATCAGCCGTCGATTTATCCCGTGATCTGTTGAAAAATTTTGGATCATTGCGCGCTTTACTCACCAGCACTCAAACAGATTTTTACAGCCACAAAGGGCTGGGGCCCGCAAAATACGCCCAGTTACAGGCAATACTGGAAATGTCCAGGCGGCATTTAAGTGAATCATTAAAGCGCGATAATACTCTCAACAGCCCTGCACAAACACGCCATTACCTTCAATCAGTCATGAGAGATTATGAACATGAAGTCTTTGGTTGTCTGATGCTGGATAACAAACACCGTGTCATTACTTTCAGAGAATTATTTAAAGGCAGTATTAGTAGTGCCAGTGTGTATCCAAGAGAAGTGGTTAAGCAGGCATTAGCCGATAATGCAGCGGCGGTGATACTGGCCCATAATCACCCGTCAGGAATTGCAGAGCCCAGTCAGTCCGATATACATATCACCAAACGCCTTACTCAAGCACTTGAGTTGGTTGACATTCGAGTTCTTGATCATTTGGTTATTGGTGATGAAGTGGTGTGCTTTTCAGAGCGAGGGCTTATTTAAAGTAAAAACTTACTGCAGTTGTCAGGAACTACAGGAAAGCATCGAACAGCCTGCACGATGACGAGCCCATTCGGGTCTTTTTGCTGCAAACACTTCTTTATCAGGCTGCTCATCGTAGGGCTTTCTTAACACATCGAGAAGTTCATGCAGCATCGAATAATCATCCTCATTGGCTTTATCAATAGCTTGCTGAGCCAGGTAATTTCTCAGCACATATTTCGGGTTAAACTGATTCATTCGGTTTTTTCTTTCAGAATCCGTCAGATCTAATGCTTCAGTACATTCTTTATATTTCACCAGCCAGGACTGCAGCTGTGGCAGGTATTTTTCATTTACCTGTTCAGGTAGATACCAGGCTTTTTCAAAAACAGTGTGCAGCAAACCCTCATCCATAATAGCGTTATCATCCAGTTCAATTTCTGATAATGCCCTATAAAACAGCGTCATATCAGTTTCTATTTCAGCTAACAGTTTTAATAACTGCTCGACCAGTTTCTCTACCAGCTCTGAGCTTTGTTCAAAACCCAGTTTTGCAGCCATCATGTTATTCCATTGCTGCTGATAATAATCTCTATAGTACTTTAAGATTTCTTCCAGCGGCCTGGTATCATTAATCAATGGATAAATAGCTTCCGCCAGTTGCAATAAATTCCATAGAGCTACCTGACTTTGATTTTCAAATCGATAACGTCGGCCGTTGGCATCCGTGGTATTGGGTGTCCAGTCCGGGTCATAATTTTCCAGCCAGCCATACGGACCATAGTCGATGGTCAGCCCTAGAATTGACATATTGTCGGTATTCATTACACCGTGCACGAAGCCTACTCGCATCCAGTGCACCACCATATCAGCCGTGGTAGTACAGACTTCCTTAAACCATTTCAGATAAATACCTTCTTCCGAACTATCAAGATGAGGAAAGTCTGTTTCAATCGTGTAATCGATCAGTCTGGTTAAGTTTTCAATATCATTTTGCGCAGAAAGAATCTGGAAGTTACCAAACCGGATAAAACTCGGCGCTACTCGACACACCACAGCTCCCAACTCATATTCAGGATTCCCGTCATAAAACATGTCCCTGACAACTTTTTCACCCGTCAGTGACAACGTCAAAGCCCTGGTGGTTGGTACACCCAGGTGATACATCGCTTCACTGCATAAAAACTCCCGCAACGAAGAGCGCAACACCGCCAGACCATCTGCCGTTCTAGAATAGGGAGTGGGACCCGCTCCCTTTAATTGCAGACTCCAGCGTTTATTATTTCTGGTAATCACATCCCCCAGATTGATAGCCCTGCCATCACCTAATTGTCCGGCCCAGTTACCAAACTGATGGCCTCCATAACACATGGCGTAAGCATTCATGCCCGGCAAAAGGGTATTTCCAACAAAGAGCTGAATAAATTCATCGTCATGGATGAGCTCCTTATCAAGATTGAGCTCTTCGAACATTTCAGTAGACACAGCAACCAGACTCGGGTTACTGACTTTGGTGGGCTCTACAAATGAAAAGCAGGCATTTTTCACCTGTCGGCATGAATTTTTAAGGATGGGATCTGCAGGTAGGCGATCAATAAAACGGTTATCAAAAACCAGTTCCTGCAAAGAAAGTGTTAAGGTATTTTTCATTGTAATACCTTAACTTAGGTTTAATTATAAAAAACAGTGTTAAGCAAAGGGCTAATACAGCCAGCTGGATTTTGTGCAACTTACCTTTTATGGTTTATTTATGGAGGGACAATTCCAACCCTTCCCGATAATATTTACAGGCAGCCTGCTGATCATTTAACTCTTCTCTGCCCAACAAATTTGCCAGCTCATAGCAACTTTCTTTACCCGGCCTGATACCAATACTTGCTTCCAGGTAATTCTGTGCTTTACCCCATAATTTTAGACGAATACAGATACGCCCCAGAGCCAGAAGCAACGCATCACTCGAGCCGTAATCCTGCAGCCATTTTTCGGCAGTAGCTAATTGTTTAGTCGTGTCTTCTACCGCTAATCGCCCGTAGTATTCGAGAAGTTCTGTATTCCATTGCTGATTAATAGATTTAACCACTATCTGTTCAATTAATTTGCTGTCCCGACTATAACGATTAACCAGTTCAATATAATATAAAATATATTTTGCCTGAGTCTGATGGACTTTCGGAATTTTAGCCCAGGCTTTATCCAGTGATTCATCTTCCGTTTCTGCCGCCATACTCAGGCATCCGGTAAATGCTTTTAATTCCAGCTTTTCAAGCTGCTCATCTTTAAACAGCTTTTTCTTACGAACTTCCGCTAATAGGTCACGCAATGAGGACCATTCCTGAATTTCAAAATACACTTTGGCAAGCAACTTCAACACATAATCATGTTTTGGCGCTAAAGTTCTTAAATGAGTTAAAGTAGCCAGCGCCCTTTCAGTCTGATGTGATGCTAGCTGCAACTCTGCCTGTGAAACCCCTATTGCAATAGCAGCTTCCGGTTTTACGTCATGGGCGGCCTTTAGGTGATTATCCCGTTGATCAAACTTACCCAGCTGTTGAGCTGCACGAGCCGCTGCCAGATAATTGATTAATGGGTTTTCCGCTAAATCTATAAATTTTAATAGATTAGTTTCAGCCTGCTCAAACCGTCCCTCGGCAAGATCTATTAAACCAATATTCAAAAGCTTTCTACTTTTTTCAGCTCGGCGCCTTTCAGACTGCTTTGCTAAAGTCGTTGGTAAATGCCAGATTGACAAAAGAATACGCAGCACGAGTTGGATCAGCAAGCCACCCACAACCACAGCAACAATACCAAATGCGAGACTGGTTTCGAGTGAAAAGTCAGCATATTTGATCAGCACAAAACCTGGATCATCCTGTACCAGTAACACTGCTGCTAAAACAACTATAACCAGAATCAACAGACTGATAAATAATTTAACCATTGTCAGTCTCCTGTGAATTTTGCTGCGGTGTTTCACTCTCCCGTTTTTGCTGAACCTGCTTTAACAACAATAAAGAACCTGAAATATCGGGCAGTTCGGGTTTAATCTGAGACTTCTGCAAAGCCAGCAAAGATTCATAAAAATCAGCATTAGCTGCTTTTGTCAGATCGTAATACTCTTTAAACAGGTTTACATTTTGAGCCATCAATTTTTTATATTGAAAAGCATCCCTCTCAAGCACAGACCAACGCGTTAATTTCAGGTAATCTTCCAGCTTTTCAGTGACATCGATGATCACTGTCGCCGCTGTCGACTTTTTAGTTTCTGGCTGACTGGATTTAATGGTCACCAGTGAAGTCATGAAATCCATTACTTTTTGTTGCAGAGGTAAATTTGGATCAGTTGCTACTTTATCAGGAGCAGTAGTTTCTGCTTTTTTAGCCTGCGTCTGATAACCCGGTTTTAAACTGCTGATCTGACGAGTCAGGCGAGACAGCAACAAGGTCATTCCAACCAGGTCAGGACGAGCTCGGGATTTTAGCTGAACAATTTCTTCATTGATTTGAACCCTGACCGGTAAAAGCCCCGGGTCAGCAAGCTCGGCAATACGATCACTGGCAGCTTTCAGGGTTTTCGCTGAGCCTTCAAAATCATTTTCCAGAACCAGCTTATGCTGGGCCACTAACATCAGGTATTCTACTTCAGCCAGTTTCCATCCATTTTCATCTCGCCCATACAGCTCATATAATTTTTCAGTGGAATCAGCCAGGGCTTGCTGCCCCCGCTCCAGTCCACTCAGTCGATCGTCGGTTTTATTCACCGACTGACGGATTGATTTAATACCGCTATCCACCCGGGAAAGCGTAGGGCGTTTTGCCAGCTCGTCCTGTAATTGTTGAATCACAACTTGAGTTTGCTGCTGACTTTGAGTGAAAAGTTGCCATGCCTGGTAACTCCCGGCTGCCATTATTGCAATGACCCCTAAAAATAGAAAAACAGGTAATAAATAGTGTCGCTGTTTTCTGCTGCCTGATTCATCAGCATCTATTTCAACACCGGGGTCAGTCTCGGCCTCATTATTTTTTTGCTGTTCGATATTTTTCATTAATGATGATTCAAATAGTTTGTTGCCATTCCTGTATTGCCTGCAATATTCCTTCGTCACTGGCACTGATAGCGATAATTATGTCTGCATTATGTCCCAGATTACGGGCAGTTTCACGCATTCTTTCACTGATCAACAACCACGGGATAGAACATAGTTTCTCCGCCATCGATTTATCCACTAATTGAAAGCAATTCAACAGGCCTTCTGCACTGGTGAAAATAGCAATGTCGGGAAAATAAGGTTGAGTTAACCGCCCTAAAGTACCTTTAGCATATTCAGGTAAAACCCGCCGATAAACTTCCTGATAATCGACACTGGCACCACGCTCACGCAGCGTATCACCGAGTAAGTTTCGCCCCTGTTGCCCGCGAAATATGAGTATACGTTTCCCATTCACCTGCTGTAACACCGCTGAAGCCAGCAACCCTTCACTGTTATAGCTATCGGTCGGAATGATATGTGACTCAACGCCCTGGTTTTTTAACGCCATCCAGGTGCCTTTGCCGATAACACCCAACTGCAGTGAATCGGGCAACCCCGTCGAAGGTAAATATTTGAAAGAAAAATCGACCGCATTTCGACTCACGAACAAAGCAATATCATAGTGCCCGAGCTCATCCTTTAAGTTTTCTAAAAATGGCGTTGCAGGGGATGCATTAATCTGTATGGTAGGAAAATTAATGATGCCGAAGCCAGTCTGCTCCAGCATATCATTTAATTGTTGCGTCTGATGTGCCGGTCGCGTGACCAGGCAGGTCAAACCCGGAGCTTGCACTCCGTCATTCATGTTCATTAATCATGTAATTTGGCCAGAATTTCACCAGCACCCTGACTCAGCAAGTCTTCAGCAAGTTTGACTCCAAGCTCAACTGCATCAGCCGAAGAACCACGAATTTCTGAACGTAAAACCTGACTGCCATCAGGCTCGCCAACCAGTCCGCGCAAATAAAGTTGATCACCTTCAAGCACGGCATAACCCGCTAATGGCACCTGGCAGCCACCGTTTAATGTTTCATTCATCGCGCGTTCTGCCTGAACCCGTAACGTAGTATCGGCATCAGCCAGTGGTGCCAGTAATTGCTTTACCGCTTCGTCATCACTTCGGGATTCTATACCCACAGCACCCTGACCAATAGCAGGCAGGCTTTCCTCGGGCTCCAGGCAACTACGGATACGCGATTCAAAACCCAGTCGTTTGAGACCGGCTGCGGCAAGAATGATCGCATCGTATTCACCATCATCGAGCTTTCGTAAACGCGTATTAACATTGCCACGCAACCAGTCGAGTTTGATATTCGGAAATCTTTCTTTAATCTGCGTCTGACGTCTTAAACTGGATGTACCTACCACAGCATTTTCAGGGAGGTCTGATAAATTTTCGTATTTATTAGACACAAATGCATCACGGGGATCTTCCCGCTGCATGATCAACGCCAGCTCAAGACCAGGCGGAAATTCAACCGGCACATCTTTCATTGAATGCACCGCAATATCGGCTCTGCCTGCCAACATTCCTTCTTCAAGCTCTTTAACGAACAGGCCTTTACCGCCCACTTTTGCTAAAGGTGCATCGAGAATTTTGTCCCCCTTAGTTTTCATCGAAACAAGCTGAACATCCAGCTCGGGATAAAGTTGCTGAAGGCGGTGACTGACATCTTCTGCCTGCCACATGGCGAGTGGACTACTACGAGTAGCAATCCTTATTGTTTTGAGTGCTGTTTTCATGGGAGGGCATTATAGGACAGCTTTACCTGTTCGTGAACAGGCATTCAAGCAATATAATCGATTTATTACAGCACTCACCACGAACCAGGGCAGGATGCCCGTGGTTAAAACAATGCGAGGAGCTCTTGTCGAGCCACGAAGAACACCAAGATTTGACGGGTTATATCAGTAGCGATGACTGATATTGTTCAAAGCCCTTTTAAGATCTTACGAACACCGGGTAAATGGCGACGGCTTACTTCCTTTGTATCTTCAATGTCACTAAAAAATATATGATGACCATCTGCATTATTTTTCATGCCTGAGACTCTATCCAGTCTGACCAGTGCATTTCGATGAATGCGCACAAAAGATTTATCAAATTCAACTTCCAGAGCTTTTAACGGCTCTTCGATCAAAACTTCCCCACCGGTATGCCTGACCGTGACATATTTTTGCTCCGCATGAAAATAATATATATCTTCCAGCGCAATTAGCATCAGGTTGCCACGCACCCGGGCACAGATATGGCGTCGGACTTCATTAAGACCAATCTGTTGCAAACGGTCTTTACTTTGCGCTCGGTTCAGGCGACTGCAAGATGAAAGTGCTTCCTTCAAGCGGTCAATCTTAACGGGTTTTAACAGGTAATCGACCGCATGAGCTTCAAATGCCTCCAACGCATGATCAGCAAAAGCAGTGGTGAAAATAACCGCTGGAGGATTTTTATTGTTAAAGATATGGCCTGCAGCTTCCAGCCCGTCCATCACCGGCATGCGAATATCGAGTAACACAATATCCGGCTCAAACTGTCCAGTTAACTCAACAGCCTCACTCCCATTACTCGCCTCAGCAACGACCTGGTATTCATCTAGCCTGCCAATCAACCGGTTTAACCGGTCTCTTGCAGGCTTTTCATCATCCACTATGATTATTTTCATATTTTAAACTTGCCTGGAGGTTTGGATTAACTTTTCAATTTAGTTATTGGTATGCTGATTACTACTTTATATAGATCATTTTCAACAAGATGCTTAAGTTTCGCTTGCCCCTGAAAAGCTAAATGCAACCTTTCCCTGATATTATCCAGTGCCATCTGGTTACCCTGACGTCGTTGAGCCTCCCCCGATTTATTCAGTGGATTAGTGATTTCAATTGACAAATTTTGATTAGTTTTAATCGATATTTGAACTTCCCCTCCTTCCTGTAACGGCTCGATACCGTGATAAATAGCATTCTCTACCAGCGGTTGCAGAATCAACGCCGGCATTAATAAATCATCCATTTCGGTCTCAATATTCCAGTTAACCCGTAGTCGCTCATCCAGCCGTAATAATTCGAGGTTGATATAATCTTTGGTCAGTTCAATTTCACTTTGCAGACTTATCCGCGCATCTGCTTTTAAACTGGCACGAAATAATTCAGCCAGATCTTCGATAGCGCGTTCAGCCTTATCCGGTTCATCATGGGTCAGGCTGGCAATGGTATTCAAACTGTTAAATAAGAAATGCGGTCGAATCCTGGCCTGTAAAGCCTGCAAACGTGCCTGAGATTCCGCCTTGATCCCCTGATGACTGGCGTGTTGAACGAAAAAATATCGCAGCGCTAATCCATATAAAATACAGCTTATAGCCAGGTGATATAGAACTGTAGAAAACAATGAAACTTGACTGAAAATATCTAACTGCATAACAGCATCAATTTGAAAAGCCAGCACCGCCAATATTGTGGTGACCACAACCACCACCAGTAAACTAATAACCGTGGTTAACAGATGACTATTTAATCGATTCCAGCGCCTTGCAAGGCACAGAAGTACCGCACTGGATAAACCAATCCACTGGATATACATAGATATTAGAGCGAGGTGAATAAACAGGCTGGCAGATCCTGCAGAGCTCGCCAATGCAAGCACAATAGCCATTAATTCCAGCACCAGAATCAATCTTAAATTGACTTCTGAGTTACAAAAATCCGGTAAATAGCACTCATTAACCTTTGCAGGCTCTACATTTGCGTTATTTTTTGTCATAAACGTCTTGCTTTCCAATAGCGGTCAATGCAAGCATAGACGATTTTTAGAATCTTACAGACTTATAGCCTGTGAACAACTTACTTTATACCGGTACCATAAATGACTAAACAATCTGATTCCCGCATGTGGGGAGGCCGCTTTTCAGAACAGACAGATGCTTTTGTTGAAGCATTCACAGCATCAATTGAGTTCGACCAGCGTCTGGCCATGGTTGATATTCTGGGCTCACAGGCGCATGCCAAAATGTTACACCGGATTGGTGTTCTAACCGAAGACGAATTAGCATCCATCGAAAAGGGGCTATCCAACATTAAAGCGGAAGTTGAATCCGGCAAGTTCGAGTGGTCTGTTCAACTCGAAGATGTGCACATGAACATCGAAGCTCGACTGACCCAGTTAATCGGTGTTGCAGGTAAAAAACTGCATACCGGACGCTCCAGAAATGATCAGATAGCCACCGATATCAGATTATATCTGCGTGAAGAAATCAAGGTTTGTCAGCAGTTTATCCGACAGTTCCAACACGGCCTGTTAGAGCTCGCTACAAAACACGCTGACACTATCATGCCCGGCTTCACCCATTTACAGGTTGCCCAACCGATCACTTTCGGGCATCACTTGCTGGCCTGGTTTGAAATGCTGGAACGGGATTTCGGACGTTTAGCCGGTTGTGCAAAGCGCATGAATATCCTGCCTTTGGGAGCCGCAGCTCTTGCTGGTACATCCTACCCGTTAGATCGACAGTATACAGCCGAATTACTCGATTTTACTGCCCCGTCAAGAAATTCACTGGATGCAGTCAGCGACAGGGATTTTGCCATCGAATTTTGTGCCGATGCTGCAATCTGCATGACCCACCTGTCACGCATGGCAGAAGAAATGGTCATCTGGTCATCTGCTCAATTCAATTTCATAGTGTTGCCCGACCGTTACTGCACTGGTTCATCCATCATGCCGCAGAAAAAGAATCCCGATGTGCCTGAACTGGTACGGGGTAAATCGGGTCGAGTGTTCGGCCACCTGATGAGCCTGCTCACGCTGATGAAATCACAGACCCTGGCTTACAATAAAGACAATCAGGAAGATAAGGAACCTCTATTTGATACGCTGGATACCCTTCAGGGAAGCCTGCGAGCGTTCGCTGACATGGTACCCAACCTTCAGGTCAACAAAGAATCGATGTACCAGGCTGCCAAACAGGGTTTTGCTACTGCCACCGACCTTGCTGATTACCTGGTCAATAAAGGACTTCCATTTCGCGATTCTCACGAAGTGGTTGGGATTGCCGTTGCTTATGCAATTGATAAAGGTAAAGATTTGTCCGAATGCAGTCTGGATGAATTAAAAGAATTTCATGACAGTATCGAACAGGATGTATTCGACGTATTAACGCTGGAAGGTTCGGTCAATTTGCGAAATATCACCGGTGGTACAGCACCTGATCAGGTGCGCATTCAAATTGAGCAATGTCGAAAATTGATCAGTTAGATTGAGTCAGATTAATCTCAACGAGTAAGCTTTAACCGCTTCTTAACTCGATGTCCCAACGATGATAACCAGCTCCCGGGGAGCTCGTTATCATCGGTTAAATCGGCGTTAAAATCTGCCGTCACTAACTTCGCCTGAGGGAGTTCACGCATAATAGCCAGCACCAGCGGTTTTGTTATTCCTGCTACCGGTTTGTGGCTTACCCATAAAAGACTCAGTTTGATATTTAAATCAACATACACCACAACATCTTCAAATGCCTGAAGACTGTCCCGAACTTTAACCAGACAGGCCTCAACCCCCGCCTCATTCTGCTGCTTTAGACCCGGGATCAACATCATAAAGTCACTGTAGGGCTTTCCATCTTCATCCCGCGCCGGCGCCCGTGACCACAACGGACTGGCCACGACGTAAGGAGTACAACTGGGCGCTCTGGATTTATCCATGTTTAGCCCTTTGGGACTAATACCTTTGTTAACCATCGACTGATATCTTCAATCTCTTCAGCACAAACACCATGCTGCATATGCCGGTACTCTTTCCATTCTGGCATATATCCCTGTTGCTCCAGCCGGCTGCGTGATAAATAGGCTAATTCCGGCCGAACAACCGGATCACTGTCACCGTGTGCCATAAAAATAGAAACATTTTTATTTTGTTCAGACTTTTCACTTTCCAGAGTCTCGGCTAAAGGTAGATAAGTAGATAGCGCCATGATGCCGGCAAGCGATTTATTCAACCTTAAACCTGCCTGAAGAGCAATTGCACCACCCTGAGAAAACCCGGCCAATACACAATTCTGAGCAGGTATTCCCTGTGCAATTTGTTCATCAAGCATAACTTCCAGTGACTTTTGTGATAATCGAACACCCGCTTCATCCTGCGCGCTACCTATATCCATCGCCTTTATGTCATACCACGCTCGCATAATGTAACCATTATTAATGGTCACCGGAATCATCGGAGCGTGCGGAAAAATGAACTTTATCGACAAATTCTCAGGCAAGTTCAATTCCGCAACAATGGGTTCAAAATCATGCCCATCAGCACCCAGTCCGTGCAGCCAAATAACACAATACTCCGGCGCACCCCGGCCAGTTTGGACAATTAAGGATTCATCACTCATCTATATTTTGCTCTTAAAATTAATATCAATGAAATTTACAGGTTTCACTCGACAGAATCCATACTGTTTTATCCACAAATTGCGACTATCAAGACATAGAAGATTAAAAATTATTAGCCTCTCGAGTCTGGAGCAGCATCGAGTTAACTGAAAACACGCACACATCACCTGTTGTCGGTCGCCTGAGATACATGCTAACGCCAATGGCACTTATCGACCTGATTGCCATACTGCCTTTTTACCTGAGCTTATACATTGCCATCGATCTGCGGTTCTTACGCGTTTAAAGAATGTTAAGGCTATTTAAATTAATCCGATATTCTCCACTGAGCGCATTAGATGTTCTGCAGAAAGAGTCTGAAGCATTAATAGCTGCCGGTTATGGAGATGTCGTGCCTGTTACCATGCTGGGAAAATTTTTCGCGGGTATCATCGGTCTGATCGGCGTAGGCATGCTGGCATTACCCGTCGCGATACTGGCTTCAGGATTTGCTCAAAATCTGAACCAGAGAAGGCAGAAATTCAATAACTACATCAACCAAGCTTTAAGAGATGGAAAAATCGACCAGCAGGAACGCTGGAAACTGGAAGAATTACGCAAGGAGCTGGGATTAAAACCTGATGACGCCCTGCAGTTACTCGACAACGTACTGCGAAGATCCAGATACCGTGAGACAGATATGTGCCCTCATTATCATAAGCCGCAGGCTGTGAAACACAAAAAACCACAATAAACAGGTATATTTACAAATCCTGAACCCGCTAATTCAACGGGTTCAGAACCGGATTAAAGTCTGAACCTTCTTCCTAGCAGCCCGGCTATTATTAGTAAAAACATAATACTGGGAGTAAAGCTACCACCACCTGAACTTTCATCCTCTGACTCTACAACATCAACAGGATCGGTAACACCATCCCCATCGGCATCCGTATCGGCATTATCACCAATGCCATCACCGTCAGTATCAGCCCACTCAGTCGGGTCATTAGGGAAGGCATCGTCTACATCATCTACTCCATCATTATCAGTATCAGGATCAGAGTTATCACCGCAACCATCACCCGATGTCACCAGGTTGTAGTCAGGGCAATCACCATCAGTATCAGCAGTTTCATTGGGATTCAGTGGAAACAGGTCATTTATCACTCCATTACCTGCATTGGGTAATGAGATATCCGTATCGATTGCACCATCACCATCGGTATCTGGATCAAATGGATCTGTTCCATTGATAACCTCTATAAGGTCAATAATTCCATCATTATCATCATCGGTATCAGCATTATCACCGGTGCCATCAAAATCGTTATCGGCTGACTCAGTTGAATCTAATGGAAAGGCATCATCAGCATCGTCTACGCCATCGGCATCATCATCCGTATCAACTATATTGCCTGTGCCATCGCCATCAGTATCAACGGTCTCGGTATCATCTAAAGGAAGGTCATCTTCACTATCCACAGTGCCATCACCATCATCATCGGTATCAGTATTGTTTCCA
>JAAEMR010000082.1 GCA_024225395.1 Gammaproteobacteria bacterium
AAAAAGAATAATTAATTATTCTTACCACGCCTCCGACATACCTCTCCAAAAATTGTCGGAGGCTGCTTCCCTCTATAATTTTAAGAATCTAATATTTTTATATGATCTTATACTTTTAAAGTATTGACAAAATCAAGAATTTCATTTATAATCGATTTTACCATACCTAACTGGAAAGGACGGCGAGAAGAGGAAGGCTGTAGAGAAGAGGAGACAGTCGAGGAGTTAAGCCCCTTTCCAGTTCTTTTTTTATTGTGGTTTCGCCGTAGTACTACCGCCAGCTTTTACGCCGCCGTGCACATGATTAATCTGAGAAATTCCTCCTGCAACCTGATCACCAGTGCTGACAATCTTTCCAGTGACCGTAATATCGCCAGTTATAGTAATGCCACCATCTGATATCAGCGTAGTCGTGCCTCCTCCGGGCATAATGGCCTGTAAGTGATGACTGGCTGAGTCATATTCGAGTTTAGCGCCATCGGCAAAAGTCATTTTTGTAGTAGTCGGAGTCGCGGCACTGGCAGGAAAAGCCTGTTGATATAAGGCTGGGATTACCACACCTTGCGCAAGATCACCGCCGGGACTGATTACTAACACCTGTTCGCCAACTGCCGGCGGGCACCACACCTTTACCAACGCTGCCCGGAAACTAATAAAGTCCAACCAGTTAGTGAGTAATTCACCGATCTGCACTCGAACTTTGGCATTAACATAATCCGCCTCGGCAATGATACCAATACGGATAATATTAGCCACATTTCTTTGCAGTTCAGTGATTTCAAAATGGTTCATAATCCGCCTCATGGTCAGTGCCAATTTCAGGAGTATAGCTAAACTTCACTTCACTTGGGGTAATGCCACCACTCCAAACGTCTTCACCGACATAAACCGTTTGCTGCCACGTCACCGCCCAACAGATATAGCCAGCTTTGCCCGGGGTGAAATCCACGCCTTCCGCTGAGAGATTAACTGGAATAGAAACGGTTTCCATGCCGAAGGAATTATGCCGTAACAGCGCCATGACCTTTGCAGCGAACCCTTTAATAGCCAGTTCGTAATTTGAAGTGCAGACACTTAAAATACAAAAGGCGGCAAAAGAACACTCTAAAGGCAGTCGCCCATCACCCTGATCTTCGCCAATATCGAGCTGTTCGATATCCAACAAAATACCGGACGCTGGTAATTTTTTCACCTCTCGTTTTAACCAATCCACAGAGGCCTGTTCATCAGCAAAACCCACCTCTAAAACGGCCTTTAATTTACTGCAAAATTCTTGAAATTTACTCATGT
>JAAEMR010000083.1 GCA_024225395.1 Gammaproteobacteria bacterium
CCTGCTATTCATTGACATAGCATAGAACTAAATAAAGCTAACAGGCATAAAAAAAGCCCGTAAAACAAAGCTTTACGGGCTTCTTGAAACGCTATGTGCGTTGGTGAAACAGCACCATGATGATTACATCATGCCGCCCATACCACCCATGCCACCCATGCCACCCATATCAGGCGCAGGAGCTGCAACAGCATCTTGAGGCATATCAGCAATCATGCACTCAGTTGTTACCAGTAAACCGGCAACTGAAGCAGCATTTTGCAATGCAGAGCGAGTTACTTTCGTAGGATCAAGTATCCCCATCTCAATCATATCGCCATATTCACCGTTAGCAGCGTTATAACCAAAGTTACCTTCGCCATTTTCAACTTCGTTAGTCACTACAGAAGCTTCATCACCCGCGTTAGCAACGATTTGACGCATAGGCTCTTCCATTGCACGACGTGCGATGTTGATACCAACGTCCTGATCATGATTATCACCTGTCAGATCAACAATTGAAGCTGCCGCGCGAATCAGTGCAACACCGCCACCGGGAACCACGCCTTCTTCAACCGCTGCACGAGTTGCATGCAAAGCATCTTCAACGCGAGCTTTCTTTTCTTTCATTTCGATTTCAGTCGCAGCACCCACTTTAATGACTGCAACACCGCCAGCTAATTTAGCCACACGTTCCTGCATTTTCTCTTTGTCATAATCAGAAGAAGTTTCTTCGATTTGTGCTTTGATTTGAGCAATACGGCCGTGAATTTCATCACTGCTTCCTGCGCCATCAACGATAGTTGTATTTTCTTTAGAGATAGAAATTTTCTTGGCAGAACCCAGATCTTCCAGGGTTGCTTTCTCAAGGCTTAATCCAACTTCTTCAGAAATAACCTGTCCACCTGTCAGCAGCGCGATATCCTGTAACATGGCTTTACGACGGTCACCGAAACCAGGTGCTTTAACCGCACAGACTTTAACGATGCCACGCATACTGTTTACAACCAGAGTTGCCAGGGCTTCGCCTTCGATATCTTCAGCAATAATCAGTAAAGGCTTGCTGGCTTTTGCTACGCCTTCAAGAATTGGAAGCAGATCACGGATATTAGAAATTTTCTTGTCGAACAGAAGAATCATTGGGTCTTCAAGCTCAGCAGTCATTGTTTGCTGATCATTAACGAAGTAAGGAGACAGGTAACCACGGTCAAACTGCATACCTTCAACAACGTCCAGCTCATTATCAAAAGAAGAACCTTCTTCTACAGTGATAACGCCTTCTTTACCCACTTTTTCCATTGCTTCAGCAATGATTCCACCAACACTCACATCAGAGTTTGCAGAGATAGTTCCTACCTGTGAAATTGCATTGTTATCTGCACAGGCTGTAGACATTGAATGTAAATGCTCGACAGCAGAACCAACAGCTTTATCCAGACCACGTTTAAGATCCATTGGGTTCATGCCTGCAGCAACAGCTTTCATGCCTTCACGTACGATAGCCTGAGCCAGTACGGTTGCAGTTGTAGTACCGTCACCTGCGATATCAGAAGTTTGTGAAGAAACTTCTTTAACCATTTGTGCGCCCATGTTTTCGAACTTGTCTTCCAGTTCGATTTCTTTCGCGACAGAAACACCGTCTTTAGTAACCGTTGGGGCACCAAAGCTTTTTTCCAGAACAACATTACGACCCTTGGGACCTAATGTTACTTTTACAGCGTTAGCTAAAATATTAACGCCATTGACCATGCGGCTACGCGCATCATCACCAAATCTTACTTCTTTTGCACTCATAATTTAATAATCTCTTAAGTCTATTTATTCAACAACAGCCATGATGTCATCTTCACGCATGATTAACAGATCTTCTCCGTCAACCTTCACTTCAGTACCTGAGTACTTACCGAACATGATTTTGTCACCAACTTTAAGATCTAAGGCACGGATGTCACCAGAATCGGTGATTTTGCCATTACCAACTGCCAGAATTTCTCCTGTGCTTGGTTTTTCTGTAGCTGAATCAGGAATGACGATACCACCTGCAGTAGTACGTTCTTCTTCCATACGTCTGACGACCACACGGTCATGCAAAGGACGAATATTCATTTATTAGACTCTCCTAATGATTAAGTTAAATTTTCTGTAGTTAAGTTGCTTTTTTAGCACTCTATCTCAGAGAGTGCTAATCATAGTCCGCAAAGCTGCTTAGTCAAGCTATATAGGGGGTGTTTTTACAGTTTCAAGTAAGAATTGCAGGGTTATTTAAAAATGCAGTCAATTCAATCCAGATCAGCTTTAATTATTCGTCATCCTTATGGTATTTAACACCTTCAATGACATCACCCGAAGATTTCTTATGCTGCGACTGATAATCAGACTGAAAATTAGTATTCATGTTAAAACGACCAGAAGCCATCACTCTGGCGACCAGATAACCAACAATCATTGAGCGGGTTAGTGGGAACAATAGAAAAAAACCGACGGTATCGGTAAAAAATCCGGGAGTAAGTAAAAAAGCTCCAGCAATCACCAGTGCAAAACCTTCCATCAATTCTTTTGCCGGCATTTCCCCGCTATTCATTTTCTGTTGAGCTCTGGTTAAGGTCGATAAACCCTGACTTTTAAGCAGTTGCACACCAATAACAGCTGTTAGCACAACAAAAAATATGGTCCATAAAGCGCCTATAACTTCCCCTACCTGAATCAGGATATAAATTTCAACCACTGGAACAATTAAAAATATAAGAGCAAAAACTGGAAACATAGAGACCTCAGGAATAGAATACGCGCTTTTGCGCATTAGAATATACTATATAAGGCTAAATTCCTCGCAATCAACAATATTAAATTTACTTAAAGCGAACATGTAAGTTTTTCAGCATCAGCAACAGGTACTCTTTATGGCAGACATTGTTTTATTATTAACGACATGGCCGGATGAGCAAAGTGCTCAAAAAGCAGCAATAACTTTTTTGAACAAAAATCTTGTTGCCTGCGTAAACATCTTACCAAAAATGCTGTCTGTGTATAGATGGGATGGAGAAGTCCAGACCGGAACAGAACACCAGATGCTGCTTAAAACCACAGCAAATCGAACTGAAGAATTAAAGCAGGTCATTCTGGACAATCATCCTTATGAATGCCCCGAAATACTTATTCTCCCTGTAACAGGGGGTTCTGAAGAATATTTAAACTGGATTACAGGTAATACTAAATGAACTTCTTGAAAACAATTTTACTGGTTTCATTAATGCTAATGGGTTCAAGCACCGTCTTCGCCCAGCAGCAAGAGCTGTTACCTCCAGAAAAAGCCTTTAGCCTGCAAGCCTGGGTAGAGGGTGATAAAGTCATCGCTAAATATAATATCGCTGACGGCTATTATATGTACCGCGATGCCTTTCAGTTTGACATGGAAAGTGAAGGCGTCATTTTTGCTGAACCTCAGGTTCCAGGTGGAAAGATAAAACACGATGAGTTTTTTGGCGATGTAGAAATTTATCGTGACAGCATTGCAGTAACCCTGCCACTTGAATATGTGAATGGAACAAAACCTGCCACTGTCAATATTAAGACTGCGGGTCAGGGCTGTGCCGATATAGGTGTTTGCTACCCTCCCCTGTATCAGTCACTGATAATGAATTTAACTGACTCAGCTAAAGTTTCACCCACCGCGTATAAATTTAAACCCGTTAAAGTAGCCGCCGTCAGTGTCGACAATGAAAATAATGAGTTGCAGCAATTACTGTCACAATCCACTCAACCTTCAAATACAAACTCAGCTCCAGCAGAAGACACCAGTTCGATCAATCCACTGGCATTGTTACAGGCACTGGGTGGTGAAATAGGCCTTGAAGATGACGATGAAATTCCTGATCCGGATACGGCCTTTCAACTAGCCGCCACTATCGATAAAAACAATATCATCCAGTCTGAGATCCAGATTTACAAACATACCTATCTTTATAAAAACAAAATGAAGATGGAATTACTGGACGGGAATGGTCACAGCCTTGGCGCTGTTTCACTGCCTAAAGGCGATGAAAAGAATGATGAGTTTTTTGGTTTGATGGAGGTTTACCACGATTACCTCAAGGTTTCTATTCCTGTTCTATCAGAAGCACAGGCCAGTAGCGAGTTAATCCTGACCTATAAATATCAGGGTTGCGTAGAAGACAAAATTTGCTACCCGCCCATCACTAAATATTTTAAGGTCAACCTGAGTGATCGTTCATTAGAAATTTCAGATGATCGCCCTGAAATTTCATCGGCTTCATTAAGTAGCTCCAGCCCTCAGGCTTCCTCTGCAACTACATCAACTGTTGCTGTAGAAAATGATCAAAATGAACAGGACCGTTTCGCCGGAATTATCGCCAATGAAAGTCTGTTCATTATCATCGGATCATTCTTCCTGGCCGGCTTATTATTAACTTTCACACCTTGCGTATTCCCGATGATTCCGATTCTGTCAGGCATTATCGCCGGACAGGGCGACAACATCACTACACGCAAAGCCTTTACCCTGTCACTGGTATATGTATTAGCCATGGCTTCTACCTATGCGGTAGCAGGAGCTATAGTGGGACGATTTGGCGCTGAATTTAATATCCAGGCCTGGTTCCAGGATCCTCTCATTCTGAGCATATTCGCAGGCGTGTTCGTTTTACTGTCGCTATCTATGTTTGGTTTCTACGATCTGCAAATGCCATCATTTATTCAAAGCCATCTGACTGAATTCAGTAACAAGCAGGAAGGCGGAAATCTTGTTGGCGTTGGCATCATGGGACTGTTATCGGCACTCATCGTAGGCCCCTGCATCACTGCACCACTGGTTGGAGCACTGGTATTCATTTCTCAAACTCAGGACTGGCAACTGGGCGGACTCGCACTATTTGCTCTTGGACTTGGAATGGGTATGCCTTTATTAATCATCGGCACCACCGCAGGTAACCTGTTACCCAGAGCCGGAACCTGGATGGATTCGGTCAAAGCCATTTTTGGTATCGCCCTGCTTGCTGTAGCAATCTGGTTACTTGAGCGTATTTTACCAACTTCCATCACCATGTTATTAATGGCTTCATTGATTATCGTATCCGCCATTTACATGGGCGCTATCGATAGTTTGCCGGAAGGCTCCAGTGGCTGGAAAAAGCTATGGAAAGGTGTTGGACTGGTCCTGTTAATTTATGGTCTATTTTACTTATACGGCGTTGCTGCCGGTAGCAAAGATTTGATTCAGCCTTTAAAAGGCATTACCGGACCTGTTGCGGCGACTTCTTCCGAATCAGCCAGCCAGTCTCACATTGTGTTTAAACAGATAAAAGGTGAGGCTGGTTTACAGCAAGCTCTGACTTCAGCCAGGGGCCAACCTGCCATGCTCGATTTCTATGCAGACTGGTGTATCTCCTGTAAAGAAATGGAGAAATATGCCTTTACCCATCCTGATGTTCTAAATGCACTAAAAGGCTTTCAAACCTTACAAACCGACGTCACTGCAAATGATAAAACCGATAAGTTATTGATGAAATCACTGGGCATCTTCGGACCACCAGCCATTTTATTCTATGATAAAAATGGTGACGAGATTGAAGGTAGTCGTGTGGTTGGAGAAATGAGCGGTGAAAAATTTGCTGCCCACATCAGCAAATATGCAGGAAATTTTTAAACGTGAAGCGTAATATTTTATTCGTTATAGCAATCGGTCTATTATCGACTGTTGCTGGTGTCGCTATGTTCAGCTTAACCATAAAGCAGCCTGAATTCATTAGTGCCAGCACTAACAGCAATTCTGCACCACACAAGTCAGCAGTGACCGTAGAACCAGTCACCTTGAGTTTTGATGAAATAGTTTTAAACGACTTACAATCTAAACCCCGTTACCTGAGTGAATGGGACTCTCCATTATTGATCGTCAACTTCTGGGCTCCGTGGTGTCCACCCTGTCGACGTGAAATTCCCGCGCTGGTTGATATTCAACAAACTTACCAGGAAAACGTCCAGTTAATCGGCCTGTCATTTGATAGCCCGCAAAACGTCACCATGTTTAATGACAAGTACCCGATGAACTATCCTTTATTGATAGTCCAGAGAGAATCATCTGAAATCAATACATATTTTGGCAATAACAGTAGAGCATTACCCTACACTGCTATTTTAAATCAACAACGTGAAATAGTTTTTCAACACAGTGGTGAAATCAGCAGGGAACAGTTAGAGAAGCAAATCAAAACTCTACTTTAGATTTTGATCTATGGACCTTGAACTTTCTTGTAAAACATTGCCTCGATCATCGTTAATTTAGACTAAAACTGGACACGATCATGCAGCTATGTGAGAATTGCATCCTGTTTCTTACTCACCGGTAAAATCTTTTAAAGCATGCCCAATATTCTGGTCATCCACGGTCCAAACCTCAATCTTCTTGGACAACGCGAACCCGGTCACTACGGTGTCGAAACCCTGGACTCTATCAATCAACAGTTAACAGAACTGGCGCAGCAAAATTCAACAGACCTTGCAACTTTCCAGTCAAATCACGAAGGTCAGATAGTCGATAGAATCCATCAGGCTTTACAGGACAAAATAGATTTTATTATTATCAACCCCGGCGCATTTACCCATACCAGTGTGGCTATACGCGATGCGTTTCTGGGTTGCAGCATTCCTTTTATTGAAGTGCACTTATCCAATGTGCATGCACGTGAAGAATTCAGACAGCATTCATTTTTATCTGATATCGCCGTAGGCGTTATCAGCGGGCTGGGCAAGGACAGTTACCTGTTAGCCCTGAAAGCAGCGATACCCCGTTGCAACAAATAACTTAAACATAACCATAAATTAGAGAGAATTCATGGATATTCGAAAAATTAAAAAACTTATAGAATTACTGGAACAATCCGGTATCGCCGAACTCGAAATTAAAGAAGGCGAAGAATCGGTTCGTATCAGTAGACAATTCACGTCTACTACTGCTGCTCCTGTAACAGCTATTGCTCCCACCGCGATCTCTGCTCCAGCTACAGTCACAGCGGCTCCTGAAGCTGCAAAAGCTGTTGCTGAAGAACCCAGCGGTCACTGGGTCAAATCCCCGATGGTAGGGACATATTATGCTGCGGCATCTCCAACGGCTGGCGATTTCGTTTCAGTAGGACAGAAGGTAAATATAGGAGATACTTTATGTATCATTGAAGCAATGAAAATGATGAATCAGATCGAAGCTGATAAATCTGGTACGGTCACCAAAATCATGTTGGAAAATGGCCAGCCCGTTGAGTTTGATCAAATTTTATTTGCCATAGATTAGAGACTACCTGATATGTTAGAAAAAGTTGTCATCGCCAATCGCGGTGAAATTGCTCTGCGCGTTCTCAGAGCCTGTCGCGAAATGGGTATACAAACTGTTGCGGTTCATTCAACAGCCGATAGTGATCTTAAGCATGTTCGGCTGGCTGATGAATCTGTCTGTATCGGCCCACCTTCCTCACTGGAAAGCTATCTAAATATTCCATCCATTATCTGTGCAGCTGAGGTCACCAATGCTTCAGCTATCCACCCCGGTTATGGATTTCTTTCTGAAAATGCTGAATTTGCCGAGCAGGTTGAATCCAGCGGTTTTAAATTTATTGGACCCAGTGCAAAAGCTATACGCACCATGGGCGACAAAGTGGCCGCCATTAAGGCTATGAAAGATGCCGGAGTGCCTACTGTGCCGGGTTCAGACGGACCACTCAATGATGATAATGAACGCAACCTTAAGATTGCCAAAAGAATTGGTTATCCCGTAATCATTAAAGCAGCGGGTGGCGGCGGCGGTCGGGGTATGCGCGTAGTGAATGCAGAGGGCAGCCTGTTAAACTCCATTCAGTTAACAAAAGCTGAAGCCGGTGCAGCATTTAACAATGATATTGTTTACATGGAAAAATACCTTGAAAAACCACGCCATGTTGAAATTCAGGTACTTGCTGACTCACAT
This sequence comes from Gammaproteobacteria bacterium, assembly GCA_024225395.1. Taxonomy (GTDB): domain Bacteria; phylum Pseudomonadota; class Gammaproteobacteria; genus JACNJF01. Next base: position 7,949 of record JAAEMR010000083.1, read on the forward strand.
GGAAATGCAATCCATCTCGCTGAACGCGATTGCTCAATGCAACGTAAACATCAAAAAGTAGTAGAAGAAGCTCCGGCACCGGGCATCACCCCCGAACAACGGAAACAGATAGGTGAGCGATGTGCCAGGGCCTGTGAAGAAATGGGTTATGAGGGTGCTGGAACTTTTGAATTTTTATTTGAAAACGGTGAATTTTATTTTATTGAAATGAATACCCGTGTTCAGGTTGAACATCCGGTAACTGAAATGATCACCGGCGTCGATATCATTCGTGAACAACTGTCCATTGCCGCAGGTAATAAACTCAACTACAAACAGGAAGATATTAAAGTTAGAGGCCACGCGATTGAATGCAGACTAAATGCTGAAGATTCAAAAACTTTTATGCCATCACCGGGACAAATCACATCCTATCACGCTCCAGGCGGACCCGGAGTCAGAATGGATACGCATATTTATAACGGATATTCAGTCCCGCCTCATTATGATTCAATGATTGGCAAGTTAATCACTTTCGGTGATACACGTGAATCAGCCATAGCCCGCATGTCCGGTGCTTTGTCTGAAATCGTTATTGATGGAATAAGAACTAACATCAACTTGCAGCGTGACATTATCAGCGATGGTAATTTTGCTGCAGGTGAAACCGACATTCACTATCTTGAGAAAAAACTGGGTATTCATTAAAAGTGCCATGGTTACAACTTAGTGTTCTGTGTAGTCGTGAAGAGCTTGAAAACACAGAAAATATATTTCTGCAGTCAGGTGCTTTAAGCCTGACTCTAGCAGACGCTAAAGATGAGCCCATTTTTGAACCCCTGCCCGGTGAAACCCCGGCATGGCCCAGCACTACCCTTACAGGACTGTTTGAGCAAACCAGAAGCATAGAAGAACTTTACGATGAATTGGTGGTTAAACTCCCGGATCATCAAATTTCAAGCATTCGAAAGCAGTTACTCGAAGACCAGGTATGGGAACGTGCTTTTCTTGATCAGTTTGAACCATTGCAATTTGGAAATAATTTATGGATATGCCCCAGCTGGCATGAACCTCCAGACCCTGCAGCCTGTAACATCATTCTTGACCCCGGCATTGCTTTTGGCACAGGAACTCACCCTACCACAGCATTGTGTCTTGAATTTCTCGACGCGCACCCCCCAGTAGATAAAACAGTACTGGATTTTGGCTGTGGATCCGGCATTCTGGCCATTGCCGCTTATAAACTTGGCGCCAGCAAAGTAAGCAGTACAGATATAGATCCCCAGGCTCTGGATGCAACGGCCAGCAATGCAGAACGAAATTCCATTGACCCAAAGCAACTTGGAATTAGTTTGCCAGAAGCAATGAACATAGATCCTGTTGGGTACCTGATGGCCAATATATTATCCGCACCACTGGTTGAACTCGAACCTCAGCTAGCCTCTTTAACCATTACAGGCGCACAGCTGGTGCTGTCCGGAATCTTGCCTTCACAGGCAGATTCTGTTGTGCAGGCATATCAACGACACTTTCGACTGGACAAAGTTAAAACCATGGATGGATGGTGCCGTATCACAGGTATCAGATTATGAGTAATAGCCATGCAGCTCAGTGATACGATGCAAACCACCTGCCCCCATTGCGGCAGTATTTTTCGTTTATATGCAGATCACCTCGAAAGCGCTAGAGGAAAAGTACGTTGTGGAGAGTGCGAACAGATATTTAATGCACTGTTAAGCCTTGAAAATTTTACCGGTGAATTTGATGAGTCATTAATTCAGCAACGACAGGAGGAAACCAGAACACTACTTTCAAACACCCAGGTTGAAATTTCAGTTGACCCCCCTGCCGATGAGCCGGTTACATTAAAACAGGCGATGTATGGTGAAAATCACAAGCCCTCAAGCAGTTTCAAACCGTTAATATGGGTAGCAGGTATTTTACTTCTGATAATATCATTCATCATTCAGACCATTTATTACCAGCGTTATACACTTATTTCCTCTTCTCATTACCAACAGCAAATTTTAAATTTATGCCAGCTATTACCCTGTGATGAATCCCGTTTTTCAAATCTATCTCAAATTAAAATATTAGATCGAAACATTTTTACCCACCCGACTCGAAAGGATGCATTAATGGTGAGTGGTTCATTCGTCAATAAAGCATCTTTCAGCCAGGCTGTTCCTTCGCTACTGATCAGCCTGTCTGATTCTCAGGGCAACTTTATTGCAAACAGGCTTTTTAAAGCCGAAGAGTTCCTGGCCGATATCACCATCAACAGGTTAAAACCCGGTAAACCGGTACAGTTTCGTCTTGAAATCATTGATCCCGGCAGCGAAGCCCTGACCTATGAATTCGAGTTCTATAGCTAAACCCATGGATACTAACCCGCCAGGATTTAGCATTGGTCCTTATCAGTTTTCGAATCGGCTGGTACTGGCACCTATGGCTGGAGTCACCGACAGGCCTTTTCGTCAACTGTGTCGATCATTGGGTGCAGGCATGACCGTTTCCGAAATGGTGAGCAGTAAGCCGGAATTACGAAAAACCCGAAAATCTTTATTGAGACTGGACCATCAGGGTGAACCCGGGCCCATCATCGTTCAAATTGCAGGCGCAGACCCGGATATAATGGCTGATGCTGCTCGTTATAATGTGGAACAGGGCGCTCAAATAATCGATATCAACATGGGCTGCCCGGCTAAAAAAGTGTGTAAGGTGGAAGCAGGCTCAGCTTTAATGAAAAATGAAAAGAAAGTGGCAGAAATACTGGCTGCCGTGGTTAATTCAGTTTCGGTACCCGTTACCCTGAAAACTCGTACCGGCTGGTCCAGGGAGCATAAAAATGTAGGTCAAATTGCAAAAATTGCTGAAGATTGTGGTATTCAGGCATTAACTGTTCACGGTAGAACCCGCGAAGATAAATATAATGGTGCAGCCGAATATGACTTAATTCGCACGTTAAAACAACAGCTTACAATACCACTAATTGCAAATGGTGATATAGACAGTGCAAAAAAAGCACAAACGGTCATAGACATCACCGGCGCTGATGCTATCATGGTTGGACGTGCTGCTCAGAATAAACCCTGGATCTTTCGTCATATAAACTATTATCTGAAAACAGGAGTGGAACTTGATGAACCAGATCTTAAAATAAGGAAGGGCTGGCTACTCCAACATCTGCAAAATTTATACGAATTTTATGGTGAATTTCAAGGACTGCGTATTGCACGTAAACATATAAACTGGCAACTTGGTGAAGAAAAAAATTATCAGCGAAATTTTAAAAGACTGATGATGACAACCGAGACCAGTACTGAGCAAACGGGGCTTATAGAACAACTTTTTGATCAACTGCATGACAGTCATTTTGACACTGCCTGTTAAGAAGTAAATCGTAAAATCCTGTTACCCATTGAGAAACACTCACTAGAGTGAATGCATTTAAATGATTTAGTTTTTAAAGTCTAAATATAAAATAAAGACTTTAAAAAACTGGAAATTTAAATTCATCAACTATCGGGGTGTTTGCAACGATTATTGTTGATGAAGAGAATTTGTTTTGAATAGCAGCTCGAATAAAAATAACTACTCCCTCAAACAGACTGTCGAACTTGTACTGACGCAATACCTCAATGACCTGGATGGAGAAACTCCCAGTAATCTATACGATAAGGTTTTATCTGAAATTGAAAAACCTTTATTTTCAACAGTGATGGATCATTGTGAAAATAACCAGTCAAAAGCGGCTACCTGCCTGGGCATAAACCGTGGCACATTACGAAAAAAACTCAAACAATACGAAATTAGCCCCTAAGTATTGTTCTTCGAACTCAACAGCCTTCTCCACCTTCATTTCATCAAAAAGTTCAGAAATTATTAATTTCATCAATATTTATCCATAACATTCTTCATGTTAATAGGCGCTTCCTTTATAATGCGTCGTTTTAAAATTCAGGACTGAAATATGGCTGACTCAGAGCAACCCATTCGCCGCGCACTGCTTAGTGTTTCTGACAAAACAGGTATTCTGGAATTTGCCCGTTCATTGCATGAACAGGGAGTCGAACTTCTCTCTACTGGTGGAACTGCAAAACTGATTGCTGTCAACAATATTCCGGTCACTGAAATTGCCGATTACACCGGCTTCCCTGAAATGATGGATGGCAGGGTAAAAACATTACACCCGAAAGTTCATGGAGGATTATTAGGTCGAAGCGGTGTCGATGACGAGATCATGACTCAGCACAATATTAAACCAATCGATCTTGTCGTCATAAACTTATACCCCTTCCAGCAAACTGTAGCAAACCCGGATTGTTCTCTTGAAGATGCTATCGAGAATATCGATATCGGTGGCCCGGCCATGTTGAGATCAGCCGCTAAAAACAATGCTCGAGTTTGCGTGGTTATAGACCCACTTGATTACTCGATTGTATTACAGGAAATGACGGATAATCATAAGGCAGTCAGTGCCGAGACCCGGTTTTCTTTAGCTATAAAAGCCTTCGAACATACTTCAAGTTACGACGGTGCTATTTCTAACTATTTTGGCTGCATGGTTCAACCTGAACAGGATAAGAAATTTCCACGCACTATAACTTTTCAGTATCAACATATGCAGGGCATGCGTTATGGCGAAAACCCTCATCAGGATGCTGCATTTTATGTGGAAACCAACCTTAAAGAACCTTGCATTTCCACTGCCATACAGTTATCCGGTAAGGAATTGTCCTACAATAATATTGGCGATACGGATGCTGCTCTGGAATGCATCAAACAATTTGATGAACCAAGTTGTGTCATTGTTAAACACGCGAACCCTTGCGGCGTAGCGACTACCGATAGTATTTTAACGGCGTATGATCGTGCTTTTGCAACTGACCCCGAGTCTGCTTTTGGTGGCATCATCGCATTTAATCGCCCGCTGGATGAGCACACTGCCCAGGCTATTATCGATCGTCAATTTGTCGAAGTTATTATTGCACCATCAGTTGATGACAATGCTGCTGAAATCATCTCAACTAAACCGAACGTAAGACTGTTATCCTGTGGACAATGGAAAGAAGCTGCTTATCGACTCGACTCAAAAAGAGTTAACGGTGGTTTACTCGTTCAAAGTGCTGATATGGCTCTGTATGACACGCTGGAAGTCGTCTCCAAAGTTCAGCCTACGGAACAACAGATGAACGATCTACTGTTTGGGTGGAAAATTGCTAAATTTGTCAAATCTAACGCCATTGTGTATGCAAAAGAGTTAATGACCATCGGTGTAGGGGCAGGTCAAATGTCACGCATTAACAGTGCCCGAATTGCGGGCATTAAAGCTCAACACGCTAACCTCGAGGTCACCGGGTCCATCATGGCATCAGATGCTTTCTTCCCATTTCGAGATGGAATTGATGCGGCTAATGAAGCAGGCATTAAAGCTATCATTCAGCCTGGTGGCTCTATGCGCGATCAGGAAGTGATCGATGCAGCCAATGAACACGGTATTGCCATGGTGTTCACTAAAATGCGTCATTTTAGACACTAGGAACAATTCATCACGAAGAACACGAAGAACACGAAGGTTTTTTATAACATCTGTTTGAGCAATCTGAAATATAGCGCTTGAATACATATTTAACTTAGGTTTAATGTCTGAAAAAATACTTGTCCAGGTCATTTTTTCTAATTAAATATTAATTATCTTCGTCTACTTCCTGCGCTTCGTGGTAAAACTAACATTCAAAGGTTTCACTATGAAAGTACTCGTTATTGGTGGCGGTGGCCGCGAACATGCTCTGGCCTGGAAAGCTGCTCAGTCTCCCCTCGTTTCTGAAGTTTTTGTAGCCCCTGGAAATGCCGGTACAGCAACCGAAGATAAACTCACCAATATTAATATTGATGCTGAAGATATTTCAGCTTTGTGTGAATTCGCAAAAAACTCAGATATCGGTCTAACCATCGTCGGTCCCGAAGCACCTCTGGTGAGTGGCATTGTTGACCTGTTTCAAAGCGAAGGTTTAAAAATATTCGGACCTAGTCAACAGGCTTCTCAGCTGGAAGGATCAAAAACCTTTACCAAAGATTTCCTTGCTCGCCATCATATTCCCACAGCAGATTATCAAAGCTTTACAGAAATAGAACCCGCCATTCGTTACCTTGAAAAAAAGGGCGCACCGATAGTGATTAAAGCCGATGGTCTGGCCGCCGGTAAAGGCGTCATCATGGCCGATACCACCGAACAGGCCATAACCGCTGTCAAGGATATGCTTGCTGGTAATGCATTTGGTGATGCGGGTCATCGTGTTGTCATCGAAGAATTTTTACAGGGTGAAGAAGCCAGTTATATTTGCATGGTTGATGGTGAAAATGTCCTGCTAATGGCGACTTCTCAGGATCACAAAGCCAGAGATAACGGTGATAAAGGTCCGAATACCGGCGGCATGGGCGCTTACTCCCCTGCCCCGATTGTCACCGATGAAATGTCCCAGCGCGTGATGGATGAAGTTATCTGGCCAACTGTAAACGGCATGGCCGCTGAAGGAGCTCCCTATAGCGGATTTCTGTACGCGGGTTTAATGATTGATAGCAATGGCATACCCAAAGTTCTTGAATTCAATTGCCGGTTTGGAGACCCTGAAACACAGCCCATTATGATGCGCCTGAAATCAGATTTGGTCGAACATTGCCTTGCAGCAATCGATAAAAAACTGGATCAACAAATAACGGTTTGGAGTGATAAGGTTTCTCTAGGAGTGGTACTGGCTGCCAACGGTTATCCTGAGCAATATGCTAAGGGCGAACAAATCAAAAACATTCCGGTGGAAACAGAAACAGGCAAGGTGTTCCACGCAGGAACGACCCTCAATACTGATAATCAGTTGGTCAGCAATGGAGGTCGCGTTTTATGCGCCGTAGCTTTGGGTGATGATGTGCAACAGGCGCAACAGGCTGCGTATGAAATTGTAAATAAAATAGACTGGTCCGGATCCTATTTTCGTACCGACATTGGATTCAAGGCACTCTAGGAGTCTGTCGAACTTAGGATGATTCTACTGCAGCGGTGAGAAAACCGGTCTAGCCTGGATACCGTTTATCTAATTTTCGAGTTAACATATTTTTGAACTTAAACGGCTAAACTCACAAACAACTTTAATAAATCTTACTAAGCCCCTGACACGAAACTGATAAAGTCAGGGGTTTTAAAAAACCGGTACGAAGAATCATCAGATACAACATATGGTGCTAAATTTCACTTCCTGACACTATATATTGTCATCTTAGCTAAATATTCTATAATTCACGCAGAACTTATCTGACTCAAAAGAATACCAATCTACAGTTTTAAACACTAACAGCGCTATCCTCTGGAGGGAACACGCATGAAATGTCCACACTGTAATTCTCTGATGAATATCTACGAAACCACCAAAAATGATAAAAGCCAGGTTTCCTTTTATCGCTGTAGTATCTGTGTAGCTCAACATGTCTCATCCAGTATCGTGACCACTGGTCAGATTTACGGTTTTGACAACCATAAGCATTCCATTTCTGGACGCGCATCACATAATCGAACTATTGCCATGGTCTAGAATCAAACCTGTTATGAAAACTTATTTCATGGAGATTTGTTATGCGGAACAATATGATTCAAGATCAGAAAAGACCTTACAAATTAATAAATAAATATCTGGAGTGGCTATTTTATTTACCCGGAGCCTTTATTATTAGTTATGGTTTGTGGCTGTCAATAACAGTCAGCTAATTGTAAACAGGCTTTCCTGCTAGATATTTTTGAATTCAAGATTAACTTTCAAACCGCCCAGATCTGATTCAGAAAATTTCATTTTGATATCATAGACATCGACAATTTCATTGACGACGGCTAATCCTATCCCCTGTCCTTCCTGAGTTTGATCTAAACGCATGCCACGCGTCAGAATATCGTTTAACTGCCGGGGTTTTAACCCGGCTCCATCATCTTCTATCCATACCAACATCATATCCTGCTGCCGGAACGCTTTGATTCGAACCTGTTGCCGGCCGTATTTACAGGCGTTATCAATAAGATTTCCTAATATTTCCAGTAAATCACTTTCATCCATTCTAAGATAAACAGCTACATTAGTCGTCAACTCGATGGAGATACCTTTGCTTTTGTACACCTTGTTTAAGGCTCCCACCGTTTTCTTAAGCAATTCAGTAAAGTTAATCGGTTTAGCCATTAACTCTCCACCTACAGTGGCTGCTTTTTGTAACTGGTAGGAAACTATTTGGTTCATACGATTATTCTGCTCATGCAGTGTTCGAGTATCATCCTCGTTCCAGTCTGTTGCTTTTTCACTCAAGCCCCGTAATACCGCCAGGGGAGTTTTTAAACTATGAGCCAGATCATCCAGTGCATTTCGATAACGCTGCATCTGATGCTGTTCACGTTGCAATAGTAAATTTAAATTCTGCGTGAGCGGTTTAATTTCAGTGGGATAATTTGAGTCAAAACGTTGTTTCTGGTTATTTTCTATCGCCTGCACTTCTTCCCCAATCAGGCGCAAAGGCCGCAAACTCCACAACATCACCAGCCACATCAATACCAGCAGCAGCGCTATAGTGATCACCAGCCATAACCACAGAATTTTTCTAAAGCGTTCGAATTGCGCAAAATAGTCATCAGCGCTTTTCCATAGCACCAGTTCATACAAGCTTAATTTATCGTGAACATTGGGCCAACGTATGGAAAATGCCAGTTGAAACCAGTCTCGATTATCAAATTCCAGCTGACTAAAACGTAATTCTTCAGGGACCAGGTCTGAAGGTTTATCAAAACCCTGCTCATTAGAAATAGAACGCCATATTTCTTCTTTTACATCATATATAACGGCATATAGGCCAGAGCCCGGATCAAACAATGCACTCTCGAATAATCTTGTGTCTGAAACCGTAATGCTTAATCCGGTTGCATCACGATCCACCGCGGCTAGCACGCTATACATCAAAGCCTGCAGCTTATCTTCTTCGGCTTTAAGCATGCGCTTTTCAACCGCACGTTCCAGGGCAAAGACTGTCAGTATCATGAAAGCAACCAGCACAATCAGACTGGTAAACATCATTCTGGACTTAATAGATTTCATCTATACTCTAAGCTGATAAAATGAGATTCTGCTTAATTCATTTTTGCCGGCTCGAGTGTAAAACGATATCCTCTGCCGCGTAATGTTTCTATCGGTTGTAAGTTATCGTCTGGATCAAGTTTCTGCCGTAACCGGCGAATAAATACTTCAATCACATTACTGTCACGATCACCTTCATCATCATACAGGTGTTCAGTCAGTACCGATTTAGACACTACCTCTCCGGCATGAACCATCAAATATTCGATCACCTTGTATTCATAAGCCGTCAATTCAATTTCCTGCTCAGACAACGTCACACGTTGTGTAGAAGGGTCAAGCACCACCGGACCACATTGCAATGTTGAGTCCGACCATCCGGCCGCTCTTCGGATCAAAACTCGAATACGAGCCATGAGCTCTTCCTGATGAAAGGGTTTGACCAGATAATCATCCGCACCGGCATCAAGACCTTCTACCTTATCCTGCCAACGGCCTCTTGCCGTTAATATCAGAATGGGTAAATCACTGCCATCGGCTCTAATCTTTTTGATCACATCCATACCTGACATTTCAGGCAACCCAAGATCGACAATGGCTACATCACAGGGATACTCCTGCATCAAATATAAACCATCAACCCCATTATCAGCCGAATCAACTGCAAATCCTTCCTGCTTCAGGCGCAAAACGATTTGCTCATTAATATCCTGATCATCTTCTATTACAATTGCTCTCATTTTTAATTCCACGGGTAATTGGTTGAATTAAACCACAGGTACAAAGGTGATTTTCAATTTAATTTTTTTACCCGGATCATAGGGCATAGTCGTCTGATATCGCTTACCTTTATAACGGTAGCTCACCTTGTAACTGTCAACGACTTCTTCATAACTGACCCGGTTTGTGATTTCACAATGTTTTTCATAGCCGGTATGCCGGTCAAACGATGCTTTCTGGAAGTGACCTTTACTCGAATTGTGACCTACCTGCGCACCTATAAAGGTTCCAGCAGCAGTCGCCAGGGCTTTACCTCGACCTTTACCAAACTGGTGACCAATAACACCGCCAATTAACCCACCTGCTAAAGTTGCCCCTGCCGGGTAATTCATAGTCCGGTCTTTTTTAGAATAGTTTACCGGTTTAGACCAGCATTGCTTCACTGGTGTTGTTACTCTAATTTCACGATATATCGGTGTTACTTTCACCACTTTTGCGTAGGTAAATTGTTTATGCCTGGCCTGGTGTTTTTTATCATGGTGATTTTTTCCAGCAAAAGCGGTTGATGACACGGCTATTATTGAAGCGAGTATTACCCGTGTTAGCGTATTCTTTTTCATATCAGTCTCCGTTTGTTGATGGGCGAACTATAAGACACCTTAACTGAATCAAAACTGAACTTAAAAGACTGCTGGTTATCATTATGGTGATTGATGAACTATGACCCAAACTCATGCTAATCCCGCCTGAGCTTGTCGCTCAATGCTATAGGCGTAGGATATTTCATCACCACATAAGTCGAGGAAATCATAAAACTGATGAGTGCAGAAAATTGAATCAGAAAGCTCACCTGATCTCGAATCAAATGCATTTCAGCGGCTAGTACCGCAAGTAACAGGGAAAACTCACTCATTTGACCAAGACGCATCGCTACTTCAGTAGAGCGCCCTGAAGATTCTTTCGAAAAGCGTAATAAAAGACGATATAACAAGGGTTTAGCCAGAACAGCTAATAGAATTAATCCTAATGAAGCGACCCAGATTTGATGCAAAATGGACAGGTCAAAATTAGCCCCAAGTGTTACGAAAAATATAATCAGGAAGAAGTCACGCAAAGGTTTAAGGCTCTCAGCTATAAATAATGCAATAGGACTGCGAGCAATCGAAACACCGGCTATAAATGCTCCTATCTCATACGAAAGCCCTAACCACTCTGCCGCCTCGGCCACGCCTAGACACCAACCTATAGCCAGCAAAAAGATATATTCCCGGATGCGATCAAATGAACGAATTAAACGAATTAACAGGTATTTTTCAATTAAATAAGTGACCAGAACAAGACCCGGTAATGCAAGCAATGGAAGTCCTATATTTATCCAGCCAATGGTCTGTTGAGCCGAACCTTCAAGTACCAGCAACAGAATGATGGCAATAATATCCTGAAGTAATAACACACTGATCATGATTTCACCGGTATGCTGATGATGAAGTATCGTAGTAGGAATTAACTTTAGACCGATAATGGTGCTTGAAAACATCAATGCAGAGCCGATTATCAGTGCTTCCTGTTTAGAGTATCCAAACGATAGACTGTAGAAATAACCCAGCATTAATAAAGTTATCGAGCTAATACCGGTGACCAGAGTAGTTTCACCGGCTAATCGAAATAATTCTTTCGGGTTGAGGTCTAATCCCAGTAAAAAGAGTAGAAAGATAATACCGACATTCGCTATATTCTGAATCAGTTGTGCATCATGGATTAGTGAAAAGCCAGAGGGACCTATCAGGATTCCCACCGCAATATAGGCGATAATGAGAGATTGCCGCAACGTCAGAGCAATTGTTGCAATAACAGCTGCGCCAAAAAATATCAAAAATAAAGTAAAAACAATGGATTCATTTTCCATGGCAGTATTAACTGTGACCTGAATATTTTTTTAAAAAATATGCCTGCCTACAGGGATAACTCAGTAGAAAGCATTCAATATAACTAGTTCAACATTTTTTCCTGCTGCAATTCATGCAGTATTTCATCTGCATGCTGCTTCAGGTTTCCTTCACCGTTTTGTGCAATATCCTTCAGTTTTAACAGACTTTCTCTGGATGCCAACAGGGATAAATAATAGATAGCATCAATGGCAATACGTTCATCCTGATGCGAACTTAATGCTATAAATTGACTTTCATAGTCATTCAGTAAGCCCGTTTCAACAACAGACTCTATAATAGCGCTTAATCCGATACGAACAACCAGCGACGTCTCTATATCCTGGAGTAACAACATCATCGCTTCACGAGCCGTAGGGTTATCTATAACAGCTTTTTCAGCCTCATTTAACTGACCTTCAGATAATTCACTTTTAATAAATTCCTGCCATTTTCCGACCTGCCCATGCTTGAACAACTTTAATAATTCGTTTTGTGTTTTTAACCCATGAAAAGCAAAACCATTGATTAAGTAATAAGGAACTGAACGAATATTAAGCTGTTGTGCAATCTCTGGATTTTCACCGATGTCTATAATTTTCAACTCGTCTATCGCACCATTTTGGTGCAACTGATGAAAAATCTTTTCCATTTGAGGGCAAACCTGGCAGCTATGCATGACAAATAGCTCAATAATGTTTTGGCTCATCTATTACCTTGTCTATATCAGTAGTTTCAAATACACTAATAGTCTCAGATACTCAATATTATCAGTTTTAAAGAAATGACAAAAATGACACTCAGCACTTACCTTATGGTATCTGTGATTATTATCTTATCAGGTATTTTATGGATTCTTTTCACACAAATGGACAGGAGTTATTATAAACCGGTCTATTCTGCTGATTTTCAAAAAGAGCAAAACAAGATAATCCAGCAAGTTTATCAACTTCAGGCAAAAATTGTGGAAGCTCCAGAAGAAGTTATTTCAGTAATACCCGAAGCTGAGCCAGTACAAAGTCAGGAAATGGCTGATATTAAACCCGTAGTAGATCAACAGGTAAAACCCCTGCAACAGAGCCCGCCGATAGCTCAAAAAAATCAATACAATGATGTATGGAGTACATTTCCAAGCTCAGATTATGAGTCTTATTATTTTCTGCGGAATAATCCCTGGAGCCCTGACTACAAGCCGGGTTATTAATTCATTCACGGCTAATGCTGGCACTATTAATCAAGCAGTAGAAAACCTACTCATCTTCAGTAAAAACGGTTTCGAATAATTTTTTTACTTCAAGCGCTTCAAAGGGTTTATCCATAATAGCGGAAACACCTTCGTGCTGAATGGCAGAAAGAATGCTTTCGTTACCTTCAGTAGTCACCATCATGACCGGCACATTTTTCTGCTTACTTTTGTGCCGAATAAACAATAATAATTCATGCCCGTCCATTTCAGGCATATTATAGTCGCTGATAATCAAATCAAATTTCTGCTGTTGAATTAATGGGATAGCATCACGTCCATTTTCAGCCTCAATAATATTTTCTAACCCCAGGTGATTCAAAGTTCGAGAAATTAATCGACGCGCCAGTTTACTATCATCAACCAGAAGAACCTGCAAATCTTCTGCCAGTGGATGCACAATATCGAGAGTATTCTGGCCGTTCCAATCCATTATCATGTGGATCGCCCTTTTCAGGTCCGCTGCTTTAAAGGGTTTGGGAAGGACAGCAGATGCCCCGGCCTGCTTAATCGGGTTAAGTTCAGCAAAAGAGGTTTCGGTTGAGATCAACATAAAAGGTATATCAATTGTCACCGGGTTATCACGCATTTCCAGCACCAGTTCCTTACCCGTCATATCTTCAAGAAACATCGAACTGATCACCAGATCGGGTTGTTCGGTATCGATTATGGCTAAAGCCTGCTGACCTGTGTCTACGGCTTCATATTGAGAAATGCCCAACTCTTCCATTTGCTGTACCACTATATTTCGTTGAGAACGGGATGGTTCTATCAGTAGGACATATAACGAGTTTAAATAATGCTGCATAATTAAGGGTAAATTGTATGGTACAAATTGATAAAGGATATATAGCACATTGCTAATATTAATCACTAGCCATTTTCATTTTTACTATTGAATTATTCTTCTCTGACTATGATATTAGCTATAATGTGATTTTTTAGCTTTTAATTCAATGTATGCTCTGGAAATAAATCAACTCAGGAAAACTTACAAAAATGGCTTTGAAGCACTTAAGGGGATAGACCTAAAAGTGAATAAAGGTGATTTTATTGCTCTGTTAGGACCTAACGGTGCAGGTAAATCCACCTGTATCGGAATTATTTCCTCACTTATTAATAAATCTTCAGGTCAGGTTAAAATATTTGGCCATGACCTGGAGAGTGAGCTTATTCAGGCCAAATCTAAAATAGGCATGGTGCCGCAGGAATTCAACTTCAACATTTTTGAACCGGTCGGTGAAATCATTGCTAACCAGGGGGGATACTATGGCGTTCCTTCTACTGAAGTCAAAAAACAGTCCGAGTACTTCCTCAAGGAGCTAGGTTTATGGGATAAACGTTTCTTACAGGCCAGAGATTTATCCGGTGGAATGAAGAGGCGTTTAATGATTGCCCGGGCACTGATTCATAAACCGGAGCTATTGATTCTGGATGAACCCACGGCCGGCGTCGATATCGAATTACGCCGCTCCATGTGGAAATTTATGCGCGACATTAACGACCAGGGAACGACAATTATACTGACCACGCATTATCTCGAAGAAGCGGAGCAAATGTGTCGCAATATTGCCATTATTGATCAGGGTAATATCATTAAAAATACCAGTATGAAATCACTGCTAAGTACATTAAACAGTGAAACTTTTATACTTTATCTCAGACAGACAATCACCGACCTTCCGCCGATTAAAGGTTCATTCAGCCTCAGGTTAATCGATGAACATACTCTGGAAGCTGATATACCCAAAGACCAGACAATGAATGATCTAATTTTACAGATCCACGGCATGGGTCTGGAAATAGAGAGTATGCGTAATAAAGTCAACAGGCTTGAAGAGTTATTCGTTTCACTCATTACTAATAAGGATTCACAAGATAAAAATTGATCATGAACCAATTGCAAAAATACTGGATTGCCTATATCACTATAGCGCGTAAAGAGGTTTTACGATTTAGTCGCATCTGGGTACAAACTATTGTGCCTCCTGTTATTACAGTAGCACTTTATTTTTTAATCTTTGGCAATCTTATCGGTGGACGCATTGGAAAGATGGATGGCATGAATTATATCGATTTTATTATGCCCGGACTGATCATGATGTCTATCATCACCAGTTCCTACGCCAACGTAGTTTCTTCTTTTTACGGCGCTAAATTCTCACGTCATATTGAAGAAATGCTGGTCTCACCTATTCCGAATGTAGTGATCTTACTCGGTTTTCTAACCGGTGGAATTGCTCGAGGGTTATCGGTTGGAATAGCCGTCACCATCGTTGCCATGTTTTTCACCAGCTTCAGTATTCACAGCCCTTTGCTAGTGTTTTCAGTTGCCCTGTTAACCGCTCTGCTATTTTCTCTGGCAGGCCTGATTAACGGCGTCTATGCAACCAGTTTTGACGATGTATCCATTATCCCGACCTTTGTTCTCACTCCGCTCACCTACCTGGGAGGGATTTTTTACTCTATACAGTTATTACCAGAATTTTGGCAAAATGCTTCACTGATCAACCCCATTTTATACATGATCAATAGTTTTCGCTTTGGTTTCCTTGGCGTTTCCGATATCGATTTAACCGTTGCCCTGTCGATTATCACCCTGTTTATAGTCGTTTTATTTACCGCCTGCTTATCTCTATTGAATCGCGGAATTGGAATTAGAAGCTAGTGGAAAAGCAGGTAGAGCTCATAGATATAGGTGTTAACCTGACTAACAAACGTTTATTAAACGATGTTGATCAGGTACTGCAACAAGCCACTGATGCAGGCGTCACAAAGCTCATCGTAACCGGCACCTCAATTGAAGAAAGTCGGGTCGCTATCGAGCTTTGTAATCAATTCCCGGATCAATTATTGAGTACCTGTGGAGTACACCCTCATGACGCCAAAGACTGGAACCAGGACTCATTAGAGGAATTAAAATTGCTGGTGACACAGGATTGCGTTAGAGCTATCGGTGAAACAGGGCTCGACTTCAACCGTAATTTCTCTCCAAAAAAACAGCAAATTGATGTTTTCCAGCAGCAGTTGGAATTTGCTGTTGAATATCAAAAACCCGTTTTCCTGCATCAACGAGATGCTTTTGATACCTTTGTCACTCTGTTGCAGGAATATCGTGACCAGCTTAAGAATGTGGTTGCACATTGTTTTACCGACAATAAAAAATCACTGTACAAATTATTAGACCTCGATTGTCATATTGGCATCACTGGCTGGATTTGCGATGAACGTAGAGGCCAGGAACTGCAGACACTGGTTAAAGATATTCCTTCAAACAGGTTGATGCTGGAAACAGATGCCCCTTATCTACTGCCCAGAGATTTAGCAGAAAAACCGCGGGGAAATTTAAACTTGCCAAAATACCTGCCCCATATTTTACAAACGGTAGCCCGCTTGCAAGATAAGGAAAAACAGTTTCTGGCTACTGAACTTTTAACCACAACCCGTCAGTTTTTTGAGATATAACATGCCGTCTGTTATCCATTCATTACATATCTACCCGATTAAATCCTGTCAGGGTATCGACCTGCATAGCGTTGAATTAACAGATACCGGCTTCAAGTATGATCGTCACTGGATGCTGGTAGACAAACAGGGTAATTTCCTCAGTCAGCGTAAATTTCCGGCCATGGCTAAAATCCAAACCGCTCTCACAGAAAATACAATGGTGGTCAGCAGAGCAGGAATCCCATCAACACTGGAAATACCATTACAAAGTAATAGCACTGAAAAGACCCGGGTAACCATATGGAATGACCAGTGTTTTGCAACCATCGTCTCATCTGAAGCCAGTTTGTGGTTCAGTGAGTTATTAGGAGTATCCTGTGATCTGGTATTTTTAGAGGACACCGAACTCCGCCTGGTCGACCCTGATTATGCAAAAAACAAACAACGAGTCGGTTTTGCAGACGGCTTTCCACTGCTCATATTAAGTCGAGCCTCAACTGATTTATTGAGCAATAAACTGGGAGAGTCGATCGATATAAATCGCTTTAGAGCGAATATTATTATTGATGGTTGCGATGCTCACGAAGAAGATTTCTGGTCAAAAATATCGGTAAACAATATCGATATACTGCTGGCAAAACCCTGTTCCCGTTGTGTTATACCCAGCATAAACCAGCTATCTGCCGAAAAGCATTCAACTCTACTAAAAACCCTCGCCAGCTATCGAAGAGTGGAAGGTAAAGTTTTTGTGGGTCAAAATGGTTTACATCAATCAAATGGAATACTGACTGTAGGAGATCCTGTTTTAACCACTGAAAAATGACCGGTCATCGTTTGTTTTAAAAAAAAGCTCTTTATTTGATGAAAATTCTCAGACACTGTCTAAAATCATACTGATAAATCCAATGATATTTTTCTTTGGATAACAGAAAACAAAAATATTTTGTGTGAAGCTCACTCAGAGCAAATAATGAACGACCAGACTAAATTACATTTCTACGCATCAACTCCTGAAACCTGTAGCTACCTTCCAGGTCGACAGTCGATCAGCGCCTTTGCAAATCCTCATATCGACATGGATGTAGAAACCTATAATGAATTAATCCAGTTTGGTTTTCGTCGTTCTGGCGGTTACCTGTATCGACCACATTGTCCGAATTGCGAAGAATGTATCTCTACCCGGGTAGTGGTTAATCAGTATAAATTTTCTCGCAATGACAAACGTACCCTGCGCAAAAATAACGATCTGACTATAAAATTACTGGAAGGGAAATTTACTGAAGAACATTTTGAATTATATCGGCGTTATATCAATAGCCGACATATTGGCGGCAGCATGGAAAACCCATCCCGTTCAGATTATCATCGTTTTTTAATCTGTGACTGGACAGATACATCGTTTATTGAATTCCGCAAAGGAAAAAAACTATTGGCGATAGCTGTTACCGACACTATCGATACCGGTCATTCTGCCGTGTATACCTTTTTTGACCCGGAAGAAACACAACGCAGTCTGGGCCATTTCGCCATACTTAAACAAATTAAGCTGACTATTGAAGATGCTCTACCCTATCTTTACCTGGGTTACTGGATAAAAGGCTGTGACAAAATGAGTTACAAATCTCGTTACAAACCAGCAGAAGGATTTATCAATGACGTGTGGGTAGAGCTAAATCACTCTTAAGCAGTCGCCTGTTTATTTTTTTTTACCACCAGAGTTAGTTTTAGCAATAACAATATCCACGGTGTAGTGTGCAATAACAGGTCAAACATATCGAGCGGTTTCACTAACTCACCATTCATTAACATCCTGACTTTTTCAACCAGGTGTGGTTCGGGGAAAAACGGGGCAAGCCCTAAAAATAGACTTAAGACTATAAAATGAGGAAGCGGTAATGCATTTATCAATTTCAGCATAAAAATATAAACTCCATAAAGAAACACTCATAATCAAGTATCTGCTCCCTCTTTTACTCATTCACAAAAATACTCAGGTCTATTGAGACCCCCAATTACTCTTGTGTATCAATAAAGCGACATCTCAATTATTCATGTATTAATGAAAAAACTTTCTGATATAAGGTTTCGTTACTGGTCGCCAGCACCGAACTCGTTTTCAGGTTTAACGCTTGACCTTCCAGATCAGTAAACCGTCCACCGGCTTCATTTACAATAACGGATAAAGCCGCAATATCCAGAATATTCACATCTGATTCAACAATAATTTCTATCTTGCCACTGGCCAGTAAATGATAGTGATAAAAATCCCCATACCCACGGGTTCTGTTCACCTGCTGGGCAAGTTTAGCAGCGCCATTCCAACGCGATGGCTTGCTGGCCAGGGTCGCAATATTACCCATAGAAAGTGCAGCATCGCGTAATTCATCGATGTTATCACTCACATGAATTGGCTGGTCGTTTAAAAAGGCTCCTTCACCTTTACTGGCCCAGGCCAGTTCATTAAACATAACACCGTTTGACACGCCGACGATAAGCTCATCTTTATGCATCAATGCTATTTGGGTGGAAAAAAACGGGTACTGACGAACAAAACTTTTAGTCCCGTCGATAGGATCAATCAACCAGGTGAATTCTGCATCAGGATTTGTCATCCCGGTTTCTTCACCATAGAAGCCATGTTCAGGGAAAGCTCCCAGAATCACTTGTTTGATCTTTTGCTCGGTTTCCACATCTGCCACCGTGACGGGAGTGTAATCCTCCTTCATGATGACCTTAACGTTGGCATCATAATAATGCCGGATAACCTCTTCACCCGCTTTGGCTGCCTGCAGGGCTATGTTTAGAAATTCATTGCTACTCATGTGCGCAGATTAACATTCAAAGCTGTGATTTCATACTAATCTAGATCAATAAAAACAACATAAAGCCAGGAGATTTAGCTATATAATTAAGGCATAATTTACTGATATTCGTATATTCCCGAGGTTTTATGAAACAGACAGTTGTAATTATTGGATTGGGCGAAATGGGTAGTGTATTTGCCCGTGGTTTTCTAAAAGCAGGATATAGCGTTACACCGGTAAACCGACAGGACGATATTCAGAGTATTTCACAGCTTACCCCTGATCCTGTACTCGTTCTGTTAGCCGTTGGAGAAAGTGAACTGGCATCGTCAATAGAACAAATACCGGACATCTGGTTGAATAAAATAACCCTGCTGCAAAACGAATTATTACCCAGGGACTGGGAAAATACTGCTTTGATTGAACCCACTATAATTTCAGTCTGGTTTGAGAAGAAACCAGGCATGGATTATAAAGTTCTGGTCCCTTCACCTGTTTTTGGGGCTAACTCTCAAATCATCCATCAGGCGCTTTCAACTCTGAATATTCCAGTTCAAATAATAGATAATGAAGCGGATATGCTTTTCGAACTGGTTCGAAAAAATATGTTTATTTTAACGACCAATATATGTGGCCTGGAGACAAAAGGTAACGTCAATGATTTATCGAAAAATCATGCCGTTTTAATGAACAGTGTGTTTGATGATGTGCTTGAAATTCAACAATATTTAACCGGGCAGGTTTTTAACCGGGATGACTTATTGACCTCTATGTTAGCTGTGTTTGAAGCAGATTTAGAGCATAAGTGCATGGGCAGAAGCGCTCCCGATCGATTAAAGAGAGCATTGAGTATTGCAGAAAAAGCTAATTTGATGAGTCATGAGTTAAAACGAATAAACACCTGAATATAAATAGATAACAGGCAGTTTTAGTAAAAATTCATTCAGTTGATGTTTACATGATTAAATAACTGTAAAGATTGTTTTACAGTTAAAACCGCTTTACCTAATTCTCAGAAATCTCTTCATACCACAAAACTAACTAACAAAATCAACAACAACCAGACAACCAGAGATCTTAAAAATAATCCCCGTGATTTCTTCACCAGATCCATAGCCTGACTTTCATTCTCAACATCATGAGAAGCTATGGATTGGTAACCCACACTTTGTAACAACTCAATGTTTTGCTCTGTTATATCAACAGCACCCACGTCTCCTCGACGATAGGTTTGCAGACCTTCTTCAAAATTACCACTCACCATATAACTAAAAAGCGTAATTCTTGTGGGCAGCCAGTCAACCCAACCAAAAGCCAGCTTAATAAGTTGCTTTACCGAATCGAGTGATTTTTCCAGATAATTTGTATTCAATAACTGCTCCAGGACTCGATAGACAACAGCAGCTACCGGACCCAGTACTACAAACCAGAATAAAACGGCGAAGATCCGGCTATTGGCTTCGACAAAAATGGATTTACAGACTTGAGTAACCTGGACATGTAACTCCATTGAGGGCGTCTCACGAGTTAACTCACTAGCCGCTTTGAAACGTTGTTGCGAATCCCCTACTTCGATGGCATCCAGGTATCCATCGACCTGTGAATCAATTTCTTTCGGCCCCAGACAGAAAAATATAACCGCAACATTGAACGCCAGCTCGAATAAACCGAACAGGGCGTTTTCGAACATCCCACCCAGAATCCAGATTATTACCATGATTGGGAAAATTAAAACCGACAGCCCCATCCATGCGCCAAAACGTTCCACGTGTAAAACCGCTACCATCCACTGACTATAATTTTGCAACCAGCGATTATGTCTCAGGTCGACTAATTGAGGTAAAACACGCTCCAGAACAAGAGCAATCAGAATACTAAAGAAAATCATAATTTCTAGTTATTATCGAGGTTGATAAGGGTTGTTAATTTGTTCCAGTCAAAATAGGGACCAGGATCTGTTTTCCGGCCAGGTGCAATATCACTATGGGCACACAAAGACTGTTCCAGGAGGTCAGGATACTGTTTCCGCAAGCTGATTACCAGCCTTGCCAGTTGCTGATACTGTAACTCTTCATAGGGCTCATCATCGGTTCCTTCCATTTCAATACCAATAGAAAAATCATTACAGTTTTCCACCCCCTGCCAGTGCGAATTACCCGCATGCCAGGCACGGTTATTAAAGGATACAAACTGGGTTAAATGCCCGTCTCTGGTTATGAAACAATGTGCGGAAACCTGTAAACCTTTAATCTGCTCAAAGTAATCATGCTCAGTCGGATCAAGTTTGTTGGTAAACAGTTGTTGAACATATCCACCACCATATTGACCGGGAGGTAAGCTTATACCATGCACAACGATTAAACTCACATTTGAACAGTCTTCAGGACGCTCATTAAAATTTGGGGATTGAATGATCTCTACATCTTTCAACCATCCAGATTTATCAATGCTCAATTCATCTCTCATTCAATGTCAATCTCTATTCATGGGTTATACCAAAATTTCTCCAGCACGATAAAATACCCGGCATGAATCTGCAACATTTGAATGAACCTCAGCAAAAAGCGGTAAAAACCGTCGATCACCCCTGCCTGGTACTCGCTGGAGCCGGTAGCGGCAAAACACGTGTCATCACGCAGAAAATTTCATGGCTAATCCGCAAGGAAGGTTACCAGGCCAGTCATATTCGCGCCGTCACTTTTACCAACAAAGCCGCACGGGAAATGAAACAACGTGCCTCCGAATTACTCACAAAAACAGAATCTAAAGGCTTACGTATTTCGACTTTTCATACGCTGGGGCTCAATATTTTACAACAGGAATACAGCACACTGGGTTATAGAAAAGGGTTTTCTATTCTGGACAGCAAAGATGCCGAAGCCTGCATTACCGAGTTACAACACAAAGACAGCCCGGAAGCCGAGCTGATCAAGCAAACTCAATACCAGATCGGTCACTGGAAGAATGAATTTATAACGCCGGAGCAGGCGCTTCAACAGGCTGAAGATCCCTTACAAACGCATCATGCCAAAGTTTATCTGGCTTACCAGCAACAATTGCAAGCCTGTAACTCGGTCGACTTTGATGACCTGATCATGTTGCCGGTTCTGTTATTCCGTTCTCATGAAAACATCCTCAACAAATGGCAGGATCGAATTCATTACCTGCTGATTGATGAATACCAGGATACCAATACCAGCCAGTACGAATTGATTAAGTTGCTTTGCCAAATGCGCCAGAAAATGACCGTGGTGGGCGATGATGATCAGTCTATCTATGCCTGGCGAGGAGCCAAACCGGAAAATATTAATCGCCTGCAACAGGATTTCCCTACACTCGAAGTCGTCAAGTTAGAACAGAATTACCGTTCCTCCGGGAGAATATTAAAAGTCGCCAATCAGGTTATTTCCAACAACCCGCACCTGTTTGATAAAAAACTCTGGTCGGCATCAGGTCCCGGTGAGTTTATCCGCATCTTGCCCTGTAAAAATGATCAGGATGAAGCCAAAAATGTGGTCATAGATATTATCGGTAAACATTTCCAGGGCAACGAGCCCTACAGTAATTTTGCCATTCTATACCGAGGGAATCATCAATCCAGGTTGTATGAAAAAGCACTGCGTGAAAACTCTGTACCTTATCAAATCACAGGTGGAACGGCTTTTTTTGAGCGCAGTGAAATTAAAGATTTAACCGCTTACCTGAGAATTATATCCAACCCGGACGATGACCGTGCCCTGCTTCGCATCATCAATACACCAAGACGGGAAATAGGAGCCGCTACCATTAAAACTCTGGGTGAATATGCAGGATGGCGACACAGCCCGATAAGCTCGGTAATACATGAAGCGGGGCTCGAAGAAAAACTATCACGCAAGGGCAAATACAGTTTACAGCGGTTTAACGACTGGCTGGATGAGAAAAGACTTCAGGCAGAAGAAGTTGATGCGATGGAATTGACTCGATCAATCATTAAAGAACTTGATTATGAAGACTGGTTACTGAATACCAGCAATTCGCAGAAACAGGCTGAAGCTCGCATGGGAAATGTGGAAGAGCTCATTAGCTGGATTGGTAACCTGCAAAAACAGCATGATGAGCCGACTCTGAGCAAACTGGTTTCACAGCTCACACTGATGTCCATCCTTGAGAATAGCGATGAGGAGCAATCAGAGAGCGTTCAATTAACCACTTTTCATGCTGCTAAAGGACTGGAATTCCCCTATGTTTATCTTGTGGGTTTCGAAGAGGACACGATCCCCCACTTTCAATGTCAGGATGACCCGGGCATTGAAGAAGAAAGACGCCTGGCCTATGTAGGCATTACCCGTGCAGAAAAAGCCTTAACCATCAGCTACGCCCAGACCCGACAGAAATACGGTGAAGTCATTCAATGCGAAGCCAGTCGATTTATAGCAGAAATGCCAGCTGAAGAACTCGAAGGCTCGGAGCATTCGAGTAGCAATTTAAGCGCAGAAGAAAAAAAGACCAGGGGCATCGACCACCTTGCTGGTCTTAAAGCTATGTTATCCAGTTAACATCTTTTTTACCGCAGAGGACACAAAGGTTTATCTCTTAAAGACGACTAAGTTTATGCATGTTATACAGAACTGCCGTGAACAGCAGTAAAGCCCCTGCCTGATGACTCGCTGCCATCCACACTGGTACATGCAGTAATAAAGTACTTATACCCAACGTGACCTGAACAATCACCAACAACGCTACCACGTTAAAACTACTGGTTGTACTTCGATCAAGGTCATGAAACTTCGATATTAACCAGTAAACCAGCAATAACGACCCTGTGCTGATGGCCAGTACCCGATGATTAAACTGGACAGTCACCATATTTTCGAAAAAGTTTAAATACAACGGCTGTAAAGAATCCAAACCGGGTGGAATCCACTGCCCTCCCATTAACGGAAAAGTATTAAATATCAGGCCAGCCTTCAAACCGGCTACAAAACCACCCGAGATGATAGTAATAATTACCATCATTAATAAGTAAAATACTGCTTTTCTAAACCCCGGATTTCTCGACTGGTAACTTGAAACAAGCGCATCTCTATTAAGCAAACTCATCGCTGCCCACAGAATGTAGGCATAGATCAATATGGCTGCAATCAAATGAGCTGTTAACCGGTACTGGCTAACATGGGGATTATCAACCAGTCCACTTTTCACCATATACCAGCCCAGCAAACCCTGTAACCCGCCAAGAATAAACATAAAAATAAGTTGCGGTGTTAAGCCTCGCCTTATCTTTTTGGTAAAATAGAAATACAGGAATGGAATCAGGAAAACCAGACCGATCAGGCGGCCTAAAATTCGATGAGAATATTCGAAGTAAAAAATCTGTTTAAATCCATCAAGCGTCATATTCCGGTTGATTTTTGAAAATTCAGGCGACTGTTTATAATTATTAAATTCTTCCGTCCAGGCCAGCTCTGTAAGCGGTGGAACCACCCCGTTAATCGGATGCCAGTTAACCATCGACAGGCCGGAACCGGTAAGTCGGGTCACGCCACCTAAAATAACCATAGAAAAGATCAAAACTGCACACAGCAATAACCAGCTGGCTATCGCTCGATCATTGGATACATTACCATTCATACCTTCACACTCATTTTTTATAAACCGGAATTATAGCAATTATCAGATTAACATGGATTATAAAGTCTTATTAACTATAGACCTGTCATCTCTTGCCTGTTGGAGTCGCAGTTTTACTTCTTTATGATTTTCAGCAAATTTAATCACATCAGCTCGGCTTAAGCGTAACAGTGTCATAGCAGTGGTCGCAGTAACCGTAGCCGATCGAACATGATCCGCTAATAAGGCCTGTTCACCAAAGAAATCTCCCTGCTCCAGCTCACCCAATATTCTAAATTTTCCATTAAGCTGTTTTTTACTTACTTCAGCTTCACCATGACTAATAATATAAAGCGCATCTCCTTTTTCACCTTCACCAATAATGATATCACCCGATAAAAAAGTAACCTGTTGAACATGGTCGAAAAGTAAATTTAAAACCTCTTCAGAAAGGCTTGAGAATAACGGTATCGACATAAACATTTTTATCGACAAATGTTCTTCATTTTCAGAGTTAACAGGTTTCATTAAAATATTATTGATAGTTTCCGTAATTTTGTTAAATGCCTTCACCCCTATTTCACCATGGTGGAAATCAAAGTTTGCCTTATCCTGCGCAATTTTCAATGATGAACGGGTGAATATTTCTTTTTCAATATTTTCAAATAATTGTTCAAAATCTGTTTGTAAAACTTTTAAACGTTGAGACCAGCAATCGAAACGATGCTGGTAAAGCTGAGTCACAATCCGTACAGCTTGTTTATCCAGATCATGTCGAGAAGTCAACATATCAATCACCGCTCGAGTCATTACGATCCCTGCAATATCACGCTGAATACGCTGGTTTAAACGACTGCGCTGATAATTGGACAGAAATTTAATGGCCCAGTTTTTTTCTCTAAATTCTCTTAACACCCACATTTCAAGCTGTTGAAAAATACTTTTGGGTTGAACATCACTTTCAATAGTGTTCTTAAGTTTTTCAACACTAAATGCATCCCTATCCAGCTGCAATACATTACGGATATCCAGCAAGGTGTACTGGTTGATCAGACCCAGTTTATACAATCTATCAACACTATGAAACTCTTCTCGTATAGATGCCAGGTATACTTCTCGCCAGCTTTGCTCAGTATTAATAACCGGTGAAACACGGTTGAAAATAGACGTAATTTTTTTACTCAACTTTTTACTGAGCTTTTGTTGAATAATGCCTAATTTCGCATAACCCTTAAGCATTTCTGTGGATGACTGGCCTGCATGTCTCAGCCCCTGTTCGAGTTCTATAGTTTCATCTTCAGTTAAACGATCTAGCTTGAGTTTTCTCATCAACGGTCTAATGGTCCATGCATTCACCATCAATGTGAATACTACAACTCCAAGCGTCAGGTTAATTAATAACTCCCGTCCAGGTAAGGATTCAGGAATTGATAACACGATGGCGATGGCAAGCCCTCCTTTAAGTCCTCCCCACCACATGATGTGACGTTCCGCCATCGAAATCATGGGCAACTTAAACAACCTTATACTGACGGGAACCAGGCTATATACAGTGGCGGCTCTGGCCAATTGAACAAAAACAACGACTGCTAAAATTATGAATAGATGGGAAAACAGGTTAAGCGAATTGATAGACAAACCTACCAGCAGGAACAACAGTGAGTTTGCGATTAAACTTACTAATTCCCATGTTTCAGCAAGAATGGATTTTACATCTGTGTTGATTCGTGAAAACCCGTAAACACTCAATGTCACCGCGGAGCTCACTGTGGCCATCACACCGGATACATGTAAACTATGTTCCGCAATAATAAACCCTCCGTATGCCGTCACCATTGACATCGCCAAAATGGCACTGGTCGAACTTTGCAGACGAAATAACATTTCACTGACCAGTAATCCAACCAGTACTCCTACCACTGCGCCACCGATAAATACGCGGAAAAATTCAACCACTGCGGCACCCGTCGATAGTAACGTCACCGAGCTACCCTCCAGCACCATCGCCAGTAAAATACCGAATACAACAATCGCTGTTGCATCATTGAATAAAGATTCACCTTCGATAAGCACATTGAGTCGACGCGGAGCACCCAGTTCTTTAAACAACGCAACCACGGCAACCGGGTCAGTGGCAGATATAAGCGCTCCAAATAACAGGGCGATAGTAAGGTCGATATCGAGAAAAAGCCATACAGAAACTCCGACCAGTGTTGTAGACAGTAGTAATGCAGGTATAGCCATGGATAACACGGGGGCCAGGTTCTTCAATAGCAGACGAGCATCAAGGCTTAGACCAGAATCAAAAATAAGGGCGGGTAGAAAAACAAAAAACACCAGATCAGGTGTCAGTTTAAAATCATGCAAAGGTAATAAAAAATCCCAGAACAGGGATAATTCTGACAGGGTCAAACCAATAGCCACCAGTAGAACCGTGTAAGGAATTGAAAAATTCTTGAATAGCCCGGCTGCTAACATCGCAATTGTCAGCAGAGCCATAGTAATTAAAATAACTTCAGCCACTGGTATACCTCAAAAACAAAAAAACTTCCCACGAATCCACGAAGGTTGTTATGTTCAGGGTTAAAATTTTGAACGCTGCACACCTATTTTCTGTTTGTTATTATGCCTAAAAATATGCTGAATAGACTCTTTTTTAACTTAAAGTATTTGTTGAATTGTCAGAAAGGAAGTGGAAACCCTGTTTTACAATTAACAACTGCTTAGATTTTCCTTCGTGTTCTTCGTGCCTTGATGGTGAATTAGTTTTTAAATGTCTACTCCTCCAACGACTTGCAATGGGTCTGACTTTCATACTCTTTACTGGTCATACTGGCATTCAAAAAATCTCTATTGAGTTGAGCAATATAACTGGCAGGAATATTTTTCGGGCAGGCTGCTTCGCATTCATAATGATTACTACAATTGCCAAACCCTTCATCCTGCATTTGTTTAACCATCGACAGACTGCGCTCCAGACGCTCTGGCTGCCCCTGTGGTAACAAGGCTAACTGACTCGTTTTAGCCGCGACGAATAACATGCCCGATGCATTTCTACATACCGCTACGCAGGCTCCACAACCAATACAGGTTGCCGCGGTAAAGGCATCATCAGCCTTATGTTTGGCAATTAAAACATTATTGGCATCCGCTGCAGCTCCGGTGTGCACCGACACGTAACCTCCCGACTGCAATACCCTGTCCAGAGAACTTCGGTCAACCATCAAGTCTTTTATCAATGGAAAGGCCTGCGCACGAAAAGGTTCAATCGTGATTTCAGTGTCAGCTGTAAAGTGACGCATATAAAGCTGGCAGGTTGTGGTGCCGCATTCCTTTCCATGTGGAATACCATTAATGACCAGGCCGCAGGCACCACAGATACCTTCACGACAATCATGATCAAAAGCCACTGGAACGAGATCATCAGAGATCAACTTTTCATTCAGCACATCCAGCATTTCCAGGAATGACATATCTTCTGAAATATCTTCAACTCTATATTGTTCAAAACGTCCCTGTTTCTCAGTCTGATCCTGTCGCCAGATATTTACCCGGTAGTTCGCCATTACTTATAACTCCTCTGATCAGGAGCCACCGCTTCATGCCTTAACGGTTCTTTGTGTAAAGTTGCCGGTTCCGGCTGATGATTTGATTTTCCACTTTTAAACTGCCAGGCAGCAACATAGGAAAAATCATCATCATTACGCAAGGCTTCACCTTCGGCATTTTGAGACTCTTGGCGAAAATGTCCCCCGCAGGATTCACTGCGATGCAGAGCATCCTGGCAGACCAGTTGTGAAAATTCTAAAAAGTCGGCGACTCGACCTGCTTTCTCCAACTGAAAATTCAACTCTTTTCCGCAACCCGTAATTTTCAGTTGCTGCCAAAACTGTTCAGAGAGTTTCGGTATTTCATCAAGTGCTTTTCTCAGACCTTTTTCAGAACGCGCCATGCCGCAATTATCCCACATCAACTGACCCAGCTTTCGATGAAAATAATCGGCTGAATGCTGTCCCTTGATCGACAATAAATCTGCAACGCGGTTTTCAACTGATTGATCAATTTCATTAAAGCTATCACTGGTAGTATCAACAAGTTGCGGCTTTTGTTCAGTCAGATAATGGCTCACACAGGACGGCACAATAAAGTAACCATCGGCCAGTCCCTGCATCAATGCACTCGCGCCGAGACGATTGGCACCATGATCCGAAAAATTGGCCTCCCCGATCACAAATAATCCTTTGATATTACTCATTAAATGATAATCGACCCATAACCCACCCATGGTGTAATGCGCTGCCGGGTAAATACGCATGGGTGTTTTTTCAGGATTTTCACTGGTGATGCGTTGATACATTTCAAACAGGTTACCGTAACGTTCTTCGATAATATCCCTGCCGGATGAATCAATAGCATCCGCCAGGTCAAGATAAACACCATGCCCGGTAGGTCCAACGCCTAAACCTTTGTCACAAACCTGCTTTACCGCCCGCGATGCAATATCTCGCGGTACCAGGTTGCCAAAAGCCGGGTAACGTCGCTCCAGGAAATAATCACGTTCATTATGAGGAATATCCGCCGGCAAACGATGATCACCCTGTTTGGCAGGCACCCAGATTCGGCCATCATTTCGCAGTGATTCAGACATCAACGTGAGTTTTGACTGATGCTCACCAGAGGCTGGAATACAGGTTGGATGAATCTGGGTAAACGCAGGGTTGGCAAATAAAGCCCCCTGCTTATAGGCGCGGTAAGTTGCCGTTACATTGCTACTCAGCGCATTGGTGGATAAATAAAACATATTGCTGTAACCACCACTGGCGATGATGACAGCATGAGCATTAAAACGAGACACTTCACCAGACACCAGGTTTCTGACAATGATGCCCTGAGCCACGCCTTTGTCGACCACCACATCCAGCATTTCACTACGCACAAACATGCGAACCTTGCCCAGATGAATTTGCCGGTTTAAAGCCCCGTAGGCACCCAGTAATAATTGCTGGCCGGTTTGCCCCTTGGCATAAAAGGTGCGGGAAACCTGCACCCCTCCAAAAGATCGACTATCCAGATAACCCGCATAATCCCTGGCAAAGGGTATTCCCTGCGCCACGCAATGATCAATAATCTGCCCGCTGACTTCGGCAAGCCGATATACATTGGCTTCTCTTGAGCGGAAATCTCCACCTTTAATCGTGTCGTAAAATAATCGATAAGTGCTATCACCATCATTGCGATAATTTTTGGCGGCGTTGATACCACCCTGTGCAGCCACCGAATGCGCCCTACGCGGACTATCATTAAAACTAAAGCAGTCAACCTGGTAACCCTGTTCCGCGAGCGTTGCAGCTGCAGATGCTCCTGCCAGACCGGAGCCGATAACAATCACTTTATATTTGGTTTTATTATTCGGACTCACCAGTTTGAAATTGGCCTGCTGATTCGACCACTTGTCGGCTAAATCTCCATCAGGAATACGAGAATCGAGTGAAATAGGCATCAGTGACTCCCTGTCATGGTTGCACCACTAACGGTAAATACCCAAATAATACAGCCAGTGGAATGGATATAAATACCAGGGTTAAAATGACAATGACAGCAGGTGCGAGGTAATCAATCATTTGATGAAAGTTTTCATGATGAAAACCTAAAGTCTGGAATAGACTTTTAATAGAATGGTGAAGATGCAGACCAATTACCAGCAATGAGATAACATAGAAAAGTGCTATTTCCGGCAGTTTAAACCCTGCAACAACATTGCTGTAAACATCAATCATCTGTTGACCGGCTTCTACTTCTAACGACGTGGTGGAAATCCAGCCCAGGGTAAGATGTGCAATATGAAAAATGATAAAAGCAAATATGATCGCCCCGCTAAAGATCATCGTTTTCGCACTAAAGGTTAATTGCATATCTTTGTTAACCGCATAAGCAACGGGTCTGGCTTTTTTATTCTGTAAGTACAAACGTACAGCCAGCATGACATGCAACATCAAAAGCAACAACATGGTTGCTCGAAAACCCCATAGTAGCGGGCTATTCTGTAACCAGTAAGCGTAACTATTTAAGCTTTCCTGACCCCTGAATATTAATAAATTACCCAGCGCATGCCCCACCAGAAACAGTAAAATCATGGCACCACTCAGAGCCATAATGACCTTACTGCCAATGGGTGAAACAATAAAATCCTTTAGCTTCTGCATCAATAACCCAGGTATTTCTATGTTTTATCCTATTACTTCCTGATACCTTCAATCGATAAAATAATTTCAACTTATTCAGTACCCGGCCCCAGATTTTTCGTCATGCCAAAATCTAATCGATTTACTTCAGCAGTACCCGAAAAACCCGATCTATAAGCACCCCAGGGGTCTTTTCCTTCACCCACATGAGTCAACTTTACGGTCACTGGTTTAGTCACACCACGCATAGTCAGGTTGCCATGCAGGCCTCCCTAATTCTCTCCTGCTGGAGAAAAATGAGTGTTTACAAACTTCATTTCAGGATAATTCTTTAGATCAAAAAAAGCACCTCCCCGAAGATATTTATCGCGTTCTGCATGATTTGTATCAACACTTTGCATATCAATCGACAGATGTCCTGGCAGCTTCAGGATTATTATTATCAAAGCTGAAATCACCCTGCCAATGCAGACCAATAGATAAACAGCCATATTGCTGCCCAGGTGCATTAATCATTTGAGTCGTATATGAAACGTTTCATCGGCAAACTCAATCACATCATCATTAAGTATTTTTTTACGCCTTCTTGTTTCGACTTCTCCATTGACCAAAACAAGACCATCATCAATGACTGATTTTGCTTCACCACCACTGGAGACCAAACCTTCAAATTTCAGAATTTTATAAAGCTCGACCGGCTCTTTGGTAATTTCTACATCTCTCATCGATTAACCTTAAAATATTTTAAATATTGATGATACTCCAAACATATAAGCTCTGTATTGAGTGTATTTCGATAAATAGCTCCAAATGATTGTTCCAGGTCAAATCATTATTCTCAAATTTGGACATAATCCACTTTCTTCTTTATCGCACAACTGGACCTTTTATGTTTGACCTCAATCTGGGTGACTTAACTCCCGAGCAATTCCTTTCAACATACTGGCAAAAAAAACCACATGTATTTCGCGCTGGATTTAAAAACTTTGAAGACCCCATATCGCCCGATGAACTGGCGGGTCTGGCCATTGATGAAACAGTCGAATCCAGGCTGGTTTGGCATAAAGATGGCGACTGGAATGCAGCATTCGGCCCCTTTCAATCCTACGATCACCTGGGTGAAAAAAACTGGTCGCTCATCGTGCAGGCGGTGGATAACTGGGCACCCGATGCAGCAAAAATGATTGAACCGTTTCGCTTTATTCCGAACTGGCGCCTGGATGACTTAATGGTCAGCTTCGCCAGTGAAGGTGGAAGCGTTGGTCCTCACATAGATCATTACGATGTATTTATCTGCCAGGGTTCGGGTAAGCGTCACTGGTGTGTAGGCGATAGAGGAAATCTAAAAGAATATGCCGCACATGAAGCCCTGTTACACGTCGAGCCTTTTGACGCCATTATCGATACCATTCTTGAACCCGGCGATATCTTATATATTCCTCCCGGCTTTCCGCATGAAGGCATAGGACTTGAACCTTCGATGAGCTTCTCCGTCGGTTTCAGAACCAATTCTGCTACCGACATGATGTCAGGACTGGCCGATTTTCTGATCGATAATGAGTTAGGCAAGCAGTTGATTGAAGATCCTGATAGAGAAATATCGGTTACACCGGGTATCATTAATAACAGTGATAAATCACGCATCAAACAACACCTTCAAAACATTCTTGATGATGACAGCACCATGACACATTTTGCCGGCTGTTATTTCACTACTGCAAAACATGAGCTGGATATTGAAATTCCAGAACCCCTGTTTGAAAATGAAGACACAATATCTGCAATAGCCGAACAACCGCTCAAAAAATTAGGGGGCTTAAGATGCAGTTACCTTGAGAAATCAATTGAGGAGGGAATATTTTATATCAACGGTGAACAGTATGCTTTACCAGCTTCACTATCAGCAGCAATTAAGGTGTTATGCAACCAACAACAGATTGAATTAAGCGACATAACTGAATGGGCAGAAAATGATGATTTCATTAAGTTCTTAACCCGAATGATAAATGAGGGTTACTGGTATTTTTAGAGCTTAGTTAAAAAAGCCAGATTCACCTAATTACGACTACGGTTGATTCTGGCCATTTTTTAGCCAAAATCTATTGATAAATACCTTCAACATGAATATTCTTGATAGCTATTTCTTTAATAACTACAGAGAAACTTTATATGTTAACTCGATTTATGCAGCATATTTTCAACAATTCAAAATTATGGCTGAAGTCATTAAATCCCGCTAATCAACTCCAGCCAATTCCAATCAAGGTACGCAGTCAAAGAGATCAGTTTCAGCGCAGTAAAAGAACTCGATAAAGAAACAAAACATGAATAGTACCCTGCCTGAAAAGTCTGCTGAACATAAGCCGCGGCCACTAGTTGACCTGTTGGTCGGTCTTGTTATTCCTTCTATTATTTTGATGAAATTAAGCGGTGATGATGACCTTGGTGCAACCACTGCTCTAATTGTTGCTCTGGCTTTTCCGCTCGGATGGGGTTTATTCGAATTAATTAACTATAAAAAATTTAATTTCATCGCATTGCTAGGATTAGTGAATGTTTTACTGACAGGAGGCATAGGCCTGCTTGAGCTGGACACACAATGGTTAGCCGTGAAAGAAGCTGCTATCCCAGCTTTAATTGGACTTGCTGTTCTAATCTCTACTAAAACCAGGTATCCATTGATTAAAACCCTGCTCTACAACCCGAAAATTATTGATGTGAATAAAGTCGCCAATAAGCTCAATGAACTGGAAAATAGCATCATCTTTGAGGCCAGGTTATTAAACGCGACTTACCTACTTGGCGGTACGTTTTTCTTTTCTGCTGTAATGAACTATGTGCTTGCGAAATGGATTGTCACCAGCCCTGCAGGCAGTGCCGCTTTTAATGAAGAGCTTGGAAGATTGACGCTTCTAAGCTATCCAATGATTGCGATACCTTCAATGCTGATGATGATGGGTGTACTGTATTACCTGTGGAACAGTATTCATCGTATGACCGGTTTTACTTTTGAAGAAATTTTCAATGCCAATTCAAAGTAAAAATACACATCACTCTCGATAATAAACCTTAATCAATTACTTAATATTTAACTTAATCCGCCATACTCTGAACCCACAGAGATAATTGTTCCAGCAGATTCCGCTCACGTTTGCCCTGCTCATTTTGCGCCAGGGTTAATAACTGCTGTTGAAACTGCTCCAGAGTTAAACCAGATCCAAATTCACCATCAAGTAATCGACTTCGACAAAATTGAATCCAGCGCTGTGACTCTTCCTCAGTCAAGGTTTGCGGAAAATTTCGAGCCCGGTAACGAAACAATAAAGTTTGCAGTCGACTATCCTGAAAACTATCAGGTGTCCAGTTAACTAGATCTTCAGGATCGGCAGCCAGTAATTGATTACAGAGCAATCGATCTTCCCGACTGATAAACCCTTCGTAAAGTGCACTATCAGCATCAGATTTTTCAAATTCTCTGGCTTGTTTATACACTTCATTTAAACGAGATATCAGTTCAGGATCAGACATCAACATTTGATAGTGTTGATTTATTTCATCCCAGTTAAGCTGCCATTTTTCAGCCTGCTCAGCGGTCAGCGTTTTAACCGGTGCCAGAGCGGGTGATTTATTTAAATGCACACCTTTTAACGGAATACGTTTTTCACCTTCGGCCAGATCCAGTGTTTTTGTGTACAGCTTTTGTTGAATTTGTTCTGCTGTTAACTGTAAAAATTGTTCGGGGTTAAAATGCAGGTTGTAGCAAATGATTTCATTTGAGTTAGTCGGATTTGAAAGCAATGGAATAATGGGGGCAAGACAACCCTGCTCTGCGGGAAACATCCCTGATACGTGCAACAGAATTTCAGGTTGCTGTAATTTGATCAAATCAGTAACCTGCTGTTTATTTCTTAAATTAAAATAGAAATCAAATAAACGAGGTTGTTTTTGTTTCACCAGCTTTGCCATAGCAATTGTCGCTTTAACATCGACCAGTGCATCATGAGCACCCACCTGCTCGATATTGTTGGCAGCCGTCAAATCTGTGAGCTTGAAACTGGTTACCCCGGATTCATTTTGTGGCCAGTTGATGCCCTCGGGTCGTAACGCATGAGTCAGGCGCATTAAGTCAAGCACATCCCAACGACTATTGCTGTTTTGCCAGCTATAGGCATAGGGGTCATAAAAGTTACGATAGAAACCAAACCGGGTGACTTCATCATCAAAGCGAATACTGTTGTATCCCACAATACAACTTCCAGGTTTTGTAAACTCAGTATGAATTTTCTTAAAAAATTCTGCTTCAGGAATACCATCAGATGCAGCCTGTTGCGGCGTAATTCCAGTGATTAAAACGGCTTCGGGATGTGGCAGAAAATCAGCACCAGGCTGACTGTAAATCATTAACGGCTCGCCTATGATATTCAGATCTTGATCGGTTCGAATACCGGCAAATTGTGAAGGACGGTCAACCCGGGGATTAGCACCCCAGGTTTCGTAATCGTGCCAGTAGAAGCTTCGTTTAATCATTATCTATTTTCCTTTACAGATAGCTGTAGACGTTTGATCGGGTAGCGTAATTCATTAACAAGTTAGAGCTCATTAAATAGCAAATTAATTTAACTGGCTAGTTAAAAACATTTTGATTATAAACTTTACTATAAATCCAAAGATACCCAACCCTAAAGCAAGGAACAGAATGAACGCACCAAATTTACCCGCCTTAGAATCCTTACCCAGCTTATAAATAATAAAAATCATGTAAGAGATACCGACGACCAGTCCAATCGATAATGAAGCTTCTGCAAATTCTTTTTCTGTCATTATTAAATCTTACGTTATTGTAAGTAGCCAGGGTATTAAAACAAATGTACCACGAAGCAGGTGAAGAAAAAGTATCTAGTATAGTAACTGTATAAATAGTTTTTTCTATAAATAATCAGACTACATTTATACGCAGTCTATTCCCGCTTCACAGAAGTTTATAAACCCGGATTATCCCTTCGTGTACTTCATGGTGAACAAAGCTTTAAAATAAAAAAGGCGCTCAATGAGCGCCTTCTTTAAACCTTGAAGCAATTACCAGTTAACCAGCAATTTCTTCCAGTTTTTTTGCTTTGATCAACTGACCATCTAAAGCAGCATCTTTAGAGTTACGGCCATAAGCGACAGAAATTAACTGGCTGTAGTAAACAACCGGCATTTCAAACTTGCTGTTGTACCTGGCGTTGATTTCATCCTGATAGATTTCCACGTTTGCCTGACATAACGGGCAAGGTGTAACAATCATATCTGCACCATTATCGTAAGCAGCTTCGATGATACCGTGAATCATTTCCTGAGATTTTTCAGGCTCTGAGAACGCAAGCGCTCCACCACAACACTGAACTTTCTTTTCATAGGATTCAATTGCATCGCCACCTAAAGAACTCACCAGCTTGTCGAGGTACTTTGGATTCTCGAAAGATTCACCAGCAATACCGAAAGGACGATTAGTCTGACAACCGACATAACCGGCAATCTTGACGCCTTCCAGAGGCTTCTTAACACCTTCGGCAAGTGCATCAAAACCGATGTCTTCGATCAACACTTCTGCCATGTGACGTACTGGTGTATTGTTGTTTAACTTCAGGTTTGCTTCTGCAAGTGCTGTATTAACATCTTTGAACATACCTTCGTCTTCATGCAAACGTTCTGATGCTTCCTTGGTGGATAACCAGCAAGCAGCACAGGTCGCAACAATGTCCTGACCAGGATTAGCTTCTTCTGATAATGCAATATTACGTGCTGATAATGAGACACGTGGTAATACACTGCCAGAACCATAACCTATTGATGCTGAACAGCAGTTCCAGTCTGGAATTTCGTTCAGTTTCACATCCAGCTCTTCACACATGGAATTGACTGAACGCATCAGGTTAGATGAGGATGCGCCCGATTGAGAGGAGCAACCCGGATAATACGAATATTCATGTTTAGCCATTATTTCGCTCCTATTTCGAGTTAGCTTCAAGACGCTCGGCTTCAATATCCTGAGCTTTCTTGATCATCTTTTGCAGGCCGGAAAGGTCTTTAACGCCATGACCACCCATGATTTCCATCGGTGCCATACGTTTCGCTTTCATCATGTTCATGCCCAGTTTCTGGTGAGCAATCGACTCTTTAATGCCTGATACAAAGCCATCTTTAAAGTATAAAGACAAACCCAGTTTCAATTCATTAACACGACCTTTCTTCATCATGTTGTTCCAGAAAGTTTCGGAAAACCACTGAGTCGGATTACTCTGTGGAGCAAGACCCAGTTTCTTCGCATAAGTCGCCAGACCGTGCATGATGTGAGTAATCGGCAATTCACGAGGACAACGAACGATACAGTTGTAACAGGAAGTACACATCCACATGGAGTCAGATGTTAAAACTTCGTCACGCTTGTTAGCACGAATCATCATGAAAAGTTTCTGTGGGGTATGTTCCCAGGCATTGCCCAGAGGACATGACCCAGCACATACACCACACTGCATGCACATTTTGACCCAGTCGCCTTCTTCGACGTTGCCTGCAACTTCCTGTAAAAAGTTGTTGCGGTATTTTTCTACCATTGCGGTATTTAAACTCATAGTAGCGTCTCCTAGAATTTGAATGGGCTCATGCCGATCTGTTCAATGGTTTCAGCCATATCATTGATCAACTTGGGTGCACGTTGAATGTCAGTAATTGCCACTTCATAAGTCGCAACACGCTCTTCTTCCAGACTCAGTGTTTGTAAAGTATCTGCGATCTTGCCCATGCGATAATGAGCCATCTCGGAACCTTTCACAAAGTGACACTGGTATTCATCGCCTTTGGAACAACCCATCAGAACGATACCGTCATAACCACTGTTCAGCGCATCAGTTAACCAGATCGTGTTAACTGAACCTAGACAACGTACTGGAATGATACGTGCGAATGAACTGTATTCGATGCCATTTTGACCAGCCATATCAAGCGCCGGGTAAGCATCATTTTCACAGGCAAGAACCAGGATACGAGGCTTCTCGTCGAACTCATCAGGAATATCAACATTCTTGATTTGCTGACCGACTGTGTCCACTGAGTAGTTATCGAAAGAGATAACACGTACTGGACAGGCACCCATACAGGTACCACAACGGCGACAACGAGATTCGTTGAATACAGGAAAACCTTTTTCATCTTCGTTGATTGCACCAAATGGGCATTCAACCGTACAACGTTTACACTGTGTACAACCTTCTTTTCTGAATAATGGATAAGACAAATCACCTGAACGAGGATGAGCTGCGCGACCTTTACCAGCATTTTCCAATGCCTGGATAGCTTTCATCGCAGCACCCGCCGCATCTTCCATAGTCTGATGGATGTCCATCGGACGTCTTACTGGACCGGCAGAGTAAATACCGGTACGACGTGTTTCATATGGAAAACAGATGAAATGTGAATCGGTGAAACCGTGTCTCAGGTGAGGAAGGTCTGTTCCCTGACGATAATCAAGGTTTAGAATCGACTCAACACTAACCGCATTCTCTTCTTCGATGGGATTACCATCTTCATCTTTAGGAAGGTTGTCAGCCGCATAAGGATCAGGTCCGGAATTAGGAACCATACCCACATCAAGAACAACCAGGTCAGCTGACTCGGTAAATTCTTCATCAAGAATCATATCCTTGAATTTAACTTCCAGATCACCACCAGCTACCACTTCAGAAGCGATACCTTTTCTGAATGTCACCATAGCGTCCTGACCGGCACGGTAAAAATCTTCACCCGCAGCGCCCGGAGTACGCAGGTTATCAAACAGGATAGTCGTGTCACAATCACCGTTAAGGTGCTTGAAATACATCGCCTGTTTAATAGAAACCATGTCACCAATACCTGAATGGTATGGTAGATGACCTTCTTCTTCAGAGTTTTGACCAACATTCTGAATAAAGATGACCGAAGAGACTTGTTTACCATCAGATGGACGTTTGATTGGGCCATCGCCTGCCGCATTGGCAAGTGCTTCAAGTTCCATGTTAGTAACGATATCAGCACTCTTGTCATGATTCATCGCAGGAACATTGGCTGGATCAAACATGTTAAATCCAGATGCCTGAACAATCGCACCCACATCAACAGTACTGGCCGATCCAGATTCAACGGCAAGTTCAACCTTAAAACGACCTGGAGCACCTTCAGTTTTAGAAACTGTAGTATTTAAATGAACCGTAATATTAGCGTGATCATTAACCGCAGCTATAGTTGCATCAATACCAGTATCCTGAGGAGCAGCATAAGGCATCTTGTTTGGAGTACGCTTGTGCAGTTGGGCCATCCAGCCACCCAGTTCAGCAGCCTTTTCGACCAGCACTACGTTATAACCTGCTTTAGCAGATTCAAGTGCAGTTGTCATACCGGTAATACCACCACCGACAACTAACAGAGTTTTGTTCAACTCCTGTTCGCCGCTTGCTGTTGGGATATTCATGTACTTGGA
Organism: Gammaproteobacteria bacterium; assembly: GCA_024225395.1. Taxonomy (GTDB): domain Bacteria; phylum Pseudomonadota; class Gammaproteobacteria; genus JACNJF01. The sequence goes on from JAAEMR010000083.1 coordinate 47,436, forward strand.
TTCAGCACAGGCCATACGAATTAAATCGTCTGCCATTTCCTGAGTGGTTTCCTGGGCTTCATCGTTATCAGGACGAATCCAGATACAACCTTCACGCAGGTTAGCACGTGTTACCGCTGCTTCAGGAAAACGGAATGCTTCAATTTTTGAACGACGTGAACAACCACCGATAATGACGTGGTTTACTTCACCGTCATCAATATCTTTCTGAATCATTTCTACGCCAGCCTTGCTGCACAGAAAATCATGAGTTTTACAGTTGGCGGCTTTACCGTCACGTTTTGCTGTTGTTTCCAGCTGGCTCACATCAAGACGATCGCCTATTCCGCAACCGCTACAGATGTAGGCACCTAGTTTCTTATCATAATTTGCCATGTCTTAGCCCTCCGCTCCAGCAACCTTGTTAACGACCTGAACGGCTCGTAACGCTGCGGCTGTTGCACTTTGAACTGCACGGTTCACATCTAATGCATCAGATGCGCAACCGGCTGCGAAAATACCACCATTAGCTTCGTCCGCTTCGATGAAGCCATGCTCGTTAATAGCAATTTCTACGGGGAACGACTCTTTAGTCACATTCGGCTCCATACCAACAGCCAGTACCACCAGGTCATGTTTAGTTTCATAACGGTGATAGCCTTCAGTATCTACACCTTTAACGACAGGATTGTTTTCCTTATCAACGATGATGTTAGCCACTTTAGATTTAACGAATGAAATCTTCGGATCATTCTGAACCTTGCGGTAAAAATCTTCGAAACGATCGATAGAACGAATATCGATATAGTAGATAGTGCCTTTGGCATCTTCATCTTCTGCACCATATTGCTCGGTAATGTATGTGCTTTGCTTCAGTGAAGCCATGCAGCAGATACGTGAACAATGTTTCAGGTGGTTGCGATCACGAGAACCGGCACACTGGATAAAAGCAATATCTTTAGCTTCTTTTCCATCACCAGGACGCAATATTTTGCCGCCAGTAGGACCAAATTTGTCCATCATGCGTTCGAATTCAACAGAAGTGATGACGTTATCATAACGGTCATAACCATAAGGCTGGATTTTGTTCGCATCGTAAGGAGTCCAGCCAGTAGCCCAGATGATTGCGCCCGCTTTAAACTCAACAGTCTCTTCCTGCATATCCAGGTCGATAGCATCGTATTTACAGGCTGCTTTTGCTTTCTCAGCATCTTCTGTACCGATGATGCGAGGATCAATAACAAAACGCTCTGGCTTGGCCATGTTGTATGGCAGATAAGCACCTTTGTGCTTGTCCATACCGTAGTTATGATCGTTATCGAATTCAGCTTCGACTGCATCAGCGCATGCGCCACAGGCAGTACAATTTTCATTCACATAACGTGGAGAAATTTTGACCGTAGCCGTGTAATCACCTTCAGCACCTGTAACACCTGACACTTCGGCCATGGTTAATACAGTGATGCCACCCTGTGCACTCAGACGACGCTGGTTAATTTCCAGGCCGCAACTTGGAAAACACAGTTTAGGAAAATACTTATACAGCTGGGAAATTCTTCCGCCCATATAAGCTCGTTTCTCAACAAGTACCACATTCTTACCGGTTTCAGCTGCTTCAACAGCTGCGGTAATTCCGCTGATACCTGCGCCAACCACGAGTATTGTCTGGTTGGTAGCTACCACTTCAGTCATTATTTATCCTCCGGCATCATAGCCAGTAAAAGACGCTAAAATTAAAAACTCGTGCACGATACGCCCAAAAACTACATATTTCCAGTTACCATTTTTTATGTCTTTATAAAAAAATTTATGCCTCATAAATGCATTTGATACTTGCATCTTTTGGCAGAAGTTTGTAATGTCTATGTTATTGAATTTAAAGGTGTTTTTAATGCAGGCCAAATCTCTGAAACCAACTGAAAACTTTATATCCATTGAGCCATATTACGAACCTATATCTAATGAGATAGAAATTTTCGAGGCAGCCTATACTAATAAGTTACCGATTTCTTTGAAAGGTCCAACCGGTTGTGGAAAAACTCGCTTCATGGAACACATGGCGTGGCGTTTAAAACGGCCTTTAATTACTGTTTCCTGTCATGATGACCTGACTGCATCCGATTTAATTGGTCGATATTTGATTACCGATAACCAGACTGTGTGGATCGATGGCCCCCTGGCTGCCGCTGTTCGAGCCGGTGCAATTTGTTACCTGGATGAAATAGTAGAAGCCCGCAGTGATACCACTGTCGTCATTCATCCTCTTGCCGATGATCGACGCGTATTGCCTATGGAAAAACTGGGAGAATTACTGGAAGCATCAGATAAGTTTTGTATGGCAATCTCTTACAATCCGGGTTATCAGTCAGTACTGAAAGACCTTAAACAGAGCACACGCCAACGTTTCATTTCACTGGAATTCGATTATCCCAGTGCAGCAATTGAACAGAAAATTATTGAGAATGAAGCTGGGTTAGAGCCTGACCTGGCAAAGCAGTTAGTTAAGTTTGCCCGACTGACCCGCAATCTTAAAGGCAGCGGTCTGGACGAAGGCGCGAGTACTCGCCTGTTAGTGCATGCCGGAAAATTGATTACCAGTGGCATAGACCCTGTCAGCGCCTGCACCTGCTCTATCTCCCAGGCCTTGACCGATGATGATGAAATGCTAATTGCAGTAAATGAATTGAGTGCATCGGTTTTTTAATGCTTTTGAAACCAGGGATACTGGATATACGCTGAATAAAGGGAACACTATCCTTTAAAAACGTTGCCTGGCTCCAGGATGCGTGTAAATGACTTCACCATTCAAATTCCTGCCTGATGATCAATATGCCGACGAATAAACTCATCCATATATCCCGTCAACCCTTCAAACTTCGGATTACTGGTGAGTCGCCTTACGATCTGGTCTGGCCCGCTGCATTGCGCATATGTTTCTGAAGCTACCAACTTATGCTCACCGAAACAGACATCGCGGAAAGCCCGAGAAACATCCTCACATTTTTTTTCATTACAGGATCAAAAACATACTGCAGACAATATTTGCAGGCATCTTGCAGTCCGTAGTGAGCATCATCCGGTTTCAGGTAAAGTTTCTATTACAACTTAAATCACGCCCCACAGATTGGAACTTAAATTTCAGCCCGTAGTCTTATGATAAAATTAATCAGAAAGTGTATGTTTGACAGACGAAAATTTCTTCAATCCAGTCTATTTGGCTTTGGAGCCATGGCTTTATCAAGCCCGATAATTTCAAATGCCGGTTTTTCGAGATATGGCATTGTTGGACAGCCTGCCCCGGAACTTGAGATTGATTACTGGATCGATAAAGACGGTAACCCCACGAGTTTTAAACTGTCTGAGCATAAACACAAATGGATTTTCCTGAAATGTTTTCAAAGCTGGTGCCCAGGCTGCCACTCTCATGGTCTACCGGCTTTAAAGAAAATATCAGAAGCTTTAAAAGATAATCCCAAAGTTGTGTTTGCGGGCATTCAAACCGTGTTTGAAGGTTTCACCACGAATACTGTCTACAAAGTGAGAGAAACCCAATTGCAATATGATTTGCAAATACCCATGGGGCATGACCCGGGAAGCCCTGGAGTATCACCTTCAACCATGACCAATTACCTTACCGGTGGAACTCCCTGGATGATTCTGATCAACCCACAACATCAAGTCGTTTACAATGAATTTAATATCAATGCTGATAAAGCTATTGAGTTTTTAACCGCTCAAACGACTTGAATCCACAAAATATGCTACAAAAAAACAGGTATTAATCTGTGGTTCAGCTTGCTTGTTTACAATATTTTTTATTATTAACTGATGGAGAAAAAAATGAACAAACTATTAACTTTATTGATTTTAACACTGTCATTACTGGGTTTTAATGCGAGCAGTTATGCTGGCGATGAAGGTGCTACGGCTTCTGACAATACCCAGACAACTGCCGAAGAAGCTAAAAAGAAAAAGAAGAAAGGCGAGGAAGAAGAGCCTGAATGTGAGTAATGTTAGTCATTGTTAAAACGCAGGTTACTTAGAAATAGAGTCTTAGTACAGTTTCTGCTACACAGGCAGGGCGATTTCTATCTTCCACCTCGATACTAACTTCATTAACAACTTCAATGCTGCGTTTCATCGGTGTCAGAGCTACTAATCTGATTCTGGCCCTGACTCTGGCACCGGCCTTCACCGGGAACGGAAATCTTACCTGGTTAAGGCCGTAGTTCACTACCATCCTGGTATCAGGGTACGGATTGTTGTCCTGTGTTACTGTTTTAGTGAGTGCTGGAATTAAGGCTAGTGTTAAAAACCCGTGTGCAATTGTGGATTTAAATGGTGATTCCGCTTTAGCCCGTTCAGGGTCTGTATGAATCCACTGCTTATCTCCAGTTATTTCGGCAAACTGGTTTATACAATTCTGGTCGACTGTACTCCACTCACCCAGAAAAGTTTCTTCCCCGAGCCTTTTTTGAAGTTCTCTGTAGGTTTTATTTGCGGCGGCAGATATTTCAGAATCTGGCTCTCCAAATCGACTCTCATCCTGAGACGGGTTAAAACGGGAGATCCAGGGGTTATTCAGAGTATTCGAAATTCTGTGATTTAGCAGATCTGACCAGTTGCGGAATTTGGGTTCCAGTTTTGCAATAAATTCAACGTTGTTTTGCTGGAAATTACCCGATTTTTTCCTGATAAACTCTATGACTTTCATATCTGCTTCCAAGTAAAGTCAGGCCATTATACGCTGCTAAATGGTTAATAATATACAACATGTATAAAAAAACGAAATGAAGCGCATACAGGTATTAGGTTAAATCGGGGTAAGTAACCTGTATCAGACACCGGTTGGGACGGTAGAGATGGTGAAACTCAGGTTCAGGCTTTTAGCCGTAATTTGAAACCACCGGCTTATAGCCGGTGGAGTTTTCACGGCAACTATCAATGACCGGCAGAACCGGTAACTGCACTCGGATCTTCTTCATATTTCCAGTGTTTTTTCAATGGCTGCTTTTTTCTCCGCAGTGGCATGAATTACTACGCCGCAGATGTTGTAATCACTGATATCTATAACCTAAAATTAAAGTCTATGTTGGATGGTAATTGCATTGGCTGGACAGATGCTGACGCATTCTCCACAACCATTGCAATTATCAGTGTTCATCAAAACATGGGTGACACCACCCACCACCTGTTGAAAGTGAATAGCCTGGATTTCGCAGGCTTCTCCGCAGGAATGGCAGATAACACCCCGTTCTGAAAAACACTCATTACCAATTACCGCTATCGAATTGAAAGGAGCTGATTGCCCTATCAGTAGTGCGCCAGGCAGACAAACAGCTGCGCAAACTTCACAGAAGTCGCAACCGGATGAAGAGAAATTTATTTCTGGAAAAGAGCCATCAGCCACACGGATGACATTTACAGGACATTGCTTTACGCATTCACCGCAACGGGTGCAGGTATTAATAAACTCATTCTCGCTAATCGCCCAGGGTGGGCGAACAGGCCGGAGAGCCGTTATCTTCCGGAAAATAAAATTACCTTTACTATTTGATATAGCCATAACTGTACATTTGTTAGACAACCAAACTGTAGTCCTAAGATTAAATTTGGAAATGACATATATCAATCACAGAAACTGACAATATCAGAACCTTACCGAGTATTTATTTTCTTTGACTCAGGTCAACAAACAGATATTTATCGGGATTTTTTTAGCAGAAGAAATTTTATTGAAAAGTTTACTTCCATTAATCAGCAATAAAATTAATCACGAACTTTGCTGAAATTATGGCAAAAGAATTTCACCACAGACCAGAGCAGGACACCTGTAGGTAGAATAATGCAGGAGCAATTATCGAGGGCACAGAGGTTCTTTAGTAAGTGCTTTTTTTAAGGCTGGGGAGGGAATATAAATATTATTGAGCTCTGAAACTTAACTTGTCCTTTATAACCTCTGTGCCCTCTGTGGTGAGATTGTTTTTTTGGGGGGGGCAGCCGGGTTAAAAAAACGAAAGGTCAGGACAGCCATCTTCAATAAGTACGCCCGTATCTTATCAATGCCCCGGCACCCTGACCTTTCAGTTACTCTTTTAAATTAACCGCTTAATTTCATCAACCGGGAACTGGATGCATCATTTTCTTCGGCAACACTCATTAACTTGACCTGGGTTTCATAGAAGCGGGCATATTCCATCATTTTAACCATCGCATCGACCGTATTGACGTTGCTGGCTTCAAGTGCACCATTGGTTATTGTAACGGTGGCATCCAGTGGAGCATCAACACCATCCCGGGTACGAAATAAACCATCACTACCTCTCTCAAGTGAATTCTGTTCCGGTTTGACCATTTTTAAGCGATCTACCGCGACTAAAGTATTGGCAGCCTGTCCTTTAGCACGAATACTGATGGTTCCATCACGCCCGATAACCAGACTTTCGAAATCTGGAATTGTGATCGGACCACCTTCGCCCAAAACTATCTGGTTCGATCCATTCAATAACAGCCCGGTGGGGTCTGTGTGGAAATCACCTCGACGAGTATAAGCCTGCGAACCATCATCAGCCTGTACCGCGAACCAGCCATCACCATTGATAGATACATCCAGTTCACGTCCGGATGTCATCACCGGACCATTCTGAAAGTCCACTGCTGAATTATTATCACTGGCATAAGCTCGAGTCGCAAAACCTGGGCCATACACCGCTTCAGACTGGAAATGATCCAGCTGAGATTTGAACCCTACCGTACTCGCATTCGCCAGATTATTGGCATTTGTCTGCTGGGCATGAAGTGCATTTTTAGCGCCATTCATTGCAAGGTAGAGGAAACGGTCCATGACTTTATCTCTTTAGTTAGTTGATAAACTATCGAATTTGAATGATGGTCTGGGTTAATGTGTTCGCAGTTTCTATCGAACGGGCATTGGCCTGGAAATTTCGTTGTGCAGTTATCAGGTTGACCAGTTGCTGGGTTAAATCCACATTAGAAGCTTCCAGCGCACCTGATTGAATTAACCCAAATCGACCGCTACCCGCTTCACCGGCAATGACGGCACCTGAATCAGTGGTTTCATCCCAGGAAGAGTTACCCACGTTGGCCAGACCCTGACTATTAGGGAAATCACCCAGAGCTATCTTACCCATCGGAGTTGAAATACCATTTGTATAGGTTGCACGAATCAGGCCATCTTCTGAAATATCAATACCGGTCAAGCGGCCAGTTGAAAATCCCGTTGGATTCAATGTATTGACTGAAAAATTCGCGGCGAACTGGGTCGTTGAATTATTCGCAAAATCATGTGTTAAATTCAAAATATCAGCACCATTTGACAACGTTATCGGTGTGTTTGATATTAGTGCTGGCAATGTACTGGCTAAAGAACCGTCCGGGTTAAAGTTAAACTGTGCCGCGGTTTGAGTAATATCAGGAAAAATTGGGCTAAGTGGATCAGCACTAGGATCAGGATGATCTATGGCATTACCACCTGCTGACACATTGACTGGTGCTCCATCCAGATAGGTAAACATTTGCCATTGATTCGGGTCACCATTGACCAGCGGATCTAGTGGGTCATCAGGGTTTGTGGTTGACCCAAGAGCATCCTTTACAAAGTAATAGGTTAGAACATGTGATTCACCCAACGAATCATGTACTGTTGAAGATGTGGAATTGGTAAAAGTATTACTCGCGGAAGGATCAAAGCCTTCAGGGTCCAGATCCGTAGAACTAGCATTCAGATTCACCCCGATTTCAACCTCAGTTGTTGCTTGTGGTGCACCCGTTGACGGGGGTAAATTCAGCGAAGAAGTGGTATTCAAACTGGTCGAAGTTACTAAACCTGAAACCGGATCAACAGGAAAAGCCTGTAAAAATTTACCGTCATTATTAACAATATATCCATCTTGATTGACCCGGAATTCACCGGCACGTGTATAAGATCTATCCGTACCCAGTTCATTTTGACTGACTACAAAAAATCCCTGCCCACTGACTGCCAGATCCAGACTGGCATCGGTAAATTCAAAGTTACCCTGAGAGAACTGTTGACTGACATTATCAACCTGTACACCATTTCCGACGGCAGTCGGAGAATTACCAAAAGGAGAAACCGCATAAATATCACCAAACTCCGATCTGGAATATTTATAGCCTGTGGTTGATACATTAGCTATATTGTTACTGGTCACGCTCAAATCAATTGACGCTGCCTGCAACCCACTTAAAGATGTGTTAAAAGACATAATAGTTCCTCTTTTATTAGTTACATTATTTTCCGGATCTGGCTCATACTAATATCCCCCAAATCTGAAACTGTTAAAGTTAAATCCTGACCTGCCTGACCCAGTGTGACGCTTTCTACCTGAACAGAGACCAGTGTATTACCGGCAACCACGCCACCATTCTGACTGACTTCAGCGGAGACCGTGTAACGACCCGGGTTGACACGATCACCATTACCGTTCAGTCCATTCCACTGAATATTCACCAGGCCTGCCTGTTGATTACCCAGATCCGCCTGGTGCACCAACTGCCCGAACTGATCGGTAATATTGATCTTTACGGATGAAGCACTTTGATCTAAATCTACCGCCAGATTCATATCGCCATGCGCACCCAGGCTCATCTGGTTACCGGGAACCAGCACATCTCTCCCCACCATAGTAGACGCCTGTAAAGCCTGATTGGACTGAAAAGCTGTACTCATTTCACTAAAAGCGGTATTAAGATCACCGATACCACTGACCGTACCAAACTGAGCCATCTGACCAATAAAATCACCATTTTCCATGGGTTCTAAGGGATCCTGAAATTCAAGCTGCTTGGTCATTAGCTCAAGAAATTCTGCCTGACCCAGCTCATCATTGGCTTTTGAATCTGTAGACGTGGTTTTGTTTAACCCGAGGTCTGTATAGATTTGCTTGCTATCGATATCAGTCATGATTAATTCTCTCTAATTTCTCTTCACTAATAACCTGTCTTAATTACCCAGCGACAAAGTCCGAATCATCAGATCTTTGGAGGTATTCAATACTTCAACATTATTTTGATAGGAACGTGATGAGGATAGCATATTGACCATTTCTTCGACGGTATCAACATTGCTGGTAAATACATAACCCTGCTCATTGGCCAGAGGGTTTCCAGGTTCATACCTGGTTCGAACCGGTGCAGCAGATTCAACCACGCCGAGCATTGCCACACCCGCTTCTGCAGGACGTGCCAGATCATACAGGTAGCTTTGAAATACGGTTTCACGGGCTCGATAGGCTTCCTGCTCAGTGGACGCAACGGTTTCTGCATTAGCCATGTTACTTGCAGTGGTATTTAAGCGCATAGACTGAGCACTGATCGCGCTACCTGAGATTTGAAAATTTGCTAATAAACCCATGATTACTGTCCTTTAATAGCCAGTTTCAAACCATGTATTTTGCTATTTAACATCGTTAAACTGGTTTGATATTGCACTGCATTTTCTGAAAAATTAGCCTGCTCGACATGAGAATCAACAGTATTGCCATCGAGTGAGGCATGTAATGGATTTCTATACTTGATATCTGCATCAACCTGAACAGAAGCTGTTGATAAATGTGACTCATTAGTACGGGCCATTTTCAAGTTACCTTGCTGCCCGCTTGCTGCCTGTTTTAGCAATGAAGAAAAATCCATGTCACGCGCCTTATAATTAGGAGTGTCCGCATTTGCAATATTCGCAGCAAGAATGCTGGTACGACGAGAGCGCAATATCATTGCATCATCGTGTATTGAAAAAGCTCTATCGATTATGGACATTTGATTCACCTAATTTGAATTACAGTGATAAATGCAGGGAAAGTGCCAACAGGGTATAATTCTTGTAATTCAGTAAGTTACGTTAATTTGCAGAATGTAAACGTGTAATTAGCGGCAATGCGGCAACCGCTTCTGGATCACAGTTGCCGCATTTAGAATAAACAGAAGATAGTGATGGATTTATAAGGGCGGACAGTTATTGAAATTACTCAATCTCATGTAGGGCATCGATAACGGTCTGAGCCAGAATATCGGGTTCAAATTTTGCAACAAATTTATTGGCCCCTACCTTGTCAACCATAGTCTGATTGAATACGCCACTCATTGATGTATGTAATATGATGTGAAAATGTTTCAACCGATCATCTGCCCTAACCTCAGTTGTGAAGGTATAACCATCCATTTCCGGCATTTCGATATCTGAAATTATCATCGCCAGTCTATCCAGTTCAGGATCATTGTTATCAGCCCATGATTTCAGTAAATCGATGGCTTCCTTACCATCTTTGGTGCTTATAGTTTCCAGCTGTAATTCATTTTCAATCGTTCTACAGACCTGCTTTCGGGCCACCAGTGAATCATCAGAGACCAGAATCAGATTTTTGTTACTACCTTCGCCCAGATTAGCATTTTGCAGAACTTCTTCAGAGACACTCTCTTTAACACCCATCACTTCAGCCAGCACGCGCTCAACATCGATAATTTCAACCATTTTTTCATTGACGTAGGTGACTGCCGTCAAATAACTTGCACCAGCAGCTCCAGCGGGAGGTGGTAACATATCCTTCCAGTTTAAATTGATGATTCGATCAACTTCCTGGACTAGAAAGCCCTGAGTAGAACGGTTATATTCCGAGATAATAATAAACGCATTCTCGATATCAGTAACTGGTCTGCCTCCAATCGCCATGCTCAAATCCATAATACTGATAGTAGAACCACGAATATTTGATATCCCTCTAACGACTGGATGAGACTGAGGAACATTTGATAATGGTGGGCACTGTAAGACTTCTTTGACCTTGAACACATTGATGCCATAAAGCTGAGGGCCGGATAACTTGAACATCAATAATTCCAGACGGTTTCGTCCTGCTAATTGTGTGCGCTGATCAACACTTGCCATTACACCTGACATTAAAAAATCCTCGAAAATTTATATGTATCTTTGTCGATAGTTAACTAAATCTCTTTAGGTTTAGCTCTGCAATACATTGGCATCAAAATTGCTTTTATCTACTTGCAATGATGAAAAACGATAGATAGGTAGAAAATTGACAGTGCCTATTATTGTTCACTGCATGAGCCCTTATCCCATTACTGATAAGCATTAATGAGTATAGTTGAAATGTATAAAAAACAAGCCTACAGAGCGCTGTTTGTAATATTGATATCATCGACTTTTAGTGGAATAGTCAAAGCGGATAGACAAAGTCTGTCTTCTATAAGCCTGCAAGCTGAATCATTCCTGGCTAATTACCGCTATGAGTCACCCTATGATGCCAGATTTGAGCTTTCACAACTGGATAGCCGGCTTAACTTGAAACCTTGCAGTCAATCCCTCGATGTAAAGTTTACCCGTAGCCAGAAAGTCACTGGAAATACATCATTAACCATACGCTGTCACTCACCGGTAAGCTGGCAAATACACCTGCCTGTACGCATTGATATTTATGATGATATTGCCGTGACTAAAGCACCCTTGATAAAAGGTCAATCTATTGACACTCATCGTGTTCATTACAGAAAAAACAAAATTACCGACTTACATCAGGGGTATTTTCGAAAATCGGATTCACTGAAGAGATTACAGGCAAAACGCAATCTAGCTTCAAATAGTATTTTAAACTCAGCCAATGTTGCTCCTAAACTGTTAGTCACATCGGGTCAAAAAGTAACTATTATCTTGAAAATCAATGGATTACACATAAAATCAACTGGACTGGCATTACAATCGGCCAGCCTGGGACAATTAATAAAAGTCAGAAATACACAATCTAACAAGATTGTGGAGGGCACTGTTTCATCAGAGGGTCAGGTGAGTGTGACTTTATAATGAAAAAACTGTTAAAAAAAGTAAACTTTATCCATAATCGGCCGATAACAAGATTGGGTAGTACACTCTGGAGAATATGATGACCGACGCAATTAATACAAACAACCGAATAAAAACACCCACTCAAGCGCATGAGCAAAGTGCTAAAAACACCGCTGGTGCCCCTGCTGGTAGCGCTGCATCCAGCCCTGCATCAGCTGTTGTGGATCTTTCATCCAGTAAAGTGTTTGAACAAATGGAGAAAGTACCTGAAATTGATAGTGCTCGAATTGAAAGCATTAAAACTGCACTGGCGAATGGTGAATATCAACCCAACCCGGAAGTGATTGCGAAAAAATTTGCAGAAATTGAAAGCCTGTTATCCTGATTCCAGCAGACTTGATGTTTTATTTTTATTTATGAGTTTCAGAAGCCCGGTAAGTAGATTTCACTATGAATGAACATCAGCGAGTCCAATGTAGTCAGCAGATTGATCAAATATTAACCCTGCAAATCTCCCAGGTATCCAGTTATATTGATTATCTCTCTGACATAAAAAGTGCTATCTCAAGTAACAACACACAACAGTTAAATGAACTGCTCGAGAAACAACAGCTAAATCCAGAACTTATTGAAAAAACACAGCAACAACAAATTCAGACGCTTACAGAGTTTGGATATGACCTTAATGATGAAGGATTAACTAGCTGCATTCAGGATTGTGATAATACTTCAAAGCTGACATCACAAAAAAACACCTTAACTGAAAAGCTAAAGGAACTTGAAAAATCCCTGTTAATCAATGCTTTAATCGTACAAAAGAATCAGCATCGAGTTAAGCAGTCAATTCGACTGTTATCAGGTCACAAGTTATCAAACAGTGTCTCCAGTTACTCCAAACAGGGCGGCATTGAAAGTCATGAAGACTCTGGACACTCTTTAGCCGAAGCTTGAACCTGGAAAACGCAGTTGAGCCCCTGAGTTTAATATAACCTGGAGCCGTCTACAGGCAAGGGTTTCGGCCTGGCAACTCCATAACCCTGGGCAAAGTTTACACCTACCTCTTTTAACGCAATTAATATTTCATCATCTTCAACGAACTCTGCGATAGTTTTCAATTCCAGCACACTGCCGATATTGTGAATAGACTCGACCATAGCGCGATCGATGGGATCATTCACCATATCCTTTACAAATGCCCCGTCAATTTTCAGGTAATCGACCGCAAGTGATTTTAAATAGGCAAAAGAGCTTAAACCACTGCCAAAGTCATCCAGTGCAAATTTACAACCCAGTTGTTTAAATTCTGTTATAAATATTTGAGCCTGCGATAAATTACTTATCGCTGCTGTTTCAGTAATTTCAAAACTAATCCGCCTGGCAGCTATCTCATATTTATTAAAGAGCTGTTTTATTTGATACAACAACGATTTATCAGCCAGAGTCTGTCCTGACAGATTAATGGCAAATATTTCTTTCGAACTGTATTCACCGTGTTGACTCAACCAGCTAAATACATTTTCAATAACCCAGAAATCTATTTTTGGCATCAATAAATATCGTTCTGCCGATGACATGAATGCTCCCGGCGGAATAATCTCTCCAGCTTCACCTAACATACGCAGCAAGATTTCATAATGAGCAATACCGGCAGACTCTTTATCAATGCCAATAATAGGCTGGTAATAGAGTCTAAAACGTCCCTGATCCAGCGCATTTTGAATACGAACCATCCAGCGTGATTCTCCCCGTCGATGCGATATTTCAGCATCATCCGGACTGTAGATATGAACCCGATTTCTTCCCGCCTCTTTAGCCGCATAACAGGCAGAATCGGCAGCCTTAAATACTTCTTCCTGATCGGGACTCTCAGCATCAATCAGTACCAGCCCGATGCTAATACCAATCTGGAATGACTGTTCATCCCAGCCGAACCTGAAAATTTCAACAGCTGCGCGAATTTCTTCAGCAATATTGACCGCAGGTGCTAGTCCACATTTATTTAGAATGATCGCAAATTCATCACCACCCATACGAGACAGGGTATCTGCACCACGTACTTTTGTACGAAAGATATCGGCCAGTTGACGTAGCAGTTCATCACCCGCAGCGTGCCCACAGGTATCATTCACCACTTTAAACTTGTCCAGGTCCATGTAACACAGGCAATGCTGTGATGATTCATTGCGTGCTGATTCGATATACCTTTCAAGCTGATTTTCAAATTCACGACGGTTTAATAACTGGGTTAATTCATCATGACTCGCCTGCCATGAAATTCGACTGGCCAGGCGATGTGATTTACTCACATCACGAAATATCATCACGGCACCAATAATATCTCCCAGCTGGTTATGAATGGGCGAAGCAACCTGGTGAATGACCAGCTGACTACCATCTTTTGAAATAAGAATATCACCAGAAATGGAATCAACCTGCTGGCCCTTTTTAATACACTGAAAAATGGGCAATTGAGTATTATCTGACTGAATGGTAATAACCCTGTTTATCCTTTGACCTATCAATTCATTATGATCATAGCCTGTCAGTTTAAGCGCGGCCGGGTTTATAAAATTGATCTGACCAATAATATCCGTGGTAATTACACCATCAGCAATACTACTCAGCGTCACCTGAGCCTGTTCTTTTTCACTATATAAAGCATCCTGCACTTTTTGACGTTGCGTAATATCTTTAATGGTGATGATAAACTGCATATCCTGACGGTCAAATATTGAATTAATTGCAATATCCGAATGGAAGATTTCACCTGTGGACCGTAATGATTTGGCCTGCTCAAAAAAACTGAAAGGCACATCATCTTTGGTGCCATTGATCAACTTATCAAAACGCTTGTTATATGGTGTCGGGAAAAGCACTGATAATGGCTTACCGAGTAACTCATACTCGCTATAACCAAACATTTTTTGAGCTGATCGATAAAACCCGCTAATACGACCAAGTCGATTCAACAGCACAATTGAATCCAGTGTATTATTCAGAATAGTCTGTAACTGAAACTCCTGCTCATTAGCTTTAGACACCATGGTCTCAATTTCCAGCACATTCCTTTTCAATGCAATTTCGACCTCTTCTCGCTGAGAAGCATCCTCTATTTGTATTAGACACCAATACTGCTGTTGCATTTGTATAGGAGTCACCGTCAGCGAATGAGGAATTCGTTTATCCAGCTGGAAACTTTCTTCATTATGGTAAAGGGGTAATACAGACTGTCCCAGCCGGGCAGAAATAATAGAGCTCAAGTGCAGTGACAAGGCATTACTGATTGCAGTTTGAAGCCGTTTAGTCAACTCTGGAAATAACTGTGAGAATGACTGTTTCAGCGCTTTATCAGTATCAATAAAACTGTACCGAACCATCCACTTGTTCCAGATAACCACTTCTCCTTTATGGTTCAACACGATTAAGCCTGAATTGATCGCGTCAAAGAGCGTGGAATCTCTGATCAAATTATCAGGTTGAAGTGACATATTCTGCATTATTTCAGATCATTCCTGCATACAAACTATCTTATGAAGACCCGTTGATTCCCTGTCTATCTGACAAAAATGATCAAACCACAGAATATGGGCAAAGCAATTACAGGTCGCTATCTCTACAGCAAATTTCACGATATAAAACTCTTTATCGACAGGTTCACTGTTCAACTCATCAACCAGTTGAACATAGTGCCTTTGTTTCAAGACAGGAACAGCAGTATTAATAGACTCATCCAGAATTTGAACATAATTACTGAGGAAATTATTTACAATGATATTACCAATTTCAAGCAGAGCCTCTTCTTCCATTTCAGACAACTTCAGCATCTGATCCTGTTTATCTAAAACAGCTTTAGTGAATAGCAATGCTGATTTTTCTTCCAGTAGAAATACAATATGACCAGAACAGGGGCCATCAATCTGATGGCAAACTGCAAACATATCGGGATGTTCAGGGTTAAACAGACTATCCAGCTCATGTTTATTTTTAAGCCCGATTAGATCCACTGTAAATTTAACCTGATTGTGCCCAAGTGAAGAAATCAGGCTGGCAGATTCTAATAAAGCTAATTCAGTCATTTGAAACAGAATTTCCTGTTTCTGTTTATCGCTGATATTCGTCTGTAAATGTCGACTCATATAAATTTAGCAGAGGTAAAAACCAGAAAGTAATAATTCACAATCCCAAAAAATCTATTTTAATATTAAAATCAATCAGTTAACACCGATTAACTGACTTCATTTTCTGACCAAAAGATAGCTATCCTGTACAGGCTTAATAATTAACCTGAATTATAGGAGGTATAATGAATTTTTCTGGGATATTTAAGAGAAAAAACAGGTTAAAGAGCTGGTGGTCTAGTCTGTCTAATTCGCTACTCAGCGTAATTAACAAGTTAAAAGAATTTACACCACGAACCAGGGCAGGACGCCCGTAGGTAGAACAATGCAGGAGCTATTGTCGAGGCACGAAGCTCACGAAGGTAGATTATTATGTAGTTTAAGTCTCCAAAACTATGGCAATGACTGATTTATCCAGCTAATTTGTAAGCTGTCTTTATTGTTCTTCGTGAGCTTCCAGCTGAAAATTCTTTAAACTGATCGAGTACAGAAACCCATGAAAAGTTATTCTAATTCTCAGGATAAGAGGATTTATACCCCCAGATATCGGTGTCATAACCCAGTTCTCTTAATTTTTCTCCTCGACTGCTGATATAACGTTGAAAGCTTGGTTGAGTTAAATATGCCTGTTCCAGAACATAAGCCAGCGATGACTGAAAATGGAAGGTCTTTAAAAAGCCTTCCATACGATGTACTTCCTTACCCTGCTTATCAAATAAAACAACAGACGGGGTATAGCCAATATTCAACTGTTTAGCATAATCATGTTGAGAAATATGTTTCCCATCGGTGGTTGTTATTTTAACATCAGAATGAACATTCAGTTGCACATTCAACATGTCATTAACTAATTGTCGTGTGGGTGAATCCGTTAATACACGAGAATGAAGCGTGCTGCATTCAGCACAGTCAGCAGACTCAAAATAGACGGCTAAAGGTTTATCAGCACTATTCAACAGGGACTTAAGATTTGTTTCCTGAGTAAAAAAATCTTCGCCAATTAACGAACCTGTTTTGGATGCCTGGCTGGCTAACATAAACTCATTAAAACTCAGTTTGCTTTCCTGTTTTTCCGCAACATAGTGTAAAGCCTGTCGAAATTTTCCGGGTGGATAATATCCATTCAGGCGTAATATCACACGGCCCTGCTCATTCAAAAATAATAAGGTCGGGGTATATTGAACCTTAAGAGCTTCTGCAAAGGTTTTTTCAGTAAACAAATTCCCGCCTACAGAAACGATATCACGATCACCCCACATATTGATGGTGATGCCATCAAAGTTTTTGCGGATATAACTTTCTAAATCCGGGTTGTTAAAGTTTTCTTCAATCAGTCTGGCACAATATGGACAACCTTCCTGATGGAAGTACAGCATCACACGTTTGTTTTGATTAGCCGCTTCTGCCACATCCTCTTCAAATTCAAGAAAGCTTTGTTTAAACCAGTGAGGTGTTTCAGATGTTTTAGCCCCCAGGTATTCACCGGGTTTACCATTCTCAGCTGCCACAGGAAGCTGTATAAAACACAGTAAAATCATCAATAAATTTTTCATTATCAGGCTCTCATTATTTAGTGTTATTAACTATTTGTTTTAAAGTTAATTCAGAATTTGACTAATTTACCCTGCTTATGGCGGTTGATACACAAATTTCTGACTCAGTCGGTAAAAGAGGGTCAGTGGTTTGCAGCAATGGAAAAGAGGCTTTAAGCTGATATTCAACCGAAGATTCCAGCGAGATAGATTTAATCAGAGCAAAGCTATCCACTTTCCACTGAACAGGTTTAATGTGATCGGATAATACTGACTGCTGAATTTTTCTTGCCATCGTCACATGAGGCTGGAATGGTCTTGATTCCGGATGGAAACCGCAGGGCTTTATAGCTTCACCCAGTGCAAACTGTAATTTCAATAAATCCCGGGGGAAATTGACAGGACCTAACCAGCTTATTTTCGGTTTTTTAAAATAGCCTAAGCGGTTAATTTCTAACCCAAAGGAAGGAAGTTGAATTTTTTCAGCCTGATTAATAAAGCAGTCCACTTTTGATATCGGAATATTGCCCAGAAAGTGCAGAGTCATATGAAGATTGGCAGGCTTTAGCTGATTACCCTGCCCGACTAAATCATCTACATCTTGATATATTTCAGATAACTGTTTCCTGACCAGCTGATCAGGCCACAGGGCAAAAAATAGTCGTTCAAATTTTTTACTCACGATTAACCGACCAGGTAACATGATCCAGTTTATCGCTGATAAAAACCGCTTTAAGCTGATCAGTGAGTGAACAGATCATTTCAGTCTTTAGTTCACTACAGGCATCCAGTTCCAGTGCCGAAACATGCCAGTCAACATCAACACCTAAAAGCTCCGCTCCCGGCCAGGCCATAAATGTGAATTCCGACTCCCCGGGTAGTAGCGTTAAAATTAACCGGTTCCTTTGGTACAACTTGATGAGTCCACTTTGCTGCTGTTCTCCTCTGAGAGATTTATCCAGCGCCAACAATTGCTCAAGCTGTAGTGGGAGTTTAGGAATCGTAGTTTTTACACTCAAACTATGTTCTACCATGATTGCCGAACTCTCAAAGACATCAAACGATGGTGTTTCATCTATTCTTTTCTGGCGAGCAGAACTGGGCTGTAACTTGCGTTTGCTGCGTTGCGACCTTTCAACTTCTTCTTTAGCAAACTCCTGTAATGACTGCTGTTCCATAGTTACTGCCGGTGGAGGGTTCTTTAACACTGGAAAATAGTTTGGTTTTTTTAATACCTGTTGTGTTAATTCTTCCTGTTCAGTAACGGGGGAAAAATCAGGTTCTACATCGACCAGATTTAATACAACCGTGAAGCTGAGCACCAGAACGGCTGCCGTTGATAATGACCATACCCACTGCTTTCTGTTTTTATATAATGCTCGACTGGCCGCTTTGCGTATGCGTTTATCGACAAAAACCGAAGGTTGTTCAGTTCTTGATTGACGATATAAATACCGAATAGCTTCTTCGTGTTTATCGCTCATAGACACTCCGCCATCAATTTTTTGAGTTGATTCATCGCATAGCGGATACGACTTTTTATCGTTTCCCGCCCGACAGCCATCACATCGGCAATCTGTTGCAAACTGAGTCCTGCTTCCTCCTTGAGCAAAAAAACATCTCTCTGTTCTACAGGTAAGCTGGAAACACTCGTTTTAACCAGCTCCAGGCAGTCAACATCCTGCTGCACTTTTTCTGTTGAAACATGAGAGTTTGAGCCCGATTCATCATCATACTCTTCAGTGAGACGAATATTCGCTTTGCGAAAACTATCGGTGCTCAAATTACGTGTAATGCTATACACCCAGGCTCGAAAATTTTCACCATCAAAACTTTTAGCTTTATCAATCACTTTTATCCAGCAATCGTGAAACACGTCTTCAGCCACCGGTTCTGAGTGTCCTCGGCGCAGCAGAAACAGGTAAAGCGGTTGCCGATAACGCGCATACAACAGATCAAATGCAGCCATATCGCCACCGCGATAGGCTGCATATAAATCTTCATCGGTTAGTTCAGCTTGACTCATGTTACTAGTGTCAGGGCTTTAGCTGCTGGAGTCCAGTGCTTCGGCTAATTCAACCAGCCTGACATACTCTCCACGATAACCGTGTTCATCAGCACCACGTGCCGAACGAGCCAGTTTAAGGACATCCTGATAACCAAACTGTTGTAAATTATCTCCTCCTCGCAGTAGCTCACCAAAAGCCGCCACTGAAGCTGCAAAGCGCAGGCTGTTCGAAGCCGAATCGATTGCCACAAGCACATCATCTTTACCCAGCGCATGCTGGATAAGCTGAGACTTCGTGTCTTCAGGCTTTTTATAACGTAATTTAAGAAATGCTATTTCATTTGAAGAAGTCCGGGGCTGTTGGTTGTCAGGCTGGTAACGCAAAGCACCGAGTCGTGTTTGTTGAGAGTCAGTAAAGGTAATTTCATACAGAGCAGTCACCGTATGCCCCGCCCCGATCTCGCCCGCATCAATTTTATCATTATTAAAATCTTCACGGTTTAACAAACGATTCTCGTAACCAATCAAACGATACTCAGAAACCACGGCTGGATTCCATTCGATCTGGATTTTCACATCTTTTGCTATCGTTTCAAGCGTCGCAGAAATCTGTTCTACCAGTGTCTTTCTGGCTTCATTCAAATTATCAATGTAAGAATAGTTACCATCACCATGATCGGCTAATTGCTCCATCAAATGGTCATTGTAGTTGCCCTGTCCAAAACCCAGAGTCGTTAAGGAAATACCTTTTGATCTTTTGCGATCAATTAAATCTATCAAAGATTCATGATTCACCGTGCCAACATTAAAATCTCCATCAGTTGCCAGAATCACCCGGTTAATGCCCCCCTTGATGAATGATTGTTCTGCCATATTATAAGCGAGCTGAATACCCGCAGAACCATGCGTGGAACCACCAGCAGAAAGTTTATCGAGTGCCGCCAGAATATTTCCCTTCAAATTTCCTCTGGTCGATTCCAGCACGACGCCAGAGGAACCGGCATACACAACAATAGAGATGCTATCTTTGGCATTCAACTGTTTTACCAACAAACGAAATGCATTTTTTAACAACGGTAGTTTATCCCTGGCATTCATTGAACCCGACACATCAATCAAAAAAACCAGATTGGCCGCTGAACGTGCTTCATTAGCCGGTAAATACCCCTGCAAACCCACCTGTAACAGATGACTATTTTTATTCCAGGGTGTTGCAGCCAGTTCGGTTGATACTGAAAATGGTGCCTCAGAACTATGTGGTTGAGGATACTGATAATCGAAATAATTAATTAACTCTTCAACTCGAACAGCATTTTCAGGCGGTAATACACCCTGATTTAAATGGCGTCTAACTACTGCATAGGCTCCTGTATCGACATCAATACTAAAAGTCGATACAGGGTCTTCCAACACTCGCTTCACCGTATTTTGATTAATATTCCCATATTCATCGCGGTTAATGTCATCGCTGTTACCCTGCAATACATAATCAGCCGTGGTGACAAAAGGATTAACCCGGTGTCTCTTAATACTTTTCATCCGTGCAGAGGTTTTGAAAGATTCCTGCTGCATCAGTGTTTGAGCATGCACCTGCTCGACTTCATCGTATGTATGTAAATGACCGGATGGGATCTGAGAAGCGGATATTTCCTTAGCCGTAACAGTGGATGGATTTGCTTCTGATTGCCCTATCTTTTTTTGCTCCTGAACACAGGAGGATATGATTAGCGTTATGGCAAAAGCGGTTGCTACCAGTTTGATTTTACTGTTTGGGTAGTTCATTTTCGTTTCCTGTTGCTGAATGTACTTAGGAAACGAATGAAAAAATCAAAAGGGGTTAAATTATTTGTATCTTCTCAACGAGTTTCAATATCCGTATATTAAAGTCATTTTTTTACCACGCTTAATAGATTCAATTAATTTTAGCCAATCCACACGATGCGATTTTTTCCTTCAGCTTTTGCCTGGTAAAGCGCATCATCAGCGCGTTTGAAAAACTTACGCTCATTATCACCGGCTAAATATCCTGTCACACCTAAACTGATAGTGACGGGCCCTACTTCATCGAAAAGAGTATCCGCTACTATATGACGACACCGCTCTGCCATTCTTAAAGCTCCAGCTTTATTGGTCTGTAACATCAGGATGGTAAACTCTTCTCCACCCCAACGGCTTAGCACATCTACTTCACGAACAATTTCATTGATACGATCAACCAGTTCCTTCAACACTCTGTCGCCCATATCATGACCAAATTGATCATTCAACTTCTTAAAATCATCAATATCAAAAATCAACAAACAGAATTCATTCTGATAACGCTGAGCCTGACTCATTAATTCCTGCATACTATTTTCAAAGGCCCGGCGATTACTGATGCCGGTCAATGTATCGGTTACCGTTAAATCTCTCAGGTAGTCATTACTTTGACTGAGTTGAATAGTCGCTTCATCTATCTGTTTTTGTAATGAGGCATTCAGGGACATCAGTTCACGATGCCTTAATACCAGCAGGATAACGACCAGAAGAACCATCAATCCAGCCATTGACCAGAATACCTTTTCGACATCCCAGAATGGTTTTACATGAACAAGCCATTGCTGATAAATCTGTTTATATTGATCTGAGTTGATAAAAGACTGTAAAGAAAGTTCGAGCTTTTTCTTTAACTGGGGGGCTGTTTTATGTACAGCTATACCCAGTTTAACTTCAACCAGCGGTGGATTGACGAGACGTATTTTATCACTTAAACCATATTCGTGAATAATGTTGGACATCACCGTTTGAGGATAGACCATCGCATCCACCTGGCCGCTGAGCAAAGCCTGAAACGCAATTTCAAAACTGCTAAATCTGGATAAAGTAATTTTATCCCGTTCTGATAGAAAATGGTTGCCACATTCATCCTGCACTATAGCAATGTTATGGTTGTGCAAGTCATCCGGTTTATGAATATCGACATTACTGTCTCGAACAAAGATAGAAAGTGGAAACGTGTCGACCGCAGAAGTAAATATTGCAAATTGCTGAAGTTTTTGGGTGCGGCTCAGAATTGGAATGATATCGGCAGATCCATTTTTCAACGCATTACAGACATCTGTCCAGTTATTTTTTATTTCATAGCGATACCGCAAACCTGCTCTTGAGGCAACCGCTTCAAAGACATTGATCGCAAAACCATCCGGCTCATTATTTTCATCAACAATATAATAAGGGGGATAGTTGGAAGGAATAACCACCACCAGCTCATCAGCAGCCTCTACAAGCTCCTCTGCCAGAGCAAGCTCAAACAGAAAAAAAGGCAGTAAAACTATCGCTATTAGGTATTTAAAAAAACTCACGCTTGTTTCGTATATTCCCTGAATTATCCATTTCTGGATTTAATTAGAAACATGTCCCTTTTACATCTTCACTGTTCTGACAGGCAACTACAAGCACCATAGAATAAATAGCATCATAAAGACCTTAATTCTGTATTTTTTTGACCTAAATCAAACAACATTTAGACTCATTAACAAATAAATTTACTTTCAAATAAATTAACTTATATTAACTTAGTCCCTGTATTAACACCATTCTATGTATTGTTTTTTATTAAAAAACAGGGTTGGTACCACACATATTAATAATTATTTGCACGTTAAATCATCGAGGAGTAATCAAATGAACACTAAAAATATGGTTAGTCTGTTCGCTTTAATATTAACTATAGGCTTTTCTCATCAGGCATTTGCAGCGGAAGAAGTTTCTTCAATCGCTCGAGGTGGTCAGTTATATGACAAATGGTTCAAAGTCGTGGGGGCTGATAAACCCAAAAATACCCATCCGGCCTGGCCTTCTTCAAATACTAAAAAGAAAGGTAACGCAACTCATCGTTGTAAAGCATGTCATGGCTGGGACTTGATGGGTAAAGATGGTGCCTATGCTTCCGGCTCGTATAAAACGGGCATCAAGGGTTTGAAGAATTTACAGGGAGCATCAAACAGCCAGGTTATCGCGGCAATGAAAGACTCAACGCACGGTTATACAGGAAAAATGGCCGCCCAGGATTTTACTGATTTAGCTAATTTCATCACCAAAGGTCAGATAGACATCGATAAAATCATCGATAGAAAATCCAAAAAAGCCAAAGGCGATTCTGCACAGGGAGAACGTTACTACAATACCGTATGTGCCGGCTGTCATGATAAATCCGGTTTGGAACCAAAGGACATGCCACCATTAGGAAAGCTGGCTAATAAAAACCCATGGGAAATAATTCAGAAAATACAAAATGGTCAGCCCAATGAAGATATGCCGGCCATGAGAGCTTTTGATTTACAGGTATCAGTTGACATACTGTCACACTTGCAAACTTTACCCAAAGAATAAGGCTTTAACCTGCTGGTGTTTACTTCAACTTTTAAGAAAAACAGAGTGTAAACATCAGCAGAAAATTTCAATAGAAATTATCATTAAAAAAAGCCCACCTGATAATGAGAGATTATCTGCAATAGTAAAGTCTCAATATCAAATAATATTCATAGGTTATAAAACAGCTACTAAACAATGGATTTTGATAGAGATAGTCTAAATATGAACTCTACTTCTGATAAAATAAAAGCAATCATTTTTATCTGAATAAATTTTATTTAAATTTATTCGCAACCGGTTATTTTTATTAAAAACGACTCATGAATATTCTCAAAATCACAACACAGGCTTTCGATGACCAAAAGCCCGGCACATCCGGATTACGTAAAAAAGTAAAAGTCTTTCAACAGGACAACTATCTGGAAAATTTTGTGCAGTCCGTTTTCCATGTCGCGGAAAATATTCAGGGTCAAACGCTTGTGTTGGGAGGTGATGGTCGCTACTACAATAAACAGGCCATTCAAATAATCCTGAGAATGGCTGCGGCCAATGGCATCAGCAAAGTTCTAGTTGGTCAGAATGGATTATTATCCACTCCGGCTGTTTCGGCATTGATTCGAAAGCATAATACTGCGGGAGGCATTATTCTTTCTGCCAGTCATAACCCCGGAGGACCAGATGCCGACTTCGGAATTAAATTTAATATCCAGAATGGAGGGCCTGCACCAACTCCTTTCACCGATGCAGTTTATGAGTATTCGCAAAATATTTCGTCATACAATATTATTGATACTGATGATATTGACCTTAACTCCCTGGGGCAGTTAAACATTGGCGACATGCTGGTAGACATCATTGACCCGGTTACTGATTATGCTGAATTAATGTCTCACCTGTTTGACTTCAACAACATTAAAGTCATGTTTGATTCCGGATTCAGTATGCGCTTCGATGCCATGCATGCAATTACCGGTCCCTATGCTCAGGAGATTCTTGAAAACAGGCTCGGTGCCGGACCATGTACGGTGATCAATGCTGAACCTCTTGAGGATTTTGGAGGAGGACATCCAGATCCTAACCTGAAACATGCTCATGAACTGGTGAGTTTACTCAGAAACAATAGTCAACACAGCTTTGGAGCCGCTTCCGATGGTGACGGTGATCGCAATATGATCCTGGGTAAAAACTTTTTTGTAACACCCAGTGACAGTCTCGCAATTATGGCCGCCAATGCTCACCTGTTACCCGGATATAAAAATGGACTCAGCGGTGTAGCTCGTTCAATGCCTACCAGTGCAGCTGTTGACCGGGTTGCTGAAAAACTGGGTATTGAATGTTATGAAACACCCACCGGCTGGAAGTTCTTTGGTAACCTTCTCGACGACAATAAAATCACACTCTGTGGTGAAGAAAGTTTTGGTTCCGGTTCAGACCATGTCAGAGAAAAGGATGGTTTGTGGGCGGTATTATTCTGGCTTAATTTAATCGCGGTTAAAAAGCAGTCAATCTCTCAAATCGTGACTGATCACTGGGCACGATTTGGTCAAAATTACTACTGCCGTCACGACTATGAAGCCATCGACAGTCAGATCGCCGATGATCTGATGCAACATCTGGTTGATTCTCTGGATCAATTACAGGGTCAGTCCTTCGGCAACTACCAGATAGAGAACTGCGACAATTTCAGTTATACCGACCCGGTCGATAACAGTGTTAGCAGCAACCAGGGTATACGTCTGTTATTCAGTGATGGTTCGCGCATAGTTTATCGCCTATCAGGCACGGGTACAGAAGGTGCGACATTACGGGTTTATATCGAAAAATATGAACCTGATGTGTCTCAACAAAACGGTGACACTCAACTTGTACTCTCTGAATTGATTGAAATAGCCAATACCGTGGCACAAATACTGACCCGCACCGGCCGAACAACTCCTGACGTAATCACATAACAAAAATTTAGTATACAACTGGAATTTAAAGTAATGACAGAAACAACTTACCAATTAGAAGTTCGTCCCCAGGTTCCTAAAGTATTAGCCGGGTTAATCGAGCTGTCCGACAACCTGTTATACAGCTGGGACCGTAATGCTCGAAGTTTATTCTATCGACTCGATCATAATTTGTGGGAGCAATGTGACCATAACCCGAAAGTTTTTCTGCGAAGAGTCTCACAACAGATTCTTGATGATGCAGTTAATGACAATATCTTCATGGAAGAATATTCACGCGTTATGTCGAGTTTTAATTCTTATCTGGCTAAAAATTCACATAATGAAATCGATGACTATTTAGACGCTGATAGTGATCTGATAGCCTACTTTTGTGCAGAATTTGGTTTACATGAAAGTTTCCCGATTTACTCAGGTGGTCTGGGCATTCTGGCAGGAGACCATTGCAAGGCAGTTAGTGATCTCGGGGTACCTTTTGTGGCTATTGGTCTGCTTTACAGACAGGGCTATTTTAACCAGGAAATTGATGGTTATGGAAATCAGGTGGCCGTTTATAAAACAACTCGCTTTAGCGAACTCCCGATAACACGGGCACTCAATGATCAGGGTGAGAAAATCATCATCACGGTGAATATGGGTGGACGAGACGTTCAGCTAAAAGCATGGACGGCAAAAGCCGGACATACCACCATGTATTTTCTGGACAGTAACACTAAAACTAATACTGAAGCTGATCGTCAGATTACTTTTCGTTTATACGGTGGTGATAAAACAACCCGAATTCAACAGGAAATTGTGCTGGGTATAGGCGGAGTCAAGCTTATTCGAGAACTCGGTTTACAGCCCACGGCCTGGCATATCAATGAAGGTCATGCGGCTTTTCAGATACTGGAAAGATGTCGGGAGATCACCAATGAAAACATGGATTTTCCTGCAGCTCTTGAACAGGTTGCTGCAGGCACTGTCTACACCACGCACACACCGGTGCCTGCCGGACATGATATTTTTTCTGAAGGTTTAATGGTCGAGTACTTTATGAATTTTTGTAAACGCCTTAACCTGGAATTCGATGATTTTATGGCTTATGGGCAGTCACCCATTGATGAAAGCAGCTTCAATATGACTGCCTTTGCCCTCAGAGGATCTCGTTTCCATAATGGTGTAAGCCGAATTCATGGCAGCGTTGCTGCTGATATGGAATCCTATATCTGGCCTCAAATACCGGTAAAAGAAAATCCCATTTCGTATGTGACCAACGGTGTACATGCACCCACTTTTCTTGCCAGGGACTGGTTAAACCTTTTTGACATGCGTTTTCGTGAATGGCGAAATAAATTATTAGATTACGATTACTGGAACTGCATTGATGAAATACCGGATCACCGCTTCTGGAGTTTGCGACAGGAATTAAAAAGTCAGATGTTAAGTGCAACCTGCAAGCGAACTCTGCAGCGATGCAAGCGTAATAATAGCAATGAAACACAGACCCGGCGTATTACAAAACATATGATCGAAGCTGAAACAGATATTCTGGTTCTAGGTTTTGCTCGACGTTTTGCGACCTATAAAAGAGCCACTTTATTATTTAGAGATCCTGAACGCCTGGCCCGTCTACTTAATGATCCAAAGCGCCCGGTGATGTTAATTTTCGCCGGTAAAGCTCACCCAAAAGACGAACCGGGGCAGGATTTGATACGAGCCATTCATGAATATGCTAATCGTCCCGAATTTCTGGGTAAAATCATTCTGCTTGAAGGTTATAACATGGCCATGGCACGAAACCTGGTAGCCGGAGTCGATGTGTGGGTGAATACCCCCGAATACCCGTTAGAAGCCAGTGGCACATCCGGACAAAAAGCGGCTATCAATGGCGCTTTAAATTTAAGCGTACTGGACGGCTGGTGGGGAGAAGGTTTCAATGGTAAAAATGGATGGGGCATTTCACCTCACGGTGCTGAAACCAGCCCGGAAGTTCGTGATAGTGAAGAAGCCTCGGATTTGCTGGATATTCTCGAGCATGACATCATTCCTACTTTTTATAACCGTGGAACAAAGGGTTATTCAAAAAAATGGGTGCAACTATCAAAAGAATCGATGAAATCCTGCATCCCTCAATTTAATGCTTCACGCATGGTCATGGACTATGTGAAAAACCTCTATACACCTGCGACCATTCATTATAAGAAGCTAAAACAGGATAACTCAGCACCGGCAAAATTACTGGCTTCATGGAAAGCTCATATTAAAAGACAATGGCACAACATCAGTATTGAAAGAATGGATGATGAAGTTAAAGCCATTAATGATGGTGATTCACTACCTATCAAAGTGAAAGCACATTTAAATGGACTGGCACCTGAAGATGTGGCTGTTGAATGTCTGGTCGATAGTCATCATGAGGGTGACAATATGTTTGATAAACCTGATTTTTTCCGCTTTGAATACGAAGGTAAGGTAGATGGGCAACATGTTTTTTTCCTGGACTTAAAACAGCTTAATTCTGGAATAAACTACTATCGAATTTGTATTTTTCCTCATCACAAGCTATTGGCTCATCCTCTGGAAACAGGGTTCATGATCTGGCTTTGAGAAAACATAAAAGGCTATTCACCACGAAGGCACGAAGGTTTATTGGGTAGACTAGCTTTCAGGTTTCGTGGGTTTCAGGTTGTTAAGAGATAAGCTTTAATTTTATTGTAAGGCTCTTTATATAAATCATATAGATTAAAAATACCTAAAACTCCGTCATTCCGGCAGTTTTTTAGCCTGAATCTATTGCACAGTATGAGCAGCCTTTAAAATGGATACCGGCCAAAAGCATGCCGGTCTGACTGTTTCGCTTTAGGCTATCAAATCTAATACTAATCAATATATATTTTAATTTCTTTTCCTTCGTACTCTTCGTGCCTTCGTGGTGAAATATGTTATTCAGATTTACCGGTTATAAAGTTTGATAAGTTTATGTAGGTCAGCA
>JAAEMR010000084.1 GCA_024225395.1 Gammaproteobacteria bacterium
AGGTGGCATTACAATCAGGTCAGACCACACAGTGCATTGGGCTACAAACCCCCAACCCCAGCAACTTTTCTCCCACTTACTTCACAATTGCAGCCTGCTGGTGTAACATAATAACTGGTACAACTATTGGGGGCAGGTCAGGACGCGTCGAGCCGCTAGATTGGCAGGCATTACAAACCAAGATCAATATGCTCGCTGGTCAGCAGGACAACTAATGACCTGCTTTGGATTATTTGCAAAATATGGAGTCCAACACATAATCACCCATGCAATCGTCCCAACCCAATGGGAAGAAGTTACTCCGGGCTACCGTGAGAAACTAATTCAATGGATCACAGGAATTCTAAGTGATCCAGCAACAATTTCTGAATATAAAAGAAGAGGCTGGCGAGAAAGTTTTATTGGCGCTAACACAATTCCTGAGTTCGAAAAACTTCAAAAAACATTATCGCAAGAATTTCCTCAAAAAGATTACCTACTTACCATTTACTACACAGCCACACCTTCGTATAATACCCCTTGGACCAACCTGACACCTTCACTAAAAACAGATTGGGAAACACAAGACGATCTAATTTACACACAATATAAAGAGGCAATTCCGCCTATTAAACTTTATATTGGTTACGGAAAACCTGTTATGTCATCAGCCGTTTGCCCCCCACTTTTAGCGGCCTTTGACGGGATGCATTCCTACTGGCTACAAAAACCGGGCTTTTTAACTGATGAGCGCAGCGTCCTTTCAGTCCTATACGACTATGCCCATACCAGAAAAACATGGATATCAGATAAATCTGAGCGCACAGAGCAGGTGCTAAACTATCGTGATGAAATGTTGCAAGACAATATATTAGGCATCGGAAAAAGACTAGGACCATTTTGGTATCCAGATAATAATCAAGGTAAAAATCATGACCAGTAAAGTACCACCACCAAAGGTGGTGGCTTGAAGTGTTGCACCTAGAAGGTGCGATGGTACTCATCTAATCAAACAAACGATCTTGGTTACCGGCAAACTGTTCTTCCTTCTTCATCTGCCATTTTACATATTTGCG
>JAAEMR010000085.1 GCA_024225395.1 Gammaproteobacteria bacterium
ACCATTAATCAGGCTGCAACTATTTCTATGTTTATTGGTGATATTAATGACTTTGTTGAGCATTTTGATGCTTACTTGAGAGATGGTGAGACCATTGACACCTATTCGATTCAGGTTGATTCAGGCTTGAAGCTGGTTTCAGATTCAAACGATGACTTTAACGTCTATTATCGCATTGAGGCAGAATCACCTAGCAATAAAGAAGTAGATCAAGGCGCGATTGTTACTATTGTCATCACCACCACAGAAGGACGGGTGGAAACAAGACAAACCCTTTTTGAGCTGGTCGCTAAAAGCGAAAACGTAATATAGGAGCTATTATGTCTTTTAAGCAGTTTAAACTTGATGTCGCCTCATTTCAAACGCGCGGCATTTTTAACACTTACGTTTATCAAGCTGATGACGATACGGTTGCTGATGTTTTATCCCCTGGCTACTTTAAACAATCTAGATTTGATTTAGTTGATGGCGATGGGTGTTCTTCATTAATTCGCTGCTGCTGTGTAGATGGTTTCGTTGAAGGTTTTGCGCTTGAAGATGGTACTATCCTACCTATTGAGGCGGCTGACAGGGTTGAGAATGTTGTTCAAATTGATTCTGATTACACTATTAATGGCACAGAAGACATCATTCTTTGTACGGGCGCGTTAACTATTACTCTTATTCCTGTTGCGCAAACTGGCAAATCTGTAACTATTCAGGCCGAAGGTGGCACGGTGACTTTTTCTTCTGTTGACCCAATCCAGGGCGGTACATCAAATATTGTTGATGGGAATTCTATTAAGCTTGTCGGGAAAAAATCTACCAATGAATGGAGAATCCTATAATGTCTAATTTCTTTGTTGATTCTGCGCTTCGAGACATTTACTGGACTGATGGCGGTAATAACGACCACTCAGGAATCTCTTTGCAGTTTGCCAAAATGACTTTTGATG
>JAAEMR010000086.1 GCA_024225395.1 Gammaproteobacteria bacterium
AAATCAGTTAGAGGTAGTTAAAAGGGTGGGGAAAGTGCGATCGATCCTTATTCAATTCAAATTAAAGATCATGAATCGTTAATGTTTCTATTGTGGTATTTTTACGGAACAGGTGATGCAAAAATCATTGATCGTATTTTTAATTTCGTTGATGAAAACTGGGAAGAATTAATTTCAATTAACCCAGTGGATACAAATAAACTTATGCTTATTAATGGTGCACGATGGTCATTAATCATTGTTGCTTCGCAGCAAGATCTTGTTCGTCGTGTAATTGAACAAAAGCAATCTAGTGCTGCGCAGGATATATTGAAAAATTTAAGATGACTATAAATAGCATAACGAAAACGAATAAGGATAGATCGTGAGCGCGCAGCGATCCACGATCTTATCCCGGGTTGAACAAGCCCGGCCTACTATAAAGGAAATATGTTTTTTGTTGAAAGGGCTAGAAGAAAACGTATGCTGAAGGGCTAAGATGCCAGAGCGCACCTGTCCCTTCACCTGTGATAGGCTGAAAAAAAAGAAACTATATCATCATAAAAGCTATGCCCTCCTGTTAAATTGAGGTTGTAGCTTAGCCAGGATTGTCACCTCATCCTGGCCTCTCTCCATATCTTCGAAATGCCCAAACAACCATATCTGATTTACAACATGAGCATTTGAAAGCTGGTCGTGGTCTTGATTTGATTGGCGGAATTCTTACCCGCAAAATTAACTGGATAAGAGAGCGGAGCCTTTTGGCATTTCCATGGAGAAAACCATAGTCCCTGACTCGTCTGAACCCGCGGGGCAGTACATGCTGCACTATAAGATGTAAAAAATCCTCTCCTTTCAACCTTCGATACTTCGTGTTGCCTGTATCGCTGTCGATATACTTGAAGGTGATGAGACCATCCCTGTTTGACACAATATTCTTTTCACTTATAACTCCCCGGTATAAATATCGGGACAGGTATTTCAGGGCATAAATACCCTTGCCAGCTTCTGTGCAATCAACAACCCATTTTGCAGGGGTATTTTTCGGAATACGTAAGTCTGCTTCTTTTAATCCAGTTAAAAAGCGAGCTCTGAAAACCATAGCCAGAGCCTGATGGTTGAAAAGGTAATCAGTCTTGACTCTTTTCCACAGGCGACAACGCTTGTCGACGCCGCCGCCGGGGACCACTGCATGAATATGCGGGTGAAAGTTTAGCCTTCTGCTATTGGTGTGCAGTACCATGGTCATCCCAATTTCAGCGCCAAGATGTTTCGGATTAAGTCCGAAGGTTTTCAAGGTACTGGCTACACAGTTGAACAAGAGGGTGTATGCGATTTTCTGGTGATGATAAACCAGTGATCTGAATTCTTGTGGCAAAGTGAAGGTGACCATAAAATACGGCACCGGCAACAGCTTCACCTGCTGTTTATCTACCCACTGGCTGGTTGCATGGTTCTGACATTTTGGGCAATGCCGATTGCCACAGGACAGAGGGCGCCATTCGGAGTGATCACACTCCGGGCATTTAACATAAAGCTCCCCAGAACTAACAGTCCGGCAACGTCGAATAGCATTCAACGTCTTGAGGTGGCTTGGTAATGCCTTCTGGCCATGTTTGTCTAAATAATCGGTGTAATATTGATTTACGATAGATGCCATTTCCATGATCACACCTTCTTTAAAGTGATGTTGAGGGTGTTGACCAGATCATTAATGGTGCTGGTCCCGTTTTGTTCGGTGACGCCGGTTAAATGCGTGTAGCGAGCAGTAGTTTTGGGGCTGGCATGGCCGAGAAGATCCTGGATATAGCGTAAACTTAGACCCCGTTCAAGCAGGTGAGTTGCGAAGGCATGGCGAAGGGAATGAATAGAGACTTTTTTTTAATGTTACATTCTCTGACCACAACTTTCATGGCATTTTGGGTTCCCCCGATATTCATATGAGTGGTTGCTTTTTGAATCGTCTCCATGGAGCCTCTGGCATTAGGGAAGATCAATGTCGGGTGCTGATGCTTACTCCAGAGTACACGCAGAGCATGCAATGTTCTGTCTGGTAAGGGAACCATACGATCTTTATGCCCTTTACCACGCCGTATATGAATGAGTTTACGTTCGCCGTCAATATCTCCTACTTGGAGAGACAATGTTTCTGTTAAGCGTAATCCCATTGAATAGGTGGCCAGCAGGAAAACACGGTAGCGGAGTTTCTTGGTGGCACAGATGAGACGTTCAACTTCTGTTGGAGTAAGGATATCGGGGATAGATTTGACCTTCGGTGGCTTGACGATATCAAGCCACTGCCAATCCAACTCAAGAACAAACTTCCAGAAAAACATGAGCCCAAGTCTGTCTATTTTTACAGTGCTCCAGGAATGTGTTTCAACAAGATCACTGAAGTAGTTCTCTAACTGATCCTTTGTCAGTTTGTCAGGACAACAGTCGTAGTGATCTCTGATCCTGCGGACAGCTCGTGAGTAGGCATCAATGGTACTTTTACTTTTTCCCTGAAGTTTAAGCAATTTCAAATGACGTTCGTAGAGGTCTGCAAATCGTTTTACTTCTGATGACTTCATGGTATACTCCTTTTCGTTGTAAGTATTCGGGATTGAACACTTACTGGAGTTATACACTGTTTTTTGCTTTTTCTGCCGCACAGCGGCTTCGTTCAACGAGACGTTTCACTGCGGGGTTTATGGGTTAGCTATACAACGTAATAAATTGAGACAAGAAAACATGTATAAGTATTTCT
>JAAEMR010000087.1 GCA_024225395.1 Gammaproteobacteria bacterium
GTTTAGTGAAGCCTATGATTCTCAAACTGGCAATCTAAGCATAACGATTGCATCGAGATAGAGTGAGATTAAAAAAACAACAAATTAGATTAGGATTTCATTGATCTGGTAGAGAAAAAGTGGACACTTTCTTAAGAGTGATTTACTAATCATTCAGGAGGTGTTCAATGAAAAAAAGAAGACAGTTTGATCGAGATTTCAAATAATTTGCCTATAATCACCTGAATCCTCAATTCGTTTTCACGCCACATTGCATAAGGCAGAACAAGTCTATCATAATGATACAAACGTATTCGATTCTCATTATGATAGCTTTTAGGATTTTCATTGACGTAAAAACATATATAAAATTAGTAGGTTATGAATATTCACTTGGTACAAGTTTTGCAAACTATATCGGTCAAGTACTGGATTAGTAAACTGTTGTGGCATGGCAGTGAAACAATGACAATCCCTTCAAGAAATTTTAAATATGCCATGATTTCAAGGGATTAGTTCGGTTGAAGGAGTAGGGGCCGGTGCTTTGTGTTAGAAACGACTACAAATTTATCAATATCGCATTGAAATGTTTGACTAAGAGGAATTATGAACTTATTTAATTTGTCAATTAAGAAAAAATTGTTTTTTATTAGTATGATCTCGGTAATTAGCATTACCTGTCTTATACTCATTAGCCTTCTCTTTTTTAGTAGAATAGGACAAATTGGGGACATTACAGCAAGCGTACTCAAATATCAATTAAGGGTGAAAGAGGTTTCAATTAATTTTAATGAGTATATCTCAACAGGTGAAAAAGAAGCTTATACCTTTTTAATAAAAGGGCTTACAAGCATAAGAGTTACTGATGGTACTATAGCCCGACTGTATGAATTATTTAAACAGGGGGATTCAGTAGATCAAGCTATTGAAAAAATGATTAAAACCTCACCAAACCCTGATGCTATGAAAAAGGTTGCTATGCTGGTCTATTCAATATTAGATACTGAAGTTTCTGTAAAATTATATAACCAATCTGTCAAGGTAAACAAAGTCACATTAAACTGGTTAGAGTTGATCAAACAATACCATGGAATCGATGATTCTGTAGAGAAAAAACAGTTATTAAGCCAAATAAATGCCATTGAAGCCAGCATGCCGAGCTTAATGGAAACCACTCATACTATCATGAATGAGATTGCCGATTATTTTTCCTTAAAAATTCGGAAGGTATTTATCATTATAGGCTCATTATCGATTATTCTTATCGTAGCTATGGGATTTTTTATTACTAAGTCCATTATTGGCCCGTTGAATCTAACAATGAATTTTGTTAATGAAATTTCTGAAGGAAATTTCTGAAGGAAATTTGAAAAATACCCTGGATATTTGTAATCAAGACGAACTTGGACTCATGGTCAAAAATATGAATACCATGAATTCTAATCTAAGGAGAATGATCAAGGAAGTCAAGATTGGGATTGAGCAGATTAATTCATCAGCATCAGATTTGACAGGATTTTCTGATGAGGTATCGGATACTTCGGTGAAAAATGCCGAAAAGGCAACATCTGTGGCTGCAGCCTCAGAGGAAATGAGCGGCAATATGAATGCGGTAGCGTACAATATGGAAACCTCCTCAAGCAATGTCAATTCAGTTGTTACTGCAATTGAAGAGATGACATCTACGATCAACGAAATTTCAAAAAATACTGAGCAGGCAAAAGTTATTTCTGATATGGCTGTTGATCGATCCAAAATTGCCAGGAAGCAGATGGCACAATTGGGACAGGTTGCAATTGCCATTGGAAAAATAACTGAAACCATCTCTGATATATCAGAACAAACCAATTTATTGTCTCTGAATGCAACTATCGAGGCTGCCCGAGCTGGAGAGGCGGGAAAAGGTTTTGCTGTTGTTGCCAATGAGATAAAGGAACTCTCACAACAGACTGCTGCTGCAACCCTGGATATTAATGAACATATCAATGCGGTTCAATCTTCTACTGAATCTTCAGTTAATGAAATTGAACAGATTTCAACTATTGTGCTAGATGTCAGCCAGATTGTAACAACTATTGCGACTGCAATCGAGGAGCAGTCAATTGCCACAAGAGAAATTGCACAAAATGTTTCGACGGTTTCTCAGGGGATTATCGAGGTCAATGAGAATGTAGGAAAGAATTCTCATGTTGCCTCAGATATTATGTCTTCTATCACCGAAGTTCATCAATCAACAGGTGAGATGAAGCATAGCAGCACACAACTTAGGAAGAGTGCTTTGGGATTATCCGCTCTTGCAGAAACGCTTAACAAAATGATTCGCCGTTTTTCCGTGTAATTTCAGCGACTGATTTTCTGGTCAAGACATGAGCGAAAATGGCGCCTATTGTAGATTCGAGTCAGTTCGTCGGTTATTGCCATATCTGCAATTATCTGATAGGCCGTTGTTCGTTTTTTAGCCAGGTTTGATACCATCATAAAAATTATTGTTAGCACTATTAACACAAAAAAAATTGAGAATTAAATTAGGGTCAAAGACAATGACTGCCAGAGAACAAGCAAGCAGGGATAAAAAAAGTTAGAGTGCATCATTTTGATGTTCAGGGTTTTATCATATCATTTTTTAATCATAACTGGGTTTAATTGATTCTTAAAGTTATTTCGCCGTTAAATTTTCTCTAATTGATTAAATTTGGTGTATTGGTGAATCAGTTTTGGATTTCACTGATAATCCAGGCAATCTAATTGTGGCTACTGCACCTTGATCTTTGCCACCACTTTCCAAGAGGAGGCTACCTTGATTAGCTTCGATAAATGTTTTGCAGTAGTAAAGACCGAAACCTGACGATCCCTTGCTGGAAATTCCAAATTTAAAGATATCATCTATTCGGTCTGCCTCGATACCGGAGCCACTATCTTCAATTCTGATAATAGTTATACCTTCGGTATGAGTGGTTGACACATTTATCCTGTGCGGTTTGCCTTCTTTTGCTATATTACTCTCAATTGCATCACAGCTGTTTTTAATTAGGTTGACCAGAACCTGCATTAATTTGTTTTTTTCAATGAGTACTTTGGGTAGATTTGGTGATAAACTTCTAAAAACTTTTATACTTCTTCTAAAAATCACTCCCTTTTGAATCTTCAAGGCATCTCTAACGATGTTGTTCAGACTGATACGTTCTTTCATTCCCTCTTTTTCCGGTGCATATGCCCGTTGTAGACTCAGTATCTCAGAGACGTATTCAACACCAGTAAAAATTGAGTCTACCATACCATTTAGTTTTCGATGATAATTATCAACCTCACCAATCAGACTTTTCATATAATTGAAGATCTGAATACCTTTTTTGTCTTTTGTGATATATTCTGTCAGATCAGTCTTATGCTTGGACATATCATTATAGCATTCTTTTAAATACCTGCCTAAAATGTCACTTTTATTTTTCTTTAATTTTTCAGCTTCTATGGCTACTGGCGTAATCGCATTCCCAATATTATGCAGCACCATTGCGGAGAGCTGTGCTCTGCCTGCATCAACTGCCTTATTAATCAATTCTTTTTGTGCCTGCTCCAAATCCTTTGTACGATCTTTTACCATGGATTCAAGGTTCATCCGATGATTGGCCAGTTCCTCTTCATCTTTTTTTCGTTTCGATATATCCCTGATAATACCTAAGACATTCCACTTCTCTCCAATTTTGACTGCCGACACCGATAGTTCAACAGCGAAGATCTTACTGTTTTTATGCTTTGCATCACCACCCCATATTTTTCCAATGACATCACCTTTTCCGGATACCTTAAATTCGGCAAATGCCTGTTGGTATTGATGATGGTATTTATCAGGTATCATAATCAAATAATCCTGACCCATGGCTTCGAGTGTCGAAAATCCGAAAATTTTAGTCGCTGCATTGTTCCAGAAGGAAATCTGACCATCGTTGTTAACCATCACTAACGCATCTTGCGCTGCTACGCTCATGGCTCTGAATTTTCCTTCACTTTCCTTCAGGCTCTGCATCAGAGATCGGTTCACCATGATTTCAGTTTCAAGTTCTATGGTTTTTATTCCAATTTCTTTTTTTTGACGATCTTCCTGGTTTAATCGGGTTTCCATCATCATTGCTTTTATCTGCATTTTTCCAAACGCAATACTGCCAGCCAAAATAAAGAGTGCAAACACCAGTGCTATCAAAAAAGAAGTATTCAAAGGCCCCGTCACTTCTCTCACTGGATCAAGTGAGACCCAGAAAAAGGGGGTACCAACAATTTGGGTTCTCAGACCCCAAACATCCATCTCATTATGCTTCGTATCCCTAATAGTCTGTCGAATAGGATTCTCTGTCTCTGTTGTAACTAGTTCTGCAGGAAAATTTGATTCCGGCTCGGGAAAAAAAATGGATTCATCTCCAGATACTAACTGGATATATGATTTTTGGGTTTTATTGAGAAGGCCATGGTATTCCAGATCATCAATAAACGTTTTAAGATTCAGCCAGCCAAAAAACTGCCCTTTGTAGATGCCCTTGAAAAAATAGGGTACACCAATAACAACATTTATATGTCCGTCACTTAAAAATGCCTGTAATTCAGCTCCTGGCCGTGTAGTTTGATGTAGCAGCCGATCATCATTTGAATCATACTTAGTATCAGCAATGCCGATTTCCAAAAGCATTATCCCGGTTTCCTCTATAAAAGCAATCCGATCGAAAATTCTTGTACCAAGAATATCCCGTTCATTTATTAGCCGGTCTAATTTCTTTTTTATCTGTA
The DNA here is from genome assembly GCA_024225395.1 of Gammaproteobacteria bacterium. Taxonomy (GTDB): domain Bacteria; phylum Pseudomonadota; class Gammaproteobacteria; genus JACNJF01. The sequence continues at coordinate 4,756 of JAAEMR010000087.1, forward strand.
TCAGGCTCTCATCAAGTCCATATTTCTTGGACATATCGAGATTCTTATTTTCAAAATAATCCGCGATTTCTTTGGATTTCGCCAGAGTTTCAAAATCAGATTTTCGATCATGGAACATGTGAGTGATATTCATCACCTGAGCATGATGCAGCTGGTGAATTATTTTAAGAGAACTCTGTCTAAGCCAGTTATGGGACTGATAATTCTTAAAAAGCAAAAAGCTAAATAAAACGATTATCAAAACGACAGTTAATACTACAAGGACTTCATTTCTATTAATCTTTTTATGCATCAGCTTTAATATCATATAGTTATAGAACCAGACAGGTGCTTACCACCACCAGAACTGATAATCCTTGTAGTTGTCTTATCGATTATAATTATTAAACTCAAGAACAGCTAAGGCTCCGAAGTTCTTGCCGTTGCTATCAATTGTCAGCCGCCCGTTGTTGGCTTCAACAAAAGTTTTGCAATAATACAGACCGAAACCGGATGAACCTTTACTGGACACTCCAAATTTGAATATTTTATCGATATCCTCAGCTTCAATACCACTCCCTGTGTCAGCCATAGTGATACCTATTGTGTCACCCTTTTCGAAAATGTCTATCGAGATTTCATGATCTTGTCTTTCCTGATTCTCATCTATCGCATCACAGCTGTTTTTGATTAGATTGATAAGCACCTGCATTAATCTATTTTTTTCTATCAAAATATATAAGGGGTCTTTATGGTAATGCACTAAAATATGTATTTTCCTTCTGTTTATGGCGCTATCCTGAATTTTAAGAGCATCTTTGACAATCTGGTTCAAAATAGTTTTTTCCTTCATAACCTTATTCCCAGGTGCGTATGCACGCTGAAGGCTCAATATTTCCCCTATATATTGAACGCCTACCTCAATTTTATCTATAATTACTTTTTGTTCGTCCTGTATTGTTTCAAGCCCCTGAATCAAATTTTTCATATAACTGCTTACCTTTTTTCCCCGCTCATCCCGGGTAACATAATTGGTCAGATCAGTTTTGTTCAGAGCAAGGTCGTTATAGCACTCCATAAGATAACGTCTCGCATTTTTAAGGGAGGGCGCTCTCAACTTCTCCAAATTTACGGAGACCGGGGTGACAGCATTTCCGATATTGTGAAGCACCATGGCAGAAACCTGTGCACGGCCGGCATCTACTGCATTGTTTAAAAGCTCACTTTGTATTTTTTTTAACTCTTGTGTGCGCTTGGCAATTCGAACTTCAAGATTTTCTCTATGCTTATCAAGTTTCTTTTCAATGTCCTTCCGGGCTTGTATATCAACATGGGTACCTATAGCGCGGATAGGTTCGCGTCTGCTATTAAAAGAAACGACCTTGCCTGTATCCAGAACCCAAAGCCATTTTCCATTTTTACAACGCATCCGATGTTCTGTGCGATAAACAGACGTTTCACCATTCAAATAGCGCCCCAAGCTTGCCATGGTATCACCTCTATCATCAGGGTGAATAAGAGTTTCCCAAGAAGACACATGACCTCTTATTTCATTCAATTCATATCCAAGCATTTCTGCCCAGCAATGATTGAACGTCACGTTACCTGATGGAATATCCCAATCCCACAGCCCTATTTGGCTGGCATCAAAGGCTAGCTCAAGCCTTTCCCGATTTTGCGCAAATTCAAGAGAGGTCGAGTTTAAAACTTCCTGGGATTTTACTATTTTAGCAATCATAAGGTTAAACAGGACCTGTATTTCCTGAACTTCTTTAATATTCACTTCAAGCTGCAATGGCTTCACAAGATCCATCTCTGAAACGATGGTAGTAAACCCATGGATAACCTTACAAAGCTGATCAGATAACCATTTTGAAAAAAAATAAGAAATCACAATGCCGGAGAATAAAACGAGGCTTGATACAAGGAGCAAACGACCTATCAGTTGTCTTTTATACTGGAGAATATTTGAAAGTGAAATGCCAAGTTCTACATATCCAATTGTCCTCTCAATATTCGATCTGTCAGGAACTTCTTTGATTATACCTAATATGTTTTCTAAGTATTTTTTCTTTATTTTGTCGACAGAAAAGTCTATTTCGCTCAGTTTCTCCTTAGCTGAAAAATCGTTATTCTCGTCTTTATGAACCTGGTGTAATAGCTGTCCCCTGTTATCAAAGATAAGGGCATATTTCACACTGGTTTCCTTAAGCATATCTGTGCATAAATTATCAAGTTTTTCATCATCCTGAACCAGAATTCCCTCAATAGCCCGATAAGAAAAAGTTTTTATTAATGTTTCTGCTCTCAGATCAAGCTCTTTAAACCCGACGTGAGCCGATTGCTGATAGGAAAAATAATTGACAACAAAAATAGTGAGGCCAACTAATAATGAACTGAACCCAACTATCATTGATTGTAGACTATATTTTTTCTGCATTATTCAGTTCTCCCGATGATGACTGTCGAGCTTTTAAACTCATATATAACATACAGTAACTACTGTTTTTAGTCGCACCAATAAATGTAAACCCCACTATTGGAGGAATCGAACTCATGATTTATCCCACATTCGTCCATTCGCGTATTGTTTCCTTCTTTTCCATCCTGCCGCTGAAGGGTATCTGCTCAAGAAAAGTTTAGGACCATTAGTCATGATCTGCTCATATCACGTCTCCCTTGGTCTCATTGGACAACGGGATTTTCAAAGTAAAGGTTAATCCAGCTGGAATCCGGTTTTCAACCGTAATATGTGCATTATAAGCAGCCATCAATTGAGATGAGATAAAAAGGCCAAGACCAGATCCGGATTCGGTTGTATTATCCTCGGATTTAGTTGAAAAAAAGGGGTCAAAAATTTGAGGTAGTCTTACAGGATCGATGCCGGGGCCGGTATCAGAAAATGAAAGTTCAATTTCGGCAGCTTTATGCTTGGTTGATATTGTCAGCAGCTTTTTTTTCTGATTATTCATTGCTTCGCATGCATTTTTCACAAGATTATAAAATACTTGTGAAAAATCAGAATATCTGCCACTAATCAAGGGCAGGGTGTCATTAAGATGGAATTCCACTTCTACTTTATAGCGAAGGACAATTTCAGACTTTAAAAACCGGTATTCTTTTTCAATCAGCCTGTTTAAATCAATAGACTCAAGCTTCTCAACCGGGTTAGTCCCCCCTTGTATCAACATGTCATCCACAAGCTGATTCGTTTTTCCGATAGCCTCCAACACTTTACTGCTGTTCTTTTTTATCTGCTTGACCAGGGTGTTTATACCGTCTGATTTTATTTCCGGTGTCAATAGTAGTTTGTCAAATTTCAAGATACCTAATTGCATACTGGCCAAGGCCACGGATAGAGGTCCCCTGAGATTGTGAACAATCCCTTTAACCATTTTACCCGCAATGGCCTGACGTTCACGGGAGATTAATTCATTGGTCTGTTTTCTAACAGTTGCTTCAAGATTTTTATTAAGGTCAGCTAATTCTTTTTTCGCATTATACAAGCGGATGAGGATTTCTGCTTTTGCTAGTAATTCATCCGGGTCGTAAGGTTTGGTGAGATAATCATCTGCCCGAACCGAGTATCCTTTTATTCGGTCATCAAGGGCCGTCTTAGCAGACAATATGAGAACCATAATATTTTCATCCCTGGCTTTAATCTTTGAACAGACTTCAATGCCGTCCATACCTGGCATCATAACATCCAGAATAACCAGTGAAGGGGAATATTTTGAAACTTGTTTCAAGGCTTCTTCCCCGCTATCGGCAGTACACAGTTCTTTTCCTGAGTCAGCAAAAATTCTTGTTAATGCATTTAAATTGTATTTCTCATCATCTACGAATAACAAAGTGTTCATAGCTTTTCCTATTTGCCACATTCGCTGTTTAAAACAATACGCCACGATATTTATAACGGCGATTCATTTTGTACCATGAGGATAGCGGATATAAATATGCCAACTTAAATCAAATGGTGATAATACAATGCATATTTGTAGACCTTGGTTACTTCCTCTCCTATAATATTGCTATAATTGACTCCGATTTTTTTGCAGGTATACCGTGAATAACAAACATCAAGAGCTGTACTGCGGATCTCTTTTCTCATGTCCTGGTCAAGTCCTGAAAAAATTTCTTCTATATCATCTGAGGTGAGTTCTATAGTATCGAATTCTTTTCGATCGAAATGACCAATTTGCCTGACCTTGTCCACCGATGCCATGTCTGTTAAACCGTTTGCAGCCGCTTGTGTTACGAAAGAGTCGGTCCATTGATCAAACTGTTTTTTTTCTGGTGTATTTTTTAGACGTTTGCTTGCAAAATGAGTTTGATCTGAAGACTCGAACAGGTCTTGTGTTAAAATTGTATCCGTTGTCATCAGCCTGGAAAGCCGTTTAGCCTTATCGATTGTCATTTTAAGATTATAATCTTCCCAAGGTTTCAGGATGAATTTATAAACACCTATCTCATTAATGGCTTGGATCGCGACGTTTATGTCGGCATAAGCCGTCAGCATCATGGTAATTATATTCGGATATCCCTGATTAACAACCTGTAAAAATTCAACTCCAGTCATTTGGGGCATGCGCTGATCCGATATGATCAGATCAATATGATTCGTTTCTATCAAAGAAAGGGCCTCGAAGCCATTTTCCGCGGTTAGGATATCAAGTCCCTCTTCATTCAGTGTACGATTCAATGATCTGATAATGGATGGTTCATCATCCACAATAAGTAATTTTGTTTTTTCCATGCCAATTCCTTTAGTAAATTTTAGTGAAGAAGGGTGTTCATATTCTGCGACATTTGTTTCCAATCTATCGCGTTCTGGATAGTTGCATGGAACTCGTGGTCCTTCCAGGGTTTCATAATAAATTTATATATGCCGGCATCATTAATGGCAGCCATGGCTTTATCTAAATCGGCGTATCCGGATAATATAATCCTTGCAGTAGCCGGACATTTAGTTTTAACAATCTTTAGGAACTCAACACCCTTCATTCCTGGCATGTTTTGATCGCTGACCACAACATCTGCGTGCTCGTATTTGAGCATTTTTAAGGCTTGATCAGCACTGCTGGCTGTTAATATGTTATAACCATCGGACTGAAACAAACGAGTTAGCGATTTTAAAATGCGCTTATCATCATCGACAAACATAAGAGTGTGTTTATTTTGATTCCTCTGGCCGATATTCCGATTTAACAATCCATTGATCCCTCTCTTATCCAGTAAGTAAACGAATTTATCAACAAGCATTGGGTCAAATTGACTCCCCTTATTTTGAATCAATATTTCACGTGCTTTAGAAATCTCTAACCCATCTCTATAAGGCCTGTCCGAGGTCATGGCGTCGAATGTATCGGCAATAGTTATAATTCGAGAACATATATGGATCTGGTTTTGACCAATTCCGTCCGGATATCCTTTACCATCCCAGCGTTCATGATGTTGGCGAATAAATATACTGGCAGTTTTAAGGTGTTTAACTGAATTGGTAAGTTCATATCCAAGAACAGTATGATGCTTCATTACTTCAATCTGCTTGGTCGTCAGTTTCCCGGGTTTGCCCAAGATTGTTTCATCAATTCCGATTTTACCACAATCATGTAACAGGGCCCCATATATCAAATGAAGTAGCTGTTCGTTGGGCACACCAACAGAACGTGCCAACTCTATTGCAAAATCACGGACTCGGGTGCAATGACCTTTTGTATAAGTATCTTTGAGTTCAATAGCCTCAGCTAGTGCCATGACTGTTTCTATGTTTGATTGCTGTAATTGTACATAAAGTTGACGGTTTCTCTCAATCTCAATGTCTTTTTGCTTAAGCGCCTTGTTGATCACAGTAATCAATTCATTGTCGTTCCAAGGCTTATCGAAAAACCGATAAATTTCTCCTTCATTAATCGCCCTTTGCATTAAACTTTGTTCAGAGAAAGCAGTCAACATAATCCGGATAATATCTGGATACTTTTCACGGACTTTGATCATAAAATCCAGTCCTGACATTATTGGCATCCGATGGTCTGAAATGATCATTGAAACAGGTACTCTGCGGAGAACATTGAATGCATCTTCGGCACTTTCTACAGTTATTGCATGGAGGTCGTTGTTTCTTAATAATCGATCAAGACTTTCACGGATCAACTCCTCATCATCCAGAATCAAGATAGTATGATCAGATGGATCCATGATGAGTCTCCTCATAGTCTTTCAATCTTAATATCACAGAGCCATCCTCTTGCCTGTCAACTTTAGTTATTCCTGGATGACTGCGCTCGAGTTCAGATAATACCACATCCCTTAATCTCACTTCCTCTGTAAGATTTTTTTTTTGACGGATCATTTCGAGAAACTCTATAGCGCGCATAACAGTGACACGCAGATCGTCATCGTTCCAAGGCTTAATTATAAATTTGTAAATACCGGCATGATTAATAGCGTACAATGCATTTTGGATTTCAGCATGTGCCGTAAGGATAATAGTCAATATATCTGGATATAAAATCCGAACTTGCCTTACAAAATCAATACCATCCATGCCAGGCATTGACTGGTCAGAGATCACCAGGTCGACATGGACACCTTTTAATATTTTTAACCCTTGCTCAGCGCTTGCCGCTGTAATTAAATGCAAATTTTCATTCATGAATGTTCTTTTAAGTGCTGATATTATACCGGCCTCATCATCCACAATTAATATAACTGGATTTAGCTTCAATTGAATGACCCCTATTTTAGATTTACATTTTCATTTATTGGCAAAAACACTGTAAATGTGGTTCCTTTACCCAAATGACTTTCAACTTCAATTTTACCATTATGTGCACTAATGATTTCATAAACGATACTCAACCCTAATCCAGTACCGGTCCCAACAGGTTTAGTAGTAAAAAACGGATCGAACAAGCTGTTGATGTTTTCCTTTGGAATACCGCAACCTGTGTCTGAAATACTGATCTTAACAAACTGATCCTCTTTTCGACGCCCTTGACTTTCGAACGTTGTTTCAATTACGATTTCTCCCTGCTCATCAATAGCCTGACTGGCATTAATGATCAAATTCATAAATACCTGACTCATCTTCTGGGGGTAACACGGGATAAGTGGAATATCATTGTAATTCTTTCTAATAAGGGCTTTGTACTTGAATTCATTTTTAGCCATATTTAGTGTCGTATCGATGGATTTATTGATATCGATCTCTTTAAATTCGGCTTCATCAATGTGAGAAAAAGTCTTTAAATCTTTTACTATTGTTTTCACTCTTTCAACGCCATCAAGAGATTCGTTGGCTAAATCATCAAGATCTTCAAAAATCATTTCTATTTTGTTCTCTTCTTTAAATGTCACTAGTTGATTAACAAGATCATCTGATTCTGGAGTTTTCAGTGAGGAAAGATAGGATTGAATCATATTAAATTTATCATATAAACCGGTAATTTTGATAAAATATGTTTTTACTGCAGATAAATTTGAATTAATAAAAGCGATTGGATTATTAATTTCATGGGCAACCCCTGCGGCCAAAACCCCGACAGAAGCCATTTTTTCAGCCTGAACAATCATTGCGGCCTGTTTTCGAACCTTTTTTTTAAGATCTTTGTTCATGTCTGCCATGGCATCATTCGCCTTTTTTAAACTAATCTCTAAAATGTCTCGCTTTCGTTCAAGATTCCATTCATTGGTCAGAGCCTTTGCAAACTGAAGAATTTCTTCATGGTTAAATGGTTTTCTCAAATAAAAGATATCATCCCTGCCGGTTACACTAATTATGTCATCCGGTGTGTATTCGCTGTAGGCAGTGACAATTACAATTTTAATACAGGGATCAATATCCCAAATTTGCTGTGTTGTTTCTGCCCCGTTTAAGCCGGGCATCTTCATATCAATAAAGGCAACAGCAAATGGGTTTCCAGCTGCCTTGGCCTCAGAAACCAGTTTTACACCCCTATTACCATTTGCAGCCAGACTAATTGTATATATGTCTTTTTTTGTTTTTGGCAGAGCTTCGCATTCACCAAAAAGATGCCTTCCCATCCTAAACGCTTCAGAGTCTTCCTCAGGGAGAAAAATACTTTGGTAGGTCTCCCTGATACCTTCATCGTCGTCGATTACAAGAATCCTATTGTTTATGTTCATATTTTCTCCAGCAAACAACCCTTATCTTTCATTAAAACAGCAAAACCAGTTTCTTTATATGCACCAGAACTCCAGGCCCGAATATCCCATTTATGAAGATCAGCAATTGCCTTTGCTTTTGGTAAACTTAATCCAAAGCCTTGATTGCCATGGCGTGCCGCTTCAAGATTTGAAAATGGATTGAATATATCGTTAATTCGATCAGGATCAATCCCACACCCCTGATCCCGTATGGAAAATAAAACATTTCCTTTTTCACAAGAAGCACAAATTCGAACGGTACCACCTGATTCAGAAAACATTACTGCATTGCTGATTAATGCAGAGGCCAGTATTTTAAATAAGCCAGGGTCTGCATGAATCGATTTACCCTTTTGAATTTCAACTTGAATTTTAAGTTGCTTTCGTTGAATATCATTTTCATATTCTGCAATCGATGATTTGATTTCTTCATCCAACAATATTTTCTTGAAATTTATTTTACGTTCTGGATCAGAGATCTGGAAATACGAAACCATTGCGCTCATTAACCCTGAAATTCTTTCAACACCTTTATCGATAAGCTTTATCATTTCAGTGTTATTTTTATTTAATTCTTCTTTATCCATGATGTCTGTTGCACTGATCCAGTTCAACGGAGTATTAATCTCGTGAGAAAGATATCCAATAAAATTTGATTTTTCTTTATCTAGTTGACGAAGTCGGTCATTCTTTTTTTTTAATTCACTCGTTCTTTCTGCAACAGCCTTTTCAAGTCTCTTCCGATGTTGTTTCTCAGCTTGTTCGAGATTCCAGTTCTGAGTTAATGTTTTTGATAGCTGTCGAATTTCTTCAGGGTAAAAGGGCTTACGGAGAAGTAAAATATCCTGACGACCAAGCATATTAATAATATCATTCACTGCATATTCGGTATAAGCAGTTACAATAACAATTTTAATATCCGGGTCGATCATCCAGATCTGTTTCGCTGTCTCAACACCATCCATACCCGGCATTTTCATATCAATAAAGGCGACTGCAAAAGGATTGTGAGCATCTTGTGCGATTTGAATTTCACGAATACCAAGGTCTGGTTTACTGAATAGTTTAACGTCATACTGATCAACAGTGATATTAATTTCTGGATCAATATTTTCAAACAAGTCATTACCAGTTATAAATGAATCTTCATGATGGTCTTGGTCCAGAATATCCTGATATGTCTCCAAGATAGCGGTGTCATCATCAATTACCAGTATCCTACCATTGAATTCCATCTTGCCTCTCTTTCCCGTCCTTATTCGCAGCATGAATATCTACTATTTTTCTTGATCCTGCGTAATTTTTAGTTTTATATGAGTTTATTGTCATAATCTTCAACAGAAGCTCACTAAGCTCATTTATCGATTCAGTAATACATATAATATTTTCATTAAAAATAGAGTTTTCTGAATTTTGCTTTGAGAGTGATTCGATGAGTTCACAATTTCCAAGGATCACCTGCAGGGGTTGAGCAAATTCATGACAAACTGCTCCGGCCATTTCTATCACACCTTTAAAGCGCTCTTGTTCTGAATACTCTTCTTTTTTATTTTCCACTAATTGTCTAAATTTTTTTTTCAAACCATGATAACCCATGGCATGATCAATGGCAGTATTGAAAGCATCATCATCCCATGGCTTTTTAATGAATCTGAAAACGTGCCCTTTGTTAATCGAACGAACTGCAGCGTCAACATCGGCATAACCTGTCATCATTATACGCACAGCCAACGGAAGTACTTGCTTAATCTTTTCAAGAAAGGAGGTGCCCTCCATATCCGGCATTCGTTGATCAGAGATGACAACAGATGGATTGATTGATGTTACCTGTTTAAGTGCGTCAATCGGTGATGAAAAGATATAACAGCGGTACGTTGATCCTTTCAGCACTCTCGCACACGCCTTTAAAATATGATGGTCATCATCAACGATCATTATTCTTGCATTCATACGGTTAACCTTTTTTTATTAATAATCGATTTACTGATACGGTCAAATGCAAAGAAGGTGCCAGATGTAATAAAAAAACCAGCAACCCCACTTAATAAGTGGTTTTATAAAAAAATTAAAAAGTCCAGGATTTCCTTGCTATTAAAATGAGATGTTTTCAAACTATATCTATCAATGTGATTTGCGATCGCTTTTGTTTATTTTACAGGATCAAGTTTGAGCATTTCAAACGAAAACACCACAACGATGTAACAGAAAAAGAATCGTTTTTATTACACCTGCAATCTGTAATATCCTCGTCCATTAAATATTGAATTAGGATATTAGATGAAAAATATTCTATAATAAATTCATGTGGTAAAGAACCACATTTTTAAATCAGAGATTAAGATGTTCAATCCGCTCAGAAGCATCAGATTCTTTGGGAAATATAATTAAAAATTTAGAAGCACCAAAATCATCTTTTAACACTTTTACAGATTCATTCCCAAATAGTTTTGTATCCCTGAATGCTTTACTGGTAATAACTAACATTGGTGTTGGGTCCTCGTTTCGCACATTATCAGTATATTTTTTTTTCTGACCTTCCAGATCATTTATTTGATCAGTGATCGTCTTGATTTCAGTCTCACACCTATCAATATCCGTCTGGGTTTCATCCTGTTTCTTAAAAATATTATCGATACGCTCGTTTGCATCTTGAATACGGATTTCCAGCTCTTTTAGTTCTTTAACTAAATCTTTCTTTTCGTTAGGTGATGATGCTTTTCCTATTTTTTTCTCAGTGGCTTCTATTTTTTTGTTAATTTTGTCCTGTGCAAATGTCTGATTAGCAACATCAGCATGCAGACTGTTAAAATCATCCGTATGTATCAATTTTTCCTTAATTATTTTTTTCATACTGACTTTGAATGTTTCAATCCTTGAATCAAACCGGGTGCAGAACCAATTAATATGGTCATCTGTACCGATCCGAATCTTTGCACCCTCTGACTTTATTGTTCCGATTTGTTTAACAGTAGATTCTTGTCGGAACGCGATATTTGATGAGGTTATCCGCCCTGTGGTATTGTCCAGCCGCCCACTGGTAAAAATACGGGATGCCATAATTTCCCGGGTAACCATGACATCTTTAAAAGCAAATAGTTTGGATCGGTTGACAAACTTTGTCTGGATACTTCCCTCAGCTTCTATTGTGGCATTTACAATCCCGTTAGATACCTTTACATCGCCTGTTGCTGTAACATTACCGCCGTTGATCTCTTCACAGATCAGTTCAGCACATTCTACAGAAAATCCTTCAGTTACTGCACCCTTGACAAGAACATTGCCGTTAAACTGAATATTTCCTGACTTGAGGTCCACGTTTCCAAAAACTGTAAACTGCTCAAGAACGGAAACCTCACCTTTTATATTGAGTACAGGTTGGCCGGTCACGAGTGCAGTCAACTTAAGCCCGTCTTCTGACAATTCTGCTCCATCTCCAAATGTAAGAGTGGCATCTTCGACCTCTCCTACTTCGATTAGCTGATCAAATATATCTTTACCTGGTTTAGGATCTTGCATTGGAATTTTCTCAGCTAATGTCTCTCCTCTTTTGATAAAAGCAGATTTCCCCCGGGATGTAAAATCGATAGACCCATCTTCCCTGATCTGGCCGGCAGACTCAGCTTCTGTATTGAAATGATAAATTAGTTGAGCAGGATTCCCAGCAGATGCCGGTACACCCATAGCCACGATAAATTTTTCAGATGGATCGGTGCAATCCTTGATAAATTTTCGAATATTTACATCCTTGACAATCCCATACTTGATGCCTCTTTTTTTGATTAAATCTTTTATCGGCTTCACATTCTCTGTCCCATGGATGGCTTCGGGAACTCGTATCCATGCCTGTGTCCGGTCACCCGACACCTGCAGGTCAACAACAGCACCAAACTCGGAGGAGAACTCACCGGCGTTGCTCATATCTTGCTGTCCGGCCCTTGTCCGGTCCTGCGTTGCCATGACTTCATCCTTTAAGTCCGAAGCGATGACATCTGACTCTACCAGAATATCTCCCAACAGTCTTGTTACCCCACTGTCTTCAAAATTATTTAATTGCTTTCGAAATGCCCGATCGATATCTTTTTTGGTGACGACTTCCCTGTCAAGCAGCATTTGAGCGAACTGCCGATCCAGCAACCGGGCTTCAATCAGTGATATTTTTGCATAAATCCGACTTAAATCCCGTCGTCTCAGAAACCCAGCATCTAAAAGAACCTTATCTATAGTTAAACCGGTGGACAGCTCAGATTCCTTCTCTTCAAGAATTTCAGCCCCCTGTTTGAATTCCCCTTTTGTAATGTATCCGTCATTGAAAGCCAGGGCTCCGAATCCTGGAATCTCTTTGTAATCATCGATGGTGACACCGGTCATCGGTTCGGCACCAATACCGAATAATCTGGATTCCACAGCCTGGACGATATTCTCGATTGCAGGATCAATAATTTCGAACATATCATCGTCCAGGTCTTCTATACTTATCCGGTTGGAGGAGCCTGGATTACTGAATGGCATTTTGTTCTCCTGCGCAATATTTTTGAATACATCGATTGATTCATCGACACATATATTGAACGCATCGTCTAAATTCCTTTTATCAATAGTAATCGTGCGAGCTAAAAGTTCTTCTAACCCAAGAAATACCTCTTTGAATTCAGCCTGCTCTTTCGCATCTTGTATGGCTTGCGACAGCAGGGCTGCCTCCTCTTGTTTCAGCTTGAGATGACTGGTGTACTTTAAGACAGTTTTGCGCAGGTTTTCTGCAAAATAAAATAATTTAGCATTTTGCCTCTGGGTTTTCTTGAACAGCCTTTTTCGCTCATGCCTCCCCATAAAAATATCCTGCTCTTCACGTATACGAAGGATTAAATCTTCTTCATCCCAGGGCTTTGATATATATTGATGAATTTCTCCTTTGTTCACCGCGTCTATGGCATCATCAAGGTCGGAATATCCTGTAACCAGCATTCGCCTGGATTCCGGGCTGAGTAAAATACTTTTTTCAAGAAATTCACTGCCATTCATCCCGGGCATCCGCTGATCAGATATGATCAAGAAAAACTGGTTTTGAGTATTTTCCAAAAGTTTGATACCCTGTTCTGCGCTTAATGCTGAAATTATTGATTCAAAGCCTTCCCGCCGTAAAGTACGGCGCATACTTTTGATGATAAACTCTTCATCATCCACCACCAGAACTCCAAACTTAGTCATATTAGCCATCTGTTTCCGCCTTCTGGATATCCGTCATTTCAAACCCGTGGCGGACAGCAATATCGCTAAATTGTTCGAAAAGTTCGGATATCACGGCTTTACAAAGAATATCATTTTTCTCAGGTGTCAACATATTCTTCTCCCGAACCATTTGTTCTATTTCTCTGACATGATTTCTGAATTCAAATCCCTTTTCCAGTATCTTGTTCATTTCCATTATTTTGTTTTCTTCAACTGCAATAGATCTCTTAAATTTTTTTGATTTGTTTTTCAGCTCAATATTCAATTTATACAACTTGTCGTTCTGTCCATCATTCTGCCTAAAAAGCTTGTGATTTTCCATTGTAAGTTCAAATTGTTCCAGTCCTCTTTTAACGATCCCCAGAAATTCTTTTTGAATCCATGGCTTGGCTATAAAACGATGAATCGCACCGATATTAACCGCCTTGGTAACCGCCTTGATATCGCCTTGCTTTGCAATCAGGTACCGCAGGGTATCTGGTGCACGTTTTTTTGCCTCAACAAAAAATTTAGCACCTTCCATGTCCGGGAGATTTTGATTGGATAAAATCAAGGAAAATTTCATTGATTTTGGTTGTATCCAATTCAAGGCATCTTCGCCAGATGAAGCATATACATATTTGACACTGATTTTTTTCAATTCCGCGCCTGCAGTTTTTCCCACTTTCTCCTCAGGATCTACGATCAACACGATATGACTTTTTTTTTTCATGTAGTCTCTCCTCCCATGTTCGCGCACGGTAAAAGTATCCTTTTCAACATACCCAAACTATCCGAAGCAAAGACTGTACCATTACCCAGATGTTCTATATTGGTCCATTTTCTGGTACCTATGAAGCACATGGGGCTATCATAATGATAGCTCCGAAAAATCAATTACACTTCGAACAAGCTCAAATTTATAGTTTTAAATGACACCTAAAGTAAAAACAACCGATCAGACCCACAATAAACAGTTCTCAATACAATACTCTTTGGTGATTCACCTCTTGGAATGATTCTTGCTCTATATAGAGAAATAGCTATTCATACACTACATACTTGAGGTTTTGATCATGAAATCCGTACCGTCCATCGCAGAAAATCTTGATATTTCATCCGGAACAATCCGGGAGTATCTAGAGCGGTTCCCTGAATTTTTCCCTGACCCGGTTGAACGGGATGGAATTAAAGTATATCCGCCTGAAACGATAGTGTTATTGAAAAAGATTCACAATTACTACCAAACAACCGATATGACAAAAGATCAGATCCGTGTGAAACTTGGAGGCACTCAAGAGCAGGATGATGAACAAGTTCAAAGTCCTGTTCAGACATCAGCTGCAATTGATCCTGAACAGTTCATGGCTTTAGAACAGCGTCTGGATTCTTTAATTTCTATTCTTGAAAAACTGACAGCAACCATTTCTGATGCCGGTAGTGAAACATTCAGCCGCATTAAAAAACAGGTAAACAGCAGCCAGACCCTTAATGACATCAATCAGAAGTTCACGGATATAGTCGAGCTTAAAAAAGGACAAAAATCCGAGGATATCGAAAAAAATGTTCTCAATGCAGACGGTACAATTATTTTTTCATACGGGATTATGCATTCCACAGCAAAGGATTCACTAGAGTTTGCAAAAGCACATAAAAAACCCTGGATTCATATCGATTTAGAGATTGAACAACAACCATCATCTATCATCAGGGAATGGAACAAGCAGTTCAATATCAGAGTCCTTAATTTAGTCGGCCGGGATGTCAGCAAAATACCCGGACTTAAACGGTCTATCGATGATATGATTTCTTTGGTTATGCAGGAATAACTTATGGGTTATATTTATCTGCCTTACATAATCATCCTTACACTGTTCATCACTGTTGAGTGCAAAAGACATCACCATTCATTTTTATGGGTAGCGGCAACCGCGTTTATACCATTGGCAGGATCCATGTTGCTGTTTAAAACCCGGGGGTGGCCTGGAATCCGTCTCATCTTGCTTAGCTTTACTTTTTTCATAGCAGCAGCAGGGACGGAAGTGTACCTTTTCAATATCTCACATGAGCAACATCAGTACAGGCAACTGCCTCCGGTACTTAAACAGGTTATCAGGCTTAATGAAAACGTTAAGCACAGTACAGTCAAAATCTACGACCTTTCCAGTAAACTGGACAGTATCAGTATGGTTCAATCCAGAATATCAGATATTCAAACCACACTCGAGCTTATAGCTATACTTGAACTTGAAATAAGCAACAACCAAATGGTCATTAACAACCTGATAGATTTTTTAAATAAAAAACATACTTATCTGTCAAAAAAAAATATCACCTGGGTGTTTTCTGTGAAAAAATTCTATCAGAACCCTATTGTGCTTAGGCACAATGAGCAAAGGTCATCCTACTACACAACCCTGAAAAATCTTTTAACATATACAAAAATGAATTTTGGCAAGATCATGAAAAGTAAAAGTCAGGTTCACAGGAAAAATTATAATGTGTATTATATGAGATACCGCCGGGCTGCCGATAAATTGAACCGCATCAATCGAGAACGGATCCAATACCAACATGAGTTTATACAAAAATTTTCGGAAGTGGCTCCCCTTCTTCCTGGAAAGCACCAGATAGAGCCCTTCAGATTCTGGGATAAATTTTCATTTTGAGTCAAAAGGTTTTTAGTGTGGATCGATAATATTATAAAATTCTTTTATACCCTCTTCCTTGTTTCTTAAAAGATCGATAATATTTTTCAAATAGGACTGATCAATGCCGATTTCTTCCGGTGGATTTTGTATTTTTGTTTGCACCGGGTTTCCACTATGACCAATACCGATTTTTTGGGTTATATAATCAGCGAAATTTAGGATTAAAGAGGGGCGTCTGAATTCTTGTGGAGCCTTGTCCGGATGGTGGTGATACCTGCATGGTGCTATAATTGACCGGGGAAAATGCCAATGTTTCATCAAAATGCCAATCATTCGGGCATGATCCAAACCCAAAACAGCATTTTCTGCGACATATAATGGTTTCTTTTCCTTTCTGGCATATCGGCCTACAATCTGGTATTCTTGCGTAAAATATAAAGAAAAAATCATTTTACCTACATCATGAAGAAGACCGGGAATAAACATTTTATCAGCTATTTCAGGGATAGTACGTTCAGCTATCTCTTTTGAAGCTGTGGCAACACCGATCCCGTGCATCAAAAGCCCTTCCATATTTATTTTTCTTTCAGTCCGTCTACTAACTGCTGAAAGCACTTGCATACTTAGCGCAATTCCTAATATTTCATTGAAACCGATCACAGCGACTGCACGTTTTACTGTATGGACTCTTATCCTTTGAGCATAATAGATTGAATTTGACAGCTTTAAAAGCTTATTGGTCATCCCCTGGTCATATTTAATCACATCGGTAAGTTCATCAGCTGAAGCGTTAGGGTCGCTGGCAATTTGAATTATTTTTTTTGCCATAGCATCCAGTGACGGTAAATCACTTTGATCTGATCTGATAAACTTCACTAATTTGCGTTTAATATCCATACAAATTCATCCATTACCTTTTACATAAATATTTGATGTCTTGTATTTTTATTTATCCAGCGATTTAGACATCTTCCTTTTTTCTTCCTTCATACTGATCAAATCTGCATTAATTTTGCAAGATTCATTCCGGGGGATACCGAACAATTTGAATTTATCTTTTTGGATTAAAAAAAATTGTAATCAGCTTAATGTTAAAGGGTATGGATCAGTCTGGCCATTCAATTTGATGGCGACTGAAAACATCTATCAAATTGAAATATAGAATTAATTCCCTGACATATGCTTATCATATATAGACCCAATTTTTAATAAAATTTACTTCCCATCAGATTGGCCCATAAATGCAAGTAGTCTATTGTAATTATATAAATTAAAGAAAGAGATGGGTCCATGGTATCGGAAAAACTGACTGACGATATTGAAATTCAAAATTAAATGGATACGAACTAACGAATATCATAACTGGTTTTCAGGCCAGTATTTATTTAATTTTCGGTACAGCGTTGCTTCTCCGATTTTCAATAATTTAGCCGCTTTCTTACGATGCTTATTGCACTTATGAAGTGCATTTTTAATTGCTGCTTTCTCGTATGAGGCCATTGAATCTTCTGAGGGTAAGGAAACTGGTAAATGTGGACCAGATATTGTTTCCGAAAGATCAGTTAGTAATATTTTATTTTCTCTGCTTAAGGCCATGACCCTGCGGATTACATTCTCCAGTTCTCTTACATTACCAGGCCATGAGTATCTGATTAAATGGGCTAAAGCGTCCTTGGAGATATCTTGGATTGTAGAAAAATCAGTTGTATTCATCTGGATAAAATATTTAATCAGTAAAGGTATATCCTCAGACCTCTCCCGTAACGGTGGTGCAGAAATATTCACGGTTTCAAGTCTGTAATAGAGATCTTCACGGAATCGATTGTGTGAGATCTCATTCTTTAAATTCCGATTGGTGGCGGCAATTATTCGAATATCAACTTTTTGAAATTTATTAGAACCAACGGGGCGGATTTCCTTCTCCTGTAACACACGGAGTAGTTTTGCCTGTATTCCCAACGGTAACTCCCCGATTTCATCAAAAAACAATGTTCCTCCATGAGCAGCTTGAACCAGACCTTTTGCGCTCTGGAATGCCCCAGTAAAAGAACCTTTTTCATGGCCAAAAAGCTCACTATCCATCATGGTTTCGTTGATCGTAGCACAGTCGACAACAACAAACGGGGATTTGGCCCTGATACTATGATGATGAATGGCCTTTGCGACGAGTTCTTTTCCAGTACCGGTTTCACCTTGAATTAAAACGGTTGCATCCGATTGACTGACCATACCGATCATTTTTTTTAACTGAAGCGTCTTGGAAGATGTACCGATTAATTTTTCATATTTAAACTTTACCCGAATCTCCTCTTTAAGCTTATGATTTTCTGTTTTCAACTGCCAGATTTCAAACAAATGACGTACTTTCGATATCAGGCTCTCCGGAAAAAAAGGCTTTTCAATAAAATCTTCTGCACCATGCTGGATGGCATTCACTGCATGGGTAATATTACCATGCCCGGTGAGCATAATAACCATTACTGCTGGATGGTTGCGTTTTATTTTTTTTAACAGAGATAACCCATCCATTCCCGGCATCTTCAAGTCTATCAATGCTGCATGAACTTTGGTTTTTGACAATACGGTTAAAGCATCATCCGCACCGGATGCTTCATTCAATAAATATCCTTCATTTAAAAAAGTCCGGTTCAGGGTAGATAAAATATTTTTTTCATCATCTACAAAAAGTAGAGAAAATTTATCAGATTCTGCATTCATTAGTGTGCCACTAGTTTGAGGTTTTACATATGTTATTATACGTGAATTGAAAATTAATATAGTGGAAAAAAAAATAAAAATCAAATCCAAGTTGTTTAATTCTGTTTCCAGACACGAAAAATGGTTAGGGTAATTGTATTGTTTGCACTTGATGAGGCTGTAAGCCTAAGTATTACTTGAGATCTGTAGCTTATAATAATCCAAAATCCCATCGGATATCATTGTTTCCCTGATTGTACTCCTTGTGAGTGTTTCTTTCAGGATTAACGAGGCTTCCTTGGAAACTATTTTCGTGCCCTGTGTTATGGTCTGTCCGATAATGACAACAGGATCTGAAGTTCCTATTTTCATGCATTCCTCTAATTTTTTCTTTTGTTTCATACACTTAATATTTTTTTTCTCCTGATCATTAATATGATCTGAAATTTTCTCTATTTTTGTTTCAACCTGATCTTGACGTTCAAAGAGCCGGTTTACTTCGATCTCAGCTTGTGTCTCTTTGTTTTTAAGTGACTTCAAAGAAGAAATGACCCTTTGAAGAGACTCTGTGTTCCCGGATGCCTTAAGTTCTGGAATATTTTTTTTGTATTTCCTGATATCTACAATAGCCCTGTCCTGCTCAAAAGCCTGTTCGGAAATCCTCTGGTGCAACTCAGTGGTTTTCTCGGTCAACATATTGATATTATTCTTATATTCTTTGATTTTTTGTAACGACTCGTCCAGAATTTCATTGTTTTCGTCCTCCAGTTTTTTAATGTGGTCGTTAAACCCAACTCTCAATACAGGCGCTCTGGAGGATATAGTTCCTACATTTCTAGCCTGGATTCCGCCTTTAGCACTGACATTAGAAGCAATAATGTGGCCGCTTGAGATATCACATCTTCCGCCAAGTATGATTGTTGAATCAATAATTTCTTTCAAGACTGTAAAGGTGCCGAATCCAAGTATCGTACAATTATTTATAAACTTCGTGTAAATATTGCCCACGGCGATAATGGTTGTATTTGTCATGCCATTGGATACATTCAGATCTCCTGTCAGATCTATTGTGCCCCCATCGATTTCATTAACTGTTAAACTATTACCCTTTACATGAAATCCATCTCTTATTGCTCCCCTAACGATAACATTACCATTAAAATTAATATTCCCTGTGTTGTAATCGACATCGCCTTCTATAACCATTTCAGGATTAATGGTGACGACGCCCATGATATCAACATGAGGCTGGCCAGTCTGCGCTGAAAAAATCAGGGATCCATCTTCAGATGCAACAGTACCAAATCCTGCAGTAAATAAAGGATCTGAGGGGGCATTGACAAGAATCTCATCACTAAAAACATTTATACCGGAAATCCCTTTTTCAGGAGGGATTTTCTTTGCCAGAAGATTTCCTTTTTCAATATATGGTACATCTCCCCTGTCACGAAAATCTATGGAGCCGTCCTTATTTAATTTACCGGATTTCTGGTAATCATCAGAAAACATATATTCAATATGAGCTTCTTTACTATAAACAGGAGCTTTTCCCACGGCAATAATAAAGGGTTCTTTTTCAATACTATTCAACCATTGCTGTATTTTGTCATCCTCGACAATTCCATAGCTTATTTTATAATGCCGCAGATATTCTAGCACAACGCTCAAGTCGAACAAGCCATTGCTCATTTCTTTTTTTAGTATCAATTGTGCTGTGACCTTGTCTTCTGAAATGATCAAATCAATGTAGTCATCGAGATGATTCTGCATGCTTTTCAGCATTCCTGGGCTCTCAGTTGAAAGATCCATGCCCAGGGAATGAATCAGTGAACATTTTTTTATTGAATCGATCAAATCCGGGAACTCAGTCTCTCTGTTTTGTTTTAAAATAGAGTCTAATTCGGCTAACTCAAAATCATTTGAAAAACCAGACGTAAAACTGTGTATTAAATTGTCTATTTCAGATTTAACAATAATAAATTCTTGCAGGTAAGAGTCTTGCTGCAAAGCTGTGCCCTTGTGACTGATATACTGTTCAAGGGATATATTCACATTTAGGCGGGCGTCATCATCAGCTTGTCGTTTTTTTGCTCTCAAGGAGGCCAATTTTGCTTTTTTCCTGGTTATCAGACGTTTGGATTGCTTTTCCTTGGTTTTAAATTTTTTGGCTGTACTGAATAATTGCTTATTCTGACGGGAGATAAGTCTTTTAAACTGCTGATTTATTGTTTCTCTTTCAAAGTTCAGTTTACAGGTTTCTGCCTGAGAGATCAGATCTTTATCTAAAAATGGATATGTGACACATGCATGAATATTTCCAGAATTAATGGCATTGATCAGTTCCTTATTTTCTTCTTTTGAGGCAATCACCATTCTTTGTGTGAATGGCGAAAATTTTTCTACAGTTTTATTGAACTCCATATAACTTGTTCCATTCACCATCAACCCACTGATAGTTAAAGAAAACATAGCATTGCTAATAGGTTTTATTTTGCTCAATATATCTGCAGAATGATTTTCGATTGATGCATCCCACCCTGATGAGCAAAGCACTTTTTTTACAGATTGACTGACTTCCTGATCTTCCAGGAAGATGAGAGCTTTTAATATTTTCATTTTAGACAATGCCATCCTTCATAATCTTTGGCATTTCAAAGCCATCACGGTTAGCTAATGCTTCAAATTCAGATAGTAAATCAATCATGATGTCTGAATAAAATGATGAAATCATTTCTGAATTCAGCTGGCCCTTTTTGATGAAAACTGTTTTCATTTCCTCAATTATCTGGTCGGCTGAAATTTCGGGTATCCTGACTATTTTTTCAATCTGATTCTGAATTTGATCGATATCTTCATCAAGCAGGGAAATCTCTTGTCCATGTTTATCTATAGCTGTCTTCAGTTCCATATCGAGATGGTAGAGTTTTTTATTCTGTTCTTTTGCTGTGGCAATCAACGTATTGTCATCAAACCTGGATTCAAATATTTTTAATCCTGCTTTTATTGTTGTCATCAGCATCTCATTATCCCATGGTTTTTTAATATACCGGTGCACTGCTCCTTTGTTAATTGAAGCAACTATGGTTTCAATATCCGAATATGCAGTTAAGAGAATACGAATCGTATCAGGACTAATCATCTTTACTTTTTCCAGGAAGTCTGTACCCAGCATATCGGGCATCCGCTGATCTGAAATTACCAGTGAAAACACTTTATCAGTGGAATTAATCACTTCAAGAGCTTCGGAAACAGCCTGTGTGTACAAAAAATCAATACCTTCCATTGATAGGAGCCTGCCTATAGATTTGCCAACACTTTTCTCGTCATCAACTACAAGTATTTTATGATTTTGTTCCATGTATCTCTCTAAATTATATATGTAGCTACCGTCTTTCTATAAATGTCTTGCAATTATTGCGCCACACTTATTGGCATGTGAATTGTTTTATTTGAATTTATACAAGTATGGATCAAAGAAAAACTTAAATCAGCCGATTTTTGCCGATCACAAAGAGATGTTTTTAAAATAACCATCTGAAATTATAAGAAATCAAGACAAAGTCACTAAATTACCGAGTTTCAGCTACAATAGGCTGAATTTTTAATCTAATCGCTATACAATACCCCCTGCCTATATTAGCAACTCTCTATCTGGTAATGGTATTATAACCAGCTATTGGAAACTCAACTTTTACTACCGAACCCGTATCAAGACCTTTACTTGATAAACTAATTGAGCCTTTATTTGCTTCAACAAATTGTTTGCAATAATGAAGGCTTATGCCGAACGATCCTTTTTTTGAATGGCCGAACTTAAAAACTTGACTAATATCTTCTGGATTTATACCGATACCGCTATCTTTAATCTTGAAACCCACTGTTCTATTCGAAGAAAAACTTTCGATTTCAATTCGGTGTTCAACATCAAGATTCTTTAGAACCTCTATAGCCTCATAGCTGTTTTGTATTAGGTTAAAAATCACTTGCATCAACCGGTTTTTATCTATTTTAAAATACGGAATATCTTTTATAAGAGTGGTCTTAATATCTATCTTGGAATTCTCAAATGCATTTCGATGAAACTGTAGTGCGGAATTGATCAAAAAATTTATATTACAATTCGTTTTTAGTTCATCATTGCCTGGAGCATAAACTTGATGTAAATAAACGATTTCCGAAATATGGTTCACCTTATTTTGAATTTCAGTCAATTTATTTGAGAGCCTATCATTTTCTGATTTGAAGGCTTCAGGCAAGCTTGCCAGGTATGCATATATCTGTTTACCCTGTTCATCCTGTGTTATATATTCGGTCATACAATGCTTGTTTTTATTAATTTCCTCCAGGCACTGAAATAATCTGATTTCAATCTTCCCTTTCATTATGGATTCGATTTGAGAGAGCAATGGATCAAGAGGGGTCAGTGCATTCCCGATATTGTGAAGGACCATGGCAGACAATTGGGCTCGTCCACTTTCAACAGCCTGAATAAGCAATTCTTCTCTGGCCTGTTCCCTTTCGGACATCAGCCTGTTAAAAGCAGTGGCAAGGCTTGCCGTTTCTGGAGTTCCTGTTTCAGGCAAAATTGGAGATAAGGATTTATTCATTCGCGCAACCCTGATGAGCTCTGCAAAATCCTGCACCGGTTTTGCTGTTAGCTTAGTACTGAAAAAAATACCAAGAATAAGGGCCAGAAGGTCCAGCAGCATTGCCCAAATAAGAAAATTCTCTGTCCTTTTATATGAACTAAAAGCCGATTCTGTCTTTAGACTACACATAATCTCAAAATCCGGGTAGCCTGGAATCTGTATGGACTGTGTGATCCAATTGACTGAATCACTGCCTGGACGTTCTTTAGATGTATTGATATTTGACTCAGATGGATTGTAAATCCCATCGTTTAAAGCATATGTCAAATTGCCCGTATCTTTTAACACAACTGTTATTGTTACCGTCTGATTATTTATCTGTAACAATTTTTTAAGATCTGTTTTTTTTAATTCAAAATAAAGAATGCCTTCAGTATGGTTATTATAAATTATAGGAAAGGCAATAAAAAGCTGGCCTTCAATTACCTCGAACAAATTGTTACCTTGCATGATAGCATCTATTTTGCTGGGCGCAATCTCGATATGGCTGTGAGTAGTATTAGAGATAATTTGACGCCCTCTGTAATCAAGCAGACAAATGACCCCTTTGTGAGCATTAGGGATTTGTAGAGATTGAAAAAAAGTGGGGAGGTAATTTTTTCTTTCACTGAAATCAATCAGGCTGTTAATTATCAAATCATTGTGGGAGAGAATTTGACCATATTCTATCAGACCGTGCAACCGATCAGCCATCGCCATAGATGTCATATGTGTTTGGACTTCCAGGCGATCGGACACTTCCTCTTCCAATGCATTCAGAGCGAAATACCGGGTTGCCAGCCAGATCATTATCAAAAGAAAAGTCGCAAGCGGAATCACTTTGAGCATTGCAGCAACTACGGTGTTTCTATGTTTTGAATTCATTTATCTGGGTTCTATTTAAGCTGGTCTAATGTAATCGGCACAATGACACCATTGTGATCATATCGTGCCAGTTTAAAATCCATAACATCAAGTGCATCGTGCATTTTAGGGCTGAACGGAGGATCATAACTTCTTACAAGGCCTTTGTACATATGAATTTTTTCAAGAGACTTTTGAACTGTCTCCCTGTTAATTGAGCCAGCGGTCTCTATGGCTTTTGCAAGAAGAAAAACAAGATCATAGGCGTGAGCTGTCCCGGCAGGTGCGAAAATATCACTGGCAGAATCAGCATCTGGATATTTGTTGCAATAGGCCTGAATTACTTTTTGATTCCGGTTTGAAGAAGTAGGGGAAAAGAAGGAATATGTCTGTAGAAACCAAAGTCGAATCCCGTTAAGCCATGTCCTGGTTTGTTCAAAAAAAGAGCCTCCTGTGATTCCCCAATGAGATAAAATCGGAAGTTGTTCTGCTCGTGCCAGTGAATTCATAGATTTAATTGCGACTACCCCTTCTGGTGAATTGGCAACCAGTAATAGAATGTCTGCTCCAGCATTTTTTGCAGACAGGATCTGGTTGCGAAGGTCTCTTACCCCCCAGTTAAACCAATATACTCCCGTTGGTGCGATTCCTTTTTCCTTTAGAGCCACTGTCATGGCTTGAAGATTGGATCGACCCCATCCCGTCTGTTCCAAAAGCAGGGCCGGATTATGGTAGCCAGCTTCAATTAATTTTTCAACAAGAAAACCACCGGCATACTCATCTCTAACCGACACACGGAACACATAGTTGGGATGGTGATTATTTTCAATAATTGGTGTCCCGGCAGCCCAGGGACAAAGGTAAATCATTTTCTTTTCATGGATGATATCCATTTCCGCCATGGCGACTGGGGTATGAAGACCTCCAATCACAGCCACCAGATTTTTCATACTGGCAAAATCATTTATATTATCAATTCCTCTAGCCGGGTTCCCCCGGTGATCTCTTTCTACCAGCAAAAGTTTTCTACCCAGCAAACCGCCACCACGATTGATTTCATCAATGGCGATTTCTGCACCCCGCAGAATGGCCTGACCTGCCTTGGCAGATCCTGATGACAAATCTGCATCAAGCCCGACAATAATATTTTGGCTGTCTGCGCTTGCATTTAGTATATTCATACTAAGAATAATAATAATGAGAAATGTACGGCGCATGATCTGACCCCCTTTTTAATTTACTGACGACTATGTATGAGTTTTTAATATATACAACATAAATAGATCCTGCAACTGGCTCGGATAATATCAATCCTGCAGCAACTGACATAATCTATCTTGGGGTCGAAAATGTTCTGATATTGAGCCTCATCGACTCACAAAAAATTCTACCGGGATTAATTCCAGCTCACAGATGGTGAAAGAGCCTGCATACATGGTTTCCAGGCTCTTGATCAATTAATTGTTTATTTTATTCTTTCTCTGTCATTGGTAGCCGGATAGTGAAACAGCTTCCCTTGCCAGGATCGCTTGTCGCTTGAATCCATCCGTCATGTGCCTGTATTATTTCATAAACTATGCTTAACCCCAACCCTGTGCCTTCACCAACAGGTTTGGTTGTAAAAAAAGGATCAAACAGCTTGGATAAGTTGGCTTTTGGAATACCACACCCGGTATCTGCAATTTTTATTTGGACAAACTGATCTTTTGGTTTTTTATCACTATTAAAAATACGGGTGGCAATTCCTATTGTGCCTTTCTTATCGATAGCCTGACCGGCATTTATGAGAAGGTTCATAAACACTTGGCTGATTTTCTGTGGGTAGCACCTCACCTTGGGCAGGGAACCATATCTTTTTACTATCTTTACCTTATATTTAAGTTCGTTCCAGATAATTTTTAATGTATTGTCTATTTCAGCGTTAATGTCGATATCTTTAAACTGTGCTTCATCTATATGTGAAAAATTTTTAAGATTTTTCACAATGGTTTTAATTCGGCCTATTCCGTCAAGCGACTCATCTGCTATAGATTGTAATTCCTCCATGATAAAATCAGTTTGATTTTCAGACTTGAATTTGTCAAGTTTGCTGAGCATTTTGCGTTCTTCCCTGGATTTGTTATCACTGGCATGCGACAATAAAGATTCATACTCTCTATTCAATAATAAAATTTTTTGTGTATACTCCTTAATAGCTGAAAGATTTGAATTGACAAATGCAATGGGATTGTTGATTTCATGGGCTACGCCCGCAGCCAGGATACCGATTGAAGCCATCTTATCAGCCTGGACAATCATTGATGCTTGTTTTTTTACTTTCGTTTCTAAATTTTTGTTGATTTTTTTTAAAGCCCGTCCTAAGGCAGTTCTCTGTTTCTCAAGGTTCCACTCATTTGTCAGGGCTCTGGCAAACTGAAGTATTTCTTCATGATTAAAGGGTTTTCTCAAGTAGAAAATATCATCTCTGCCAGTGACCTGAATAATGTCTTCCGGTGCATATTCGCTATATGCCGTGACAATGACAATTTTGATTCCTGGACAAATTTCCCAAATTTCTCTGGATGTCTCAGCCCCATTCATTCCTGGCATTTTCATATCAATGAAGGCGACAGCATATGGAAGAGATTTTGAAAGGGAAGTTTGAACTGCCTTCACTCCTTGGTTACCGTCTTCTGTCAGGGTTACCTGATAGGTAAGATTGGATATCTCTGAAGATTTTGCAGATTCATCGGGAGTAGAATCAAAGAGGGCCATACCTTTAAGCAGCATATCTGATTCGGTTCTGGGAGTAAAAATCTCCTGATATGTTTCTCTAATGCCTTTATCATCGTCAATTATAAGAATTCTTCTATTTTCATCCATGTTGACACCTTTTATTCACTTATGTGCTGAATTCGTTGATACTGTATTATAGCCAGTCTTATTATCTCGGTATACGCTTCATTAGACCATGGTTATTGAATAAATGAAAAAATATCACCTCTGGTCACAGTGGAGACCAGAGGACTGACATCTGCATTACCGATCATTATGATTCCGATGGCGTCCGTATTCTCAATGCGAATGCGACGTATCAGGTTGATTCCGAATATATGCTGCATCCTCTGATCTGATAAGATAATTGCCGGCTTTATTTTGGAAGCGACATCAAGTGCTTTCACAGGAGAGCTGAAGGTTCTGCACTGAACCGGAGTCCAGGTAAGCGAGCACTTACACGTATCCAACATCCTGATATCATCATCAATAATTATGATTTTTTTATTTGCATTAGCCATTGCTAAGTCCTGCCTTTTTTTAATATTTGCCTTAAGCAATTCTACATTTTCTAATTAGCACCGTTTTATATTCGCTAAACAACAAAGAATATGCCGAAGTCTAATAAAAGTTAGTAGGCACCGGCTCAGTATATATGAAGATGTAGAATTCTATGACTTTATCATACTTATCCGATAAAAAACGGCAGAGTACTCTAAATCAAATCATTACCTCAAGAAACTATCAAGCTGGATGGGAATACAATAGTTACAATCGTGCCTTGTGAAGGACCAGTACTTTTTATATTTATACCGGCACCACATGATTCAAGAAATTCATGACTAAAATACAATCCGAAACCGGATGCGCCTTTTGTAGAAAATCCAAAATCGAATATTTTTTCAAAATTTTCAGCGAGAATCCCATCACCATTATCTTGAAATTTTAATACCACACCTTCCTCATTGAAATCGGTAGTTAACGTTATCGTTTTATCTTGTGGAACAGGTAATTCAGGTTTTAAGGCTTCGATACTATTTTTGATCAGATTCATCACCACCTGCATCAATTTCCCCTTACTCACTAAAATTTTAGGTGTCTTCAAATTAAAATCCTTGATAACTCTAATACCACCATCCTCAAATGCTTTTGTTTGCATATGAACAGCATCATCAATCAGTCGATTAATAACTAATTTTTCTTTTTTTGATTTCCCACTTTCAGAATAATTTTGCTGTAATGTCAGGATATCAGCAATATAGTCCAGAGATTTTTCTACTTTTTTACATTGCTGGCGTATTCCATCGTGATTTTTAATCGTTGAATGGATTAACTCTCCGAGATAAGAAAAAATTTGTCCTATCCTTTTATCGGGTACCAGAGTCTTGTCATTCTTTGAATAATGGGTGTTCAATTCATCCCAACACTTTTTAAACAATTCATCTGTATTTGCCTCGCAAAAGGTTTCAACTCTTTTTATTGATGATGTAATCGGTGTACACCCATTACCGATATTATGAAGAATCATGGCAGTCTGCTGGGCTCTGCCAGTTTCAACAGCCATACTGATCCGATTTTTGGATAACTCTCTTTCGTTCATAAGTAGACGATTTTTATTCAGGCTTGATTTTACCCGGGCATGCAGGAGAATCGGTTCAAATGGTTTTGACAGATGATCTTCTGCTCCCATCTCAATACAGGTTACCACATCTTTGATTTCATCGGCTGCGGATACTACAATCACAGGTATATGCATAAAACGCTTATCTGCCTTAAGGTGCTTCAATACATCAAACCCATCCATTTCAGGCATGAGCAAATCCAGCAGTATGGTATCAGGTATACATGTATTAAGTATATCCAGAGCTTGTTGTCCATTGTCAGCGGTTAATGTATGATACCCTGCATCTTTCAACGTAACTGACAAAAGTTGGCGGTTGAGAAACTCATCATCTACTATTAAAATTGTATCTCGCTCCAATACATACCCTCCTGTTTTAAGTCATATTTTGATTACATTAAAGACTGATCTGCAGATTAATAATTTCCTCAAAAAAGTGTTATTGGTATATTATCCCTCTCTGGAGTTAATAAATTATTCGGGTCAGTTCAATTCGGTTCTAGTCGCTTTCAACGCATTGAGAGCGTTGCACGATGCTTCAAACAATCTTTCAAGATGGGGCAGGTACTCCCTGCACTGATCCAGGTCACCCTGCTTTGCTGCTGTCTCAACCTTGGCAGAAACATCTGCAAATTCGGCAGCTCCGAAGTTTAGAGCGTTGCTCTTTAGAGTGTGTCCAAATCTTTCCAAATCATTTTTCTGGCCTGTTTCAAGAGCTTTTTCAGATTGTCCTATAAGATCCCTGCCATTGGTCTCGAAATGACAGATCAGATTAGGCAGCATCTGCTCAGCTGCTTTACCTAGGGTATCTTTAAGCCGATTAATAGCGGACATATCAAGTTTCACTATCTCGTTTAGCGGTTCAATTTTAGCATTAGAAATTTTCTGACTTTGAGCAGATAAAGATTCATTGATAACATCGTTAGATAAATCAGAATTTGATTGCTCAGAATTTTTTTCAAATTTGTCTTTTTCACAATCTTTTTCAGAAACATTAACTTTGTCCCAGCAGGATATGATGGCATCATATAAAGCTTCAACATTAATGGGTTTGCTGAGATAGAGGTCCATTCCTGCTTCAAGACAGGCGATTTCATCCTCTTTCATTGCATTGGCTGTCATGGCGATAATCTGGGGCTGTCTATCCAGTGAAATTTCTTTGCGTATCCTGCCGGTGGCTTCAAAACCATCCATTTCAGGCATCTGAATATCCATAAAAATCAAATCATAATCCCTGTCCCTGATTGCCGTCACTGCCTCAAAGCCATTATTCGCAACATCGGCCCGATAGCCCATCCGTTCAAACAGAGTCAGGGCAAGGGTCTGGTTTATAATATTGTCTTCGGCCAGTAAAATTCGGAGCGGATGGCGTTCTGCCGTTTCCGGGTTCAGTTGAAATTCAGATATAGTTCGGCTGACATCAACCTCATGCCCCAGTGCATATAAAATGGCATTGTACAACTGAGATGGCTCAATGGGTTTCGTATGAAATTCATTAAACAAACCGTCAGGAACTGTCCCATCTTTACCGCCAATTGAGCTCAATGCAATCAGGGGAAGTTGTCTGCTATCAAATTGTTTACGTAATTCTTCTGCCAGCATGATGCCGTCCATTTCAGGCATTTGAATGTCCAGCACCCCGAAATCAAATCTGGCACCATTCCCTATGAGTTCCAGAGCCTGGCTGCCCGATTCTGTGAGCACCGGTTCCATCCCCCATGACAGGAGCTGGCGCTCCAGAATAAGACGGTTTGTGCTGTTGTCATCCACCCCGAGAACTCTTCTACCTGCAAGTTGAGGCTGCTCTTCGGTCATATAGACTGGCAGAGATTCAATATCAGCTTCTTTCACTGAAATAGTGAAGGAAAAAGTAGTTCCTTCTCCCGGTGTACTGTCCACATGGATCTGTCCACCCATTAGCTCCACAAGCTGTTTGCTGATGGCTAGACCAAGACCGGTACCCCCATATTTCCGAGTGGTGGAAGCATCCACCTGACTAAAGGATTTGAACAAACGGGCCTTGCCGTCTTCATCGATTCCAATACCCGTGTCCCTCACCGATATTTCAAGATTGGAAACACCTGACACCTCTTGTTTCTGGGCATCCATAGGACTGACAGACAGGACAATTTCACCGGTCTGTGTGAATTTCACGGCATTATTCAAAAGGTTGACCATAACCTGTCGAAGCCGCGTAACATCCCCTTTGATGGCAGCCGGTGTATGTGCCTCAATATTGGCACAGATCTCTATCCCTTTTTCTGCGGCAGGCACCTGAATCAGACTTAATGCAGAATACACGCATTTACGAATATCAAAGGGAACGCTCTCCAGTTCAAGACTGCCCGCCTCAATCTTGGAAAAATCCAGAATGTCGTTGATAATTGCCAGCAATGCACTGCCACTCTCTTTGACAATCTTCACAAACCCATCCTGTTCCTGGTTCAGCGGTGTATCCAAAAGCAGGTTAGTCATCCCGATAATCGCATTCATCGGGGTACGGATCTCGTGGCTCATAGAAGCTAAAAAGGCACTCTTTGCTTTGGTAGCAGACCGGGCCGCCTCTTCAGCTTTTTTCAATGCTATTTCCCTCTTCTGGGCTTCTACTAATTTTCTTTCTAATTCTTTCTGCAACTGCCTTTCTGTTTTTGCCTTTTCTTCCAGTTCTTTTTTCTGTAACTCACGGATGCCCTGGAGTTCTTCAAGATCTCGCCGGACCAGTGACAGAATATCGCAAGTCTCTGAAAGGGGATGACCAGAAGGAAAAGGAGACTTTTCCTCTTCAAGGTCATCCATCAGAAATGTACTGAAAAAGTGGGTAAGGCTACTCATTTCCTCTTCAGTGATCCAGTAACCCTCTGCATCTGTGGATACATGCCCATCACTTTCTAACTTTTCAATCATTTTAAATGCAGGCTTCACACTATCAAAAAATTTCATTTTCTGGCCTACTATTTTCGCAAAAAGTTTCAACGCCATTCTAGTGAATCTGTTTGCTCCACAAATACATGTCACGACCGGCTTAGAGTTTAATTGAGCATTCACTTTATTTATCATACGGGCATATGCCTTCCGGACAGCATAGCTTGTTTTTGACATCTTAGAATAATCCACAACCCTGAAATAATCTTTACCGGCTAACTCACCTTGCGTTATTGCCTGCTTCATGGGTTCAAACAAGCTAGAAACATCCTGCTCATCTACCTTCCCGGAGGTATCAGAAAATAACACTTTTCCCGGAATCACACCATTGCGATATCGAAAGCCGTTTCCGGGTCGTTCGTAGGTCCAGTCTGGCGAGAATATCAGGTTAGAATATGACATTTTCATACCTGTTTCGCGCTTTAGGTTTATTTTATTCTTTTCGATATTGTCTATCGATGGTGGAAAAACCGCTTGTTTTTTTTTGAATGCAAACACTTGTAATTTCTCCCTTCAATATTGGTTGAAACAGAGTGTGATTTATTAAAATCAAATACTTGTAAGATTTGGTCAGCGCAAATTTCATGCCCAAGTGATTAAATAAAAACTTAAATCAGCCGGTTTTTGCTGATCACAAAGAGAGGCTTTTCAAATAAGCATAAGAAATTATTATAAATAAGGGCAAAACTACTAAATTTCCGAATTTCGGCTACAATCGGCTGAGTTTTTAATCTGATCGCTATACAATCCTGCCTATATTAGCAACGCTCTATCAGGTAACGGACATATATATTTATTTAAACTTTTTTTAAAAAAGGGGGAGGGGGGGGCAAAATGAAATTATATGTATCCTTTATAAGGGTTGTCACAGCGTGACATACGACGTTGTTTCATGGTAAAACTACCTATCATATTGACATCGACTTCTTGTTCCAATCAATATGATAGGTAGTTTTAAATTATTATAATTTTAAAAAAAGGATATCACACACGCTTAAAGCATTTTTTCAATGAGTTCAACCAGGGCTTTCAATCTCACTGGTTTGCTCATGTATTCATTCGCCCCTGCCTCAAGACATCTGTTCCTGTCCCCGGGCATGGCCAGAGCAGTCAGGGCAATAATAGGAATTTTCTTAAAACTTAACTCCTTTTTCAATTCTCCATCCGCCTTACAGTTCCGAATGGTTTTTATGGCCTCTAACCCATTCATGCCCGGCATCTGAATATCCATGAGAATCAGATCAGGGGCATTCTCAATGGCTTGGGTGATCCCTGTCTTCCCATCACGGGCACAAAATACATCATAGGATTTTGATTCCAGATATTGGCCCAGGGTATCAATAACGGATTGATTATCATCAACCAGGAGAATCTTTGTTCTGGAATCAACACCCTTGTTTTCTGAAGATTCAGGGAATCTGTCATCTCTTGTGGCGCTTTTATCACTTGTTATCGGAACAACATTGCCCACCAACGGCAATGCAACTGTTACCCGGGTGAATTTGCCCTTTTCGCTGTCAATGTGCACGCTGCCCTGGTGCAGTTCGGCCAGTTTATGCACCAGAGATAATCCAAGCCCTGTACCCTCATGACTTCGGGCAAGGCCGCTGTCAAGTTGAACAAATGGTTTGAACAGCTTCTCCATATCCTCACGGGCAATTCCGATTCCTGTATCCCAGACCGTAAATTCAACTCGCTCACTGCGAGGCGGAAAGGAGACCGTAAGACCAATTTTTCCTCTTTCAGGTGTAAATTTAACAGCGTTGGTCAACAGATTCACAAGGATCTGCTTCAGCCTTACCATATCTGCTTTGATATACTTAGTTTGGTTGCCGATATCCAATGAAACGGTCTGACTTTTTTTTTGAGCCGTCTGCTTTATCATCCTAAGGCTGGCCTGACAGATATCCTGGATACCAATCGAAGTCAGTGCCAGTTCCATCTTGCCGGAATTGATTTTTGACAGATCAAGGATATCATTGATCAGGGTTAACAGGTGCAGTCCGCTCTCATTTATTGTTGTCAACGATTTCATCTGCTGGTTGTTAAGAGATCCATAGGTCTGTTCCAGAAGGGCTTCAGACATTCCCAGAACGGCTGTCAAAGGCGTTCGTAACTCATGGCTCATGCTGGCCAGGAACTCATCTTTCAAACGATTGGCCAGGGTCAGTTCAGCATTGGCATTGCCAAGTGCAGTCGTTCGTTCTTGCACCAATTGTTTCAAGTGTTGCCTGTGGTTGTTCAACTCGGTAATATCGTGAAAAACGGTCAGCTTTAAAAGCTCATTTTTTTTTCCGATAACAGGGGAATTTACCACATTATAATACCCCTTTTTAGTGAAGTTTTCTATTTCATATTCAATATGCTGCCCTGCCTTGACTTTATCAAATGTACACCAGGGACAGGGTTCACTTCTCTGGTATAACGTTTGATAACATACTTTATTTGCTGCCTCACTACCAACTAATTCGATCATCTTGGGGTTCATGTAATGAATGCGATAGTCCTGGGAACAGATGTAGGCGGCATCCCTCATCGCCTCCAATATGCTCCGGTATTTCAACTCACTTTTTTTCAGCGCTTCTTCTGATTTTTTATGCTCAGTTATTTTCGCGGCCAGCAACCGATTGCTCTTTTCAAGTTCCCTTGTACGCTTCGTCACTTCCATCTCTAATTTTTTACGTTCCTGGAGAAGATCCTTTTGGGCCACCCTCAGTGCCTGTTCCGCTTTTTTTTGCGGTGTCAAATCGGTGTGAGCCCCAAGCATCCGGACAGGCTTTCCTGTTTTATCACGGATCGCCATACCCCGGCACCGTATCCATACGGTGGATCCATTTCCATGGAGATACCGAACAACCTGATCATAGGGGTATGCCGGATCTGCGCAGTGTTGATTAAAATTATCAATGGCAACCTTTAGATCTTTGGGATGAATCAAATCCTGCCACTCAGATGATAAATGTTTCCTTGTCTCGGCGTCATACCCGAGGGTTGTCCAGAAACGAGAACTCATCCACTCATTTTCCGGATTTTCCAGATCCCAGTACCAGATCCCATCCAATGCACCGGTCTGCAGGAATTCAAAAATAGACAATTCGCTCTGGACAAGCTTGTCCAGTTCAGCCTTTAAATAATGACATTCAACACTCACGGAATTACCTCTTTGGCTCACAAGACCTGTCTAACAGCCTTTTAATTGTTTTTATCATCAGCTTTAACCCCACCGGCTTGCTGAGATATTCGTTTCCTCCGGCTTCAATGCAGATTTCCCTGTCACCGGCCATGGCCAGTGCGGTCAATGCAATGATTGGGGTTTTACGGATTTTTGATGCAATGTCCGGATTTTCTTTATCTTGCCAGTTCCGGATATTTTTTATGGCTTCCAAACCATCCATACCTGGCATCTGGATATCCATGAGAATCAGATCAGGGCGATACTCAGCAGCCAGGGTAATCGCGGTATAACCGTCATGACCCACGAGACAATCATAGGCTTTTGCTTTTAGATAATTAGCCAAAGTCTTAACAACTGATTGATTATCATCTATCAAGAGGATTTTTGCCTTGTTTGTACTGACAGCCTTTTCGTTTGCCCCATCAGCCAGGTCTGTCATTGGCGGATCGATTTTTTCATTGCTCATCAGCTCAATTTCTCTGTCCCATGGCAGCGCCACAGTCACCCGGGTGAATTTGTCTTTTTCTGAATCAACCCTAACACTGCCCTTGTGAAGCTCGACTAATTTCTGAACCAGTGATAATCCCAGCCCTGTGCCTTCATGGCTCCGTGAAAGTCTGCCATCAAGCTGGACAAAGGGTTGGAACAGCTTGACCATCTCCTCTTTGGCAATGCCGATCCCGGTATCCCAGACCGTGAACTCAACCCGGTCCTCATCCGGCATAAGGGCGACTTCCAAACCGATTTTTCCATTTTCAGGTGTAAATTTTACAGCGTTGATCAATAGATTTACAAGGATCTGCTTCAGTCTTAGCATATCTGCTATGATATACTCAGTTTGACTGTCCATATCCAGGAAAACGGTCTGGCTCTTTTTTAAAGCCGACTGCTTTATCATCTGAAGGCTGGCCCTGCACAAATCTTTGATGGAAACCTGGCCCAGCTCCAGCACCATTTTACCGGCACTGATTTTTGAAAGATCAAGTATGTCATTGATCAGGCTTAACAGATGCTGACCGCTCTTTTTTATCGTTTCCAAAGATTTATTCTGCTGGTTGTTAAAAGAGCCATAGGCCTGTTCGAGAAGTGCTTCCGACATCCCAAGAATAGCTGTCAAGGGCGTTCGCAACTCATGGCTCATACTGGCCAGAAACTCATCTTTCAGGCAATTGGCCTGAATCAACTCAGTATTGGCTCGACTCAATTCGCTTGTCCGTTCTGAAACAAGTGATTGCAGGTTTTTTTTATAATCGTTCAACTCTTTTACCGTGGATGTCATTTCCGCTTCAAGTTTCTTGCGGGTAGTGATATCGATCAAAAAACCGGTCAGGTATTTCACATTATCATCTGATGAAAAAACAGCACTGCCTTTTTCGTACACCCAGCAAATATTTCCGTTTCTATGGTGGACCCTGTATTCCAGTTCCCATGATTTTTTTAACTTGACAGCTTTATCAACAGTGGCTGCGACAAAATACGTATCATCTTTATGAATGATGCTTTCATATGTAAGGTACTTGTTTGTAAATTCCTGTGACGGATATCCGGTTATCTGATCGATATGGGGGCTTAAGTAATGCATGGTCCGATCCTGATCCAGTTCACACTGGTAGGTCGCGCAGTGAATATTGAATAAAATGAGTTCAAATTGTTCCTTACTGCTGGCAAGATCATCCTGGGCCAGTTTTCTGTCTTCGATTTCCTTTAAAAGATCACGGGTTCGCTCCCTGACTGTATCTTCCAGATTATCATGGGCCTTTTGCAGGTTTACCTGCGCCTGGATTCGTTCTTTCATGTTTTTTTTCAACTTAAAGGTTGCCAATGATATACCGGCAACTCCCATGATCCAGAGTAAAATCAGCTGGAAAAAATGACGGTTAAAATCCATTCTTTTATTTTTATAATACAACTTCATTGGGATGGAAACACTGACACCTCCACGAACATCCCCAACCTTATATCCTTGATCGAAGTGACACTTCAAACAGCTTTTTTGCACTTCCATGGGGCGCATGAACCGAAGAAATGGTCTGCCGCCGATATCCTCGAATGAAACCGCTTCCTTATCCCCCTTTTCAAAACCGACCAGCGCTGAACGTTCCCATTCGTCAGGGGCGGTCTCTTCTCTGAAATATTTAAGACTGGTGATATGGCTGTGAACCCCAAATAACTCCTGGTATTCATCCATCATCTGCCTGAGCATATATGCCGGATTCATCAATGTCAGTACCTTTCCGGAAGCTGTAACAATATCCCTTTCAGGAATGTGATCAAGATATGGATTCGGTGGGGTTCTGGAGTTTGCAGGCACGTAAATCCCCCCATGTTTGGCAGACCAGAAGCGAAAGGCCTGATCCTTATTAAAGTTGGTCATGGCCTCTGCCTTTGCCCTCTCATTGTAGGTTCGATCAAGATAAATAAAATTCAAACAAAGCATGCAGAGTATAAGAATTGTCCATACAATAATTAATATCCAGAAATAACTGATCATCTGCTTCAAGTCAGACCGACCATATTTGTCAGCAGTGCCGGTTTCGTCAGGATTTTTGGATAAAATATTTTGTTTAGACACTTGACGCACCTCGCTTATAATTTATCTGATTAGCCTTCTGTTACAGTGGCTTTTTTGGCTTCGATACCGCTGTCCAATGGCAATGTCACAGTGACCCGTGTAAATTTTTGTTTTTCGCTGTCAATATCCACCCAGCCTCCATGCAACTCAGCCAGTTTCTGCACCAGAGACAACCCAAGTCCTGTGCCCTCGTGTTTACGGGCATAGCTGCCGTCGACCTGGACAAAGGGCGTAAACAGCTTGTCCATATCTTTCCCGGCAATACCGATTCCCGTATCCCACACCGTGAATTCAACCC
This sequence comes from Gammaproteobacteria bacterium, assembly GCA_024225395.1. Lineage (GTDB taxonomy): Bacteria > Pseudomonadota > Gammaproteobacteria > JACNJF01. Next base: position 42,291 of record JAAEMR010000087.1, read on the forward strand.
GGTTGCCATTCTGTCCAACGGTAACATCAATGCCGAGTTTTCCGTCTTCAGGTGTAAACTTGACCGAGTTGGTCAAAAGATTTACAAGGATCTGTTTTAACCGCATCATATCGGCGGTGATGAGATCTTTTTTACTGTCAATATTTAATGAGACGGTCTGGTTCTTTTTATATGCGGCCTGTTTGACCATCTGCAGGCTGGCCTGGCAGGCCGCATCAATAGAGACCGTACCCAGTTCCAGTTCCAGTTTACCGGCATTAATCTTTGAAAGATCCAGAATATCATTGATCAGTTCCAAAAGATATTGGCCGCTGCTTTCAATGGTTTGCAGTGATTTTTCCTGTAAATCGTTAAGGGGGCCGTAGACCTTTTCAAGCAAAGCTTCCGTCATCCCCAGTACTGCTGTCAAAGGCGTTCTCAGCTCATGACTCATATTGGCCAGAAACTCATCCTTCAACCGGTTGGCACATGTCAATTCAATATTGGCAGCATTCAAATCCTTTGTACGGCAGGTAACCTGCTTCTCAAGATTTTTCCTGTGTTCAATCAATTCTGAGATATCCCGGATAATGCCGACTATAAATTGCTCTCTCTGGTCATTTATGTACAATGTTTTTTTAGTGGAAATGGTACGCGTCAACCCTCGGACATCGGTGAAACTTTCTGTGTTAGTGTTTGTCTGTTGGTTGCTGAACACTTCATTATCTTTTTTCCAAAATACATGAGCCTCTAATTCTGGAAAAACATCGTAGTCACTTTTCCCTATGAGTGCATCCTGGGATATACCTAAAAAATTGCAAAAAGACTCATTTACCAGTACCCACTGATGTTGTTGATTTTTGACAAAAATTGGGTCAGCAATGCTATCAATAATCTTGTGAAGAAAGTGCTGTGTTTCAATCAGGTCTGCCCGGGATTGCTCCAGCATCTCCTCGGTCTGTTTTCGAGCAGTGATATCATGATAATTGCCAAGAATACCGCAAATATCCGGGTCATCAAGTAAATTTATCCCTGTGAATTCGACCCAGCTATAACGGCCATTCTTACACCTGTAACGGTATTCAATGGTTAAAGGTTTACCGGAGTCAGCCATCATTTGATTCAACAACTGCTGTACAGCGTTTAAATCATCGGGGTGGATATTCTCCCAGGTACTGGTATCAACAACATCTTCAGGTTTCCACCCAAATAACTTTTCAATACTCGGGCTTTTGTACCTGTTGATTCCACCCTGATCTATGATGACAATCACGTCATTTATACCGGCAATCATTTTGCTGTGTTTTAGATTGCGTTGGCTCAAGGCATTTTCCGTTTTACGAAGTTTTAGTGTATTCCAAATCAGGAATATTACCGTGGCTGCCAAAAAGAAAATAATAGCACAGGTGATAAGAATTTCCAGCTGATATTTTTCCAAATGAGAAAAGGGCAGATTTATTATTTTGCTTTCCTTTGGAAGGGATGATTCCGGGATATTGAACCGCTTTAATTGTGTATAATTAAATTGAATTTGGTTTACTTCCCTTCTGGCCACTGGTAAAATGCTCGGATCTGTTCCATTAAGAATCTGTTTGCCCATCATGGCCATGGCTTGCCCCTGATTGTAACCGCTGATGACCTCACCGCCCGTTACACCAGTGCCGATATTAAACTCATAGAGACAGTAAACCGGCACGCGACTTGCCTCTGAAACCATGGCCCCGATCTTTTCAAATGTAAAATACGTCCCTTCTTTATCAGCATAGTACACACCCAGTAATACAATACTCTTTTCATGGAGATTGCTGATGGTGCTTTTAAGTTCAGCCAATGCCAGATTGGGTGCATATGTAATTTGTATTTTTTTTTTCAGATCACCTAAAGCTTTTTGTATATCTCTTTGGATTGCACGACCTGTCTCCAGGTAATCATTGACAATGAAAATTTCTCTGGTGCCGGGGTGAAGCGTTAACGCTATTTCAACGGTTTTGCGTATGGAGGGTATCTCTGCAACCCCTGTAAAACTGTCAATATCTTTTATGAGCCCGGCCTTGAAATTGTTAACCCCACAGAAAACTACCGGAGTGCCCGGAAAAACCTTGTCCCTGTTTTTCCCCAAAAAATTAAACGCATGATTATCAGAGGACATGATTAATGACAAACCCTTGCCTGCGTATTTGTATTTTAAAAATTTCTTATATAAATTAAAATATTCCGGAGAATAAAACTCCTTGGAATCCATATTTTCAACATGGAGGATTATATTATTATCACCAGGGGAAAGAACATCTTCCACAGCTGCCTGTATATTTTTTACCCATGTCATCCGCTGGTTATAAGAATGCAA
>JAAEMR010000088.1 GCA_024225395.1 Gammaproteobacteria bacterium
GGACGTTCTACGCTGTAAAACACCCCAGGTTATTTAGTCACCAAAAATAACTCATCTTTAGTACCTGAAAAGGTACGAGGTTTTCTTTCTAATTTATGGATGGATGCCTTGTTAATTTTTTTTAATTTTATGGATGTCTTGTTAATTCCTATGGATGGATGCCTTGTTAATTCCGTTAATTCCGCGCCGATCACAGACCCCCGGCAGTCAGGCATAAAGACTTTCACGAAAATCCGGTCGAACATTCGCGGGGTGTCGATTTTCACTGCCCTCAAGAGCGCCCATCTCTACCGCGATTTTCCGGCCCATGCCTGAACCTATGACCAATGTACCATGAGGTTTATGTGCTAGCCTCGGTAGCTCAGATCAAACATAAATTATCAATTCCTGGATAATGTTCAAATGATGCATGCGTTATAGCGCTTGTTGCCTGTGGTTATAGATTTTATACTTTCTATACATCCTGTCGGGATGATTTTCTGCTGATTTGGCATTTGATCAAAACGACCCTCACTTCAGTGGGCTGCATATATGTTGAAAACCATCATAAGATTTTCATGGATCCTTGCTCTACTTCTTACTGCCTGTGGTAATCAGGATAAAAGCCAGCCTGAAGTCAAGCTGGTCCCTGAGCCAGGAACCATTGACTACAATGGTACTTTCACCATGTCCTGGGAAACCGCAGCTGTTGATTATTGTATTGCTTCGGGTGACTGGTCTGGAAGTATCAAGACTACCGGTTCCAAAATCTTAGGTCCTCTCACCCGGGACAGTTTATACATATTGAATTGTTTTTATTCAGGTAACGAGGTCAGTGACTCTGTATCGGTAAAAGTTCGAGCTCCGGAAATACCTCAGGTTAAACTGTCAGCCAACCCCTTAAGCATTGCGTTTCAGGATTCGACAACTATTATTTGGTCAAGCCAGCATGTTAAAGACTGTATTGCTGCTGGCGACTGGTCTGGACAGAAAGAACTGAATGGATCTCTTAAGATGGAAGGACTTGAAACAAACAGCGAATTTCGACTGATCTGCAACGGCCCACAAGGAGAAGTGAGTGACAGCGTCAGTATTCATGTTTATGAAGCCGGTGTTACAGTTCCGCATGTAAATCTCACGGCCAACCCTGCAAAGATATCCTATAACGGTTCAACAACGCTCAGCTGGAACACTCTGAATGCTGATATCTGCAGGGCCTCAGGAAAATGGTTTGGCAGTAAAGCCAGAAGCGGCATGCAAATCATCAAGCAACTCAATAAGGATAGCCGCTTTATTCTTACCTGCACTATTGCCGGAGGAGGAGGTGGTGAAGGTGTTGATGCCGCTGAGGTCACAGTTGATCCTGCGCCATCACCCATTGTAACGCTTACAGCTAACCCATCCACGGTAGCAATCAATGGATCCACCACTCTACGCTGGTCAAGTTCACATGCCCACAGCTGTATCGCAATCGGTGACTGGTCCGGTACTAAGAGTGTTTCTGGAACCCAAACTATCACCGGCCTGAGAAAAAATAGCATGTTCAACCTGAATTGTATCGGGAGAGGTGGTTTGGGATCAGACACTATTTCAATCATGCTGATGGATGGCAACAAATGATTAGTTTCACTTAACTATTTGTACGTTTCTATTACAGGGATAGTGATAGTATTTGAGTGGGGCTTTTATTGATAATGAACAGAGGTTTTACTGATTTGGAAAAGCATTATTTAGTCTGGACCTGGTGGCTATTTAGTCTTGTACTGATACCAGGCGAAGCTCTTTCCATTGAAGATGAACCCTTCAGGGAATCGGTCATTATTTTTAATACCATCTGTGCAAAATGTCACGAAGCTCAATGCAGTGGTCGATTAAGCTTTAGTAATTCCTATCAGGCATCAATCGATCATATTGTCCGCTATTATGACTCGGCCGCTGAAAAAAAATGGCTGCAAAAGGAATTGTTTACCATACTAAATTACATGAAAGAAAAGTGTGGCTATTATCCGGTTCCAGTAAATGTTCCTCCCGGCAGGATATGGGATACTGAAACGCTGAAAAAAAATACAACCTTGCCGCAGAGAAACTACTTCATTCCCATCGGTTCCTTCACTCCAGGACACTACAACCTTGAAATAGAGCTGGCAAAGAATGCAAAGATGACCATGCATATTGTCTCTGAAACATTCGAACTGGTTATTGAAGATTGTTACCAAACCAGTGGCCAGCGATTAGTAATCCCGTTTTCTATTGAAGAGACTGAGAATTACTATCTTCGAGTATACCCGCGAATACCGGTACAAATCACACAGCTTGTAATCTCAACCACCACTCAAAATTGAAACACATTTTGTCAGGAATAACCTGCTTCTAGTAACAACAGGTATATCAGAACATGTCATAAATTACAGGTATTTCAATAATCAGAAAATAGCAGATTGGATAGAGGTAATTTTTTTTATTTTTTTGAAAAACCCGGTTCATAATTAATGAATACCCTGGATATCTTAAATGGAAATATTTAACATTTTTCCGGTTTCGAACTCTCCGGGTAATTCTTGCGGCAGGGGGTGTCAGTGGCGGGGTATTTTGAACCGCAGTTGGGATAGTGCCAGTTACGGCAGGTGTATCTGTTGTTTCGGAATTGATACAAGGTTATTTGCGAAGGTGGAAGGAGCTGCATTAGTCCTGAAATGGGGCTATTCACTAGCGAAATTATGCAGACTAAGTTGATTAATAGCAGGAATATTCACAGGTTCAATCCACAGACAGAAGACAGATTGATATAAAAAGAAATGCTGTTTATACTTTTATAAATTGATCATTTACAGGGTGAAAGTAATGCGTTTAAAAATGAAATTAATATTGATTTTTATGGTTCTCGTAGGGTTCCTGGGAGAAGGTTATGCGAGTGTATATACTGATCAGAATGAAGCTGTAAAAAAAGGTTGGCAGCACTTTAAAATGTTCTGTGCCAACTGCCATGGTAAAAATGCTGATGGTAAAGGTCCATTAGTTGAAGCCATGAAATTAATGCCTTCTGATTTAACGGCTTTGAGGCAGACCGGAGATATTTGTATCGCAGAGCGTGTTTTGAGAGCCGTTTCTGGTGTCCATGTTTTACCTGAAGGACAGGAGCAAAAGATGCCTGTTTTCAGTGGTAACCTCGAAAGCATCACTATTTACGAGATTACTCAATTTCTGAAAGCAATACAGAAATAAAGATATAGCGTTACTGGCAGTATCGCTATACCCGACACGGCAAAACCGTCTCAATTATTCTGGCCTGGCAGTGTTTTTCTCTTCAGGCTCGTCAAAAGCTTTGCCTATGCCTTTTATCTCAAATTTGAGTGCAGAGGCTGGGCAGATGTCTACACACATTCCGCATCGTGTGCAATCTGCACCAATCGGTACTATTTCATCTCTGGCTCTTCCCATGATAGTTGAGTCTAATACATGAGGTACCAGGCAAACTGTGCGACAGTCACCCCCGAAGAAACATAGCTCTGGTTTATAGACCACGCGCAGGGGTGACATTGAGCCAACAAAACCATAGGTCATTCCGATTGGGCAGACATAGCGACACCATGCACGTCTGGAAATGAATATCTCAAACAGGAGCAAAAAAAGCACCCACAATAATGCAACGCCAGCCCCATAGATTAGTGCCCGACTGAGAATCCCTGTGGGAGAGATGGCTTCAAAAATGGTGTAGCCGGTTATAAATGTCAATGCAGCAAATACCAGATAGAAAAATGTGCGTACACCGCGATGAAAGGTATACCCTTTGATGATTTTTTTGGCAACCAGCCAGAGATGTAGCTTTTCAGCCCATTCTGAAAGAAGATGATAGGGGCAAACCCAGGAACAAAAGGTTCTTCCTCCCAGCAATAGCCAGAGTATAAATACCGTCACTGTGCCAATCATCAGGTTTAATACAATATGTTTGAAAGCCAGCATAACTTGTAAAGACGAATTGAGATCAGCCATATGAAAACCGACAAATCGAGAGGCTGTTAATGCACCTTCCAGCAACTGAATATCAAAATAATAGGAAACGACAAACAACAGGTTGACAGAAATCAGTACAGCCCAGCGACGCTTCAACCAACGACTGGCTTCCCCTCTTGCCCGGTTAGCTTTTCTTTCTGCTTCAAGCTTTACCAGGGTTATCTTGTTGGCTTTTTTATATTTGTGAATTTCCTGAACTTTTATAGAAATTTCATCATTGGCTGGTCTTTTGGGCTCTCGCCCGATTATCTGAGCCAGAGACTCAATAAAATAACCCATCTCTTTCTCCTCAAGTCAAATTTGTTATCTTGTGGATATCAATCACGATAGCCGGTTTCTCCAGCGGGCAAATCATCTCGCACACGCCGCATCCAACGCAACCTTGCTTGATCACTGGTAACATCCGTAATTTACCATTAGGCATGGCAACTTCTTCCATGGCAATAGCATGCACTGGCGGGCATTCATTACCGATTTTTTTTGCGACCCTGGCTATTTTTTCACCTTCCGCAGGTTTATTCTTTTCGGCCTCGGCACACTGGGTTATTCGTATCTCAATGGGGCATTGACGGATACAAAGATCACATATTTCCAGGTCATAGGGATGATCTGCTACTGCGATGGGGTTCCACCGGTCAATTTCATCAAAACGTAACACTCCTTTGTAGTCAGGGCCTCGAGCCTGCCCCTTGAAACCTTTACCCAGTGCGGCCAGGCAAGTTCCAGGGCTTGATAGACGGGCAAAACCCATGCGTGAATCAGCCGGGAAATCGAGTTCATGAGCCAGAGATCCTGTTGGGCAGGCCAGCACACATTGCAAACCATCACAGGAGAAATCACAGGCCTGGTCTCGAGCGTTGATATAAGGGGTGCCAATTCCTATTCCATCATTCATATCCGTCAGCTTGATTGCCTCTACGGGGCATACCTGAACACACTGACCGCATTTGATGCATGAAGAGAGAAAATCTTTTTCATCGGAGGGTGTCTTGAGCGCACCTGGTGGTCGAAGACGTGATGAGGTTCCCTGAACTACAGGCAAAAAACCCAATAAAGAAAAACTGAGCACTCCGGCAGCCATGGCTGAGGTACGCAGAAATTCCCGACGGGCCTTTTCCTTACGTTTACCAGATAATGCTTTTCCAGGTTTGGTCTTTTTTAATTTAGTTTTATCAGGCATATCATTTTTTCTCGCTGCCCTGTACTACTAAAATTCAAATGTATGGTATGTATGTTCGACACTTGTGTAAAATTTTTCAGTGCAGGTTATTGTTATGATCTCTTATTTCATTGTCTCAGGTGAAAATCAATTCAGGGCGGGGTGTACCCTGATTACATGATTACTATTTGCTATCAGTGTCTCCATAATTATTTTCACAGATTCCTGATCCATGCTGGCTGAGGTCATCAGTATGATTATTGATGGCTCTACACAGGGTTCAACCGACGAAGTGTGAAAGTGTCCCGACTGTCTCGGTTCCCAGCAATAGAAAAATTAGCGTAAGTAATTGATTTATCGGGGTGTTAGTAGTGTTTAATGGTGGGTCTGGTAGGACTTGAACCTACGACCGATCGATTATGAGTCGAGCGCTCTAACCAACTGAGCTACAGACCCCATATTAAACTACTTAAAATATCCTTATTTTTACTGCACTTTTTTGCTAAAACTCTGCGAGCTAGCTTCCCCTGAAAATCTTTATAATTTAACAGGCTATATTGCAGCCACCTGTTAAAAGTCGATAGCTCTAACCGGCAGAGCTACAGACCCATGTAATGGGAGGGGAATTGTAACGAATTATTAGTCTGCGTCAATAAAAGATCGTAATTGTTCAGAACGACTTGGATGGCGAAGTTTGCGTAGGGCTTTTGCTTCAATTTGCCTGATACGTTCACGAGTTACATCGAACTGCTTTCCTACTTCTTCCAGCGTGTGATCAGTATTCATATCGATGCCAAAACGCATTCTTAATACTTTTGCTTCACGTGGTGTCAGACTAGATAGAATCTCACGAGTCGATTCAGACAGGCCTGCGTTGGTAGCAGTGTCAGCGGGTAGCATGACGTTGGTATCTTCGATGAAATCACCCAGGTGTGAATCTTCGTCATCACCGATCGGGGTTTCCATGGAGATGGGTTCTTTCGATATCTTGAGAACCTTTCTGACCTTGTCTTCTGACATTTCCATACGTTCTGCCAGTTCATCCGGCAGTGGCTCACGACCGAGTTCCTGCAACATTTGGCGAGAGATACGGTTCAGCTTGTTGATGGTTTCGATCATGTGCACAGGTATACGAATAGTACGGGCCTGATCTGCGATAGATCGAGTTATGGCCTGCCTGATCCACCAGGTTGCGTAGGTTGAAAATTTATAACCACGACGGTATTCGAATTTGTCGACAGCTTTCATCAGGCCGATGTTACCTTCCTGAATCAGGTCAAGGAATTGCAAGCCACGATTGGTGTATTTTTTTGCAATAGAAATAACCAGACGCAGGTTAGCTTCAATCATGTCTTTTTTGGCGCGTCGTGCTTTAGCTTCGCCGATGGACATTTTGCGATTAATTTCTTTAATATCGCTGATATTCAGGCGAGACTGTTTTTCGATATTGGTCAGACGTTTCTGGTGTCGAAGAATTTCCTCTTTGAGGATACTGAGCATTTCAGAGTAAGGGTGTTTGGCTTCAATAAGGCCGGTGATCCACTTTTTATTTGTTTCGTTCTTTTTAAATGTGCTGATGAAATCCTTGCGCGGCATTTTGGCCTGGGTGACACATATATCGAGAATAGATCTTTCGTTTGAACGGATACGGTTTATGACGCTTTTCAGGTTACGGGCCAGTTCGTCAACAAACGCCGGCATCAATTTTATTTCCATCAGTAATTCGACGCTTTTTGCGATGTGTGCGTCAGCATCTTCACAGTGATTTTCTTCGATTGCTAACAGTGCTTTTGCAAAGTGTAATTCAATTTCGCTGAAACGCCTTTCTGCTTCCTCGGGGTCTAAACCAGTATCTGGCTCTTCTTCATCCTCGTCATCATCATCTCCTTCTTCTTCAGTGTTTTTGGGCTGAGGAGGCATAGGAATCGCATTAGGATCTTCGTTTGGATCGATATAACCAGAGATGAGATCGGTTAATTTTGCTTCTTCATCGCGCACCTGTTGGTAGCGATCAAGAATAAGAGCCATGGTATCCGGGTAGCTTGCCAGTGCTGACATTGCATGATTTAGACCACCTTCGATGCGGCGGGCTATTTTAATTTCACCTTCACGTGTGAGCAGTTCAACTGTTCCCATTTCACGCATGTACATGCGAACAGGGTCAGTTGTGCGGCCAAATTCGCTATCCAGCGAGGCCAGTGCAGCGGCCGCTTCTTCTACGGCATCTTCATCGGGTTCACTTTCGTTGTCATTGAGAATGTCATCTGAATCTTCGGCTGGAGCACTTTCATGGACTTTAATGCCCATGTCGTTGATCATACGGATAATATCTTCAATTTGCTCTGGCTCTACAATCCCATCGGGAAGATGGTCATTGACTTCGGCATAGGTTAGAAAACCTTGCTCTTTGCCTTTGGCGATCAGTTCTTTTAAACTGGATTTCTGGTTTTTATCCATAAGGTCTCAATATGCGAAGAAAAATACGAAAAGTGAACTCGTTAGTATATAAGGTTTAGCTGATCTTTTCCAAGTTAATGAGCTATTTTTTATCTCTACGGAGTATTTGTCTGTATTCGTGCAGCTCATTTTCATCCAGTTTATGACCTGACATGAGTTTTTCCTGTAGCTTCATGAATCGGCTTTCAGCATATTTGGGTCTGAGTTTTTTTATAGCATCGTCAAACATGGGTTTAATTTCGTCGGTTTCATTTAACATGGCCGGTGTCATGGCGGCTATTTTATACAGATGCGCCTCGTTTTCATGGCCTGCAAATCGATCCAGCAGGTTCTGAGTACTGATGTCGGGTTGTTCATGAACCTGATCCAGAATTTGCAGTAACAGTTCAATGCCTGGAATGTCTGCTTCTGCGAGATCTTCCAGGTTACCGGTAGATTGTGCCAGAGCCGGTTTCTGTAATAAAAGATTAATAGCCAGCCGGGCAGGGGTCCAGTGTTGTTCGGGCATTGGTTTTGAGAAGTCTATTTTTGTTGTGCCCTTAAGCCGGTCCAGGCTGTGTGTGTCATTCTTAATGGCGGCCAGTTTTTCAGATTCCTGAATGATTTGATTTTTGAGCGGCTCAAGAGGAATTCTACTTAAATAGACAATGAGTTTATCGATGAAGGTCGTACGTCCTTCCATACTGAGGATTTCCCCCTCGGTTAAAAGGCCATCAATTAAGAATTTACTCAATGACGATGCTTCTTCCACCTGCTGAGAGAAAGTATCTTTGCCAAACTGTTTAATAAAGGTGTCAGGATCATGCCCTTCCGGCAGGAAAAGAAAGCGGGCTATGCGCCCCTCCTTGATTAATGAGAGGCTATTTTCGAGTGCGCGCCATGCTGCCTTTCTACCTGCTTTATCAGCATCGAAGCAAAATACCAGTTTTCTTGATAAGCGGAATAGTTTTTCTATCTGATGGTCATTAATCGCAGTTCCGAGCGTGGCCACGGCGGTGGTAATGCCGTGTTCTGCCAATGCAACGACATCCATGTAACCTTCGGTGACAAAGATCTGATCTATCTGGGTATTGGCTTTTTTGAGTTCAAACAGACCGTAAATTTCTTCGCCTTTATGAAACACGGGTGACTCGGGTGAGTTCAGGTATTTTGGGTTGTCTTGCGGATCGATTACTCGTCCACCAAAAGCAATGGTGCGTCCTCTTCGATCCCTGATCGGGAACATTAGTCGATGGCGAAAACGGTCATAAGTTTTACCGCTGTCATTTTTGATCAGCATACCGGAATCGATCAGGTGGGTGTTATCTCCGCTCAGGTTGTTCCAGCCTTTTGGAGCGAAGCCAATAGAAAAATTTTTACTGGTCTGGCCGCTAATTCCTCGTTGTTCAAGATAGTCGATAGCTTCAGGGCTTTGTGATAACTGGCGTTGATAATATTCACTGCATTGTTGCAGCGTGTTCATCAGAGATTCTGATTGTGGGGTGCTTTTAGTACTTTGTCGGGATTGTGAGTATTGACCTTTTTCATAAGGAATTTCAACGCCGATGTGCTGGGCCAGAGTTTCAATGGATTCAACGAAATCCATGTGGTCATATTCCATCAAAAAGCCGATGGCATTGCCATGCTGCTGGCAGCCAAAACAATGATAAAACTGTTTGTTCTGACTCACCGAGAAAGAAGGGGATTTTTCATCGTGAAAAGGGCAGCAGGCCCAGTATTCACGGCCTTTCTTTTTTAATGGGACACGAGCGTCAATGATTTCAACAATATCTACCCGATTAAGCAGGTCATCAATGAAAGGTCTAGGTATGCTTCCAGCCATTTAAGTTGGCTCGATATGGCTTAAGTGGGCAGTAGAGGTTTTCATTGAAGGCTCAAAGTTCACTTTTAATCTGTTTAAAAGACCTGGCCCAGGGCGAAAGTTTTTGTAAGGCAGCCGGTAATTTAGATATTGCCTGCTTAGCCGAATCATGGCCAGGGTAGGAGCCATAGATTAATCGCATTAATTTTTTACCATTTATCTGGGTGGTGTAAAAAGCGGACTTGTCGCATATGTTGTGTTTTTTACAGAATTGTAGCAAGTTGTCTTTATTCTTAATGGATAAAACCTGCAGGGCGTAAGCTGAATTTTGTTGATCCAGTATCCACGAGGCTCCATTGATTGTTTGCAGTTGTTTTTCTTCAGCTGTAATTTTATAAGTGATGGCAGCTTCCAGGTAATCGCTACTGAAGGGAAGAGAAACTATGTCTTTTTCAATGTCCGGCCAGGGTTGAATATTAATTTTTAGTATTGAATCGGAAGCTTGTTGTGGTTTGAAAGTTGTTGCGGTTATTGGTTTTAATAATGTGAACAGGCTCATGGCTATGATGAGTATGGCAAAGTAAGTGTTGCTCGATAGCAGGCAGAAAGAGGGCGAGTCCATGTTAAGTACTGATTTAATGCAGAGGCTCCGAACTTGTTGAGGCTTACATTTTGATTGCTTGCGTATTCTGATTAAGTCTCGAAAGGAAAAAGGGGAACGGTTTTCAATGCCGGAGTTTTGCAGTGACTGGTATACAAATTGACGAATAGTCAGCAGGCTGCAACTTCCTTTGCTGTGAAGTTCTATCGGGGTGTCCTTAAAAGCCTGGCACAGTAATTTTTGCCATGCCTTCTGTGGCTTAAATGTACTTTTATTGCTGGTGGTTTCCGGTTTCAAGTGACTCAGCTTTCCAGTAATGTTTTCTGCAGAAGTTGAGGGTCGTAATCAGCCGTGACGACTGCTTCTCCTAATCGTTTTAATAATACAAATTTGATAATGCCACGATCTACTTTTTTATCGATAGACATGGCCTGCATATAGTTATCTATAGTCATTTCACCGGGAGAGGTTACGGGTAAACCTGATTTTTTCAGTAAATTAATGGTTCTCAATTTAACTTCGGGTTCTATCCACTGCTGGCGTTCTGACAAATCTGCAGCCATCACCATGCCTGTAGCCACGGCTTCACCATGTAGCCAGTTGCCATATCCCATGGTTGCTTCGATAGCGTGTCCAAAGGTATGGCCAAGATTTAAAATAGCCCTGATTCCCTGTTCTGTTTCATCGATGGCGACAATGTCGGCTTTTGTCTGACAGGAAACATATATAGCCTGGCTGATCAGTTGATAATCCAGTTGCATGAGTGCTTCTATATTCTGTTCTAACCAGCTGAAGAATTTTTCATCATGGATTAATCCATATTTGATGACTTCGGCAAATCCGGCGCTCAAGTCACGTTTAGTTAAGGTGTTCAGCGTGTCGGTGTCAATAATGACGCATTGAGGTTGATGAAAAGCACCAATCATATTTTTCCCGGCCGGGTGATTTACGCCTGTTTTACCGCCAACTGAAGAGTCTACCTGTGAAAGCAGTGTTGTTGGAATCTGAATAAAATGTACGCCTCGTTGATAAATGGCCGCGGCAAATCCAGTAATATCTCCCACCACTCCGCCACCTAAAGCAATCAGCGTGGTCTTTCGGTCATGTTTATTTGTTAACAGCTTATCGATAATTAATTCAACAGAATCCATTGTTTTGAAAGATTCGCCATCTTCTAATATGACGGTGTCATAGCGGATATCTATGGTTTCCAGGGAATGGGTAACTTTGTCGAGATATAACGGAGCGACGGTGGTATTCGAAACAATGATTACGCTGCTGCCTTTAATGTAATCAGTGATTAATTTTGGGTTGTCCAGCAGTTGTTGACCTATAAAAATGGGGTAACTTCGGTCACCAAGGTCGACGTTGAGTTGATGTAATGGTTGCATAAAGTTAAAAGGCTCGTTTATGTCAAATTTTTGGGAAGTTGAGGGATTATTTCAGCTGCCACTTTACGTGCAAATTTTCGATCTGTTTTGATGCGAAGGTCAGCCAGTTCTGCGTAAACAGGTTTCCGTTCAGCGAATAGTTTTTCCAGCTTTTCCCTGGGGTTGTCGGTTTGCAGTAATGGTCGCTTTTTATCATTTCGTAAACGTGCCATTTGCTGGTTGACCGAAGTGTCGAGAAAAATGATAAAGCCATCAGCAAGGATATGACGATTTTCCTCGCGCATAACAGATCCTCCTCCAGTAGCAATAACCAGTTTTTTTCGGTTGGTTAATTCTTCCAGTGCTTTGGTTTCACGTGCCCGGAAGCCATCTTCACCTTCAATATCAAATATAGTTGGAATATTGACGCCAGTTTTTTCTTCAATGTAGTAATCACTGTCGAAAAAATCGCGGTTTAATCGGCTGGCTATAAGTTGTCCGATAGTTGATTTACCGGAGCCCATGGGGCCAATTAGAATGATGTTTTGATCGCTCATTGATAATAAAGTTATAAATCAGGAGCGGATTCTAAATTTGCGGCTAGAGTTTTACAAGTTTCCAGTTGCTAAACTGGAAACTTTTTTAATAGCCCTGTTATCTAATATCCAGGTTTGCACCCTGTAGAATTTTAGGTGTTACAAAGATTAATAACTCTGAGCGGTCATCCCGTGAAATGGTTGATTTAAACAGGTGACCCACTAGAGGTAAGTCACTAAAGAAGGGAACTCTTGTCACCTGGGTTGTCTGTGTAGTTTCGTAAATACCACCTAAAACAACCGTTTGTCCATCATCTACCAGAACCTGTGACTGAACCTCTCGAGTATCGATAGTCGGTGCAAATAGACCTTCACCGAAAGCAACATCTTCACCTCGTGAATCTTTATGCACTGCAAGATCCATGATAATCCTGTCATCTGGAGTAATCTGAGGAGTGGTTTCCAGTGATAAAACGGCTTCTCTGAATTTTAAGGTAGCTCGACCATTATTCAATTCCAGATAGGGTATTTCTACACCTGAATGTATTTTAGCGGTGTGAGAGTCAGCGGTTATTATGCGCGGACTTGAGACGACTTCACCACGACCTTCAGTCTGTGCCGCAGATAATTCCAGTTCCAGTAATGTGCCAATGGGCAATTTTGTCAGGGCCAGTGCGATCGAACCGGCAGGGTTTTGTAAGGGCATGTTTACATTCAGCCCATCGCTGGATGTAGATACAGTATTGCCGGTATCATTGATTAAACCGGTAGTTCCTGCACCGCCTCCAAGAGTTCCAGCAATTGTAGCGCCGCTGCCAGAATCATTGGAACCAAAACTATCATTGCTAATTCCAAAACGTACACCTAATTCCTTGCTAAAGTCATCGGCAGCAATAACCACACGGGATTCAATCAATACCTGACGTACAGGAATATCGAGTTCCTGCAGTAACTGACGAACATTTGTCAGGCTGGCATTTGTATCTTTAATGAGCAGGGTATTGGTTCTGCTATCGACGCTGACTGATCCTCTGGGTGACAGAATGGAGTTATCTTCAAGCTTGAGCAGAGCCGCTATATCGGCACTTTTCGCATAGTTAACCTTGATGAATTCGGTGCGTAACTGCTCCAGTTCTTCGACTTGCTTGCGGGCCTCTAATTCCAGTTTTTCTCTGGCAGCAATTTCATCGGTGGGAGCAACTAAAATTACATTTCCTGATTTACGCTGGGCTAAACCTTTAGTTTTCAGGATAATATCCATAGCCTGATCCCAGGGGACGTTTTTCAGGCGTAAAGTCAGGTTGCCTTCAACTGAGTCACTCACTACCAGGTTTAGCCCGGTAAAATCTGCAAGCAGTTGCAGTACTGATCTAACTTCAATATCCTGAAAATTCAATGAGAGTCTTTCACCGGTAAATCCAAACTTGTTCTTACGCCTTTTTTCTTCCTCGGCTTTGGTGATCCTGGAAATCTCTATGGTATATGTTTTGTCGGTCTGGTAAGCCAGGTGTTCATATTCGCCTTTTGCGGTAATGCTTAACTTGATAGAGGATCCATCCTGTATGGTATCTATATAGCTGATAGGTGTTGCAAAATCGCTGACATCCAGGCGTCTTTGCAGGTCTTCAGGTAATTGAGAACCAATAAATTCTACCTGGATCGTATCGTTTTCCCTCCACACGTCCGTGGAAATTGTTGCACTTGTTAAATCAACAATGACTCTGCCTTCACCATCATCTCCGCGTTTAAAATCAATATTGGTTATGCCTTTGATGGAAGCTCTGCTTATTTCTGCCACAGGTGCAGCGTCTACAATGGCTTTTGGTGTTTCAATGGTATTGTCTTCAGCGCTGGCCATGGCTGAGATGGTATCTGAACCGGCTAATAGCATGATAACCTGATTGCCGTTGACTGATGTTGAGTATTCAGTTGATCTGATCAAGTTTAACACTACACGGGTACGGCTTTTAGACGATGCCGAAATGATGCTTTGAATAGCCCCTATACCGACTTGGACAGAGCGTTGTTTAAGTTTGTTTTTAGTGTCGGCAAAATCGAGAGAAATTCTGGCGGGTTTATCTATGGTGAAAGAACGTGGTTCGACTGCATCTTCATTAAAAGTGAAAATCAGCTGAACCGCATTACCAGACATGACCGAATAGTCCATACCTATAAGTTCGCGCGCCTGTGCCTGACCCAGTTGGAGCAGAAGTGTAAGACTAAACAGTATTTTAAATATTGTACTAGCTTTCATTGATTTAGATTCCACGTGTTTTATTTGCCATAGTCTCATTTTTTGGCCCTCACTATTCAATCAGCGCAAGTGCTGCTGAACGTTCGATATAATTACCCAGCCCGTCCGGAACGATTTCAGTTAAATCAATAACTCCATCTGTTAAGGATATTATGCGTCCATGATTTGATCCCATAAAGTTACCTTCCAGTACGCGGTGAATGGTGTTATCGGGAGCAAATATTAATCCCCATTTGGTACCATTTTTGGTGACTGTTCCTTTGAACCGTAAAGTGTCCAGTGGAAAGTCTTCCAGTGGTTCACGAACTCTATCGATATCTGGACGTGGTCCTGAAGCAGTATCGCTAATTTCACCGATATCTGACTGGTCTGGATGCCTGAAATCAACGGCTTCGAAAGGGTCGCGCAAGTGTTGGGTTGAGTATTCAAAGTTCTGATAAGGGATAAATGGAGGGATTGGCTCCACTCTACCGGGTGGTTTAGCTTTAGTCTGACTTACGAATTGTTGTAAATCACCAATGCCCTGGTCACAACCGGTTAAATTCAGAACTATTAAAGTCAGCAGTATATTTTTTAAGAGATGAGCTGGATGACGCATTATTGTTCATCCTCTTTCAGGTAGCGATAGGTCTTCGCAGTTGCTGTCATTTGTAATTTGCCGGAGGGCCTTGACTTATCTTCAGCCTTTTTAAGGTCAAGTTTTAAATTGTGCATGGTAACTATTCGTGGAAGTGCTGCGACACCACTGATAAATGAAGCAAGATCGTGGTAGTGGCCTGAAACCTCAAGAGAAATAGGTAGTTCAGCGTAGAATCCTTTTTTCTCTTCATCGCTAGGTTTAAATTTCTTGATTTCCAGACCATTAGCCAGACCCGTTTGTGAAACGTCGACCAGTAACGACTCGACATCGGTACCTTCGGGAAGCTGTCTTAAAATAGCCTGAAATGATGCTTTCATTTCAGCCAGCTGATCTTTGTAGAGGTCAAGTTTAGCTGCTTTATCGGCTTTGGAGGCAAACTCTTTCTTTAATTTAGTCTCTTTGTGTTCAACCCGTTCTAACTCGGTTAACTGGGTTTGAGTATCAAAATAAAGGCCTGCAGCTATTATTCCAATAAAAACGATTGCTAGAATGCCATATTTAATAGGGGGGGAAGCATTACCTAAATTATTGAAATCGAGATTATTGATTTCATCTTGTATGCTCATTTGTTGCCTCCTAACTGATCTTCTTCCTCATTGTTATTAACGTTTGACTGTTTAACAGTTAGAACAAATGTGCTGATGCGGGTTACTTTTTTATCAAGAATTTCAATGATTTCAAGATTGGGCTCTTCTAACCATTCAGAATTACTTAAGTTACGCATGTAACTGGATACCCGGGCGTTAGACTCTGCTTCACCTGTTAATTTCAGGGTAGAGTCTTTTTGCTCCAGCGTCTTTAAAAAGACCCCGTTTGGAACCGTGCTTACTATTTCAGTGAACAGGTGCACGATTGAAGGACGGCTTGCCTGCAGAGCCTGAATAATATCCATTCTTTCTACCAGGTTTTTGCGAACTTTTTGCAGTTCTTTTATTTCTGCAATTTCGTTGTCCAGTTTGGAAATTTCACGACTCAGATAAGTGTTACGACCATTTTGATAATCTATTTTGGCATTCATCTGGAAATGGATCAGGCCAACGATTGCAGCAGAAAGCATAATAGTCAAAACCAGTAAGGTCATGAACTGTTTTTGTCTCTCCTGTCGTAGTTCTTCGCGCCAGGGTAGGAGGTTGATGCGGGTCATAGGTATTCAGTCCCCCTTATTGCCAGTCCAGCAGCAATTAAAAATGATGGTCCGTCAGACACCAGATTAGCCTTGTTTATCTTGTTTGTGGTAGACATGTCCTGAAATGGATTGGCTATTGTTGTCGGTACACCTATATGTGATTCTGTAAGTTCAGTCAGATTTTCCAGTGCGGCCGTACCACCACCTAATATCAGGTGGTCAATATTACTGATGTTTCCACCGGCAGAATAAAAGAACTGTAAAAAACGACTGACCTGTTGAGCGGTTGTTTCCTTAAATGGATCCAGTACTTCAGGTTCGTAGTTGTCAGGAAGTCCGCCCTGTCTTTTCGCCAATCCAGCTTCTTCGTAAGATAAGCCATATCGACGCATGATTTCTTCAGTTAACTGTTTGCCACCAAAGTTTTGTTCACGGGTATAAATTAATTGATGATTGTGGATGATGCTTAAGCTGGTCATTGTGGCACCAATATCAACGATGGCAACGGTTTGGTCCATGCCTTCATCGGGTAGGTGATGAGCCATGGTTTGAAACACGGTTTCTATGGTATAAGCTTCAATGTCTACTATTTTGGGGGTTAATCCAGCAAGTTCTACTGCGGCTATGCGGTCGTCAACATTTTCACTTCGACAGGCTGCGAGTAATACATCCACGGTTTCCGGGTTGTCATCTGATTCACCCAGGATTTGAAAATCGAGATTTACTTCTTCCAGCGGGTAGGGGATGTACTGGTCTGCCTCTAATTGAATCTGCCCTTCCATTTCCTCTTCGTTAAGATTGGCAGGCATGGTAATCTTCTTGGTTATTACTGATGAACCAGCAACAGCAATTGCGCAATGTTTTGATTTAATTTTTGACTTGTGCAGCGCACGCTTTACACTTTCACCAACGGCTTCAATTTCAGCGATGTTTTTTTCGACCATCGAGTTTGCAGGAAGCGGTTCTACGGCTATACCTTCAATGCGATAGCTAGAGCCGGATTTACTGAGTTCTAACATCTTGATTGATGTCGAACTAATGTCTATCCCGATGAGTTTTGGTTTTTTAGGCGTTAAAAACACAGGAGTCCCTCAGTTGTGACTGTGTTCAAGGATATTAAATGATCAATATGTCTATGATAATCCACTTTAACATCCGATTGTAAGTAACTATTTTGTTTATTTATTGTAAAATAACTTTTAATCTATTTGCAAAGTCTAGTTCAAGAATTTCATCTTGTCGATACTTTTCATGTATTTCTTTATAAATATACTCTAACTTCATGAAAATACTAATTAAATTATTCTCAATAATGTTTGCTTTCGGCTTTTTAGTCGTTTTAGTGGCAGCATATTATGTCTACTTCGTGTTAATGCCTGAATTACCGGTGATTGATGACCTGCAAGATACTGAATTTCAGGTGCCTCTCAGAATCTACGATAAAAATGAATTTTTATTAGCTGAATATGGAGAGCATAGACGAATACCAGTAAAGTACGAGGAAATTCCGAAAAAAATTGAGCTGGCATTTTTGGCGGCTGAAGATGACCAGTTCTGGAATCATGCTGGTGTAGACCCACTGGCATTGCTGGCAGCGGCGTATGAGCTGGTTACTACCGGACATAAGACGCGCGGAGGTAGTACTATCACTATGCAGGTTGCGCGTAACTTTTTTCTCAGCACGGAAAAAACTTATAGACGTAAGCTGAACGAAATTCTGTTAGCGTTGAAAATTGAAAAAGATTTGAATAAGCAGAAAATCCTCGAACTGTATTTGAATAAAATTTATCTGGGAAACCGCTCATATGGCATAGTAGCTGCTGCTCAGGTTTATTATGGAAAAACACTGGAAGAGTTATCGGTTGCTCAGGCAGCGATGATTGCCGGTTTGCCTAAAGCTCCCTCTCGCTACAACCCCATCATAAACCCGCAAAGAGCGCTGATTCGTCGAGACCATATTATTCGACGCATGGGGCAACTGGGTTATATCTCTGATGAAGATTATCAGATTGCAAAAGCAGAACCTGTTTCGGCCGAGTTACATGTCTCTAAAGTGAGTGCTGATGCGCGTTATGTGACTGAAATGGTGCGAGCTGAAGTTTTTCAGAAATATGGCAAAGAAGTTTACGGTTCGGGCCTGAATGTATACACAACAATTGATGATCGTCTGCAAACTACTGCTAATAAAGCACTGAGAACGGCTTTGCTCGATTATGACCGGCGTCATGGGTATCGCGGTGCAACCGGAAAGATAGATCTCTCTAAAGTTAAACAGGACCCTTTTGAAGAGGGGCTGGTTGATACCAACAATATTGGCAATTTGATTCAGGGAGTGGTTAAAGTTGTCGAGGAAGACAGGATTAAGGTGATGCTGCCTGATTATAAACTGGTCAATGTACCTTTTGTAAAAGGCATCGACTGGGCCAGGCCATTTATTAATGAAAATAGACGTGGCCCTGAAATAAAGAGCCCTGCTGAGGCTGTAACTGCTGGTGATATAGTCTGGCTTGAACATAGAAAGGAAGAGTGGTGGTTGGCCTCGGTACCTGCAGTTGAAGGTGCTATGGTTTCGATAGACCCTTCTTCCGGTGCGGTGTTAGCGTTAGTTGGAGGGTTTGATTATTTTAATAATAAATTTAATCGGGCGGTGCAGGCAAAACGTCAGCCGGGTTCAAACTTTAAACCATTTATCTATTCAGCGGCTCTCGAAAAAGACTTTACAGCAGCCAGCATGATTAATGATGCACCGGTGGTATTTGAAGATGATTCGCTTGAAGCAACCTGGAGACCGGAGAATTACTCGGGACGTTTTTATGGTCCGACCCGCTTGCGTGAAGCACTGGTAAAATCCAGAAACCTGGTTTCCATTCGAATTTTACAGTCTATTGGCCTTCGTTATGCAACGAAATATGCGCAACGATTCGGATTTGAGAAAAAAGACATGCCTTATGACCTGTCTCTCGCGCTGGGTAGTGGTGCTTTTTCTCCACTGGAAATTGTTCGATCTTATGCAGTGTTTGCCAATGGGGGATACCTGGTTACTCCTTATTATATCAATCGAATTGAGTCGAGAAGCGGGGATGTACTGTTTGAAAATAAACCAATGACTGTGTGTCAGGGTTGTGAACCGGCGGAGCAGGATGAACCGGGCTCAGAATCGCTTGCAGATACGGGAGCGAGTGAGCAGGCTGTTGAGCCTGATGATGAGATTCAATATGCACCAAGAGTGATCACCCCGCAAAATGCTTATATTATGCGTTCCATCATTCGTGAAGTTGTGCGACGTGGAACAGCTGTGAGAGCCAAGGCTCTGGGTCGAACTGATATTGCAGGAAAAACAGGTACCACAAATGATCAGAAAGATGCCTGGTTCAGTGGATTTAATGATCAGGTGGTGACTACAGCCTGGGTTGGATTTGATAACCAGAAACCCCTGGGGGGCCGTGAAACGGGAGGACGTGCGGCCTTACCTATGTGGATAGAGTACATGCGTGAAGCTTTAGATGGCTTACCCATAAACCTGGAAGAGCAGCCTGATGAAATAGTAACGGTCAGAATAGATTCTGATACCGGTGAACGGGCTACAAAAAATTCAGTCAATAGTCGTTTCGAAATATTCAAATTAGGCACAGAGCCCGCTGAAAAACTGATCGTTGAACTGTATCCCGATGGAAATGAAACCACTAAAGGGAGTTCAACGACTCAGCAGGAAGCCATTGAGGAAGATATTTTTTAGTCGGAAGTCGTGCTATGACTTATGACTTCCTTATTTCGCGACCAAATTCGTGGACGGCATCAACCAGGACTTTTAGATGGTCCGGGTTTACTGTTTGATGAATGCCGTGGCCAAGATTAAATACGTGCCCGGTATGGTTGCCAAATTTATTGATTAACTGTTTTGCGTGTTCGCGGATAGTCTCAGGAGCAGCGTACAGAACATTTGGATCAAGGTTGCCCTGTAATGCAACCTTATCGCCCACGCGCTTTCTCGCTTCATCAATTGACAGAGTCCAGTCAAGCCCGACACCGTTACAACCGGTATCTGCGATAAGTTCAATCCATTGTCCGCCGCCTTTGGTGAATAATGTGACCGGGATAGTTTGACCTTCGTATTCTCTGTGTAACTGTTCGACAATTTGTTGCATGTAGCTTAGAGAAAATTCCTTGTAAGCTTCTGGAGAGAGCACGCCGCCCCAGGTATCAAAAATCATCACTGACTGTGCGCCGGCTTCAATTTGAGCGTTTAAATAGGACACTACTGATTGAGCGATGACATCAAGAATCTGATGCAGGGCTTTTGGGTTTTCATACATGAGCCCCTTGGAGTGATGGTAATCTTTTGAGCTGCCGCCTTCGATCATGTAGGTTGCCAGAGTCCAGGGACTGCCACTAAAACCTATTAAAGGCACCTGGCCATTCAGTTCCTGACGTATCAGAGTGACGGCATCTGTGACATAGCGTAATTTTTCAGTAGGGTCAGGTACAAATAATTTATCGATATCAGCCTGAGATCTGATGGGGTTTTTGAATTTAGGACCTTCACCTTCGCTGAAATAAAGCCCCAGATCCATCGCGTCGGGTATGGTCAGGATGTCAGAAAATAGTATGGCTGCATCCAGCTCAAAACGACGTAAAGGTTGTAAAGTGACTTCACAGGCCAGTTCAGGGTTCATGCATAAATCAAGAAAGCTGCCAGCCTGTTTTCGAGTTTCCTTGTATTCCGGCAGGTAGCGACCTGCCTGACGCATAATCCAGACGGGAGTTGTGTCTGTTTCCTGTTTTAATAATGCTTTCAGGTAACGGTCGTTTTTCAGGGCTGGAAATTGCATTGGCAATTATCTCTCTTGTTTATGATCGGATTATGTTGAGGAAATATTTAGTCTTCGCTAAATTATTCTAGTTTGTCGGGCCTGGTCGTTACGCCAGTTGTAACTGACGCAAGCTAATCAGAAAAGCAGTTAGTTTGCACCAAGGCTGCTTTTAATGAGCTGGCTGACTTTACCCATATCGGCGCGTCCCTGTAGCTGGGGTTTGAGAATGCCCATGACCTGACCCATCTGTTTCATTTCAGTTGCGCCAGTAGACTCTATTGCCGCTGAAATTAATTTGCCAATCTCATCTTCAGACAAGGCTTCGGGCAGGTATTCCTGAATGATAGCCAGTTCAGCCTGTTCAATTTCGATCAGGTCGCTACGACTGGCTTGTTCAAACATTGAAATGGATTCACGACGCTGTTTTGCCATTTTGTCCAGTACAGCATTGACTCTGGCATCATCCAGCTCAATGCGCTCATCAACCTCTATCTGTTTGATAGCGGCCAGAATTGTTCGGATGACTAACAGGCGAGCTTTTTCACCATTTTTCATGGTGCGTTTCATCTCGGCTACAAGCTGTTCCTTAAGGGCGCATGCAGACATGGATGTTTCCTAGTAGTAACGCTTTCTGTTGCCGATCTCTTTGGATAGACGCTTGAAGTTACGTTTTACAGCGGCAGCAGCTTTACGTTTACGTACTGCAGTTGGCTTTTCGTAAGTCTGTCTACGACGAGTTTCAGTTAATGTTCCTGCTTTTTCACAGGAGCGCTTGAAGCGGCGTAATGCATAATCGAAAGGTTCGTTGTCCTTTACTTTTACTGTTGGCATATTAAAAATGTCCGAGTTGTTAAGCAATAAAAAATCTATTTGGAATAGCAGTGAATTAATCACCTGCTTTTCGAGCCGGACAATTATAAGGAGACATTTAGAAATATCAATTAATTAACAACGAAATATGCAAAAACAGGGGGTATTTAGTGTGCTTAACCCGTTGTAAAGCAATTTCACTGTCGAAACTGCCGATAGTTGCGGTTACACTGCATCATTTTGTATAGCCCGGTTGTTATGGGCCGGCTCGTGACGGGATAAAAATCTTTGAGAATATTATGAAGGTATTAGGGTTAGAAAGCTCCTGCGATGAAACGGGAATTGCCATTCTTGACGTTGAAAGCGGTGAAATGTTCCAGCGATTATATAGCCAGATCGAGTGCCATCGAGAATACGGTGGTGTGGTTCCAGAACTGGCATCGCGCGATCATGTGGCAAAAGCTGCTCCGATGATAATGGATGTGGTGGAAGAAGCCGGTGGCATTAACGAGCTGGATGGTATTGTTTATACACGTGGTCCCGGTTTAATGGGCGCGTTAATGGTGGGTGCCTGTATAGCTCGTGCTATAGCCTGGGCTCTGGATAAACCGGTGCTGGGTGTGCATCACATGGAAGGGCATTTACTGGCACCGATGTTATCTGATGACAAACCTGAATTTCCATTTATTGCTTTACTGGTTTCCGGAGGGCATACCATGCTGGTGGATGTGCATGCCATGGGGCAGTATAAAATTCTGGGTGAATCATTAGATGATGCAGTAGGAGAAGCGTTCGATAAAACGGCCAAACTGCTAGGGCTTCCCTATCCAGGTGGGCCGGAGCTGGCGTCTTTGGCTGCAACTATTTCCAGCACCGAATTGAGATTCCCCCGACCTATGGTAGATCGACCCGGGCTGGACTTCAGTTTTAGCGGGTTAAAAACCTTCGCACTCAATACGATTCACAAACATTCACCGTTATCAGACCAAAGCCGGGCTGAAATTGCGCTCGCATTTGAACAGGCAGTTGTGGATACCTTGCAAATAAAATGTAAGCGAGCTTTAAAACAGACCGGGTATTCACGTCTGGTGGTGGCTGGTGGTGTTGGTGCTAACCAGAGTTTGCGCAAGCGTCTTCAGGTGATGACTAAAGACCTGGGTGCAAGGGTGTATTTTCCTGCGCTTGAATATTGCACTGATAACGGGGCGATGATTGCGTATGCTGGCGGGCTGAGAATGGCTGCGGGATTAAAAGATGTTGATGTGACCGATGTGTTGCCACGATGGTCTCTGGAAGACCTGACCGGTTTAAATTAATCTTTAGAAATACGACTTAGGCTTCTTCACCTTTGAGAATGCGCTGAATATTTTCTTTATGGCGATAGGTCATGATCATGGTGATAATAAACAGCAGGATACTGATGGTTATATCACCTTGCAGGGCGTAATAAATGAAGGGTAGGCAGGTAAAGGCAATTAGGGCTGCCAGTGATGATAATTTGAATACTTTGGCGACTATTAGCCAGATAGTAATAACGATTAATCCTGATATCCAGTTAAAAGCGAGGATAAAACCGATAGCGGTGGCAACGCCTTTGCCGCCTTTAAACTGGTAGAATACCGGGTAGCAATGTCCCAGGAAAGCCGCTAAGCCCGTTAATGCAATGAACAGTGGTTGCTGTAAAACAAAGCTGGCCACCAATACCGGGATAAAGCCTTTCAGCATGTCACCGAAAAGTGTCAGTGCTGCTGCTTTTTTGCCGGCAATTCTCATCACGTTGGTAGCACCGGGATTGTTTGAGCCTTCACTGCGCGGGTCCGCAAAGCCCATGATTTTACTCAAGGTAATGGCCGATGAAAATGAGCCCAGCAAGTAAGCAACAAGTATAAAACCGGTATTTAAAAGTGTCAGATTTTCCAAGTGAATAAGCAGAGTTGTTTCGATTGCCTGAACTGTACCAGTTAAAATAGCATGTTAGCAATTAGATAAATGAATAATCAGATTAAGACTTATCAGCAGGGTGATGGCACGCCATTAACATTAGTTCATGGCTGGGGAATGAACTCAGCCGTGTTCGAACCTTTGGTGCAAAATCTATCCAGTGAGTTTGCCATTACTCGAGTCGATTTGCCGGGGCATGGGCGGTCAAAATGGCAGGGGGAGACTGATTTTGATAAACAGGTGGATGCACTTGCCAAAGTGTTGCCGGATTCTGCACTAGTGGGTTGGTCGCTTGGTGGCTTGTATGCCTTGCAGCTGGTCAATCGTTATCCTGAAAAATTTAATAAACTTGTGCTGGTGAGTTGTAATCCCTGTTTTGTGCAGAGGGAAAACTGGCAAACGGCAGTCGATGCCGATGTATTTGCTGAATTCTCTGCATCATTGATTGATAACTGGAAGTTAACGATCAGACGTTTTCTGGGGTTGCAAATGCACGGTGTCGATCAGGCGCGAAGTCTTATTCGACAAATTTCGGAATTACTGGTGAATGGAGGTGAACCCGATCCTGAAGCGATGCGGTTTGGTCTGGATTTATTGTTGAAACTGGATGCCAGAAATGAGCTGAAGCAGGTTGAAGTTCCGCTGATGGAAATACTGGGTCAGAGAGATACTCTGGTACCTGTCGGGCTGGCCGATCAATTATCGCTGATAAATTCTTCGATTCGTGTAGAATGCGTCGCGCGCTCGGCACATGCCCCGTTTTTATCTCATAGCGATCTTTTTGCAGGCTTGATACGTGAATTTATTAAATCCTCCACGACTGGATAAGTCGGCCGTTAAAAAATCCTTTAATCGATGTGCCGGTCAGTATGATGATTCGGCTGTTTTGCAGGAAGAAGTTCTGTCTCGATTATTAG
Organism: Gammaproteobacteria bacterium; assembly: GCA_024225395.1. GTDB lineage: Bacteria > Pseudomonadota > Gammaproteobacteria > JACNJF01. The sequence goes on from JAAEMR010000088.1 coordinate 24,414, forward strand.
AGCGGCTCGAGTATATAAAGTGTCAGCCTGAACTGATTGTTGATTTAGGTTGCGGCACCGGTTCAGCCATTAAACCTTTACGAAAGCGATATAAAAAAACTCAGATTGTTGCTCTGGATATGGCTGATGCGATGCTGGCGATGACCAAAAAGAAATTCGGCCTGTTCGATAAAAAGTGGCTGGTCAATGCTGATATGGAACACCTGCCTTTGAAAGATGACTGTGTGGATCTGCTATTTTCCAGTCTTGCTTTGCAATGGAGTAATGATCTTGCCGAAGGCTTTAAAGAATTCAAGCGTGTGGGTCGTGAAAGCGGGTTGCTGATGTTTACTACTTTTGGTGTCAATACGCTCAAGGAATTACGTGAAAGCTGGTCGCAGGTAGATTCATCGCCTCGAGTGCATCAGTTTATGGATATGCATGATATCGGTGACATGATGCTATCAGCGGGTTTATCTCAACCTGTAATGGACATGGAAGAGATTACGATGGAGTACCGAAGTTTTAAAGATTTACTGTCTGACCTTAAAGCCATAGGTGCAACCAATGCTGAGAATGGACGTCAGCGTGGATTGATGACCGCTGCAAAATTAAACCGTCTGCAACAGGCGTATGAAGAAATTGCTTTTAATAATAACCGCTATTCGGCGACTTACGAAATTGTTTACGGACACGCCTGGTTTTAAAGGCTTTTAATGTTCGAATTTTTAATTATTTATCCTGTCTTCCGGGGCTTGTAACAGGTTCTTCGTTCACCTGTTTTAGCAAGTATTTTTTAACAAATTTTTCATTTTTGTTGCTAAGCTGTAAAAAATAGACTAACCATGCATTTATAGTGGTTTTATCTATGTTTAAATGCCTGAAAAATTGAATTCCCGCTAAAATTCGAAATATAATAACTTGATCTATGTCAACTGCGCGATTAAACTTATCGTCTTTCAGTGGCTCTCATTGGTTTTTTTTTGCAAGAACATATCAGTTAAATCCATTAGATGTGACTTGTTATGATTCTTGAAAAAACTGATCCTGGTGAACATCAATATGATTTTCTGATCAGGCCCAACAGGTCAATGACTGCAAAGGGTATGATGCTTTTTGTTGTACTTGTAGGTATCACTGTTTTCCTGATTGCTATTAGGTTTGTTATGCTGGGTGCATGGGTAATATTACCTTTTGCAATACTTGAAGTTGCCCTTTTGGCAGCTGGTTTCTGGCTCTATGAACGGGCAAGCCGATACAGAGAGACGGTGCAGCTTTCCAGAAAAAGTATCTTAATTACACAGGAAAGTGTAAAAGGCCAAAAAAGTTGGCAATTTAACCCACATTGGGTGAAGGTGACGCTCAGTCTGGATCAAAAGGACTGGTATCCCAGTCAGCTTTTCATTGGGTCGCATGGTCAGCAGGTTGAAATTGGAGCCTGTTTAACAAACCAGGAAAGAGAAGATCTTACTAAAGCTTTAAAACAGGCTATGCCGGATGTATTGCAACATTCGACACAGCATTAAACGAATTAACTATGAACTAGATAAATGACAAATCGGGGGATTCTGTAGATGTCCAAGCTAAGACAAGTCTTCAATAGAGGATTGTTGTTGATAGCCTCAACATTATTTTCATTACCAGCTTTCGCAGTGAGGGAGTACAACCTTCCTGAGCCTGCTTCTACCATTACACGAGAAATCTACGATTTACATATGCTGACTGCCTGGGTAGCCACGGCAATTATGATTATCGTGACCGGTATCATTCTTTATGCGTTGATTAATTTTCGTAAATCAAAAGGTTATCAGCCTGATATGGAATTCAATCATACCTGGTTCGGACGTTGGTCATGGGCACTGGTTCCCGCAATTGTTCTGGGTATCGACTTTAGTATTGCAGGTTCTGCGACTGAGACCTTAGGCAATATCGAGAGCCATGATCCTGCTGATGTAACGGTTAAGGTTACCGGCTCGCAGTGGAAATGGACTTATGAGTACATGGATGATGATCTCAAAATTGTTAGTAATTTGAATAAAGATATTCCTGCCGATAATGATCTGTACTTAAGAGATGTTGATAATCGTCTAGTTTTACCAACCAATAAGAGAGTTCGATTTTTACATACGGCGACTGATGTGTTGCATGCCTGGTGGGTTCCCGCTATTGCCTATAAGAAAGACTCTATACCCGGTTATATCAATGAAACCTGGACGGTAATCGATAAAGAAGGTGTTTATCGTGGGCAGTGTGCCGAGAACTGCGGTACCGGCCATGCATTTATGCCTATCGTAGTAGAAGCGGTTAGCCCTGCTAAATATGATGAATGGATGAAAGGCCAGAAAGTAGCCATGGCAGCAGCAATGGCTGAAGCGTCGTCAGATAAAATCTGGGATCAGGCTGAATTGATGGAACGCGGTGAAAAACTCTATAACACTAGTTGTGCTGCCTGCCACATGCCAACAGGTGCTGGTATCCCTGGCGTGTTTCCTGCGCTGAAAGGCAGCCCGGTAGCTTTGGGAGACATGTCAAAGCATATTGATATTATTTTAAAAGGTGTTGCAGGAACTGCGATGGCATCCTGGGCCAACCAATTGAATGATCTTGAGCTGGCAGCAATTATTACTTATGAAAGAAATGCATGGGGTAATAATACTGGCGATTCCACGCAACCTGCTGACATTAAAGCGGCTCGATAAAAATTAAATTCTGGAGAGTGTAATATGAGTGAAGCGACTGCACATGATGATCATCACGATCATAAACCAACAGGCATAGGCCGATGGTTATTTAGTACCAACCATAAAGATATTGGGACTATGTACCTGATTTTTGCGCTGGTAATGTTATTTCTGGGTGGTGCCAGTGCGATGGTTCTGCGTATGGAGCTGTTTATGCCTGGTATTCAGATAGTTGATCCTGATACCTACAATAATCTGCTGACAAATCATGCATTGATCATGGTGTTTGGTATGGTTATGCCAGCAGGTGCAGGTATGGCTAACTGGATGATTCCGATGATGATCGGGGCTCCGGATATGGCTTTACCGCGATTGAATAACCTGAGCTTCTGGTTACTACCAATGGCTGGAACCATGTTAATTCTATCCATGGTCATTTCTTATTTCCCTGGAACGGGTACTCCGGTTAATACAGGCTGGACGTTATATCCTCCATTGTCTGTGCAGTCAGGCATGGGTATGGATTTCCTGATTTTTACCGTTCACATCCTGGGTATCTCATCGATTCTTGCAGCTATTAACATTGTTACTACAATCGTTAATATGCGTGCTCCTGGCATGACCTGGTTCAAAATGCCTTTGTTTGTATGGTCATGGTTGTTCACTGGTTTATTATTAATTATGATCATGCCTGTTCTGGCGGGTGGCGTGACCATGTTATTGTTTGATCGTCATTTCGGTACATCATTCTTTGATGCTGCTGGTGGTGGTGATCCGGTATTGTTCCAGCACCTGTTCTGGTTCTTTGGACATCCTGAAGTTTACGTTCTGCTGCTGCCTTCAATCGGTGTGCTGGGTTTGATTATTCCTACTTTCTCACGTAAGCCTCTGTTTGCTTATAAGCCACTGGTCTGGTTCATGGCCGCATTGACCGCTCTGGGAATGGTTGTATGGGCTCATCATCAATACACTGTTGGTATGTCACTCGATGCGACGACCTATTTCATGATTGGTACGATATTGATTTCGATTCCGGTAGGTATGATGTTAATGAGCTTTATTTTCACCATGTGGCGTGGAGCGATGACATTTGAAACACCGATGTTATTTGGTATAGCGATTATTTTAATGTTCTCTTTTGCCGGCGTTACCGGCGTTATGCTGGCAGTGGTACCGGCTGATCTGCAATACCATGACTCCTATTTTGTGGTAGCTCACTTCCATTATGCGCTGATCCCTGGGTCTGTATTTGGCCTGTATGCAGCGGTCTTTTACTGGTTGCCGAAATGGACGGGCAATATGTATAACGAAACTCAAGGTCAGATTTTCTTCTGGTGGACCACGTTGTCATTCAACCTGACGTTCTTCCCGCAGCATTTCTCAGGGCTTGCCGGCATGCCTCGCCGAATAGTTGATTATAGTCCTCAGTTTGCAGACTTTAACTATCTGTCCAGTGTGGGTGGGATGTTATTCGGTCTTTCACATTTGCTATTCCTTTACATCATTATCAAAACTATAAAAGGTGGCGAGAAAGCGCCTGCTAATCCATGGGAAGGTTCGCAAATTGGTACAACGGGTCTGGAATGGACTTTACCGTCTCCACCGCCGTTTCACAGTTTTAATACACCACCCGCTATCAAATAGTAGCTATGGGAGTGCGTCTTGATGAGACCTGCTCCCTTAAATAAAAGGTTTAAATTATGATGACTGAAAATATAACCGACGCCGAAATTTCTGATGCGGAAAAAAGGCTAAAAAGAAATAACATTATTGTTGCTGGCATCCTGAGTGCAATAGCATTAACCGGAATTCTGGTTCCACTTTTTTATTACACGGGTTTAGTTGTTCCTCAATGAGTTCAGAACAAGCACAACCCAAAGGTAAAAGGACTTCCTTAATGCTGGGTGGTCTAGGTATTGGCATGTTTGCTTTTGGCTTTGCTTTAGTGCCGTTGTATAACCTGGTTTGTTCAGTTGCCGGTATAAATGGCATTGCCACCAGTTCCACCAGGGCGGAGTTGGTATTGACTGAAACGGATGTAAATCGTCTGGTCACGGTTGAATTTGATTCAACGCTTAATGCAGGTTTACCCTGGAAAATTGAAAAGCCGAAAGGAAAATTGAAAGTGCATCCCGGTGATCTGCATAATATAAGTTATCGTGCGACTAACCTGTCTGAAAAAACAATTCAGGTTCAGGCTATTCCGGGGATTACGCCCTGGCAGGCTACAGAGTATTTTAATAAAACAGAATGCTTCTGTTTTGAAACACAAACTTTAGGTCCCGGGGAAAGTAGAGATATGAACTTGCAGTTCGTAGTGGATAGAGAATTGCCTGATAAATATCGTACGATCACATTATCCTATACATTTATGAATACCGATCGAACTAAGATTTAACATAATTTTTAAATACTGACAATAATTATAAATACTGCAAAAAAGAGGAAAATCATGACAAATACTGAATCATATTTTATTCCAGAACCGAGTCGTTGGCCGATTATTTCTGCCAGTAGCGTTTTTGTTCTGTTATTTGGTTTTATATTGATGATCAATGACGTAAGTGTTGGCTCAATGATTTTGACAGCTGGCTTCCTGATGATTGGCTATATATTTTTTGGCTGGTTTGGTGCGGTTATCGATGAGAACCTTAGGGGTAGTTACGGCCCTAATGTCAGTACCTCGTTTAGGCAGGGTATGTTCTGGTTTATTACTTCTGAAGTCTTTTTCTTCCTGACTTTTTTTGCCTGTCTGTATTATTTTCGGGGCATTGCCATTCCTTCTTTAAGTGGAGAAGGACATCAACCCATGTCCAATATTCTATGGGACGGGTTTCAGGATGTCTGGCCATTAGTTACCTTACCGGGTGACACTAATGTTGTTAGTGGAACAACCTATACACCTCCAAAAGAAGCGATGGGTGCTGGTGGAATTCCGTTATGGAATACCATCATCCTGTTGTCTTCGGGTGGAACTTTGACCTGGGCTCACTGGGGATTAAAGAAAGAAAGTAAAAACCAGCTGGTACTGGGTCTAATGATGACAGTAGCACTGGGTTTGATCTTCTTTGGTTTTCAGGCTTATGAGTATTTTCACGCTTATACAGCAATGGATCTTAAGTTAACATCAGGAATTTATGGTTCCACCTTTTACATGCTGACAGGTTTTCATGGTCTTCATGTCACTATCGGAACCATCATGCTGATAGTTATAACAATCCGTTCGATGAAGGATCATTTTACTGAAGAAAACCATTTTGCGTTTGAAGCAGTTGCCTGGTACTGGCACTTTGTAGACGTGGTCTGGATTGGTTTATATTTCTTTGTTTACTGGTTGTAATTAAAAGTAAACAGGAAGTCGCTTTGTATTGAAAGCGCTTGGATTCAAGCGCTTTTTTTTGTCTTAATATTAGTTATTGTTTTGACCATGAAGAGCTAGAAAGAGAAACTGCAATATAGTATCGAAGCTTAATTTATTTAGCGCTTAAAGGGCTTTATTTAGATGCTTCTTTAAACCTGGTGATCTTCATGTGCTTCGTGGTAAGTTAATATTGATCATTTAGTTGAATGATCTAGATTCCATGTGGTTTCAGATTGCCGGTGAAATAACCGATCAGCAGCAGGCAGATCAGGCAAATTGAAAGTCCGACGCGAATGGTGAGTGATGTCACTATTCTATTTGAATTGCCTTTTTCTTTAGCGAGGAAAAAGGCACCGCTAATTAAACTGATAATGATTAAAGCGAGATTGATGATAATGAGTGTCTTGAACATGCGTGAAACAGTTAATAGTTAAGATGACATCTATTTTATCATGAAATGCTTTAAACGATTAGGGTTGTACCTGTAGTGTTTTTTGGATTTCGATATATTTTTAATCCTTTAATGCTGTTTTTATTCCTGCTGTTTTTTGGAGTATTTAGCGCGTTATCGCTATGGCAGCTAAATCGAGTTTATGAAAAGCAGTCAACGGTGAAACAAATTGAGTTTGCTAATCAGCAGAAGCCACTGAGCTTTAAACAGTTAACAGATGGAAGTGTTTTAGAGCATATTTTTTATCGGGCATCAGCTACTGGTCGATTTAATAGTGACAGTTGTTTTTTTGTAGAAAATGTTGTCATGGATGGTGAGCCAGGTATGTATGTGTATTGCCCGTTTGATCTTGATGATGAAAACCGATGGTTACTGGTCAATATGGGCTGGATAAAACGCGGTAAAAACAGACTGCAATTGCCTGAGTACCAGATTGATTCCGGAGCAGTAGTGATTGAAGGTTTTATTAAACAGCCTCGTTCAAAACCTGTGGTGACTTCAGGAGTGGATAAACCGAATACCGAGCATGAAAAGTTATGGGTATACTTTGATTTTGATAGCCTGAAGCAACAAAGCGGGCTGGACTTTTATCCCATCGAATTACAGTTAACATCAGATTTAAGTCATAACCTTCACAGGCAGTGGCCGCAATTTAAAGCGAAAACAGGCATGCATATAGGTTATGCAATTCACTGGGCTGCGTTTGCACTGGTGACTCTAATTCTATTTATTAAATTTAACTTTAACAAAGCAAAACACGATGAATGAAAAAGTAAAAAAGGGTAGTTATGCACCGCTCTGGATATTGTTAGCGCTGAGTGCACTCCCTTACCTTGCCGGTACTTTGTACTATAAATATCGGGATGAGTTACCCCAGACCAGGACTTCCAATTACGGTACCTTGGTACAACCAGCCCGGGAAATAAAAGATGTACAACTACAGCTGTCTGATGGCTCGGATAAAGCTTTTGCTGAATACCAGAAAAAATGGTTAATGCTGTATATTCTGGATGATAATTGCGATGAAGATTGTCTGAAAAATATCTATTATATGCGTCAGGTGCGGAAAGCGATGGCACAGGAACGATTTAGAATTAATAGATTATTGATTCTGGATAGCGCGATGACTGATAAAAATCAGCTAGAAAAGATAAAAGAAAGCTATCCGGGGATGGATATAGCTACAGTCAGTGCGGAAACAAAGCAGCATTTTTACTCTACAATTCAACAGGGTTCAGGTAGTATCTTTAAAAAAATCATGCTGGTTGACCCTTTTGGCAATTACATGATGGAATATTCACAGCTACCGGATCCGGAAAAGGTTCTTAAGGATATAAAGAGGTTACTGTCTATCTCAAGAATAGGTTAAAGCTAAAATATAAATTATGAATAAAACTAAAGTAAAAACTGACTTTTTGCCACACATCGGCGAATATTATCAACTGTGTAAACCCAAGGTGGTTTACCTGATTTTATTTACTGCGTTGGCAGGCATGTTGCTGTCTTCTCCAACCATGGTAAGTGTCGATATCCTGTTTTTCGGATTATTAGGAATTGGGCTGGGTGCAGCATCAGGAGCGGCGATAAATCACTGGGTTGACCGTCGAATTGACATCGTCATGGCGCGTACCAAAAACAGGCCTCTACCACAGGGTAATATCAGTTCTAAATCAGCGTTAATATTCGCCATTAGTTTAGGTGTTTTATCGATGGTGATACTGGTTGCCTTTGTTAACACCATGACCGCCATATTAACGTTTATATCACTGGTTGGTTACGCCGTTGTCTACACCATGTTTCTAAAGCACAGTACTCCGCACAACATTGTACTGGGCGGTGCAGCTGGTGCGGCTCCACCGGTTTTGGGCTGGGTTGCGGTGACTAATGAACTGACTGTTGATGCGATGCTGTTATTCCTTATTATTTTTATCTGGACGCCTCCTCATTTCTGGGCACTGGCAATTAAACGCAAAGATGAATATAAGAAGGCAGGCGTGCCAATGTTACCTGTGACTCATGGTATCGCGTTTACCAAGCTGCATATCGTGTTGTACACCTTAATGTTGCTGGGCATTTCACTGCTGCCATTTGTCACGCAGATGAGCGGGTATTTATATCTTGCAGGATCTTTAGGGCTTGGACTTGGATTTTTGTACTACGCAATCAAGCTTTATCAATCGAAGGCCGATGAATATGCGATGAAAACCTTTGGCTATTCTATTTTTTATCTAAGTGCATTATTTGCATTGTTGATTTCGGATCATTACTTACGAGAAATCATTCGAGCTTATATTTAATAACTAACTTCACATGTTATAACGACCTGAAACCAGTAGTCGGTTTCAGGTCTGATTTTATTCCGGCATGTTTGGCGGATCCATATCATCACGTGTATTTCCCTTGTTTTGTTCCATTTCTGCTATCCAGTTCTTAAGTAATTCTACGTGCTCTGACTCTTCATCAGTAAACTCTGTAGCCAGCTTCCTTATTTCTTCGGATGGTGACTGTTCAGCGATATGGGCATAAAAATCATGCCCGCGAATTTCATTGTGTAAGGCCAGTTGTAGAACCTTTACGGGCGTAATCTGATACTCAACGAATTCGAATGCCGTGGTTTCAGGACCTTCCGGGCTTTGCCATTCGAAATCCCAGCTGGCTACATTGGGTAATACCATGCCTTCGGCGTGTTCGATAATTTCAGATGCGTGTTTACCGCTGTATTCAGATAGTTTTCTAAACAGCTGCTCAACTTCCGGGTCATTATGCACTTGCATATTATCAGCCAGTTCTGTGTAACGATCAGATGATTCAATTTCCAGCAAATAGGCCAGCGCAAGAAAGGTTTCCAGGTCTTCAATAGATTCAGGTTTAATCATACGACGAACTCCTCTTCGAATTGTTTAACAGAGGTCTGTGCAACTTCGGGTTTGTTCCATGTCGGGTAGTTGCTTTGAAAGATAAGACCACTGCTCATTCCATCATCAGTGTACAAACGGGTAGCTGCTTTGACCGGATCATCGGTGGGTTCATGTGGAAATGCCTCCACCTGATGCTTCCACAACTTTTGTTCGGGACGAAAAGTAGGGCATGGGCTAAGCACCTGGATAAATGAAAAGCCGGGATGTTGAATGGCGGCAATAATGAGTTTGGTCATGCCATTTGGATCGCCGGAAAAAGCTCTGGCAATAAAACTTGCGCCGGATGCAAGAGCAATAGCTGCAGGCTGAAAAGGCCTCACACCGGTGCCATGTGGCGTTAATTTACTGGAAGCCCAGTCGGGTTGCGTTGTGGGGGATGCCTGACCTTTGGTCATGCCATAAACTTCGTTGTCCATCACGATATAAGTCATGTCCAGGTTGCGACGACAGGCATGTATAAAATGATTGCCTCCGATAGAAAATCCATCTCCGTCACCACCTGATGCGATGACAGTTAACTCAGGTCGGGCTAACTTAAGCCCTGATGCAATCGGCAGAGCTCGTCCATGAATGCCATGAAAACCATAGCTACTAAAATAAGCAGGTAAACGTGATGAGCAACCAATTCCAGATATAACAGCCAGGTCCTGTTTTGCCAGGTCGAGAAAAGCAAAGGCCTTGGTTAAGGCAGAAAGAACTGCAAAGTCGCCACAACCCGGACACCATATCGGCTTTATGTCGGACTTGTAGGATTTTGCTTTAGCCAGGTTAGTCATGATAATTCCCCTTTCAACAGCTGTACCGCATGAGTGATAGTGCCCGGTGTGATGGCAAGTGGACCTGGTTCAGCAAATACATTCACTTTATCTGGTAAAGTGTAGTGAGCTCGTAAATAGTGATAGAACTGCCTGGAATGACTTTGTTCGACAACCAGTAACCTGTTAACGCCTATCAGTTCCTTTTCCAGTGAATCAACTTGTGCAGGTGCCAGTAGGCGAATCGAAATGACCTTTACCGTTTGCCCGGTGAACTTTAGCCTTTGCGCAGCTTCCAGAACGGCAGCGGTACTGGAACCCCAGGTAATGATAGCGAGTTGACCATCTCCATGAATATCAGCCCATTTTTCTCCAAACTCAAATAGATCTAACTTGCGCTGACGTTTATCCAGTTGGTCATGATGATCGGTGGCGATACTGGATGGCTGCCCGGATGGTTTGTGTTCGAGACCGTCAGCCGTGTAACTACAGTCAGCGGTGCCGGGAATAGCCATAGGGGAAATACCGCTCTCTGTAATTGCATAACGTTCAAAGACCTTATCTTTTTCTGGTTGGGCAACTTTACGAGCCATCGCCAAATCCGGCGATTCAGGCACCGGGGTGATGCAGCGGGACTGTCCCTGAAATTGATCGGTTAAAACTATGGCCGGAGTTTGCAATGCTTCAGCCAGTTGAACTGCCCATCGTGTGGTGTCGATGCAGTCAGTTATATTTTGTGGGGCGAGTACCAGGTGTGGTGCATCTCCGTGTAATCCATTCAGTGCGATATTCAAATCACTTTGTTCTGATTTAGTCGGGATACCGGTAGAAGGGCCACCACGAGTAACATTCACCACGATCAGGGGTATTTCACTGGCAACCGCCAGCCCGATACCTTCAGACATCAGGCTTAAACCTGGACCGGAAGTGGACGTCATCGACACAGTGCCACCAAAAGAAGCGCCGATCGCCATGTTAATGGAGGCAAGTTCATCTTCTGCCTGTAATAATGTTCCACCTATTTTTTCTATCCGGGGTGATAACCATTCCAGTACCTCGGTAGCCGGTGTAATGGGGTAAGCAGCAACAAAACGCACACCACCCTGTAATGCCCCGAGCCCTGCTGCTTCATTGCCACTGATATTCCAACGAATTCCGGGTTCTGCCGCCATAAGTTGTGGACAGGGTAGTTTTCCCGGTAATTCATAATTAAAGCCTGTTTCAAAGCAATCGAGGGATGATTTAATCGCTTCTTCGCCTTTTTTAACTAGAGTAGAACTTATGATATCGGTGGCTACCTCAGCCGGCATTTTCAGTAAAGCAGTGAGTAAGCCGACTGCAACCATATTGATACGACCTCCGCTGACTGCACTGGCCATTTTCTTTAGCGGAACTTCTATAATTTTTGCACCTGACTGTTGTATGACTTCAGGAATCTCTCCGCTGGCAGGGTCTGTAATTATCAGGCTTTGACTGTCCAGAGGTATTTCTAGTGCAAAGCGGTCAGCATTTCGCCAGTCAAATGCAATTAACAGGTCGAAGCGGTCATCGGGGCAGAATACAGGTTGATCTGAAAGGCGTAATAAAGCGGCTGATTCACCACCTCGGATTTGTGGTCCGACTGAGCGACGCATAAAACCGTAGAGACTGTTTTTAGCGGCCTGTTGCAATAGCATATTACCGACGGTAATTGCTCCACTTCCACCTGAACCTGTGATGGCAATAGAATGGGTGCAGTTTTGCGTAGACATAGGCATCAATCCATAACATTTTTTTTATTGTTAATTTAACACTAGCATTTTTACTAGTGAAAGGATTGATACAGGTCAAACTAAGCACCTGTACAGGTTTGATTCTATTTGACGAATGCAGAATGTAATGAACTCAACGGAAATTTCTATGTTGTGCAAATAAAAAACCCGGTAATTTACAGAAAACTACCGGGCTTTGGTTTGTGAACTAAGCGAGTTGAAACAGTTTAAGCAACAAACTGGTTTTTTATCTTGTTAAAAGCATTTTTTTCAATCTGGCGAATACGCTCTGCTGAAACGCCAAATTCATCGGCCAGTTCATGCAGTGTAGATTTATTGTCGGTTAACCACCGTCTACTGACAATTTGACGGCTACGATCATCAAGATCATTCAATGCCTGCATCAGGGTTTCCTGAGTTTGCTGTTGACTGGTTTTATGCTCGAGCAATAACTCTGGAGACGGACTCTCATTAGCCAGTGTTAAAGCAGGTGCCTGATAAGCACTGTCGTCATCATCGTCGGTACTCATGTCAAAAGCCATGTCGTAACTATTTAAACGATTTTCCATTTCCAGCACGTTTTCTGGAGTAACCCCGAGTGTTTCTGCAACATCCAGCACTTCTTCGTGTTTAAACCAGCCAAGACGTTTCTTCTGGCTACGCAGCTTAAAGAATAATTTCCGTTGAGCCTTGGTGGTTGCGATTTTAACGATACGCCAGTTTTTAAGGATGTATTCGTGCATTTCGGCTTTAATCCAGTGCACAGCAAAGGAAACCAGGCGTACGCCCACATCAGGGTCGAAACGTTTTACCGCTTTCATCAGACCGATATTGCCTTCCTGTATAAGGTCGGCAACAGCCAGGCCGTATCCAGAATAATTATTAGCGATTTTTATGACAAACCTTAAATGAGGAAGTACCAATTGCTGAGCAGCATTGATATCACCGGTTTGCTGTAATTCACGGGCATAAGCCTGTTCTTGCTCTAAGCTAAGAATTGGAATTGCATGAGCTGCGCTGATATAGGCTTCAAGGCTGGCCGACGAGCCGGAAATAGCTGGCAGGTGGTTCATTGAAGCGACAAGTTGTTTACCCATAAATACCTCGTTAAAAGTGTTGGCACTCAACCAACTGGAGTGCTAAACATTAGAGCATACTTATGGGGTAAAGTTCAATAGACGGCTGTCAGGCGCTATTTTTTTAGCCGGGTTTTCGAAAGTCCTGTTGAAAAAAGGTGGTGGCTGAGTTAATTTCTGATCATAAATATTAACATAAGTCATATTTACTCATTAATAATTATGTCCAGCGAAGAATCTAAAATTATTGTAGGCAGTGAAGAGTGGTGCTCATTTACAAATTTAGGCGTGCCCGCCATTAAAGCGCGTGTTGATTCGGGTGCCAAAACATCCTCGATGCATGCCTTTAATATCCATAAATTTCGTCGTGATGGTGAGAGCTGGGTAAGCTTTGAAGTGCATCCATTGCAAAATGATAGAAGAACCGTTATCCGTTGTGAAAGACCCGTTATTGATAAAAGGGTAGTGAAAAGTTCTAGTGGTATTTCTGAAACCCGCTACGTTATCAGTGCAACAATGAAAGTGGGTGTTGAAAAGTGGGATATTGAACTGACTTTAGCCAATCGAGACTCTATGGGGTACAGGATGTTACTAGGGCGGCAGGCGATGAATGGACGCATGCTGGTTGATCCATCGGTAAGTTTTTGCCTGGGTGACGTACATCCCGGCACACTGGATGAGTATTATGGCAAAAGGAAACATAAACGAAGCGGGCTGAAAATTGGCCTGTTAGCCAGTAATCAGGAGTTATATTCCAATTTACGCATTCTGGAAGCAGGGCAGGAGCGTGGGCATGAAATGGTGTTTCTTAACATCAAGCAGTGTTATATGAAAATAGATGCGATGGAGCCGGAAGTACACTATCGTGGCGGAAAAGTACTAAATGATCTGGATGCTGTCATAACCCGAATTCGCCCCAGCGTAACTTTTTATGGTTGTGCCCTTGCGCGACAATTTGAAAGCATGGGTGTTTATACAATAAATTCATCATCTGCCATTACTCAGTCCAGGGATAAGCTGTTTTCTCTACAATTGTTATTGAAAAATGGCGTAAGCATTCCCACAACGGGTTTTGCCAATTCACCCATGGATACCAATGATTTGATCGACATGGTCGGTGGGGCACCGTTGATTGTTAAGTTGCTGGAGGGAACTCAGGGACGTGGTGTGGTGCTGGCCGAAACTAAAAAAGCCGCAGAGAGCGTTATTAATGCATTTAAAGCGCTCAGAGCTAATTTGCTGGTTCAGGAGTTTATTAAAGAAGCTGATGGGAAAGATCTACGTTGTTTTGTAATTGATGGAAAAGTGGTTGCTTCGATTCAACGAGAGGCTGCACCCGGTGAATTTAGAGCCAATATTCACCAGGGAGGGACGGCTTCGATAATCAAAATAACACCTCAGGAAAGAGCGCTGGCGCTGAAGGCATCCAAAACTCTGGGCTTGAAAGTGGCTGGCGTGGATATCATCAGGTCTAAAAAAGGCCCGCTATTGTTAGAAGTGAATTCGTCTCCTGGCCTGGAAGGCATAGAATCGGCTACCGGTAAAGATATTGCGGGTATGATGATTGCGTCTATTGAGAAAAAACTGGGCTGGAAAAGAGCGCTTAATATAGAAAGCTAACAGGTTTGTTTTTACCTGTGACAAATGGATGGTTTGATTGTATTGGCTGAAATCAGCGACCAGGTTGTTTTAGCTAAACTTTGAAAGCGAGTCTTGCGGGCTAAAAACCGGCGTTATGTCTGCTTCAACAGTATTGACCTGTGTATCCGGCCATCTCATAAGAGGTGCCCACTGCTCACCGCTGCCGGTCACCTTTAACACCAGAATAAGTCATTTCGCCTATACCTACTCCCTTCCCTGTTGCTTTAGCGTAATTTTGTGTATCGCGTAGCGTGGTTACAAAGGGGATATCCGGGGTAAACAGGAAGCTCATTAATTTATGGAACATTAATGGTTTTTTCGTACACGGTTGGCAACTACTGAAATTTTAATATTTTTTGCGAGCTTTTATGATGACATTCGTCAATGCTTGTGTTTTATCGACCGCTTGAGCTTATGGTCGATATAGTTGCCGGATGCCTGGAAACTCTCTTTAATTTTCTAAAGCTTCATTTTGACGTTTGATATTAATTAAATTGAGGATCCTTTCTACCAGGACTTCTTCAACAATGGGTTTGGTAATGAAGTCATTGGTGCCTGCGCCAAAGATACCGGTAAAATCTGTTTTCTCGTTATCTTCCGGTTCAACAGTCATCAGTAAAATAGGTAATGTCAGATAATCAAAATTTAACTCTCTTCTAACACATTGTATTAGTTCGAAGCCGGTCATTTCCTTGCTAAGGGTTAAGTCGGTAATTAATACATCATATGTACATTTCTGGTTTTCCTCATAGTCCCGTCGTAATTCATTGAGTGCCATTTCGCCAGTTTTAACATGTAAAAAGTTAACGTTATTTTTTTCCAGTATAGAGCTGGTGATTGCCGCTGAAGTAGCACTTTGATCGACATACAATATTTTGGCGGTGACAGTATTTTCTTTTCCCATAAAATTAGCGATGAAACTTACCAGTGCTTTATGTCCTTCAGATTTATCGAAATAAGCGGTTATGGCACTGGCTGTGATGCCCTCGTCGTCGTTACTAATGATGTGAGTATGAGTATCACCCGAGACGACGAAAATAGGGGTATCAATGTTTTTTTGCTGTTTACGGATTTCTTCGATCATCTTTTGACCATCCATATCTGGTAGAGATAAGCCGGTGGTGATGATTTCAAAATTAAACCGTTTTGTTGCCGTGAGTGCTTCTTTGGCTGTACCGCAGGCAATAATGTCAATATCCGGAAGACTCGAAAGTAATTCTTTATACAGAATGGCTCGAGTAGAGTCAGAAGAATCGATTATAAGCAGGCGTTTTTTAAAGAGCATATTTTTATAGTCCTGTTAGGTTGGTTCAATATCATTTAAATGACGGGTAACGGCTAGCCATGAACCCGCCAGGCCGAGTAAGGTGCTGGCACTGATAATGATAATGAAGTCGATCAAGCTGAAGGTGATTAAATTGTATTGTGACTGGTAAAGCAAGTTTAGAGTAGATATAGGGTTCGAAAGAGCTATTAAACTTAGCTCGACGATAAGCCACGATAATAAACCGCCAAACAATCCATACCAGACACCACTGTATAGAAATGGACGCCTGATGAAGGCGTTTGTTGCTCCAATTAATTTTGTGACGATGATTTCCTGGTACCGGCTTTGAATGTCGAGCCGAATGGTATTACCGATAATGAGTAAAACGGCAAAGCTGAATAACAGGCTGATGATGATAACGGTACGTTTGGCTATCTCAATGATGGTAAATAATTTTTCCAGCCATTCTGTATCCAGTTTGGCGATGTCTACCTGTGGAAGAATTTCCAGCTGGGAGAGTAATGTTTTTATACTGAGAGTATCAGTATCGGCAGGTGGTTGAACAACAATTGCATGAGGTAATGGGTTGCTTTCCAGGTGATCCAGGCTTTTTCCAAAGCCTGAGTTTTTCTTGAAATCCTGCAAAGCCTGGGTTCTGGGTATAAAGATAGTGCTGGTGATATCCTGACGATTTTGCAGTTCTTTATTAAATTTCTGTGCACTATCTTCACTCAGGTCCATGTTCAGGTATAAAGTGATCTGAGTGCTGCCTCTTAAGTCTCCGGATATACTCTGAATGTTTTTCAGGAGTAGATAAAAACCACTCGGCAAAGTAAGCGTGATGCCGATTACGGCTATGGTCATAAGTGTGGAGGATGGGCTTCTATAAATTTTCCCCAGGCTGAAAATCATTGATTGAAAATGATGTAAAAGCCAGGAAGTGAACTGATGGAATATATTGGGCCGATGCTGATGCGTGTTATCGCTCATGTTGAAGGAGCGCTCCTCTCAAGATCGTTATGAATGATATTTCCCTTGTTCAGGGTAACGACCGGTTTTTGCAGTTCTTCGATTAAGTTAAGGTCATGACTGGCGACCAGCACACTGACGCCGACCTGGTGAAAATCGATAAAAATTTGCATGATTTCCCGGGATAGCACCGGATCCAGATTACCGGTAGGTTCATCTGCCAGTAATAACATTGGCTTGTGCACTACAGCGCGGGCTATGCCGACTCGCTGCTGTTCTCCGCCAGACAGTGTGATGGGCATGGATTTTTCCTTATTTAACAAACCGACTTTATCCAGTGCTGCACGGGTTCGTTTGGCAATTTCATGTCGGGCATAACCCTGAATGATTAAGGGCAGCGCTACATTATCAAACACCGGTCGATCAAACAGTAATTGGTGATCCTGAAAGATGATGCCTATATTTCTGCGAATGTAAGGGATTCGAGAGTTTGGTAAGGTGTTGAGATTGATTTGATTGAGTAAAGCCTGGCCACGAGTGGGTTTTTCAATTAACGAGATGATTTTTAATAAGGTACTTTTACCGGCACCGGAATGTCCGGTTAAAAAGGCCATTTCGCCGTCTTCTAAATTCAATGTCACATTGGATAACGCATCATGACCACCGGGGTAGCGTTTTGTTATGTTGTGAAAATGAATCATCGGCGATGGCTAAAGAATATTAATATCATATAGTTTGTTTATTAACTGAGCCATTATTAGATGAATTGTTAAATAATGCAGCTAGTATTTTATAAATCGTATTAAGATCCAGATAGCTGGTATATTTATTATTTTATCGTTCTAACAGACTTTCCCGTGTAGCGATAATTTATCTTAATAGTAAGCAGGCTGATAATACATTATTAAATTGACCTGCTCAGCATATTTGTTTCATATGTTGGTAGAAGTTAATGCTAAAAATGCTTTCTAATCTCTGTCTAAAAGTGCCCTGATAAACTCTTCAGAGTTAAACACACGTAAGTCCTGAGCCGTTTCTCCAACACCTATATATCGAATAGGTGTCTGCATCTGCTGAGCTAGACTAAAAACAATCCCGCCTTTGGCAGTTCCGTCCAGTTTGGTTAAAGTGATACCGGTAATATTTAATTTTTCATGAAAACTTTTGGCCTGTGCCAGTGCGTTCTGACCGGTACCGGAATCAAGCACCAGCATGGTTTCGTGCGGCGCTTCGGGATCGAGCTTTGCCATTACCCGTTTGATTTTTTCCAGCTCATTCATCAGGTTGTTCTGGGTGTGCAGGCGACCGGCTGTGTCGGCTATTAATATATCTATGTTTCGTGATCGAGCTGACTGTAATGCATCGTAAATAACAGAAGCTGAATCAGCACCATTGCCCTGGCTGACGACCGGTAAGTCGAGTCGTTCACCCCAGGTTTGCAGTTGTTCAACAGCGGCGGCACGGAAGGTATCACCGGCAGCCAGCATCACACTGAGCCCCTGTTCCTTGAACTGTTGAGCCAGTTTGCCAATGGTCGTTGTTTTACCGGCGCCGTTGATGCCGATCATGAGGATGACGAAAGGTTTTTTCTGGGTGTCTATTTGCAGTGGTTCAGAGATGACCGATAAAATTTCCTGCATGGCGGTTTCTAATGAAGAGAATACACTGTCATTATCTTTAAGCTGGTTTCTGGCCAGAGCATCCGTCAGGTTGGCGGTAATTTTCTGGGTAGCTTCGATGCCTACGTCTGCCATTAGCAGCTGATCTTCAAGCTGCTCCAGTAATTCTTCATCAATTTCTTTCTTGCCCAGAAAGATATCGCTAATACCACTGGTGAAGCTGGCCCTGGTTTTTGAAAGTTTGCTTTTCAGGCTTGAGAATAATCCGGGTTTGTTTACTGGATCTTTCTCACTTTTAGTATTGGTTTTTTTGAAACCGAACATAGATTACAGTGTCATATCAAGGGCGGAGGCAGTATGCTACCAGAACTTTGAATGACTGTTTATAAATGTTTAAACAGTTTTCGGTACTGCTATAACTAAATAATGACTGGATAATACAAAATGATTAAAAAGCTGTTTCTTTTATCAACCCTTTTTACGGTTTTACCGCTACAGGCGAATACTGTGGAAAGCATGCTGGAAAACGGTATGAAGATTATCGTGCGTGAGGATCACCGGGCACCTGTTGTCGCCTCTCAGGTATGGTATCGAATTGGTTCCACTTATGAATATGATGGTATCACCGGGGTTTCACATGTGCTTGAACACATGATGTTCAAAGGAACCAAAAAATTGAAACCAGGTGATTTCTCAGAAATTATTGCGGCCAATGGTGGCAGTGATAATGCTTTTACCTCGCACGATTTTACCGGGTATCACCAACGTATTGCCAGTGACCGTCTGGAAATTTGTCTTGAGCTGGAAGCTGATCGTATGCGAAATGTGATCTTTCTACAGTCAGAGTTCAATAAAGAACTGGCTGTGGTACAAGAGGAGCGTCGTTGGAGAGTAGACAATAAACCAAAATCTAAACTGTTTGAGCAATTTTATGCAACAGCATTTTTAAGCAGTCCCAGAAGAATTCCCGTTATAGGCTGGATGGGAGACCTGGAAGGCCTGGAAATGCAGGATGCTGCGGACTGGTATCAGCAATGGTATGCACCGAATAACGCGACGCTTGTTGTAGTTGGAGACGTTGTTGCAGACGAAGTTATTCAACTGGCAAATAAATATTTTGCAGATTTAAAACCTTCCGATATTACCCCTCCGAAACTAAGACCGGAAATAGCCCAGATGGGCGAAAGACGCATTAAACTGTATGGTCAAACAGCAAACCCTTACATGATCATGGGCTACAAAGCACCAGTTTTAGTGGGCAATAAAGATAAGGTAAAAGATATTTATGCACTGGATGTGTTAAGTGCAGTACTGGATGGAGGCAGCAGTGCACGAATCGCTAAAAATATACTGCGTGGACAGGAAATTGCGGCTGATGCCGGTACTTCTTTTGACCCTTTCGATCGACTCAATGGTTTATTTTTATTTGCCGGAACTCCAAATGAAGGTGTAACGCCTGAGCAACTGGAGCAGGCTTTTCACACGGAAATAAAAAAATTACAGGATACTCCTGTTACCCAGAAGGAACTTGACCGGGTAAAGGCGCAGGTAATTGCCAGCAAGGTGTTTGAACGTGATTCCATGTTTTACACTGGCATGCAAATAGGCATGCTGGATAGTGTCGGTCTTGACTGGCGCATCCTTGATACTTATGTCGATGATATCCGTAGCATTACCGCGGAAGATGTTCAGCGGGTGGCCCGGGAATATTTTGATTCCAGCCAGTTAACCGTAGCAACACTATGGCCTGAGCAGGAAAACAAATGATGAATAAAATGAAATGGATGCTGGCTTTAACCAGTTGTGCCGTGTTGTTAACGCAGTCTGCTTTCGCACTGGATATTAAAACCTGGAAAACTTCCAATGGCGTTGAGGTTCTGTTTGTAGAAAGCCATGATTTACCGATGATTGATGTTCGCCTGGCTTTCAAGGCGGGTAGTTCTCGAGATGGAGAACTCTACGGAGTCTCCCGACTGGTTAGTGCACTGCTGGTGGAAGGAACAGGTGATTATTCTTCTGAAGATATTGCAGAAAATTTTGAGTCGGTAGGTGCTGAATTAGGCCATGACTCTTTGCGTGATATGGCTTTTGTCAGCTTGCGAAGTCTTTCTGATACGCAGCCCTGGGAAAAGGTTATAGATTTGTTTGCCCGTGTTTCTGCATTACCATCGTTTCCGCAGGATGCTATCGAGCGTGATAGAAAATCGATGTTGATCAGTCTGGCAAATCGGAAAAAAGAAATCAGTAGTGTGGCCGAAGATACCTTTTATAAAAATTTATATAAAAACCATGCTTACAAAATAGGGCGAGCAGGCACGACAAAAACCATGCAGGCTATTACGCAAAAGGACTTGAAACAGTTCCATTCTCAGTATTATGTGGCTAACAATGCCACTCTGTCACTGATGGGTGATTTAACCCTGGAGAAAGCTAAATTTTATGCCGAACAGTTAACAAAGTATTTAAAAGCCGGGCAGAAAGCTAAACCGGTTGCTGCAGCTAAGATGGCTGACCAGGGCGAAACCATCAAGGTTCCTTTTAAAACTTCTCAAACTCATATTATTCAGGGATTACCAGTGATGCGACGTGGTGATGCCGATTATTATGCCCTCTACCTGGGTAACCATATTCTGGGTGGAAGTGGTTTCAGTTCTCGTTTAATGCAGGAGATTCGTGAAAATCGTGGTTTAAGTTACAGCGTTTATAGCTACTTTTTACCGATGGAAAGCAATGGCCCGTTCCAGATGGCATTGCAGACCAAAAATCATCAGGTGGCTGAGGCATCACAATTGTTGAATCAGATGTTGACAGATTTTATTAAAGAGGGTCCTACCGCCGCCGAGATTGATCATTCCAAAAAGAATATTACTGGTAGCTTTCCGTTAAAGATCGATAGTAATAAAAAAATAGTAGAATACCTTTCGCTGATTGGTTTTTATGATTTACCGCTGGATTACCTGGATAGTTTCAATGAAAAAATTCTGGCGGTAACTGCAGAAGATATTAAGGAAGCTTTTTCTCGCAGGGTTAAACCGGATCAGTTAATTCGTGTCATAGTTGGTGAAGCGTCATAGCTGGAAAATCCAAACAACCGCGCAAATCCCAGATACGCATTATTGCCGGCCAATGGCGAGGAAGCCGGCTAGATGTACTGGATAAAAAAGGTTTACGCCCGACACCGGATCGAGTTCGGGAAACTCTATTTAACTGGTTGAACATGGATGTGCCCGGTGCCAATGTGCTGGATTGTTTTGCAGGTGCGGGTGGTCTCGGATTTGAAGCCGCTTCCCGTGAAGCAAGGCAGGTGACCATGGTGGATAATGATCGCTTAATAACCAGCAACTTATCAAGGTTATGTGAGCGCTTAGGAGCGGATAATATTCGAGTAGTGACTGGAGATGTGCTGGATTTTCTGGAATCTTCAGATGAATGTTATAACCTTGTTTTTATCGATCCACCTTATGATCTACCTGAATTGCGCTCTAAAGTACTTGATGAGTTGATTGATCGAAAATTGTTAAGCGCAGGTGCTTTAATCTTTATTGAGTGGCCAATAGAGCAGGAAATGCAGCTAAATCATGCCGACTTGACCTGGGTTAAACAAAAAAAGGCTGGGCGAGTCAGTTATGCTATAGCGAAATGGAGCCGAACTGGTTAAAATCCCTGAAATTTATTTGCGTTGATAAATATTGAGTTCAAATACGATAGCAATTTATCCTGGAACATTTGACCCGGTGACCTGTGGTCACACCGATGTGTGCCGTCGTGCGATAAAAATGTTTGATCACGTGGTTATTGGAGTGGCTGATAATCCACAGAAAAAACCTTTTTTTACGCTGGAAGAACGTATCGACATGCTGAATACTGTGTTTCAGGGTGAAGAAAATGTATCGGTTAAACCCTTTTCTGGTTTGTTAATCGATTTTGCCCGGGAATGTGATTCACGAATTATTATTCGTGGCTTACGCGCCATATCAGATTTTGAATTTGAGGTTCAACTAGCCGGTATGAATAGATCGCTGGCACCGGAAGTTGAAACCGTATTTTTAACAGCGGCAGAACAATTTGCCTTTGTTTCATCCAGTCTGGTGCGTGAAATTGCGCGTTTGAATGGTGATGTCTCCGGATTTATTCACCCGGAGATACATAAACGATTAACTGAAAAACTGGCTGCAGCAAAAAATTAGCTGCAGTATTAAATTAGAATTTTTATTGAAAAAGTAACAGGAGTAAACCATGGCCTTGATAATCACTGATGAGTGTATTAACTGTGATGTCTGCGAACCAGAATGCCCGAACGAAGCGATAGAAGCGGGTGACGAAATTTATATTATTGATCCCGACAAGTGTACCGAATGTGTAGGGCACTATGAAACTTCACAATGCGTGGAAGTTTGTCCGGTAGACTGCATTCCAGTAGACCCTGATCATGTAGAAACTCACGATGAGTTGATGGCGAAATATCACCTTTTAACAGGCGAGTAAATAGAAACACTTCGGGAAGCAGGTTCCATATTTCCCATAAAAAGGTCGTGACCCGGAGTTGCGACCTTTTGCGTTAAGATTGATCTGAAATCTTCATGTAATGTTTTAGCAACCCGGTCGTAGACGGATCGTGATCCTCCATGTGCTCCCCATGCAATAAATCACGTTGTAGCTGGCTGGCCAGTTCCTTGCCTAATTCAACGCCCCACTGATCAAAGGAATTGATATTCCAGATTACGCCCTGCACAAATACCTTGTGCTCATACATCGCCAGTAACGAACCAAAGTTGTAAGGCGTTAATTTATCGATGAGCAGCGTGTTGGAGGGTGAGTTACCCGGGAATGTGCGATAGCGCGCAATCAATTGCTGATGGTCATAATCCTGACTATCCGGTGACAGGTTCTCTAAAACTTCGTCCAGGTTGCGTCCTTTCATCAATGCCTCGGACTGAGCGATTAAATTGGAAAACAATAATGACTGATGGTCACGCAATGGGTAATGGGTGTTAATAGATGCGATAAAGTCGACGGGCACCACGGTTTCACTCTGGTGCAGAAATTGAAAAAAGGCATGTTGTCCGTTGGAACCTGTTTCCCCCCAGATAATCGGGCCGGTCGCATAACGAGCTATGGCTCCATTTCGTTTTAACTGTTTGCCATTGGACTCCATATCGAGTTGCTGCAGGTAACTGGGTAACAGATGGAGCAAGCTGTCATAGGGTAAAATTGCGTGCGAATCATAATTGAAAAAATTACGGTACCAGACGCCTAACATGGCGAGAATGACCGGAATGTTATGATGGAAGTCAGCCTCAAAGAAATGTTTATCCATGGCATGAGCACCGGCCAGTATTTGGCGAAAATTGTCCATCCCGATTTGTAGCGCGATGGATAATCCAATGGTGGACCATAGCGAATAGCGTCCACCGACCCAGTCCCACATGCGAAAAATATTTTCAGGTGCTATGCCAAATTCGGTGGCTTTTTCTACATTGCTGGAGATGGCAACAAAATGATGTTTTATATGTTCATTATCTTTAGCTGTTTCCAGAAACCATTCACGAGCCGTGGAAGCTTCATAAATCGTTTCCAGTGTAGAAAATGATTTTGACGCAACGATGAATAAGGTGGTTTCGGGGTCCATTCCTTCCAGTGTCAGGGCTAGCTGGGCACCATCAAGGTTAGATACAAAGTGTAATTCAATACCTTCAATCCAGTAAGGACGTAAGGACTGGGTGGTGAGATACGGTCCCAGATCAGAGCCGCCAATGCCTATATTAATAACCTTGTTGATTTTTTTTCCGGAATAACCCACCCATTCTCCGGAATGAATCTGTTTGACAAAATTTTCCATTTTATCCAGTTCTTCATGGATTTCCGGTATCACATTACGTCCCTCGGTTTCCATAACTTCGTCAGCTGGCGCTCTCAATGCAATATGAAACACCGAGCGGCGTTCAGTATGGTTGATGTTATGACCGGCTTTCATCTTATCCATCCATGCGGGTAGATGACAGTTTTCAGCTAATTCTATGAGGCTGTCAAAGGCCTTTTTATCGATACGATTTTTGGAGTAATCGAGTAGAAACTCGCCCTGTTGGGTCGAAAACTCATCGAAGCGTTTCGGGTTTTTGTTAAACAGATCGATAATGTCTGTTTTTTCCAGCCGGGTTTTATGGTTTTGTAATTTTTTCCAGATTGCTTTTTTTTGCAGCGGCAGTGCTCGTTCCATTTTATTTTTCATCATCTAAAAGTTGGCGAAGTCTACTATAAAATTTATGGGTAGTCAGGATGAAGATAATTATGTGGTCAATTTTCGATATATATCTGAAATTTTGTAGGGTAATTTTTTAATATCACTGATGACAATGTAATTAGCGTAACCGTATAAATGAGGAAGGTAGTCACGTGCTTCTTCATCGATGGTTATGCAAAAGGGATGAATACCTTCGAGGCGAGCTTCAAAGAGCGACATGCGTGTATCTTCTATGCCATATTCACCGTGATAACTATCATAATCATCCGGTTTTCCATCAGATAAGGTAATGAGCAATTTAGTCTTGGCCTGAACATCATGAAAAATACTGGTTAAGTGACGAATGGTAACGCCCATGCGAGTGTAGTCCTGAGGTTCGATAGCAGCGATACGGGCACGTACTTCATCGTCATAGTGATCGTCAAAAGTTTTGATGCGGTATAATTCACAGCGTTTACGTGTCATGCCGGAAAAACCATAAATAGCGTAGCGATCACCGAGTGACTGCAGAGCTTCACACAGTAAAATCAACGCTTCTCTTTGCGCGGTGTTAATCCAGCCTTTGGTGGAACCACTCATATCGATCATAAAGATAACTGCAATATTGCGTTCAGCTTTGTGAGCCTTGGTATAAATTCGAGATGATAACTCCATGCCGCTGCGGACATCGGCCATTGAGTTGACCAGTGCATCTATGTCCAGGTTTTCCCCGTCAGGTTGCTTTTTCAATACCTTGTTTTCATCCCGCATGGCTTCAAAAGTCCGTCGAAGTGTTTTACTCAGGCCTTTGTATTTTTGCATGGTGTCGCTGACAAAATTGCTGTCAAAATCGGGTTTGACTTCTTTCTCGCGTAGAGCACACCAGTTTTTTCGATGTGCCTGACGAGTGCAATCCCACTCGTCATACAAAAAAGCACCTTCTTCGTGGTAAGTGCCTTTCCAGACTTCATCAGGATCATCTTCTTCCTGTTGCTGAGCATGCCAGGCGTGATAAGCCCCTGAGCCGGCTGCAACCAGGTATTCTTCGGGTAGCTCTCCATGATCCTGAATTATCGAGTCAATCAGGCTTTGGGTTTCTTCATTTGGAATAGCCGGGTTGCCATCGAGTTCCAGTTCGTAGCTAAAACCCTGCGGTTGATCGGGGTCTTCAACCGGTGTCTGTTTGAATTTAGGACCGTCTGGCAATTCTTCATGTTCAGTTTCTGAGTCCAGCTTTTCCTGTTCGTCACCCTGACTTTGCTGTTCGGGATTCATTTCATCAGCCATTTTGGCCAGAGCCAGACGAAATAAATCTTTCTCCCTGGTGATACGAGCCTGCACTACGGCATTGACCTGGTCAGGTAATAATTGCCCCTGGTAAATCAAAGGTTCAGCTGTGGAGTGCGAGTACAGCTGTTGAATAAATGAAATTGAGTCATTAACGTTGGCTGATTTCTGTTTCAGGGCTTCTACGATTTCAACCGGGATGTGAGACTCTGTATCCGTACCCACAAACGATAACATCTGTCGATACAAACCGGGGAAGTCGCGTTTAATGCAGGCATTCAGGCGAATAGTTTCCAGGTTGTGGTAGATTGCAAGTGCTTTATCTTTATTTTTATACTGTGCTATTTCTGCTTCGATATCCAGCAACCAGGTTCCATACCAGGTTTGTGCCCACTGGTGCACCGCCATGGCCTTGTACAAATTAAAGTTGGTTTTAGAATCCTCCGATTCGCAGACCACTTCAGGTAGATGGATGGTTTCAGTATCGGTGAACAGTGTTTCATGAGCTTTGATTTTGAGCGGGCGACCATTCAGTCCGTGCAGGAAGTTTTCCAGCACACCCTTGACATCTTTTAAACTGCTTCCTTTTTGAATTAAATGATACTTTTGTATAAATTCATCAAGATTTTTTATAACCTGATTGGCTGGATACAGGCCGGCAGAAAAATAAATATCTAGCGCTGACTGTAACCATTGCTCGGTACCTTGCTGGCCAATTGAATCTAATGCTTTTTTTGACTGACCCGCATATTGATAGGCCAGTTCCGGTTGGGTTTTAGCGATAGAAGTTACCCAGTTGAGCACATATTCCTGCCATTGCTCATCCTGTGACAGGATAAATTCGGTGACTTCATCCACTGTCCAGCTATTGTAGAAATAGGGAGTCAGTATTTCATTCAGGCTGGTGGCGAATTCAGTTTTGGACACGTTTGATTAGAGGATAAAATAATGAATTATAGCAGGCTATGATATGGTATTTGTTTAGTTGGAGCAGGGCTATATCTTTAACCTGTCTATGGAGAGGTTAATAAAGTGCAGTAACAAAGGGTGCAATATCCTTTTAACTGCACCCTAAGTCTGACTGGCCCCCTAGTAAATCAATGACTGGGTAGACTTCAGGCTTTCTGAAACAAAAGTAGCAGCTCCAACGATTTCAGCCCCGGGGATTAAATCTTCTGCTTTTATCTGTCTAGAGCCGACGCATGGCCCGCAAACATACATTTTACCACCCGCTTCAAGATAGGTTTCAATGAGTTCGCTTAATTCGGGGAATCCATTTGCAATAACATGATCTGACATACACTTGACTGCCAGTAAGCCTCTATTTCCCTGAAATCCCGTCACGACATCGACATCCCCTGCCTGTGCTGCAGTGGCCATAACAAAAGGGACAGTTGCTAATTCCGGATTTTCTGGACCGTTAGTAACCATAATAAATAACTTTTTAGATTTATCAGTCATTTCAAGCACCTCTCTACTTTTTACTACTATTAATATTGGAATATGCTTATATGTTAATCAATGACCTGATGCAAATAGCTGATGGTGTTAATTTTATTGATTCAATGATGATCAGAGTCATTCATCACGATTGAAATATATGGTAAAAAAACCATTATTCAGTTTTCTGATTAG
Source organism: Gammaproteobacteria bacterium (assembly GCA_024225395.1). Lineage (GTDB taxonomy): Bacteria > Pseudomonadota > Gammaproteobacteria > JACNJF01. The sequence goes on from JAAEMR010000088.1 coordinate 52,024, forward strand.
TATATGTCGTACTACTAGTCATCAAAGAAACAGCTAATAGAGAGAGGTAATATGAGGTTTTATCATTTCCCCATGGCTTTCGTCTTACTGGCCCTGTTCTCATTTAATGTCAGCTCGCAACAATCACAACCCCTGTCAATTATTCCTGTCAAGACGCTTTCCATTCCGGCTAACCGTCTGCTTGTGGGAGGTACTGTCGCGGCACATAAATCGGTAGTTTTTTCTGCCCAGATGCCGGGGCGCATAATTAGTATTTCTGGCGAGGAAGGTGATCGGTTTAAGCAGGGTGAGTGGCTGGTCAAGATAAATGATGATGAATTAATCGCCCGGAGACAAACAGCCCTGGCACAGTATGCCACTGCTTATAGCGCGATCAATAATGCAAGGGTTCAGCTTTACAGGCAAAGGGAATCTCCATTGACCAGCAGCCATACACCCGGCGGAATGGGAATGCCTGGAATGTTTGATCAGATATTTACCAACCCCATGTCCGAAGTGTTGGGAATTCGAGATTACGGGGTTGAGCGGGGAGCTGACATTTATGCAACTCGCACTCAACTTGATCAGGCTTACTATGCGTTTGATCAGGCAGTTGCTCAAATACGGCAAATTGATACCAAGTTACGCGACACAGTTAGCATTGCTCCCTTTGAAGGTATCATTGTTTCGAAAAACATTGAAGTCGGCGATACGGTGCAACCGGGGCAAACTTTACTGGTATTTGAAAATTTGAATGTGTTGCAAATTGTTGTTGATGTTCCGGGTCGTCTGATTATTAATTTGCAGGAAGGTCAACTGTTAAATGCCAGGGTTGATGGCATGCCCCACGATATCGAGGTCAGGGTCAGTAAAATATTTCCAACTTCAGATCCTGTCAGGCATACCACCCGGGTTAAATTAACATTACCGGCCGGCAGTCAGGTTTCTGCAGGAAATTATGCAGAAGTATGGATACCGGGTTCGAAGACAGCGACTCAAAAGCGATTGTTGATTCCTTCCAGTGCGGTTATTGAACGGGGTGGATTACCATCAATTTTTGTAGTTAATGCACAAAATTTTGTTGAATTACGCCTGGCCAGAGTGGGAGATATATTACCTTCTGGAGATGTTGTGATCCTGTACGGTGTTAAAGAAAATGAGCGGGTTCTGGATAAACCTCCGGCTTTTATCACTTCAGGCTTTGAAATAAAACAATGACATTATTCCCAAATGACTACCCCGGATAAAGCGATGTCTGAGAAAAAAACCAACGGAGAACTGAAACATTTTTCCAGAAGACCTGCATTATCCCACCCTCATCATGAACATCTGGAAGGACCTAAACTAGGGCTTGCCGGAAACATCGCGCATTTTTTTATTGACTCTCCACTGACCCCATTGCTGTTTGCAGCGGCTTTATTTATCGGGCTGATCGGTTTGGTGTATACACCACGGCAGGAAGACCCTCAAATTTCTGTGCCGATGATTGATATTTTCATACAGTATTCCGGGGTCTCTGCCAACGATGTTGCCAACCTTGCGATCGCGCCGCTTGAGGGAATGATGAAGGAAATCCCGGGTGTTAAACATGTCTATTCTGCATCTCAGCATGATCAGGGAATTGTCACTGTTCGCTTTAAAGTTAATGAAGAAATGGGGCCGTCAATCGTAAAGGTGCATGACAAACTGCAATCCAATATGGATAAAATACCGATGGGTGTTTCCATGCCGCTGGTCAAACCAAAAGGGATTGATGATGTTCCTGTGGTGACCCTGACTTTATGGGCTGAAGGAGTCTATGATTCTGAATTAAGGGTATTGGCGCATAAAGTATTGCAACGTTTAAAAGAGGTACCTGATACCGGGCAGGGGTTTGTTATTGGTGGCAGAAAACATCAGGTACGTATTGAAGTCCTGCCTGAACGACTAATTGGTTTTGGCATCAGTCTGGATCAGGTAGCGAATGCCATCAGAAGTTCAAATAGCGAATATCCTGCTGGTTACCTGGAACAGGGTGCTACATCGTTTAAGGTTTTTACCGGTTCATTTTTTAAAAATGCAAGTGAGATAGAACAATTAGTCATTGGCGTGAACCAGGGAAAACCTGTGTATTTACGTGATATCGCCAATATTATCGACGGTCCATCTGAAACTCATGAACTGGTTTCCTATTATAGTGGTATCGATAAGGCTGATCCCTCGCTCGTTGCAGTTGATATACCTGCAGTTACTATCGCTTTAGCTAAGAAAGAAGGTTCTAACGGGGTTACAGTTGCGGAGGGTGTCATTGCGAAACTGGAAACCCTGAAAGGCCGCCTGATTCCTGACAATATTCACACAACGATTACTCGTGATTATGGTAAAACCGCAAACGATAAAGTAAATGAGTTATTAAAGGCCCTGGTTTATGCTGCTATCGCAGTCAGTATATTGTGCTGGATTACGATTGGTGCTCGACCGGCTGTTGTGGTTATAACTGTAATTCCAGTAGTCATCCTGATTACAATCTGGTCAAGCTGGGCACTGGGTAATAGCATCAATCGGGTGAGTATGTTTGCCCTGATTTTTTCTATTGGCATCCTGGTGGATGATGCGACCGTTGTAGTAGAAAATATTTTCAGACGTTGGTTAAGAGATGGTGAAACCACGATAACAACAGCAGTCGATGCGGTACGTGAAGTAGGTAATCCAACCATTATTGCTACTTTTACCATTTTAGCCGCATTGTTACCGATGGGATTTGTCAGCGGCATGATGGGACCTTATATGCGTCCCATACCTGTCTTAGGTTCCGTGGCCATGGTATTTTCGTTGCTGGCTGCATTTGTTTTCACTCCGTGGTTTTCTTTACGGCTGAAACCCCGTTTATCGACTTTACTCAAAGCAGAAAACCATGAGAAAAATATCCAGACTAAAATTGGAAATTTTTATCGCCCTCTATTACTTCCGCTGATAAGAAATCGTTTTTTTGGCTGGACCTTTTTAATCTCAATTATTGTGCTGTTTTTTGTGGCCTGCTCCATGTTTTATACCCGGGCGGTTACGGTAAAAATGCTGCCCTTTGATAACAAGCCAGAATTTAATGTTTTAATTAATATGCCGGAAGGAACTGCGTTGCTTGAAACAGCAAATGTGGCGAGACGCCTGGCAGAAACGGTGCGCAATAATGTACCTGAAGTCACCGCTTTACAAACCTACGCAGGAACCGCTTCACCCTTTAACTTTAATGGCATGGTGAGGCATTATTATTTACGTCAGGAACCCTGGCATGCCGATATTCAGGTGATGCTGATGGATAAAGAGCACCGTGACCGCAGTAGTCATCAGCTTGCTGAAGCCACGCGTCGGTTATTGACTCAACAGGCTCATGAGCTAGGGGCTAAAATTGCTATTGTTGAAATGCCTCCCGGGCCTCCCGTGTTGCAAACGGTGGTAGCAGAGATTTATGGCCCGGATGCCGTCACCCGGCGACAGGTGGCTACTGATATGACAAAAATATTTGAACAGACAATCAACCTGGTTGATGCTGATAATTATATGATTATGCCTTATGAACGTTGGCACTTTAAAGTAGACACTGAAAAAGTGTTACGCCAGGGAGTTTCAGTGGAAACTATAAATCGAAATATTCAGATGGCGATGGGTGGTTATAAACTGGGAGATATGAAGGGGCATAGTTCACTCGAACCCAGGTACATCGTGCTTCAACTACCCCTGGAAAAACGTGGAGAAATTGAACGTTTGTTAAATTTACCGGTTTCCTCTGCGAGTGGGCAAGTGGTTCCTTTAGCAGAACTGGGCAGCTTTATTAAAGTTGAAGAGCAAAACATAATTTATCGAAAAGATCTGCGCCCTATGGAATATGTTGTGGGTGAAATGGAAGGTCGTCTGGGTGCCCCTATTTACGGGATTTTATCAGTTGAAGATGCCTTACAGAATTACCAGACACCTGATGGAGTGCAAATATCCGGTACTATGACCGGTGCTCCCGAGGATGACCTGCATTCGGGATTTGAATGGAGTGGTGAATGGGTCGTCACCTATGAAACATTCCGTGATATGGGGCTGGCTTTTGCTGCAGCCCTGGTACTTATTTTTGGCCTGCTGGTGCTGGAATTTAGAAATTTTATTCTACCCGCTATTATTATGGCTCCGATCCCTCTGACCTTGATTGGTATCATACCCGGGCACTGGATTATGAATGCTGAATTTACCGCAACCTCTATGATCGGTTTTATTGCGTTGGCCGGCATAGAAGTTAGGAGCTCTATTTTACTGGTTGATTTTGTAAAAAATGAAGTGCATCTGGGACGAGATGCAATGCATGCCGTAGCCAATGCCGGTCAAATCAGAATGCGTCCTATCTGGGTGACAAATTTAACCATGATGGCAGGTGCCGCAACCATATTGTTTGATCCAATTTTTCAGGGTATGGCTATCTCATTGTTATTTGGTCCCATTGTGGCGACCACCTTAACGCTGTTTGTCATTCCTCTGGGGTGTACTTCTGTAAGACATCATTTATGCCCGACTGATGATAGCGCTGAAGCTAAATCTTGCCTGATTACAGTTTCCATGACAGAAGATGAAGTCGAGGACAGGTGTTACCAGTGCCTGGTAAAGGCAATCGTTGAAGAGAAAACAGTTTCACCCGATATTAAGTCGGTAGTCAGTTTTAACTTTGCCGGGGAAACCCTGTCCCGTAGTGATGCCATAAAATATCTTGATAAAATGGTGGAACAGGGAGTATTGGAGAAAAATGAAAATAATAACTATCAGCTGAGGAGTCCTGACTAATCAATCATCAATAAATTCGAGAGTAAAGTGGAAGTACATTTTTTCTTTTTGCAGTTGTTAACCGTTTTGTTAGCAGCCAGAGTTTTTGCTGAATTCACCGTTAACCTGGGAGCTCCTTCAGTGTTAGGAGAACTGTTAGCAGGTATTTTCATTGGGCCAAGTTTACTGGGCTGGGTAGAACCTGATGAAATACTGAAGCTGTTAGCTGAAATTGGAATTATCCTGCTGCTTTTTGAAGTAGGGCTTAAAACAGATGGTGAGCGTTTGTTGCATTCCGGTATCAAATCTACCATTGTCGCTGTGTCTGGTTTTATCTATCCCATGCTACTCGGGTTTTCGGTTGCCTACTGGCTTTTTGATCAGTCAATGCTGGTTTCACTGTTTATCGGCGGAACGATTACCGCAACCAGTATTGGAATCACTGTCAGGGTATTAGAAGATATAAAATGTCTGCAATCACATGAAGGACAGGTTGTTCTTGGAGCTGCTGTACTGGATGATATTTTTGGTGTAGTCCTGCTGGCAATACTGTTTGATTTTTCTATGAGTGGGGATATAAGCTTTTTCAATATTGGCAAAGTACTTCTGTTTATGGGTGTATTTTTTGCGGTTGCTCCCATTACCGCTAAATTTATTGCAATCTATATACAACGTCTGGATGACAGAAGTGAAATACCAGGTGTCATACCTACCACAATCGTTTCCCTGGTACTGTTCTTTTCATGGATTTCACACATTCTGGGTGCTCCAGAGTTATTAGGCGGGTTTGCTGCTGGACTTGCACTGTCCAGGCGATTTTTTATTCCATTTGGTTTATCCATCAGTACACACAAAATGTGTGCGCAGTGTATTGAAGAACAAATGAAACCCATTATTCAGCTATTTACGCCGATATTTTTTGTTTATATCGGGTTGTCATTGAACCTGAGGGAAATCGACTGGGGTTCTCCATTTATCTGGGGTTTCTCAATGATATTTTTTACAGTTGCAGTCATTGGGAAAATGATTGGTCCCTTTTTTCTTAAAGAATCGATTCTGTCAAAATGGGCCATTGGTATGGCGATGGTTCCACGAGGGGAAATTGGTTTAATTTTTACTGAATTAGGTCGAATCAGCGGGATTTTAAATAATGAAATACACGCAGGCATGGTCATTGTTATCGTGATGACAACATTATTACCACCTCTGGTCATGAAGTGGTATCACGCGAACTATGCATCCCATTTATGTGATTGAACCAGTTTAATAAAATTAGTACTTTTTGCAGCCTGCTAGTTTTTTAGTACATCAAGTACTTCTGAGTAGTCAGGTTGTTTATGTATGTCAGGAACTATTTGTTTGTAGATTATTATTCCTGCTTCATCAATTACAACAATGGAACGAGCCATCAATCCTTTAAGCGGACCATCTTCAATAAGTACTCCATAATCTCTGGCAAACTTCCTGTTTTTCATCATGGACAGCTTAATGACATGATCGCAAACATCAGCACAACATAAATGCCTGTGAGCAAAGGGCAGGTCGTTAGTCACCACTAGAACAACTGCATCTTCCCTGTATTCAAAAGTATTATGAAATCTAAGTTCAGAATCCGGGCATAAAGGGATATCAAGGGTGTGAAAGATATTTAATAACACCTTTTTGCCAGCATAGTCACTTAACCTGGCATTACTTAAGTCACTATGAGTTAACACGAGTTTCGGTGCTGGAGTACCAACAGCGGGTAGCTCGCCATTGGTATTGTATTGATTACCGTTAAAAGTAATTATTGCCATTTTATTTTCCTCGAATTTCCAGTTTAAATTAAAGTAGAAGAACTTTATTTAATTCAAGTATATTTTTCCCATTTCCCATGTCGGGTAGCAGAGACTGAAAACTTTCTACAATTTTGATTCTACACCATAGTGGTGATTGTTAAATATTTTATTCCCTTTTACCTTCTGTAAGTCAATATTATGGTGACAAAAAATATTATTTTCTACCAAAAAATAAGGCAATGCTGATTTCCATGTCGTTCAATACTCTAGCCAATCGAAAGCCCCAAAAAACAAGGTAGAAAGAATAATAACTAGAAAATGCTCACAAAAATCGACTGCTGATGGGTAAGACCCCATACGAAACGGGTCAGAAGACCCACGATGATGCTGATAACTACAAGTATAAAAAAACGAGCAAACAATATACGCCCAGACATGACTAAATTGCTGCCGGTTCTGGTCATAATTTTATAACCTACTGTTTGTATCTATTAGTGACACTATAAAATCAGTACCTTGCTCTCCTGCACAAGAGTTGAAACTCATGTATTATTCCTGAAAAACTTCAATATACAATAATGAGTACCATGATACTTAAAAGTGCTTCTTTTATAGGGATAGCGCTATATTTATTAAACCTGGGATCCACAGTTGAATACTTTCCCATGGTGGTTTTTAGTGTAAAAATAGTTTCGATATAATTAAATCTTCTCCGTGCTCGAAGTACATTTCGTGGTGAAATCTCTATTTTCAAACTCTTCAGTATTTAAACAGTGGACTGGATATTTTTAGCTATTATTACCCTGCTTGCCGCCACCATACAGTCGGCCACCGGTTTTGGTTTTGGTCTGATAGCGGTACCCGTGTTTTTATTGATTCTGGATTCTTCCGATGCGATTCAGATGGTGATGATGATTATTCTGTGCATGTCTATCGTGGACTGGGTCAAACTGCGGGGGCAGTCATCTTTTAATATTTTGCTATGGTTGAATGTCGGGATGCTGATCGGTTTTCCATTCGGACTGGTCATTTTTAAAACTGTAGAGTTGCCCATTTTAAAACTTATTATTGCTGTGGTGATCCTGCTTTTTAGCCTGCACAATTTGATCAGGCTTTTCAAAGGGAGTTTACATACTGAAACCCCCGCTGAAAATATCCACAACTGGAAGACTGCAGTGACGGGTTACCTTTCTGGACTGATGACTACCTGTCTGGCGATGCCCGGGCCGGTAGTGATGTTATACCTGGTACACCTGAGTTTGGATAAAACCATAATTCGAGCAACAATTTTAACCTTTTTCATCTTCGCCTACGGGGGAGCCCTGTTATTACAGTCGTTGATGGTTGGGGTTTCTGTTACCACCTGGACCAGTGGATTGTCTCTGGTACCTGTTGCGCTTATGGGTGTGTTTGCCGGGCATTACCTGGCAGATAAAATTAACCAGAAGCTATTTAAGGAAATTGTGCTGGTTATTTTAATTCTGACAGCGTTAGTTATGCTGTTACAACTGTAGAGTTTTTTATGATGTTAAATATTCCGTTCCCCTCTGTCTCGTTGTCTCATACGCCAACACCGCTTGAAAAAATGCCGAACTTAACGAGCGTAATGTCCGGTCCGGAAATCTGGATTAAACGTGATGACTGTACAGGGCTTGCGATGGGTGGCAACAAGGCTCGTCAACTTGAGTACTACGTGGGTCAGGCTTTGCAGCAGGGTGCTGACACCCTGTTGACGACTGGCGCTGTGCAATCTAATCATGTGCGCATGACGATAGCCGCAGCGCGTAAAATGGGTATGAAGATTGAAGTGCAGCTGGAAAAAAGAGTCAGTGGGCGTCAGTCAGAATATTATGATTCGGGTAACCCGCTGCTGATGAAAATTATGGGCGCTAGAATTCATCATTACCCGGTGGGGGAGGATGAAGAAGGAGCGGATAATGCGCTGTATGAACGAGCGGAGCAGTTAAAAGCTGAAGCAGCAGCTCCTTATGTTATCCCTTTATCGGGTATGCATACACCCTATGGTGCCTTAGGTTACGTGAAAGCAGCTGCAGAAATTTTACAGCAAATTGAACAAATGGAATTGCCGTTTGATGCTATTGTGCTGGCTTCCGGTTCGGCCAATACGCATGCCGGTTTATTATTTGGATTACGACTGCTGGGAAGCCCCATCAATGTCTACGGAATGTGTGTTCGCCGAAGTGCAGAATTACAGAAACAACGTGTACTGAATAAAACCAATCAGTTAGCGCCTATGATGAAAGTAGATATTTGTGTGACAGCTGATGATGTCCATGTAGATGATTGCATGCTACAGCCAGGTTATGGACAGTTAAATGAACATGTAATAGAAGCGATCTCATTAACGGCGGAGTCAGAAGGTATTTTACTGGATCCTACTTATACCGGTAAGGCTATGGCAGGATTACTGGCTTATGCCCGGGATGGGCTTTGGGCTAAAAATCAGAAAGTAATATTTTTACATACAGGCGGGACGCCTGCACTATTCGGCTATCCTGAATTAATTTCAGAATAGCCGTGTAGATGAAGTGTCGGAGTCGACCTTTTCTTAGGCTTCGAATTTACCACTTTGTAAGCGTTGAGCTTCCATAGTTTCCATCTCTCTAGCTCCTGATACCACGATTTCCGGGTCTGGAACGAAGTCCAGCTTCTGTTTCCCGCGTCGGTAGGGAACTGAGTTTAAAATAACTTTCATGGCATTCAATCTGGCCTGGTGTTTGTCATTGGAACGAATAATTGTCCAGGGTGCGTGAGTGCTATGTGTTTTTCTCAGCATCTGATATTTGACGTTGGTAAAATCATCCCAGCGTTCCTGAGCCTGCACGTCGACTTCACTCAGTTTCCACTGTCTGAGAGGGTCTGTTTTACGGCGGGTAAAGCGTCTATCCTGTTCTTCTTTAGTGACACTGAAATATAGTTTCACAATGATAGTGCCCTGTCTAACCAGGTCTTTTTCAAATCCTGCTACACCACGCATGAAATTTTTATATTCGACATCGGTACAGAATCCGAAAACAGGTTCAACCATGGCGCGGTTGTACCAGCTGCGATCGAATAATACGACTTCACCGCCTCGAGGAAAATGGCGTATATATTTCTGGAAAAACCATTGAGTCTTTTCGTACTCAGTCGGTTTACCCAGTGCGACTATACGGTAGTGTTTTTCATTCATATAGCGTGATACACGACGGATGGTGCCACCTTTGCCTGATGCATCCCTTCCTTCAAAAAGAATGATCATGCGCTTATTGGTTTTTTCAAGGTGTTGCTGCAATTTTATCAATTCGGCCTGATAAGGTATTAACTCCTCTTCTCGTAAATACCGGCGATAAGCCTTCTTTTTAATTTTTTTAAGTCGAGTTTCCTCGGCTTCCTGTTTGCTGGTAAGAGGTTTCTTTACAGTAGATGCTGAAACATTTGCTTTAGCAGGTGGTTCTACTTTAGAAGCTGACGATTTTACGGTAGTAGGTGTTGCTTTCTTTTTTACGGTAGTAGGTGCTGCTTTCTTTTTTACGGTTGAAGTCGGTCTCTTCTTTATCGTAGAAGCTGCTTTCTTGACTACAGCGGGGGAGGCGTCAGGTTGGCTGGTGGTTTTTTCTTCGTTACTCATGAGTAGCTTGTCCAGAAAATGTATAAATAATCAGTTGACATGCATAATAGGCTTTTTGCTTTTTTATGTATGCTCTCAGGGGCTTGCCTTGATGTGGGTCAAACCCCTGAAATAGTTTTTTAGTATCTGCTAGGGATAAGTATCCGGTATAAAAGTTTGATCTGTCATTGGTGGCCTGACATAACCAATACCTTCTTCTCTCTTAGGCAGTTTGATGTTTTCGGGTGTGAGATCATCATAAGGAATCATATTTAACAAGTGAGAGATACAATTTAAGCGGGCATGTTTTTTAACATCAGATTTAACCACATACCACGGAGCCTGTTTGATATCGGTGTGCGCAAACATCTGGTCTTTGGCTTTAGAATATTCAACCCATCGTTTACGTGATTCAAGATCCATCGGGCTAAGTTTCCAACGCTTCAGGGGGTCAGTCAGACGGCTTTGAAAACGAGCTTCCTGTTCTTCATCAGAAACAGAAAACCAGTATTTAATCAGGATGATGCCCGAGCGAACCAGCATGCGTTCGAATTCAGGGCAGGAACGCATGTATTCCTGATACTCTTCATTAGTACAAAAGCCCATGACTTTTTCGACTCCAGCACGGTTGTACCAGCTACGATCAAACAGTACCATTTCACCAGCAGCAGGAAGATGAGGAACATAGCGTTGAAAATACCACTGAGTCTTCTCTCTTTCGGTGGGTGCCGGTAAAGCTGCTACACGGCAGACACGAGGATTGAGGTGTTGAGTAATGCGTTTGATGACGCCACCTTTACCTGCCGCATCACGTCCTTCGAATAAAACAACCACTTTTAACTTTTTATGGGTAATCCAGGCTTGAAGTTTAACCAGTTCGTTTTGCAGTTTGGCTAATTCACTCTCATAACGTTTATTTTCAATTTTTTTGGGCTTTTTAAGGGTTTTCTTATTATCACTCATAACCTCTCCTTTAAGGTCGATCTATTTATTAGCAGTAGAGTATAGTCTATATTAATGGGCATATTAATTGCTACAGATCAATAACCTATGGATAAATTAGTCAAACGATAGCTGCATACCTGGAAAGCAAAGTTTTAGATGATTTTTTTAATCCCGGTAGACAACATTTAGGCTTTCTTCACAATCATATATTGTTCTGGATTTCTGTTATCGCTGACAGCAAGTGCAATAAAAAGTTGAACGTTGAGCCTGGGTAATACGTTTAATTTTTGTACCGCAATCAGGACAGTTATTTTTATTTCCATACACATTGAGCTGTTGCGCAAAATAGCCAGGCTGTCCATTGGTCTGGGTGAAATCCTGTAATGTTGTGCCGCCCTGAAAAATCGCCTGTTGTAAAACTGATTTGATAGATTGAACCAGCTTTTCAAGTCGTTTGATGCTGATTTTTGATGCTTTTATTTTGGGATTTATTCCACTTGAAAAAAGACTCTCACAGGCATAAATATTGCCAATTCCAACAACAATATGGCTATCCATGATGACCTTTTTTATGGCGCTGCTTTTTGATGAACATTGCTGCTTCAGATAAGATGAATTAAATTCCGCGCTTAATGGTTCGGGTCCAAGCGAGCAGATTAATTTATGCGTTAACGGGTCGGAGTCAGTGTGTAGTAAAGCACCAAAGCGGCGCGGGTCAATATATCTCAGAGATGACCCGTTATCCAGGGTGATTTTAATGTGTTCGTGTTTATTGTCCGGTGCCTGTTCAGGCAACATGCGCATGCTGCCGGACATGCCTAAATGCCAGATCATGTTACCCTGATCGGTGTAGACCAGCAGGTATTTTGCACGTCGCTTAAGCAACTGAATAGTTGATCCCTGCAGTTGTAGAATCTCATCGGGAACCGGCCAGCGTAATTTTGGCTGCCTGATCTCAATACGGCTTATAGTGCGGTGCAATAAATGAGGTTCCAGTCCTAGTAATGTGGTTTCCACTTCGGGTAATTCAGGCATGTTAGTCCTTACAGCAGCCGTGATCAGAAAAAACCCAGGCCAGAGCTATTCCTGCGGTTAAGTTATTAGATTGCATGACCAGGGGGCTGTCTTCAATAACACTAGTGCTGATGTTGTCATAACGTATAAAACCACCAAACCAGTACCTGTTGATTCGTCTGCTATAGGTGAATTCGGTTCTGAATCCGCTGTAACCGCTGGTTGATTTAAATGCTGGTCGATGTGCTGTCACTTCATGCTCGGCCACATCGTAGTAATAAGCATTATAATTTTCATCGCCAAATAAGGGTCCTGCTGCGGCTCTTAGTTTCCAGTCAAATTTATGCTGTGCCGGTTTTCTCCAGGCTATCTTTGGATTAAATACCTGGCCGATATAACCTGAATTTTTTCCAATGCTAAATGCAAACCGTAACGGTATTTCCAGCCAGATTGACGTTGTGTCATCGTGGGTCAGACGATATTCCAGTGAAGGTCCTAGTTCGATACTGGCATCGAGTTTATCCATGCCCATGCGGGTGGGGTTATCATCAGGGCTGGATAAGGAACCATTACCGCTAATGGATAGTATTAAGTCGGGGGTATTTAGCAGACGAGCTTCTACCCCCTCATCAATTCGCAAATGTTCGCCCCGGTATTTCAGGTAGGGAAATGGTATGACGATATTTTGCGTGTATGACGAGCCGATATAATCGGGTAATGATAACAATGTCGCGCCTAAACCCCACTCCAGTTTGGCATGCCCGGGAACATGATCTGCAATCGCCGGGATGCAGAATAGTAAAAAGATGACTGGTGTAATTTTAGTCACTTAATCGTAGCAGGCCCAGCTGGCTGATTAAGTTTATCGAGTGACAATAGTTCATAGTATTGATGATCAGGAAAGTGGTATTGAATATTCAGATCAGGCCTGGCAATAATAATTTCCGGCTTTATGGAGAGTACAAAAAATTCAACCTCTTCACCACTTTGTAGACGGGCTATTATCTTTTGTAAAGGATTCAATGTTTTGTCATAAGGTTTTATGCTTGCCTGCTTCTGGCGCCAGTTTGAAATCAGTTGAGAGGCTGCCTGTGATGATTTTCCTGTGGCATCTGTTGACCATGTTGGACCGCTTTTGGTTACAGAAAAAGCGCTAAATTTGAGTTCTGTGAGATCCAGCTTTGAAGGTAAAAGGCGATTGTCCAGCAGTCCGCTTAGCCCCTGGCTGATGAATATGTAGTGAATATCGGAAACCAGATAGATATTGGGCTCAGCCATTAAATAGCGTCTGTTACCAATACGATTCGTATCACCAAAGTAGATGCTTTTTTGATTCAGGGTGACGACTGCTTTGGGGATTCTCAAACCCAGGGTTGATATGTCTATCTGATCTATGGGTAATTTTGACTGAGGTTCGACGCCAGCCAGACTGGCTATGCGCTCTGCGGAAATGTTATTGGCAAACCAGTTAACCGGACTGACTACACTCCAGCTTGTGCCCTGCTTTTTTAACACCAGGGTCTCATCGGCTGTTTCAATTTTTATATCGGTAATGTTGTTGGGTTTGAGCGTGGTAATGGCATTGCGGTTAATCTTCTGGTCTTCAGTGATGGGATATTTAATGCCGATCCAGGTGAAGATAACAATCAGTATGAGTAACAGATAGTTGATGAGCATGCGCTTTGACATTAACGTTTCCTTCTCACTAACCAGATTCTGATGCCTGAACCCAGCAGCAGGGCAGGTAATAAAAATAAAAAGAATGCGGCAATAGATAACTGAAGAGTGGGTGTTAATTCGAGCTGGCTATCGATGGCTTTACGAGGAGAAATGGCGATCAGGTTATCGTCATGACTTAACCAGTTCAGCATGTTGAGCCCCAGTGGCAGGTTACTGCCATTGCCGAGGTACTGGTTAGATAGAAAATCAGCATCGCCCGTAACCACGACGCGCTGAGTGAATAACTCGCCGTCTTCTTTTTGCAGACTGCGAGTCAGGCTTAAACCAATAGTGAGTGGACCTGCCTGTTCGCCGGGGTTATCTCCCTGAGTAATTTGACCGGCCATCTCCCCGGTTTCATTCCAGGTTCGATCATGCGTAACGATTAAAGACTCTGCCTGCCAGTCACTCTGTTCTCCCAGAAAGTCTATGCCCTGAGCTTTCGGGTATAAAGTGATGCTGTCGATGGCGGTTGTAATAGCATGATGTGGATAGTCTGCAGCCAGTGCAAAATCAACACGATCAAGACCCAGCAACTGGGTGCTGGGATCGACAATGATTCCAGGTAGAAACTCAATTTCCAGTATCTCAGCCAGGCTTTCAAGCCGGATATTCTCACCCGGTTCGGTTAACCACAGCAGGTTGCCGCCCTGAGTAACATACTGATTGATTAATTTTAATTCACCCTCCAGCAAGTCGGCAGCAGCATCGGCAATAACCAGTACATCGGTATTATCGGGAATGTTTGTGGTGGCGATTAAATTCAGACCTTCAATATGAAACCCCTTCTGGCTCAGGCGAGAAGCAAATAATTGTAAATCATGATTGGCTTCACCGAATGGATTGCGCTCGCCATGCCCCTGAAGAAAAACCACCCAGCTGTCTCCCTGTCGCAGCAGTCGGGCAATGGTATTGGTGATGGTCGATTCACTGACCTGTAAAACATTTTCACTGCGACCATTTACTTCGATGACAATTTCGCCATCACGCTGGATATTGAACTCTCTTAACAGGTCAGGAGCGAGATCGGGGTTGATGCTCTGGTATTCAATGAACGGCTGGTTTTCTGCATAACGCTTAAACAGTTTATCGAAGACTTCTTTCTGTTCGTTGATGGGAGAAACAAAAGCGGTGATTTTTACCAGTTTATTGATGTTGCTCAGTAACCGTAATGAAGCCTCGGAAAGGCTGTTGCTCTGGTTGGCCGTCAGGTCGATGCTGAATTTATACTGAGTACTGAACCAGGCTAAAATACCAATGAAAGCGACGAACAAAACAACAAAAAGACCTGATTGAATCTTTAACTGTATTCGTGTTTTAGTGTTTATTTTCATGGTTTTTGAGAATTAATGCTGTAAACGATCACCATCCAGCTGGCGGATAGTCAGTCCACAAAATAGCAGGATGATGAGTATGAAATAACTGATATCGACTGAACTGAACTGGCCTTCCAGCAACGGCTGGTGATGTGCTATTAACGACAGGTAGTGAAATAGAGTTTGATCTGTACGCCATTCAATAATCCATAGCATGAGTAAAGCACCAAAGGTACTCACCGCTGCGATGGTCTGGCTATCGGTTAAACTGGATAAATAGAGTCCGATGGCTGCAAAGCTACCCAGTAATAAAACCATACCGATGAAAATTGAAAACAGCTTTCCCAGGTCAAGCTCAGTACCCGCCAGCAATGACAGTGGCATCAACATCAACATGCTGGTGAGAATAAATACAAATAATAGTAAGCCCAGGTATTTTCCTAACACCAGTTGAGTGATTGAAATAGGGGCTGAAAAAAGTAAATTGATGGTCTTGTTTTTCTTTTCCTCGGCCAGGGTTCTCATGGTTAATAGCGGCATGATCATCAGTAGAATAATGGCTGCCAGAGAAAAGATGGGTGCGATGATAATGTCGGTGACGCCCGGGGCATTTTCCAGTTCAATAAGTTGAGGTTGCAGGATGAAAAAATTTTCAATCTGAGCCAGAAATATCCAGCCTAAAATAGCCTGTATGACTGCCAGAATGACCCAGGCAAGTGGCGATAAAAACATGCTGGTGATTTCACGCCGCGCAATAGTCCAGATCATGCTGCATTCTCCTGTGCTTCCTGGTCGCTATTATCCGTGGTTGTTAATTCGACAAAAATTTCTTCCAGTGATGAATTTTGCGGAATTAATTCAAACAGCCCCCAGTTGCTGGAAACGGCCTGCTGCACCAGAATTTCAGCAAAATCTTCATTTTCAAACTGAATATTGAAACGGGAGTGATCAATCACTGAAACGTGATTAACACCAGCTAGTTTACTGAGTTCCGCTAAATCGGGAGGGGTTTTAAAAGCTGCTGTCAGGTTGTTGCCCTGGCCTCTTTGATTAAGCTCTTCAATGCTGGCGTTATAAATTAACTCACCCTTTTGTATGATTTGTACCTGGTCACAGGTCGCCTGAACCTCGGGTAAAATATGGGTGGACAATATAACACTACGATCCTTGCCCAGCGACTGGATCAGTTTACGAATTTCACGAACCTGAATCGGATCCAGGCCAACCGTGGGTTCATCCAGAATGACTAACGGAGGTTGATGAATGAGGGCCTGGGCAATGCCGACACGCTGCTGGAATCCTTTGGACAGGTTTCCAATCAAACGTTTACTTTCATCCTCTAGACCACACAGCTGTTTAGCAGTAATTAATGCTTCTTTCAGTTCAGCAGAGGGAATTCTATGTAGACGTGCGCAGTAGGTCAGGTATTCGTCAACGGTAAGCTCGCGATAAACCGGTGGATTTTCGGGCAGGTAGCCAATGCATGATTTAGCCTGGATGGGGCAATCGATGATGTCAAAACCATTAATGGTTATTTGTCCGGTAGTCGGTGCCAGATTTCCAGTAATCATTTGCATGCTGGTGGATTTACCAGCGCCATTGGGTCCCAGAAACCCCAGCACTTCCCCTTTTTTCAAGGTGAAATTGAGTTGATTGACAGCCAGTGTATCGCCATAACGGCGAGACAGGCTCTCTACTTGAACAAGCGGGGTTGTATCGTCGGCTGTGGTTTCCATGAAACTCGTGTAATTGTCTGGGTGAGCAGGATTCTACTGAGAATAATGAGTGAAGGAAAGCATACTCAATACAGTATTGTTATTTATCAGTAAGCGATGGGTTCGATTGCTCTATCTGAATAGTTACAATAGTTCTTTGTAGACAGAATAACCCGGTGACAATACTAGCTGGTGTAATCCATAGGCAAAAAAAAACCGGCTATTGCCGGTTTTTCTGGATTACTCAGGTCGCTGATTAAATAAATTATTTAATCTTGGATTCCTTATAATCAACATGTTTACGAACAACCGGGTCATACTTCTTCATCACCAGTTTATCAGGTGTCGTTTTCTTGTTCTTGTCAGTTGTGTAGTAGTGGCCTGTTCCTGCAGAAGAAACCAGTTTGATTTTATCTCTCATCTCTTTCTATCCTCTAAACTTAGGCTTTGATGCCGCGTTTACGCATATCGGCCAATACAGCTTCAATACCATTTTTATCGATAATACGCATACCTTTAGCTGAAACATTCAGTTTAACCCAACGGTTTTCAGCTTCTACCCAGAATTTATGGGAATGCAAATTTGGCAGAAAGCGACGACGCGTTCTGTTATTAGCATGAGATACATTGTTTCCAGAAACAGGTTTCTTACCTGTAACTTGGCATACTCGGGACATGGTAAACTCCGAAAAATTGGTCAGATTGCACAAGGGCGCGAATCCTACCAGATGGCAGTTTAGTATTCAAGTCTCAATCGGGCTAATAAATAAATAAAAACCCAATTGGTTGTTAACTTTTAAAGGTGATTGATTTAAAGGGAATGATTGCCCATATAAAACCAGAAATAAACCCCATGATATGAGATACGTTGCTTGAATCAGGTAGCACCAACCAGGATAGGATTATGTTCAATAAAGAGAATGAAATTATTGAAATGAAAAACATTTGTGGAACAGATTTTTTATGTGTAAGTGAAAATCCTGAAAGTCAGCCCATCATAGCTAGAATCCCACCAGAAATTCCCATATATGAATCATGATCAGTAAGATTCAGATTTGCATACATTAAAGCTGATATTGCTCCAATAATATTTCCGATTATAAAAACTTGAAAACCATTGGTTCTGGAAACTGTTCCTATAATGGGGCCTATGATCAATATCATAGCAGGATTAATTATCCAGTGAGGCAAACCATTATGGAAATAGGGACCAGTAATAAGTCGCCACCATTCCCCACTATTTGCACTTTTATAGATTAGACCTGCTTTATATATAGCTTCTTCAAAACCACCTGTTAAAGACTGGAGGAAATATTGAAAAACAGCAAGTGTACCTAGAGCTACTACCCAGAAAATAAAATCTACTTTCCCGACTTTATAAACTTTAATAACAAAGGAGGCTCTTTCAGAGAGTCGATTAAAGTGAGTGACTACAAACTGATGCTCGATAAATAGATATATTGAACATATTGCTGTTACTGCCATGAGAGTTAATACCCTATCAATCGGGTGTATAAGGTAAAAGACAGTAAGGCAAAAAGTAAAAAATAATACATACAATATAGAAAAGAGTTGTAGACGTTTAGCTGAGTTGAAAGCTTTATTTTTTTAAATGTGAAGATTGTAGTACAGGGATAAATAGCTTACTCCCGGGTTCTGATATTAGTAGTGGATTTATAACTTGCCATTTACTAGCCATTTTTTCCAGATTATCTTTACCGGTAATTATTCTTCCTGCGCCTTTCCTTGCTCGCCACTTATTGCTAATTTCCAGGCTCTTTGGGTTATAGCTATTCCTTTGCATATGTAACCAGTTTTGTCATTTATGGACAATGTTATTTGATGAATTTTATAGCAAAATAATATAGCCACTTCTTCATGAAGTGGCTATATTTAGTTCTAATTTTAAGTTACAACATTAAGAGTGCGGCAGCTATTGGTAAGGCAAAAGCGATAGTTGCAGGACCCGGCAGCACCTGGTGCAAGGATCATAGAAGCTCCCTCACCTGGTGTCATTTCTCCACCTCTACAGCCTTTATTTCATTCAAATTTAGTTCACGCATTTTTATCTCCTTGCCACCTTTCCTGGCAGCGATTAATTTTTTGAAAGTGCTTAATAACTGCTTAAGCACAATGAAACATTGTGCATATTAATGAAGGAAATCAAGTAGTATTTGTCATAAATTACATGCTGGTGTAATTGGCCTGCAACTCTAATCAGCTTTGTCCTGCAAACAGAGGGATAATTTGGTTGATTATTGTATGTAAAGCCAATATTTGGAGGATGAATTTCTATTTGATATTGGTGATAATGGTACATATTATCAAAATTTATCTGGAAATAATGGATATAGTATTTATAAGAGAGCTTGAGATAGAAACCGTTATTGGTATTTATGACTGGGAGCGCAAGATCAGGCAGGTCATCAGTATCGATCTGGACATGGCGACCGATATCAAAAAGGCTTCAAACAGTGACAATATTGAAGATACTTTAAATTATAAAGCCGTGGCTAAACGGTTAATTTCGTTTGTTACAGAGAGTGAATATGAGCTGGTTGAAACTTTGGCTGAAAAAATTTGTGAAATTGTTTTAACAGAATTTAATGTACCCTGGGTTAAGCTGACCTTACATAAACCCGGTGCAGTAAGTGGTTCACGTTCTGTCGGGGTGATGATTGAACGTGGTGTGAAAAGCTAATGACCTCACAGGTAACTATCAGTCTGGGTAGTAATATTAATCCTGAGCTTAATATTCGTCTGGCCATCGATGAACTGAAATTGCAATATGGGGAGTTAATCATTTCTCCCGTGTATCAAACAGCAGCAGTAGGCTTTGATGGTGAAGATTTTCTGAACCTTGTTGTTAGTTTTAATACGTTGATACCAGTGCAGGATATTGCTGCTGAATTAAAGAAAATTGAAGATGAAATTGGTCGTGACCGTTCTCAGCCAAAATTTTCCTCCAGATCAATTGATCTTGATCTATTGACCTATGACGAGTTGGTTCTGGATGAACCCGGTGTACAGGTTCCCCGCTACGAGATATTACAAAATGCTTTTGTGTTAAAGCCATTGAGCGATATCCAGGGAAGTGCTTTACATCCTGAACAACATAAAACCTACCATCAGTTATGGTCGGAGATGGAAGACCATGCAGACAGAATTGAACTCTATGAATTGAGTTTCAATTAGTTAATCATCCGGTCACCGTTGAAGCCTGGTTAGAAATAGACATGATTAAGGATGATGATCATCAACCTGTAGTTGCAGGAATAGCCAGGGATATCCGCTCATAAAATTCTTTAGAGAAAGAGTTGCCTGAAACCAGGGCAAGCCGCACAGCATTATGGATAATATGTCTGATACTTTAATTAAACGGGTAATAACTGAACAATAATGATAACACCGAGGGCTAAAGTCAATATTCCTATTCCAGCCTGTAAACTATTAAACATCCAGGTAAGTCCATTGGCAGAGGCACGTAATGGAATTGCAATAATCGCTGAGATGATAGCCATGCCGAGCATAGACCCAATGCCGAATAACAACATGTAAAGTAACCCCGCCCATAGTGAATCAATTGTTTCCATGGTCAGTAATATCAATGCTGCCGATCCTGCCGTGCCGTGCATTAAACCAATAAATAATGTTCGATAAGGAAATTTCTGTTGATGAGTGTGTTGATGTTTACTTTGTTGATGGTTGCTTTCCCCGCTATGGGAATGTGCATGAAAATGAGCCGCAATGTTTTTGTGCCGGTGCAGATGAAAGTGAATACGATCTTTCAGTACTCGACGTAATACATCCAGCCCTAGTGCCACCAGCATGAATCCCACGGCTAACTCCAGATACGTTGCAAGCTGTTCCGGTATAACCGTGTCCATCCAGATCACGATGGAACCGAACAGGAACAATGTAGTGGTGTGTCCCAGTCCCCAGACTATTCCATGTTTAACCGTAGAGCGGAAAGAGTTTTGCTGGGTGGAAATTGCCGCTACGGCAGCCAGATGATCGGCATCAAGTGCGTGGCGTATGCCAATTAAAAAACCTAGTATGAGTAAACTAGCCATCTTTTACCCCGTTTTTATTGATGCAGTCCAGAGGATCGACTGTTTGCAAAATAGCGCAGGCAACAGCAGCCTGACCAAGAGCCAGACCACCATCATTGGATGGAATGTTCTGGTGAGTTAAAACGTTGAATTCTGCCTGTTGCAACTGCTTGAGAGCAAGCTGAAACAAGGTAGCATTTTGAAAAACTCCCCCGGACAAAGCTACATTTTTTATACCTGTCTGCCGGGAAATCTGCTTGACAGCCGTTTCAATTATTTTTGATATAAATAAATGAAATCGGGCAGATATTTTAGATCGGGATACCTTGTTTCTCAGGTCGGACAGTAATGCATTCCACATCGGAGCTGGATTGATTTCCAGTATTTTGCCGTGTTCCAGTTCAAAGGGGTAGGGGGTTAGGGTCTCAAGCTCATGAGTCCTGATTAATGACTCCAGTTCTACGGCGGCCTGGCCTTCATAGCTTATCCGTTCTCGACACAGGCCGATGGCAGCAGCTACTGCATCAAACAGGCGACCACAGGATGAACTGAAGGGCGAGTTAATATTAGAAACCATCATGCGATTGATAATATCCAGAGGTTTTTGATGTAGATAGTTAAACAGATCCAGTTTTGAAAAACGCTGATTGAGGTCAGTCCAGTCGCAGTGAGTGCAAAGGTGAGCATAAGTATTACGCCATGGCTCTAAAATGGCCTTTGTTGCACCTGGCATGGGGACCGGTTTAAAACGAGCCATTCTTTTGTAGTGTGTATAATCAGTCAGCAGGAATTCTCCACCCCATATGGTTCCGTCATCACCAAAACCGAGTCCATCCAGTGATACACCGATCACCTTTCCCTGCTGCAAATCCCAGAAGTTGTCGACCAGGCAAGCTGCTATGTGGGCATGATGGTGTTGCACTTCAATGAGCGGAAGATTTTTTTCAATAGCAAGTTGCTTACCATATTTGCTGGATAGATATTCCGGGTGTTTGTCGATCACAACAGCTTTAGCATCGAACTGGAACAGGCGGTGATAAAGATCCATGTTTTTAACATAATCGCTAAAGGTTGATACATTTTCCAAATTGCCCATGTACTGGGATAAAATTGCCTGCTGGTCTTTTACCAGACAGAAACTGTTTTTCATTTCTCCACCACAGGCAAGGATGTTACTGCCCGGATCAAAACCCTGTGGAAGAGGTACTGGAGCAGGAGCATATCCTCTGGCACGACGATAAATCAGCTGTTCATTGTCGACTTTTCGTATCACTGAATCATCAATCCGGTTAATGATTTCACGATTATGCAAGATGAAATAGTCAGCAATTTTTCCCAGTTT
This sequence comes from Gammaproteobacteria bacterium, assembly GCA_024225395.1. Taxonomy (GTDB): domain Bacteria; phylum Pseudomonadota; class Gammaproteobacteria; genus JACNJF01. The sequence continues at coordinate 74,270 of JAAEMR010000088.1, forward strand.
GTTAATCGCCTGCTGGTTGTCAATACACTGAGGTTCTTCGGCGACATTGCCCGAAGTTAGCACAATTGGATGATCCAGGCTTTGCAGTAACAGGTGATGTAACGGGCTGTAAGGTAACATGAAACCCAGGGTGTGTTGACCGGGGGCGATACGTCCAGAGAGTTTCTGTTGTTGGGCCTTGCATTGTAATATTACGATGGGTGCAACATGAGACTGTAAGGCTTCCTGTTCTTCATTGGAGACATGGCAATAGCGTTCGATCTGTTGAATGTCTTTAGCCATTAAAGCAAAGGATTTATCGGGTCGGTGTTTACGACGGCGCAATGTTACAGTTGTTTTTTCATTGGTTGCATCACAGGCCAGTTGAAACCCTCCAATACCTTTTATTGCGACAATAAATCCCTGTTTTATCAAGCTGACAGCAGTACCGATCTGATCCTGACAGTCAATTATTTTCCCCTGGTTATCGCTCAGTGATAATACGGGGCCGCAGTCAGGGCAGGCATTCGGTTGGGCATGGAAGCGACGGTCTTCAGGGTTCTGGTATTCCTGCAGGCAAGCCGGGCAAAGCTGGAAGCTTTCCATGCTGGTGTTTTTTCGATCATAAGGAATGTTTCTGACAATGCTCAGGCGTGGTCCACAGTGCGTGCAATTAGTGAAAGCATAACCATGACGCTGATTATTCGGGTTAAGAATGTCGTTTATACAATGCTCGCAAGTGGCAGCATCGGGAACTATTCCGGTATGAATATCTGTATTTCTACTTTGTGTGATGGAAAAATCGATATAAGTTTCAGGTGTTTGTAATGGGTTCCGTAGAACCTGGTCGATTCTTGCCAGTGGCGGGCATTGATGCTGTAGATGCTGGATAAAAATACTGATATTGTCATAACTTGCCTGAACAATGATGGATACGCCTTCACCATCGTTTAATACTTCACCCCTGATACCCAACTCCCTGGCAAGTCGGTAAACTGTTGGGCGAAATCCTACACCCTGTACCAGACCTTTAACCCGGATTTGTTCGATATATGAAGTATTGTCAGTGGACATTAGTGCACCGTGCAAACCATGCAGGGGTCAAAGGAACGAATAATATGTTGAATCATTGCTGCACTGGACTGGTCATCACCCATTTCTGTACCCTGTAGTGCAAGCTCAAGAGCACCAGGTTGTTCACTGCTGTCACGGGGGGAAAAATTCCACGTAGTTGGGGCAATAATTTGATAATTCAGAATACGACCATTTTTGATTCTTAACCAGTGCCCCAGGCTACCTCGGGCTGCTTCCACCAATCCTGCCCCCTGGGCTTCCCGGGGAATTATCGACTCTTGACAGAAATCTTGCCCCGGTTGGATTTGTTTAACCCACTGTTCCATGGCGGGTATTACCAGTGCCAGTTCGAGTAATCTCGAGATAACCCTGTTTTGAACATTAGCCCCTGTTTTGTCAACCAGATCGCGTATCAATGGATGCCCTGATATGACCTGCCTGGAAATGGCACCCACCTCCATGACCTGTTGATTTAGCCTGGGTGCTTTACACCAGCTATAACCGGATGTTTCATCGCTGTCTGGAATGGTGCTTCCCTGAAATGGATGTTTGGGGGAAGCTATTGAGTTTACCCAGCTGTGTGAAATATCTTCTCGTATATCATCCGGATTAAATGTTTGTAGTTGTTGATGCCAGGTTCCAGCATTAAAAAGGAAATGGTCATCTTCCGGGTAAGCGCCGTAACTCATAAAATTACCATTAGTTTTGCCCTGGCGGTTCAAATTCAAGTCCTGAGCAATGCTAATAAATTGTGCAAAATCATGTTGGTTGTGTTGATCGACAAACTGCAATAAATCCTCTTCACTGCTAAGAGCCGCCACCTGTTCCAGCTCTGCTCCAAACAGGACTTCCTGTAAAAAATGGCGGAATGCGGTAATGGTGCCAAGCAGGCGAATACGTTCCAGAGATTCTACAGGGCGGGTGGTGCCTCCAGGCTGTAAGGCGAGAGAATGGGGCCATTTACCGGCAAGGATTCCTGTCATATGCAGGAATGCTGCCCGGGCCGGTAACACGTCTCTGGTTGAACTGCCTGTTTGTGCTTTAAACCGGAACGTGATGTCATTAAACCAGGCTTTATCCCTGTAACATTCACGCGCAAAATCGGGCATGAAAAATAGATAAAAATGAGTGAGGTGATCGGCCAAGTTTTCGGCTGCCAGTATCAGGTTGGTCGCAAGTTGGCCGTTTTGAGTGGGCTTTAAACCCTGTGCAGAGGCTATGGCCTGAGCAGCGGCGACTGATTGAGAAACGGAACAGATGCCGCATATTCTGGGTGTGTAAATCAGAGAGTCCCGGGGATCCTTGCCATGTAAAATTTGCTCGTAACCTCGAAATAAAGGGGCATTAACCCAGGCCCGGGAAATCTTTTGCTGGTCTACTTCTATGTTGACTTCCAGATCGCCTTCAACCCGGTTAAACGGGCCAAGAATTCGGCGTGTTGGAGATTTTTCGGTCATGGCTCAGGTTTCCTCTTCATGCATGCCGGGCGATATACGGATATGGTCGGATTCGGAATTTACCTTCAGTCGTTTTGGTGTAGCTGCTTTGGCCAGGGAAGAAAGAGCCACAAACCAGGCCTTGGGCATATCGGTGGGCAGACCTATAGGTATACCCGCAATCTTTGGGGTTTCGGTAAAACAGTGACCGGGTTCTTCGAATTCCGGTGCCGTGCAATTGATACAGGTGAATCCGCCGCGCAGACAGGAGCCTTCTCCGTTCCATAATCGTATATTGCAGTCGGCACGAGCCTGGGTGCCGAGACACCCCCTGTTTTCCATCATACAGCCCAGATCGGTCGGGCGTTTGGCACTTGCCTTGAACTCGTAATACTCATTTCGAGGACAGCCATGGTGTACCAGGTGTTTGGTGTAACTTCGAGGGCGATTGAAACTGTCCAGTTGAGCAGGATTTATTTCACCCTGAGCCAGTTGACTCAGTGTTTCTATCACCCAGTTTGGGTGTACCGGGCAGCCCGCGATGTTGATAACAGGTAATCGACTGGTGTCAAGCCATGAACTTTCGAGCAACCCCCCTGCAATTTGACCCTCAAATTGAAGACCGGTGGCCTCACCTGGATTGGGACCTGACATGGTGATGCCGCCAAATGCTGCACAGGAACCTATTGCCAGGGTATGCCTGGCCTTTTCAGTCAAACTTTTTATGACGTCGAACATGGGTCGACGCGTTCCACTTAACAAATGGAAGCGACCACTACCCTGGGGGCCCATCATCACCGAGCCTTCCAGACAAAATGCATCCAGTAGTAATTGTCCACTTTCAATTTTTTCCAGTAATGCCAGAAAATCCTGCCCACAGGCTTCACTGAATGAAGGGTGCCATAGTAAATTAATATTGTTATGTTTTAGACTGGAAAAAAAATCTGGCAACTCGGCGTTTAATACCGATATGCTGCAACCACCACAACCTCCGGACTGAATCCACAGAATGTTGAAAGGTTTCATTTATCTATCTCCAGAGGCAGTGATAAAATAAATTCGGCTCCACCCTGTTTATGGTTGCTAACCGTTAAATCACCCTGACATTGTTCGGTTGCCAGCCCATAACTGATATACAAACCAAGACCAGTACCACTACCTACCGCACGGGTAGTAAAAAAAGGATCAAAAACTTTAACCAGATTTTGCTGCTTTATGCCCGGACCATTATCTTGAATATGCAATTGGGCAAAATTATTATCCTTGTTTACAGTGATGATCAGTTGAGGTTGATCTTTGTGATCCATGGCATCAATAGCATTTTGAATGAGATTGATGAGTATTTGATGAACATAACCTTCGTTGTTGGTGATATAAAATTCGGTTGGGTAGTTGTGAATAACTTCAGGATTGGTTTTTGCGGCTTTTAATACCCAGGATATTGCGCGTTTAATAACAGGTATCAAGTTGAAGGATTGTTTTTCTCGTTCCTGAGGGGTGGTAAATTTTCGTAGATTCTGGACGATTTCGCTGATCCGTTCTGCTCCCTCAACAGAACCTTCCACCAATGGATTAATATCATCCATCATGGCATCAATACCCAATTGTGATCGTAATTTTTGCAACTGGTCATGGCTGGTATTTGCATGCACAGCATCGATATAGGTTTTGAATTTTTGTTGATAGTTTTTAAGTGCATACATGTTGGCGTAGAGAAAACTGATCGGGTTATTTAATTCGTGAGCTACACCTGCGACCAGTCTGCCCAGAGAGGCCATTTTTTCAGATTGAATTAATTGTAAATTTACAGTTTTTAATTTCTCATGTGCCTGATGAAGTGCACTATAGGCTTTGCGCAGTTCTCCAAGTGGTCGCCCGGTTACTACCATGCCGGAAAGCCTGTTTTCATGATCAAAACGTGCGCAGCAGTTGATTGCCATGGGGATTTCTTTTTGGTCGGAACTGATAAGTTCAATCTGACAGTCAATTAAGGAGCCAGAGCGAATATGTTCAGGGAATTCAGCGATTAAACCCAGATGTTTTTTACTGAATAAACTGGATATAGGTTTGCCAGAAAGTTCTTCGGCGGTCGTTCCAATGACTTCTTCCAGAGCATGATTGACTTGCTGAATTTCACCGTTGATATTACAGACAATTAGAATATCGGATATTGATGAAATGACACTTTGAATGAAAAGCTGGGCATCTTCAAGCGCTGAGTTTTTTTCTTCCAGTTCTACCTGGTAATGTACCAGGTCAGCATAAATACTATCCATGTGCTGAACAACTTCAATCCAGGCGCTATCATCTAACTGTCGATTGTGTTGATGCAGTTCGGAAGCTAATCCCGCCTGAATGGTTAAACTGGATGATTGATGAGGTTGGTCATTCATGCGACATCAATTATGGACTCAATATTAGTGTTTTTCTCCAGGCCATATCGATGCATTTTATTGCGTAAACCAACACGGGATAATCCAAGTTCCTGGGCTGTCTGGGTTTTATTCCAGCGCAGCCTGATAAGTGTTTCTTTTAAAATTCGAGCTTCGAGAGATTCCACGCGTTGTTTCAATGTACCTTCTATACCGGTGAGCAACTCCATATCTGCAATAGACTCTTCGGGTGTCGCATGTAATATTTGTGGTGAGATCAAGTCAGAACCGAGGTAGTCATTTTGACCGAGTACCAGCATGCGTTGTATTTCATTTTGCATTTCGCGTACGTTACCTGGCCATTGATAGGCTTCAAAACAGTTTAGCACTTCTTCACTGATACCCTTTACCCGTTTACCCAGCTGGTCCATGGTCTGGTTAAGAATGGCAATGGCCAGTGGTGAAATATCACATTGTCGATTACGTAATGGAGGAATATTAATTTCAAAAGTTGCCAGCCGATAATAGAGATCCTGTCGAAACTTTTTATCTCGAATATCCTGTTCCATGTTGCGATTGGTTGCGGCAATAATACGAACATTGATCGGGCGGCGACTGTTACTGCCGAGTGGACGAATTTCCCTTTCCTGTAATACGCGAAGTAACTTTACCTGGAAAGCCGGTGATGTGTCACCAATTTCATCAAGGAATATTGTTCCACCATCGGCGAGTTCAAAAAGGCCAATTCGATCATCAATGGCTCCGGTAAATGCGCCACGCTTGTGGCCAAATAATTCACTTTCCAATAATTCGTCGGGCAGGGCACCACAATTTTCTGCAACAAAAACTTTATCCTGGCGCAGGCTGTTGTAATGCAGGGAGCGAGCACAGAGTTCTTTTCCGGTTCCGGATTCTCCCGTCAATAGAATATTGACATCGAAAGGAGCTGCATTTCTGATGGTGTTGCAGATACTGTTCATGCAACTTTCCTGGCTACGAATAATTGCCTGATCCCAGTCATACCGGGCCTTCAGAGTACGTCGTTTTTCAATCATACTCTGTTCAATGGTATCGGGTTTTAGTTTTAGCTCGACTGATAGCTGTTCGTTTTCGCGTTGTAAACGGAACAGGTCAACGGCATTATTGAGTTTGATGATTAAATCGTCAGGGTGCCAGGGCTTGGTAATGTACTGGTATATACCACCTTTATTGACAGCATTGATGATGTCTTCAGAATCGGTGTAACCGGAAATAATGATACGAATAATAAGGGGGTATTCATCACGAACTTTCTGGGTGAACTCTACGCCGGTCATTTCCGGCATACGTTGGTCACACAGTAAGATTTGAATCCATTCCCGCCGTAAAATTGTTTCGGCATCTTCGATGTTATTGGCAATATGAACATCGAAACGATCACAAAGAATTCGCTGAATAGATTCCAGTGAACGCTGTTCATCATCAACCACCAGTATGCTTGCGGCTGTGGTCATGAGACCCTCCTGACTATGTCTGATATTCGTCGATGTTTGGCAATAGTTAAAGGTGTTCGTGATTTGGCAATTTTGTATACGAAGTTATATCTTGCGATGTGGTAACTGGGGTCAAAGCCGTAAAAATTCTGCTTCATTTTATTTAACTCTAACTCACGGTATGCTGATAAAGGTTTAATTGCTTCATCATGAGTGCGTTGTTGTCTTTTTTTATCCAGCCGTTGATTTATACTGAGATTGCCTGAAGCCTTGTTTAATAGTTTTTTGCAATGTTGTTGAACGGCTTCATAAAATAAGTTTCGTGGAGCATCAATAATCTTGTCCACAAGCCCCAGTGCTTTTGCTTCTGTTAAACCCATCGGTAATCGGGATTGGCTAATGCGCTGACTATTTTCATCACCGGCGAATCGAGGTAGTAGATAACTCCAGTATTCCGATCCATATAGATTTCCCATATCCTTATAGTGCGGGTTTAGAATAACCCCTTTTCTGGCCCAGACTTCATCGGCTGCCCGTGCCAGGAATACTCCGCCCGCACCTGCATTTCCTCTCATGGCTGAAAAAACCAGCTGTGACCCGGTGTTGATTATTTCCAGTGACAGGTCATTAATGGCATTGATGTTTTCCCAGGATTCATCAGCAGCACTTTTTGCAGCTTCTATCTGGTTCAGGTGCATACCATTTGACCAGAAGTCTTCGCCACCCATTAAGACAATGATTTTGGTGGGTTGCTGTTTGGCCTGAATCAGAGCTTCACGCAATTGCTGACATTGTGCCGTACTCATTGCCCCATTATAAAAATTAAAATGCAGGTAACCGACTTCATCAGCAGAGTGGTAGTAGACAGGTTGATAAGCTGTCGATTGTTTGACATCGATGAATGGTAAATCACTTGTTTCGTCTTTTAACACGACGGTTGCGGGAAGTTTGAATGGATGAGGGCTCTGTTTGTCTTTCAGGTGACCAATCCACACTGCAGTATTCGTTGTGGCAACGCAGATAGCTGTTTCGTTTCTTCCTATGAGCTCACCAGCTTTTCCATGTAGAAGAGGTTCATGATGAGCATCAAATAAATACAGTTCACGATCAAACCATTCTTGTTTTATACCGGGGAATCCATCGGCACATTTTATTTTTCTGATAACAGTGGCAGAGTCATCAATTTTCCAGTCTATATGTCGATCTGTCTGTTGCATTAAAGGTTGCCAGCAGCCGGAAGTTTCAATTTGCTTCAGGCTTAACGGGGCAAAGCCGGGTTGTTGATGTTTTTGAATGGCAATATTGACTGCCTGCATTGCTGCTTCGGTTACTTCATTCCGGTAAATACTTGCCTTGGTGGCGTTTCGCATAGGGAAGGTGACTGTTGACCAGATATCACCGGCATCCATTTCTGCATTCGCCTGTAATACGGTAACTCCCCATTCGTTGACCTTGTTCAGGATTGCCCAGTCCAGAGATGAAGGCCCCCGATCACCCGTTATGCCCGGATGTATGATCAGGCAAATGGTGTTTTTCCAGATGGATTCAGGAATGGCTCGTTTCAGGTAGGGGGCAATAATCAGTTCTGGTTGAAATAGCTGAACGGCTTGCAAACTGGTTTCATCATTGATGTCGAATTCAACCGAGATGTCATGCCCCTGAGCTTGAAGCTCGACAAACAGTCTTTGGGTTAGACTGTTAAAGGCATGACAGAGTAGTAGAATTTTCATCAGAAATGAATTGTCAGAGATTAATTATAAGTAATTAGCATATCCGTGGTAACTGTTCACCGGCAAGCCAGTCAACGATTCTACTGCCGCCAAAACCGGTTTGCATTTGAACGAAGCCATGAGTATCTTCGATGACTTCTCCGATAATGGCTGATTGTTTGCCCAGTGGGTGAGCGCGCATGGTGTGCAGTAATTTTTCGGCATCCTGTTTTTTACAGATACACACCAGCTTGCCTTCATTGGCAACATACAGAGGATCCAGACCGAGTAATTCACAGGCGGCACTGACTGCCGGTTTAACCGGGATATCATCTTCACGAATGGTCATGCCGACAGAGGATTGCTGTGTTAACTCATTCAGGGTGGTGGCCAGTCCACCCCGGGTGGGGTCGCGCAGGCAATGGATGCCGGGCACCGCTTTTACCATGTCGGCTATCAGCGTATGTAATGCGGCAGAATCAGATTCGATGGTTGTTTCAAATTGCAGGTTTTCACGGCTCGACATGATGGCAATGCCATGGTCCCCGATACTGCCGTTAATCAGAATAACATCCCCCGGCTGTGCCAGGTCGCCAGAAATATTGATACCTTCAGGAACCAGACCTATGCCGGTTGTGGTGATAAATACACCATCTCCCTTGCCTTTTTCGACGACTTTAGTGTCTCCGGTAATCACTGGGACATTGGCATCAGAAGCCGCTTTTGCCATGCTGATGACTATCTGTTCCAGATCAGCCAGAGGGTATCCTTCTTCGAGGATAAAACCGGCTGATAGATAGAGTGGTTTTGCGCCTGACATGGCTACATCATTCACTGTACCGTGGACTGATAGCGAACCGATATCTCCCCCAGGGAAAAATATGGGTGAGATAACGTGACCGTCAACACTCATGACCATGCGGCCAGCAGTCATATCAAAACTGGCCTGATCATTCGCCTGGCGCAGTAACTCATTGTCGAAATGTTTAACAAACATTTCGTCAACCAGCTGGGCCATGGCCCGGCCACCACTACCATGGGTCATATCGACTTTATCGGTTCGGGTGTTCAGACGAACAGGAAATCGTTTGCCTGTGTGTGTCATGCGACTGACTCCATATTATCTCGTTGATGTTCTGTAATTTTACTATCTTGACGAAAACGGCCATAACTCCAGTAAGCGGCGCAAGCCCCCTCTGAAGATACCATGCAGGAACCCATCGGGTTTTCCGGGGTGCATACGGTGCCAAATAATTTACAATCGATGGGGGTTTTTGCGCCGCGTAAAATAGAAGGGCACTCGCAGCCTTTAACGTCACTGGCCTGAATGGTGGTGATGTTAAAGTATTTTTCTGCATCGAAGTCAGCATAGGGCTGTTTGATTTGCAAAGCGCTATAGGGTACCAGACCCAGGCCTCGCCATTCAAAACTGCGGCGCAGTTCAAAAATCTCTGATACCAGTTGCTGAGCCTTCAGATTACCGTCACGGCTAACGACACGGGTGTATTCATTTTCAACGTCATGACGCCCTTCATTCAGTTGACGAATTAACATCAGTGTTGATTGCATAACATCCAGCGGTTCAAAACCTGCTATCACTACCGGGCGCTGAAACTCTTCGGCAAAAAACTCATAGGGGCGACTTCCAATGATGGAACTGACGTGAGATGGCCCGAAAAAACCGTCGATAGAGACGGAACCGATATCACGAACTTCCGGGGATTCCAGAATATTCTGGATAGCAGCCGGGGTCAGCACATGATTGCAAAAAACCTTGAAGTTTTTCAAACCCAGAGCCTGGGCCTGTTTGATGGAAACGGCAGTAGGAGGCGTGGTAGTTTCAAAACCGATAGCAAAAAAAACGACCTGACGATGTGGATTGTCCTGTGCAATTTTGAGAGCGTCCTGAGTGGAATAAACCATGCGAACGTCTGCGCCTTCTGCCTTGATTTTTAGCAGGCTTTTACGTCCACTGGCGGGCACCCGTAGCATATCTCCATAGGTGCAAAGTATAACGTCATGATCTTCCGCAAGCTGAATAGCATTGTCGATTCGGCCGATGGGTAATACGCAAACCGGACAACCGGGACCGTGTACAAAATTGACGTTATCCGGCATCAGGTCCTGTACACCGTATCGGAAAATGGCATGAGTGTGACCACCACAGAATTCCATCAGGTTGTAGTTACGATCAGCACTGGCTTCTTTGTGAATGGATGCAGACAGTTTTTTTGCCAGGCTTTGTTGTCGAAATTCATCGATGTATTTCATGCCGGAACCTCTTCGTCGATCAGTCCGGCCTCTGCAAAAAGAGCCAGAGTATGCTCGGCTTCTTCTTCACTGACTTTGTTAAGTGCATATCCTACGTGGATGAGTACGTAATCATTAATTTTCACATCTTCGACTAAAGCCAGGGAAATTTCACGTTTGACTTCTCCCAGTGCAACCGTTGCCATGTCGGTGGTTTCGTTTATGCTGATAACCTGTGCGGGTAATGCGAGGCACATAGATTAAACTCCTGTTGCCGCAGTGGACTTGTAATCAATCATGGATATCTGCTGGGTGGCTCGAATCCACTGATACCAGCTATCCATACCTTCACCTGTTGTTGCCGATAACTGGATAATTTTAATGCCCGGGTTAACCCGGCGTGCATATTCGATACATAAATCAACATCGAAATCCAGATAAGGTAGCAGGTCTACTTTATTTAATAACAACAGGTCAGCCGCATGAAACATGTCGGGGTACTTGATGGGTTTATCTTCACCTTCGGTGACTGACAGAATAGCGACCTTGTGTGCTTCACCGAGGTCAAAAGCGGCAGGACAAACCAGGTTGCCGACATTTTCGATAAATAAAACACTGCCATCATCCGGTTGCAGCGTTTCCAGCGCATGGCCTACCATGTGACCATCAAGATGACAGCCTTTACCGGTATTTATTTGCAGTGCTTTGACTCCTGTCTCACGAATCCTTTCTGCATCATTGGCGGTTTGCTGGTCACCTTCAATAACCGCCAGATTTAATTCGTCTTTAAGGTCATCTATACAACGAGTAAGCAGTGAGGTTTTTCCCGAACCGGGACTGGAAACCAGGTTCAGTGCCAGGATGCCATGAGTATTAAACCAGCTTCGGTTAGCGGCCGCGTATTCATTATTTTTACCCAGGATATCCTGTTCGATTTGTACCATTCTTGTCTGGCTTAGACCGGGGGCGTGTGCATGTGCCGGCCCCTGTCCATAATCATGTGTATGATCATGATGAGAATGGTTGTGAGTATGATTTTGATCGTGGTGATGATGCTCATGCTCATGATTGTGTTGGTGATCATGTGGGTGTTCATGACCTTCAATATGAGTTTCGCCTTCACCGCATCCGCAAACTGTACACATATTGGCTCTCCTAATAGATTATGTTATGTCTCTGCGAGACGTTGAAGTGTAGTGTTACAAGGCGTAATTCGCCGCTAATGGTTATTCCCCCGGCAAAAAGTGCAACGCCGAAGCGGTGCGTTCTAAATCTTGTCAGGGATATTATATGACTTATCAGGGGAGCCACTACTCTACCTCCAGTTCTTTGATTTTCATTTCGTCACCGCTGGTTACCTGTAATTGATAACTGCCGCAGTCAGGGCATTCATCAAAACGTTGTTTAACGGTTACATTTTTACTGCATTTCATGCACCAGGCAGTGCCTGGTATATTAATAATATTAAGTGTAGCACCATTGGCCAGACTGTCTCGAGTTACCGCATCAAAACTGAATAACATGGCTTCAACTTCCACCCCTGAAAGGTCTCCAATTTCGAGCCATACCTTTTTTACCCGGCTGAAGCCCTGTTTGACGGACTCGGTCTCCAGTACCTGTAAAATACCCTCGCATAATGACATTTCATGCATTGTTATTAACCTTTTTCATGAGTGGATTCTCAATGTGTAACCGACACAGGGGTCTATGGCATTAATCACCAGTCGAGCCAGTTGACCTAATTGTTCTGGGTCTTTGGGGTTCAGGTTGGTTAAACTTTTGGCGATCAGTCCCTGTGGATGAAAATTCCATTCAGTTGGGGCCAGGATCTGGTAATTACTGATTTTCTGCTGCTGAATTTGAACACGATGAATCAAGCGACCTCTTGCAGCCTCAGTTTGAGCAAGACTGGTTGTAGATGCTGCTTTTAGCCGGGCTGTTGTATGAGCCGGCTCCAGCTGCTGAAGTAGATTTTGAAGCTGTTGTGGAATGCTGGCCAGTTCTATCAAACGTGCAACCCAGCGTGTAATGAGAGTGTTATTAAACTGTTGCAATAGTTGATGAATTAGCGGGTGCTGCTGCTGGCGTGTCAGAGAAGTGGTTTCATATAAACCACCTTTCCAGTCCGGTTGAGCGATAAATTCCTCTGCATTGTTTGCATTAAAACGTTTAA
>JAAEMR010000089.1 GCA_024225395.1 Gammaproteobacteria bacterium
AAAGAAATCCTCATTTAAATACAGGAAATGCTCTGATAACCCGGGAATATGATGCAGCCTGGATTCTATAGCATGGGAGTTGAAGCTGGGAAGTTTTCCTGCATCTTCAAAAATGGTGTGGTGTGAAACGATCTCAATCTTAGGATGTTCCAGGTTTATCCAGGTTGGTGTCTGGTCATCTGTGACAATATATATTTTGTTTACAAAATCTGCGTATTTTCTCACTGACCGCAGGGAAAATTTTAGCTGGTTAAGTTTTTCAAATTCCCTTTCCCTGATACCATCCCGACACAGGCAGTTTTGCTTTACGTTGAGATGATTAAACGCATTTTGTCTTTTCCTGATCCAGATGGGATCCGACTGATCTACCCAGGTATAAACAATATCTATGGGAAATTCAGGTTCATGCGTCACCATTGCACAATTTCCCAGTTTTCAGATAGAGCGATTTGTTCAAGCGTTGGTGTGGGGGTAACCGCAACTTTCTTACCTATCGACTCAAAAAACGGCAGGTCAGATTCATGGTCAGAATAGGCTGATGATGCCTCAAGATCTATATTATGCCGACCGGCCAGGGCGTGAATGACTCTTTCTTTTTTCTGTCCAAGGCAGTCCGGACCGATAATATGACCGGTGAATCTTCCATTATCATACGCCAGACGCGTACAGGCATAATCATCACACCCCAGGAATTCACAAACTGCCTGGACATAAATATCCGGCGATGCACTGATCACAAAAATACGATCCCCACGGCACTTATGCCATTGAATTTTTTCAACTGCTTTTTGACGAAGCATGGGTTTGATCCAGTGCTGGAAAAACTGATTTCCCAGCGTAGTGATTTCCCCTTTTGTCATGCCTTTTAACAGAGCAAGTGACCTTTCCTTGAATGTCTTTAACGAGATGACCCTTGTTTTTCGCAGTATCAAAAGGCCAGTAAGATAGGGAAGATGCATGGCCCCGGTCCATCGAGTAACATAGATGAATTTTAAAAACAGCCTGAAGCAATCCTTTTTTGTCAGTGTAAGATCCAGGTCAAAGAAAGCGGCTCTTTTTTTATGATTTAATGTCCGGGACAAAATGCATTCTCCTTATTTTTCTGATCGCGTTAAACACTATTCTAAATGATAGGTTCCTCTTTCACTGAACCGGTTATACAGACTTCGCATTACATCAAAGAAAAATATCGGATTCAGCATATGAAGTCCCTGAGATATCAAGCTTTTAAAAGCAGCCGGATCATAAATTTTATCCAGGAATGTTAGCCAGAATGTCTTTGGCGACAGCATGTAAGGCGTGGTTTCTTTGTTTTGAATAAACCGTTCCAATTCCGGTCGGTTCTGTCCGATTCGTTCAAGAATGGTTTCAATGGCATCAGGTACAAAGCCGAATATCTCATTATGGATATGGGCCACCAGTGTCAAATTTGTTGACAGGGCCCGGGTCAGCTTCTGATCAGAAACAAATTTCAGCATGATATCTATATCAAAGTCTTCTTCGGCCAGGTGATAAAGCGGCATATAAAAATGCTCCAGCTGAAACGTACGTTCCGGGAATACATTGTGAAAAAGAATGATTGCAAGTTCGATCTCCTTTTTGACATTCTTTACCGGCCGTCCTTCTACCATACGGGTCTCCACATAAGGTTCAAGAGACCTTTTATCAATGTAGAGGAAATAATCTGTGGATATATCCGAATACATGTCCACATACCAGGTTCCGCCTTTTTTTCCTTTTCCGGTTTTACCGATACCATCCGGGTGTATCAGGGTGGTCTGCATGGGTGCCCATTCATGGAATTGATAATTTTCCTCATATAATGTATCAAGGGCACCATCAAATTTATCCCGGTCGCCAAATATAATAATATCCGTGTCATTGGGCGTTGAAGGATATGGCTTTAAAGATTTGAATACAGCATAATCATTGATACCATATCGGTTCAGGATTGCACCAAGATCGCCGATTACCCGAAGTGTATTTTCCCTGCGCAGGGAAAGCACCTTGAATTTTTTTTCTAGATATTGATTCCAATTCTTCCCGTTTCGGTGAATCGTCAGATAAAGCAGGGCCACCCGGTCTGCAAATGCCTGTCCATAGACCCTGGTAAGTGTTTCCTGATCTACTTCCGGCGTTTTGTCAATAAATGGAGAACCGATAATTTTGATTAATTCATAAGTTTTAGACATGTTATTTTCCTTTCCCGGCTGGGTTTGCCATACCGGTCCACATTAGAGCAGTTTTTTTGTTGCTGTCCTGGCCTTGGTTTGGTTGGATCATTCTTTCATATATATTTTCTATTTTCTGACATAATTGCTTCTTCTCAAATACCGTATGAACTCTTTTATGCCCGGCTTTTCCCATCGATTTTGCAGTTTCAGGATTATCGAGCAGGCTGATAATTTTATCAGCCATGATCTCGGCATTGCCGGGCGGGTAAAGATATCCGGTTTCCCGGTTGCTCATCTCCTCTGGAACGCCGCCGGCGTTGGCACCCACAACCGGAGTGGCACATGCCATGGCCTCCATGACCACCCCTGGCAGGGGATCTGGAGTCACTGAAGCATGAACAAAAACATCAAGACTGTCCATTAAATGAGCAACATCGTTTCGCTGTCCCGTAAAAATGACTTGATCCTGGATTCCCAGTTTTTTTGCAAGTGTCCGGCAGTAGCTTCCAAAAGATTCTCTTCCACGGCCTTCGACTTCACCACCAACGATAAGGAATTTTGTGTCAGGTCTTTTTTGGCCCACAATGGCGGCGGCCCGTATGAAAACATCCTGGCCTTTCCAGTGCTCCAGTCGTCCCACACAACCTACCAGGGGGGTGGTTTCTTCAAGTTTATATTCCGCGCGGAGATCATTTTCTCTGGACAGATGCCCCACTTTGTCCATATCAATCCAATCATAGCAGGTAACAACCCTCGATCGAATACCACTTGCTATAGCAAACATTTTTAATGCAACCGCATCAGAAACCGTCATCACACAGGTGTTTAAACGGTACACAATGGATGTAATTATCGTTTTTAACCATACCGGGGATTCCAGTATCCAGCGCACATATTGAGTTGAAGGCTTCCGCTCTAAAAATCCAGCGACCGGGCCGTAAATATCAAGAAGATCATTGCCATGAACCAGGTCTATCTGTTCCTGTTTTATGATTTTTCGCAAGGTACGGACAGTGAAAAAAAACTTATATATTAGTTTAAAAAGATAGAAGGGATTCGCACTCTTTTTGATCCGCTCCATATCAATCACATGGGTTTTAATGCCTTCTTTTTCATATAGTTCATGCACCTTTGTTTTCTGCGAGAGACAAACCACAGGCCGATACTTTGTTTTATCCAGCTGTGAGGCCAGTTTGAACAAACAATAGTCAGCACCTCCGATATCAAGGTTATTGGCATGGACATACAAGATATTTTTTTTCCTGTGTGTCACAGGTTTAAGAATGGACAAGGCATCTTTCAGCACCTGGTTTATAGATTTTGTACCATCAAGAACAGTGAATCCATACGCTTTGGCCAGCCACAGGTAACGGTGTCGCCGCTCTTTCAAATAAGCAACATCCTGGATATCATCCTTCCGGTTAAACGCAATTTCCTCAGGCAGATCAATATAAAACACATAATCTGGTCTGGGGCTGAATCGAAAAGAGAAGTCAATCAGTTTTTTTGCATATTCAACTGGTTTTCCTGAAGTTAAGGACAGGTTAACGGCAATATCAAAAAGGTACCTGTCAAGGACCAGACGGCGTCCTATAAATAAAGGGAGTGATACCTTAAAGAAAACCTGGACCAGATAATCAACAAGCCAGATCAGGGTATAAATTCCAGCAAAGAAAGGGTGCTTCTTACTGGTTCCCTGCTTGGTCTGATTATAATTCTTGTAATTTTTAAATTCATTGGTACGCCTCATAACGGTCCATCGAGCCATCAATTTGATGGGGTAAAGCAGCTTGGCAAAATACTGGCAGTAGGCATATCGAACCTTATGGTCATCTTTTTGAAGTGTTTTAACAAGCTGCTTTGCCAGGGTTGTCTTCCCTGCACCGTCTATACCGACAACATTTATCAGTTTGAATATGTGATTATGATTTTGCATCATTTTTACCTCATCCCTGGTTATTGTGGTTGTATGGAATACCCAAAACCGATATTCGATGGTTTGATCAACATCCTGTACCGTTGTTCAAGCCCTTCAACGACCTGGCTCCAGTCCAGAGGTACGACCATATTTCGTGTTCCGGCATCTATGTCCGCAGGCATCGCCTGGATAAGATCCATTATCAACTCTTTTCTCTGTGCGAATACAAATCCATCCTGCGGGTTAAATAGCCGTGGTAATGCACCAAACCGGGTCGTGATGACCGGCAGATTACATCCCATGGCTTCCAGGATGGAGAGCGGAAGATCAATGGCTCCGATCTGGTTATAGCTGTCAGGCATACCGGTCTTATCATCTTCGATGGGAAATACATAAAGATCCGCAGCCTTGTATAGAACAGAAATATCTTTGAGATATTCATGAATCACGATGATATTGTTTCTAACCAATTCGTCTTTTAGATCTTCATCTGCCTTCTCATGTGTCCCGCCAGCCACAACCACTTGAACGCCATCTTTTTTTTGCACATCCATGAAAAAATCCAGTTTCCTGTTGGCCTTGATATGTCCCACATGAAGGATGATCTTTTTATCTTCTGGAAGATTCAACTGCCTTCTGAGGGTGGCCTTTTCTTCAGCATCTGCAGGGGTAAATTTACTTAAATCCACACCATTAGGAAAAAAAGTAACCGCACAACCATTGGCTTTAAAAAACTTTTCAAATTTTTCCGATTGGGTCAGAACTAAATCCGGTTTTAAATACGGTACAAACCTTTGGGTGATTTTTGGAAAATAGGGCCTGGTCGCTGATACAACCGTTTTTACAGAATGCCCGGCCTCGGATATCAGCATTTTTAAATACTTTAATAAAATCAGACTCTTAATTGTGGGCCCGTGCAGGTAGTGGATGATTTGAGGATTGAACGCCCTGATTCTGGCCTGGGTCTGCGGTTTTAGTATATCTCTTGAGGTAACAGCAATCACATCATGTCGTTGTGATAGCAATGAATAGGTTGTACGGCTGACATTTTTCATGCCTTCATCTGGTGTTCCGGAAAAATCTCCAATTAAACATAGTTTCATATTAGCGCTCCTGTGAAATGGTTTTTAAAGCAGTAGAAGCATTTAGAAAGGTGGTATCTTTTCTGAATAACAGGCGTCTGAAAGCAGCATTGAGCCGCCAGTAGCGATTCATAAACAGGTAAAACAAATCTCTGGTTCTGGCATTTGTTACAGGTATTGCTCTGTATTTTTCCACGATCAGTTTGTGCTCACTTTGGAGTACCTGCTGCAACAGGGTTGTTTTTGCATCCCCATGGACCCGGGTTATCCCGATTGGTTCGGTCACCTGGGAGAAACCAGCTCCGTTTCTGGCAATCCTGATCCAGAATTCCGTATCCATGCAAAATTGCTGCTTTTCGTTCAACCACCCCAGCCGGGTCAAAAGATCTCGGCGGAAAAATACAGCCGGCTGGCTGCTGAGCTGTCTTCCCCAAAAAAGGGTCTTGGGATGATATGGCGCACATTTTCTTTGATACAGGGTTTTTCCTGCACCATCCACAGCCTTGTAATCACCGTAATAGACATCGGCTTCAGGTTGCTTAATTGTGGCTTGTGCAAGTTTTTTCAATGCCCCTGGTACCAGCATGTCATCGGAATTAAGCCAGTTGATAAGTTCACCTGAGGCCCGTTTGAACCCTTTATTGATGGCATGGGTCTGCCCCTGGTCTTTTTCACTGATCCAGTAAGCAAGATAGGGCTCATATTTTTTTATGATCTCAACGGATTGATCGGTTGAACCGCCATCTATAACCATGTATTCAAGGTTGGGATATCCCTGTTCCAGAACACTTAAAATCGTTTCTTCAAGGAAATTTCCCTGGTTAAAGGATGGAGTGATAATAGATATCCCGGGATATTGGTTTTTTGATGTCATTGTTATATTCCTCTTGCAATGTAAAACGGGATGGCAGCAGGGCCGATCATTAATGGATCCGGCAAACGGGAATTCCTTCTGAAAAAATTAGGTAAGAACAGTCGCAGTAGGAGATCATAATTGGCACTGCGCAAAACATCATCCCGAATTGCTTTGAAAAGATATGGCCGTGCTGCTGAAAATTGATTTTGCTCTTCTGCAATCCTGGCCCGGGTCAGGTTTAAAAACGATACCAGTTTCTTTCTGGTTCTTGGTTTGTCTTTTTCAATACTCTGCCCTGCAATTTTAAGTGCTTTTCCAATCATTTTTTTCTGTGTTTCCAGCAAAAGAAGCCTGTTGGAGCAGCTGCTTAAACCTTTTGAATGAATTCGATGAAAAACCAGTTTTTCATCAACGGCAACAAAAGCAAATCGACTGGCCAGCCTGACCATCCACTCAAAATCTTCATTAATCTGAAAAGATTCATCCTGGAAACCCATTTCCTCGATACACGTTCGTTTAATCATCACTTCTCTGGGAGATGGATATTTCAAGGTTGCTGTTTTCTCAAATAGACATCCTTCTAATAACTGATGCCTTTTGTATCTAACGCCGGTTTCTTGCCCGGTTTTATCAATATAAACAACATTGGAATAAACAAGGAGTGCACCTGTCCTTTTTACGGCTGCCATTTCTTTTTCTAATTTTTTTGGATAATACAGGTCATCACCATCAAGTGTGCTTACATAATCCCCGGTTGCCATTTTGATACCCATATTTCGATTTCGGGTAACGCCGATGTTAAAATCCTGATAAATCGCTTTAATCAGATTCGGATATCGTCTTTCATAGTCTTTAATCATCCTTTGAGAACCATCGGTGGAACAATCATCACAGATAATGATTTCGTACGGGAGCAATGTCTGTGCTATCACACTGTTCAGTGTTTGCCGCAAATAGGTTTTCTGGTTGTACGAGGTTATAATTACACTGATTTTCATGGCTCACCTCTTTAAAGTTTTGCTGGTTACAAAACATAAAGGCAATAGGTGTGCCGACATTTATTTTTTCTTTTTTAAATAGGTAAGAGGACCTTTTTACAGCCTTCTTGGGTCATTTCCTATCATTGTAGTCGATGACAGATGAGTGAATGTGATCTTTTAAATTGACAGCACTCGAAAAATGAATCACTCATTCTGATTGAGGGGAGGATCACTAAGCGTTGAGAGGTCTTTTTCTGATTTAACATCCTTGGCAAGTTCTTTTACCAAGGCGTCAAGTTTCTTTTGGTCCTTTTGTGTGCTCATCCTTCATTCTTTGTTTAAAATAATTTATAGAATGAAGGATGAGCCGTTACATAACTTAATTTACAGGATCTTTTAGTCCGCTCGACCGTAACTGTGGAAGTAACCTTGAAGTGTCTAAGTGAATCCTTTTCTATTTCACCGTCGCGTAGTGTCATGTTTCCTTTACTATTTCTTCCTTTGATCCGGTTTTTTTGTGCAAGAAAGGCGATTTGGCTTTTCTTGTTCTTGCTGGTATCTTCCAATGTTATCGAGACAGAGTTTGATATTTTTCTCTTGGGAATTTTTAAGGTACTGTGCCAATGATCATAATTTTTTGTTTTACTACCAGAAGCTGTTCTGAAATATTCCGATTGTACGTTTTTAAGTTTTTTCTTAGCTTCAATGCTTGCGCTATCGCTGCCCGTTAGACCTTGGTAGCTAATTTCTAAATCAGCCGCAACCTCATCCTGGGCCGATTTACTTCCTGTTTTAGCATACGCAATGAGAATGGCACTCGCTATGTGTTGAAACCCCTTTATATAGTGTGAGCCATAAGTAATTTCCCAATTATCGAGTTTTGTCTTCTTTGATTTCAGGAGTGCCGCTGCGTCATAAGTAATTTATGGCTATTTTTCGAACAAATCGAGAGGTATGAGAAAGAAGGCAGATGCTGACGATACAATTTCGACAATCATGCCAAATGATATGTCTTCCAGTGAAGCAAGGCAGAATTGGGCTCGGTTAATTCAAAAAATCTATGAGGTCGATCCTCTTGTCTGCCCAAAATGCCAGGGTCAAATGAAAATCATCTCTATCAGGTGTACAAGTAGCACCTTTATCGATGATTTTGAAATAATAGATAAGATATTAAAGCACCTAAACCTTTGGGATATCCGCAACCATGATCCACCCGAGATAGAACCTGTTTATATTCCTGAATTAACATTTTTTGAAGATTCCGATTATAATAATTCAGCCGTTTCCGATCAATTTTGACAAAAATCACATTCTTTTTATTCATTATAACTGTCCATCTATTTTTCCCCTGAACAGCTTTTTACCCAAGCCAGGAAGGGCGCAACATGTTGTGCCCTTCCTGGCTTGGGGTTTAGGTGTCATCTCTGTAGCAGTCTTTTCAGATACTGCCACCATGCCCCGCAACAATTAACCAACATTTCCCACCTCCTTTGCTCATTATATTGTAGCGACTAAAATCAGATTGTCATAATGGTATAAAAATAAGTGGGTCTCATTCTGATAGATTGTCTATCTATTGTGTCTCTAAAAATCAATAATAAAATCAATTGGTTATAAATATCAACTTTGGCATGGATTCTGCAAATATTTATTGTCTGAATTGGAAAAAGGGGCATGGTGACTAAGAGTTCCGAATCCAAATTGTTTCGGTTGCAGGGATCGGCAAGAGATGAAAGAATTCATTTCTCTTACTAAAAACCTAAAACCAGATAAGTGAAATTCATTGTTGTCTTATGCTTTTTTAAGGGAGGAGTTATGAAAAAAATATTGAAATATGTCTGTTTAATTAGTTTTTTAATTACAATCAGTTCAGGACCTGTTTTTGCTGAGCCTTACATAGGTGAGATTAGAATGACAGGATATCATTTTACTCAAAAGAATTGGATGCCCTGTGTAGGTCAAAAAATTGAAATATCAGTGAACAACGCGTTATACTCGCTACTCGGCAGAAGGTATGGTGGTGACGGACGGACCTTTTTTCGATTGCCAGATTTGAGGCATACGTTACCTGATGGAAAGAAAGGTTGGCTTAAAGGAAAGCCCATATATCAGATTTGCATTAATGGGATCTATCCATCGCGCTCGTAATGATTCAGCTTGGCAATTTAATTTTGTAACTGATCACAGAGCAAGACTAAACCAACACGTATAAAACCGGTAGAGGAAATGCAGCACTCCAATACGCTGCATTTCTCACATTAATATTACACTAACACAAGATATATTTTTGAATAATTAAATAATAGATAACCAATGGAGGGTAACCATGCAAACATCAAGAAGGTTAATTTTAAAAGTAATTGCTTTATTACCTATGTTGTACTTTAGAGGTTTTAGTTTTGCAGAAGAAAACTATGAACGTAAAATTAAAGAAATAATCGTGCATCAATTGGGAGTAAGTGAGGATGAAGTTAGACTTGACTCATCATTTATAGATGACTTAGGAGCAGATTCTTTGGATGCGGTAGAACTAGTTTTGGCATTTGAGGATGAATTTAATATTAATATTTCCGATGACCATGCAGAAAAAATAAAAACAGTACATGATGCAGTAGTTTACATAAGGAAAAGCAAATGAGGTGAGAAATGTTGGTATGGAAACTTTTATACCGAAAAGAAACATAGTTTTTTTTAATCCAGGTAAATCTGGTGTTTTATTTATCCATCCTGCTAAGATTGATGTGGAAATTTGCTCTCATTGCGGTGGTGCAGTTAAGGTGATCGCCTGTATCGAAGATCAACAGGTCATTGACAAGATTCTGACCCATCTTAAGAAAAAGGACAGGCTACCACTACCTCCCGATGCTTTGCCAGAAGCCAGAGCCCCTCCGCAAACCAGCTTATTCGGCTAACATCAGGATATTTGAATGAATTTATTGGCTGCAACCAAAAGGTGGCAGTAGGGCAGCTTTTGGTTTTTTCTGATATTTAGTCGAAAATGACGCATGAAGGCGTGAAAAATACGTGGGGTTATCCGGGATCTTGGCGGATATCAAAGTAAATGAGAGATTATTGGATGGTATTTCACAGCTTGTAATATGAAAATATGACTTTTATCCTTCCTATACTTAAATGCATTATTGACCGTACGAAAAAGAAAAAGCGACTTTCAGGCATAATTCTTTTTGGTATCTCACCATTGCTAAAGGTGAGCGTCCAGTTTGCTAATCGTCTCAATATCCTCAAATTCAGTGCAAAAATAGTCAATAGCTATTCTGAGGCTGTTGAACACGCCCTTAAGATGCTGCAAGTCGGTAAAGCACAAACAGGTGATATACTTCAGACACCCGTTGCGCTTCAGGAGAAGGAGACCTGTAAAGTTCATACGAGCCATGCGCAGCGTCTTGAGGAGGATGGTTTTTTAGCTCAATTTGAAATTATTGATGGCCATATCTTCCATTGGATCTCGGAAGGTTTTTTTGAAGAGAAGCATGTCAGCTCGATATTTGAGATAAATAGTGAAGCATTCGCCTCAGTGGATCGAACAGGGGGTGCTTTCTATTTTATCCTTGGTGTAGCAGAAATCAGTAAAAGCACCCGGAAGGCGCGTGCGCTTTACATTGACCGCATAAAACAATGGCAGAAGCAGCATCCTTTTGAATTGTTCATTTTTTACGGAGCAAACAGAATATTAAGTGCCGCAATAAATTTAGCAAGGCCTTTTGCCCCTTTCAAAGTGCGGATGACCAAAGATTTGGATAGTGCTTTGGCACTGATTGGAAAAGCAAAGTCCAAAACCAGGATATCTTCTTTTCCGGTAGCAGATAAAAAAGAAATAAATAGCTCTGTTGAATCAACTCAGATTCAGGCACACACCGATGAGTTGCTGCACTATCTGGGCGGTATTGATTGGGGCGGTGACGGACTGGATACTGTCAGGGATGTGGAACCTTCTCATCCTTTCAGTTCTGTATTTGATGCTATCAACCTCATAAAAGTTGAAATTGATGAACTGCTTCAAGAACGCATGCGCGCTGAAAAAGAGAGTGTGAAACTTATAGCCAAACTTCAGCGAGCACAAAAGATGGAAGCCATTGGAACCTTGGCGGGCGGTGTAGCCCACGATCTCAACAATATCCTGTCCGGTATTGTAAGTTATCCTGATATATTATTAATGGATATGCCTTCAGACAGCCCGCTAAGAAAGCCAATGTTAACAATACAAAAATCGGGAGAAAAGGCCGCCGCTATTGTCCAAGATATGCTGACACTGGCAAGAAGAGGTGTCGCAGTTAATGAAGTAGTTAATTTAAATCAGATAATCTCTGAATATTTACAAAGCCTCGAACACGAAAAATTAAGTTCCTTTCACCCGAATACTGAATTTGAAACAGAATTTGAAACAAATCTTTTAAATATTATGGGTTCTCCTATCCATCTATCCAAAACTGTAATGAATTTAATTTCTAATGCGGCTGAGGCTATGCCTGGCGGGGGGAATGTTCATATAACTACCGAAAACAGGTATATCGATAGACCAATTCAGGGGTATGAAGATGTACAAGAGGGGGACTATGTAATTCTGTCAGTTTCGGATACAGGAATAGGTATCTCTTCAGAGGATATCGAGCAAATTTTTGAGCCTTTCTATACCAAAAAAGTAATGGGGAGAAGCGGTACTGGATTGGGTATGGCTGTTGTCTGGGGTACAGTAAAAGATCATTATGGATATATTGATGTGAAAAGTAAAAAAGGAACAGGTACATCATTCGCACTTTATTTTCCTGTAACAAGAAAAAAAAGAACCCAAAATGAATCATTAGTTGCCATTGAGGAATATACGGGGAAGGGAGAGACTATCCTGATTGTAGATGATGTGGAAGAACAGCGAGAAATAGCAACTATCATGTTAAGAAAGCTCGGTTATTCGGCAACTTCAGTTTCCAGCGGTGAAGAAGCGGTGGAATATATGAAAAACAATTCAGCAGACTTGATAGTGCTAGATATGATAATGGATCCAGGCATTAATGGCCGAGAAGCTTATGAGAGAATAGTAGATTTACATCCTAACCAAAAAGCGATTATAGCCAGCGGATTTTCTGAAACCGACAACGTAAGGGTTGATAAAAAATTAGGCGCAGGTCAACATATCAAAAAACCGTATACAATAGAGAAAATTGGAATAGCTGTTAGGGATGAGTTGAAAAAATAGCCCGGAGTTTATAATTATTTTGATTATCTATAGCGTTTTTCATTATTCTAACAATTATTTGATGGGTGCCGGCACATCGCTGAGCTGACATGACAATCAATACCTACGAGGGAAATTATGCTTAAAAGAATTGCAGAAAGTGCGTACTTGAATCTTGCCTCCGGTATCATCCTGGTGGTCACTGCGGGGTACGAAGTAGTGGATCTTTTCGGCGAGGCTGGGATCGGCGTGCACCATGGTGTGACGATTTTTGGTGTAGTCCAGATCATCAAATCGATTCCTGAATTTACCCATGGTATGAAAGAGCTGAACGAAGGCGAAGAATACCTGCAGAAGTAAGGCGCACTGAGGTTTGCCCCGGAATCCCAAACTTACATCGATAGCAAGTGTGCAAATCTGTCTGAAACGCTGTACGCTGATAAAATCGAAAAAAGACGCAGAAAAAAGTCAGGACTCCACTGTTATAATCGGGTGTATCTATGCAAGAAATGTGGAGGGTGACCATAAGCGATACCTTAAAAGGCAGCGGGA
This sequence comes from Gammaproteobacteria bacterium, assembly GCA_024225395.1. Taxonomy (GTDB): domain Bacteria; phylum Pseudomonadota; class Gammaproteobacteria; genus JACNJF01. Next base: position 12,754 of record JAAEMR010000089.1, read on the forward strand.
TGCATCGGATGGGAGGTGTCAAGTTAACCGTGTAACTGATTTTCATACCGGCACCCGATCCCCAAAAAGGATCACAAATTGATTGAGCGCCGCCTTCCAGTTTCTAATTGGCATGGTCCACTTTTTTGCCACCCTATTGATGGCCAGGTATAGGATTTTAGATATCGAATCATCATTAGGAAAAGCACCTCGATTTTTCAGCATTCTCCGTAAGGAATAGTTCAGTGACTCGATGGCATTAGTAGTATAGACCGCCCTCCTAATTTCCGATGAGTAATCAAAGAAAACTGTTAACCGCTCCCAGTCAGCCCGCCAACTGGGACTTATAGCGGGATATTTGCCATCCCAAGTGTCGGAGAACTTATCCAATGCGTGCTCAGCTTCTTTAATCGTTGCAGCACCATAAACGGCTTTAAGATCTTTGGCGACGGCTTTGCGGTCTTTCCACGGTACGTATTTGAAAGAGTTACGTAGTTTGTGGACGATGCATAGCTGGACCTGGGTTTCTGGGAACACCGATTCAATCGCCTCCGGCAACCCCTTTAACCCATCAACGCAGGCGATAAAACAGTCCTGGACACCCCGATTCTTAATGTCGTTAAATACTGAAAGCCAGAACTTGGAACCTTCTGTTTCAGCGATCCAAAGCCCCAGAAGCTCCTTCTCTCCTTCAAGGTTGATGCCCAGGGCCAGGTAAACAGCCTTATTTTTAACAGGCCCTTCTTGGCGGGATTTTACAAAAAGGGCATCGAAATAGAGAATCGGATATACGGATGATAGCGGACGAGACTGCCAGGCCCGAACATCATCCATAACCGCATTGGTAACATTGGAGACGAGAGTGGGAGAAACATCGACACCGTACAATTCCTCCAACTGCTCCTGGATGCCGCGGGTACTAAGACCACGTGAATAAAAAGCCAGAACCTTATCATCAAACCCTTCAAGACGCCTTTGACGTTTTTTTATTAACTTGGGTTCAAAGGTCCCATTGCGATCCCGGGGCACTTGGAGATCAATCACGCCAGTCTCGCTTTGTACTGTTTTACGGCCTTTACCGTTACGACTGTTTCCGGTCCCACGGCCTTTCTGCTCATGGGGTTCATAGCCAAGATGATTGCTCATCTCGGCTTCTAAGGTACGTTCTACCAGCCTTTTGGTCAGCTGCTTGAGAAGCCCATTTTTGCCTAAAATATCCTTGGGATCTTTGACATCTTCAAGAAGTTCATCAATAAGGGCGTCCTGTTTAGATTTTTTTCTGGTCATCTTAAGCTCCTTTATATATGGTTGCTATATCACAAGATAACCAGTTACACAGTTATTTATACACCCTCGTGCTGACCACCAGTGGTCAGAAGCTGACGAAGATCAATCCCGCTTTCATGACGCGCCAGTTGACCGAATTGATCGAGCTCCAAAGCCACGTCAGCTTTCATATCACCAGCCTCAAACCGTTGCGTCC
>JAAEMR010000090.1 GCA_024225395.1 Gammaproteobacteria bacterium
CCAGAACCAGAACCAGAACCAGAACCAGAACCAGAACCAGAACCAGAAGCAGAACCTGAAGCAGAACCTGAAGCAGAACCTGAAGCAGAACCTGAAGCAGAACCTGAAGCAGAACCTGAAGCAGAACCTGAACCTGAACCTGAACCTGAACCTGAACCTGAACCTGAACCTGAACCTGAACCTGAACCTGAACCTGAACCAGTAGACGTTGCAGATGTAATAGAAGAGATAGAAATAACCGAAGCGGTAGAAGCGGTAGCAGTGGTAGACGAGACGCCTGGATTAGAGCCTCAACAGGAGTCTGAATTAATACTGGAACCTGGTTTAGAAGAAGTCTCTTTAGCTGGGGTTGAGTTAGACTCTGATGAGACAGAGACAGAGACAGAGACAGAGACAGAGACAGAGACAGAGACAGAGACAGAGACAGAGACAGAGACAGAGACAGAGACAGAGACAGAGACAGAGACAGAGACAGAGACAGGTGCAATCGAAATTGTTCCTGTCGACGAAGATTTACCCGTTCTTAAGCCCGGGGGCGATCCTGAAATACTTGAAATTTATTTAGAGGAAGCCGAAGAAGAATCTGAAAATATTAAACTGCTTCAGCAGGACTGGAAACTTCATCCTGAGGATGATAATGCGCTGAAAAATATCAGGCGGGCCTTCCATACAATTAAAGGAAGTGGTCGATTGGTTGGGGCGATGAAAATTGGTGAATTTGCCTGGGATTTTGAGAGCTTACTCAATCGAGTGATAGAAAAAACCATAGAGCCCACAGAGCAGGTCATTGATGCCGTTGGCTTAGCTGCAGAAGTTTTACCACAGCTGGTCGAAGAATTAAAAAGTGGAGCCCCGGTTACAGAGGATATTTCCTATATTCGTGGATTAGTTAAAGCTTTAGCTGAATTTAAAACGGGTCAGGTTCTGGCGATCAGGAATAGCCAAAAAAAAACTGAATTTCAGCCTCTAAACCAGCCTGAGAATTTAACTGAAGAAAGTGTTGAGGCAGAGCCGGAGCCAGCACCGGCACTGGAACCAGAAGCCGAAACGCCTGTGGTTTTGGATGATGAAATAGATGAAACTAATATCCAGCAAGAGGAGACCCCCCCGGACCCTTTCGTATTAAACGAAATGGTGAACATGCCTGGAGGAGAGGTAGACCAGCTTTCGCCCGCGAAACAACAGGAGAAAGTCGAGCCCGAAGACATAACCGGCCTGCAAATCGATCTGGAACTTCTGGTAATTTACCAACAAGAGGTCGAGTCGCACCTAAACACCGTAAATTCCGCCCTTGAAAAACCTGCCGAGGATGGTGGTTTTCTACCCACAGAAAATTTATATCGCGCAATTCATACAATTAATGGTGCTTCTCGCACTGCAGACATAGCCACCATTGGTCAGTTAGCCACATTAATGGAAAAACCGCTAAAAATTTCCATGGAGCAAAATACCGCCTTTGATAGTGATGTGCTTGAGCTTTATCGTCAAGGTCATGATGAGATCCATCAAATGACCCGGTATTTAGTTGAAAACCATAAAATTCCTGAAATATCTGAAACCCTTAAGCAGGATTTTGAAATCCTGTTGGCGCAAATAGATAATCATACGGTTGAATTATCAGTGCAGGATGACCAGTCTTCGAATCAGTTTGTTGATACTCTCACCATGATGAATGAGTCAATTGAACCCGAGTCTGATTATGATGATGAGCTGGTAGAAATATTCATTGAAGAAGCGACTGAGCTGCTGGATATGAGTGATCATACTTTGCACACCTGGTCGGAACAGGATGAATCGGTTGATGATAGCGCTAATTTCGGGCTTGTTATGGAACTGCAGCGCTATTTACATACCCTTAAGGGTGGCGCAAAAATGGCTGAATTTAATGAAATCAGTGATTTAAGTCATGAACTGGAATCACTCTTTATTGCTGTCATAGATGCTCGAGTAGAAAAATCCGGTGATCTTATTGATGTTTTGCATGATTGTTTTGATCATTTGAGTGTTCAGGTAAATCAGGCTAAAAATCATCAACCACTGGATTCTTCTACTGATCAAATTGCAGCATTATTACAACTGCGAACCGGTGGGAAAGAGGAGGTTGAAGTCCCGCAGGAAAGTATCGAAAAGTTGGTGCAAAATGACCAGGAACTTGCCACAGCAACAGAAAATGTAACTGATCCTGATGAGTCGGGTGCCACTGCTGAAAAAGATAGTGCACCTAAGGACAGGCGTGTAAGTGATAGAGATGTTGTAAAGGTTCGTTCTGAATTACTTGATAATCTGGTTAATTCAGCAGGTGAAGTGAGTATCTATCGTGCAAGAATGGAGCAGCAGGTATCTTCATTTGGGTCGAATCTCGGGGAGCTGGGGCAGACTATTTCGCGCTTGAAAAATCAGTTAAGAGCACTGGAAGCAGAAACTGATGCACAAATTCACTTTAGTCATAAAGATGATGCTGAGCTTACTCGAAGTTTTGACCCGTTGGAAATGGATCGTTATACGCAGATTCAGGAGTTATCAAAATCTCTGGGTGAATCAGTCGATGATTTATCCAGTTTACAGTTAATTCTTGGTGATCAGGTAAAAGATTCGGAAACGCTTTTATTGCAGCAATCCAGAATTAATACCGATTTACAGGATGGTTTGATACGCAGTCGAATGGTGCGTTTTTCCGGGCTAACATCCCGTTTACGTCGACTGGTTAGAAAGACAAGTTCAGAATTAGCCAAAAAAGCTGAGCTGGTGATTGAAGGTGATCAGCATGAAGTTGATATAAAGGTTCTTGACCGGATGCTGGCACCGATTGAGCATATTCTAAGAAACTCCATTTCACATGGTATTGAAAGCCCGATAGAAAGAGTCAATAAAGGGAAGTCAGAAACCGGTAAAATTATGATCAAGGTGAGTCGTGACGGATCTGACGTTGTATTAAAGATCAGTGATGATGGTGCCGGGGTTAATGTCAGGAAAGTACGTAACAGAGCCATTGAGCTGGGCCTGTTGGGAGAGCGAGAGGAACTTGCTGATAATGATGTCATTCAGTTTATTCTTGAACCCGGGTTTAGTACTGCTGACCAGGTGTCTCAGGTTGCGGGTCGTGGCGTTGGTATGGATGTGGTTGATAGAGGTATCAAGCAACTGGGTGGAACCCTGCAAATTTCAACCAGTCCAGAAGGAACATTATTTACTGCTCGGCTCCCTTTTACACTGTCAATTAATCAGGCAATACTGGTTCAGGCGGACGATGAGTCTTTTGCATTACCTTTAATCAATATTGAAGGTATTACACGAATTGAATCTGACCAGATGGCAGAAATTTATATGCAGGATAAGCCTGTACTGGATTATGCCGGGCAGCAATATAGCCTGTATTATTTGTCATCTTTGTTAGATCCCTCAAAAACTTTCAATGTGACCGATGACGCTTTAAAAGTACCGTTGATTTTATTACGATCGGGTGATTTACGGGTAGCACTGCATATCGATGAACTGCTTGGAAACCGTGAAATCGTTGTTAAACCTTTAGGTAAATTGCTCAGTCAGGTGAAAGGTATCTCCGGTGCCAGTATATTGGCTGACGGCTCAGTGGTATTGATTTTAGATATCAATGGATTGATCAGGCATGGTATTACGGCTTTTGTAGTGAGTAAAGGTCAGGCTGAACTGGAGTCAGAGATTAAGCAGCCTGAAGCGAAATCCAAAAAAGTGGTTATGGTTGTCGATGACTCTATCACCATGCGACGGGTTGCAACAAAATTATTGAGTAGAAATAACTATGATGTTGTCACTGCTAAAGATGGTGTTGATGCACTGGCTCAGCTAGAGGGTGTTAACCCTGATGTTATGCTGCTTGATATCGAAATGCCGAGAATGGATGGTTTCGAGCTGGCTTTACACATGAAAAATGAAGCTAACTATCGAGATATCCCAATTATTATGATTACTTCCAGAACTGGAACCAAGCATAGAGAGCACGCAAAGAAAATTGGCGTGGATAAATATATGGGTAAACCCTATCAGGAAGAGGAGCTGATTGAGAATATATCAGCATTAGCAGGGTGATAAATAGTCAGGTAAATATCGAGGTGTTGTGTGGCTGAGCAAAATTCAATCCGCTGTATTCAATTGCCAATTGTAGGTTGGCAACTGATACTGCCCAATGTGGCGGTAGCCGAGATTATTGCTTATTCCCGTCCCGAGAAAGAAGGGGATGGCTGGTATGACGGGTCGCTGATTTGGCGGGGTACTATGGTGCCGATAATTTCTGTTGAGAAAATGTGCCAGCGGGAATTTTCAGAACCCGGGTCAAGGTCTCGTATCGCTATCATTTATAACTTGTCAGGTGATAAAGACTTACCCTATATCGGAGTGATTTTACAGGATATTCCGAGGGCCTACCTGGCGGAAGAAGATCAAATGCAATCGATTGTCTCAAAGTCTGAGTGTGAGTATATATTTGGTCGTGCTGATATGATGCTTGAGCAGTTAATGGTTCCTGATCTAGATGCGATCATGGCCGCGGTGAAACAAAAAATAAATCAGTAGTTCTCTCTTTATGGCATATCACCAAACCGGTGCTGAATCACATTGATGATAGAGAGTGCTGCTGTTTCCATTCGAAGAGTTCTGGGGCCTAAAATGCAGGGTAAAAATCCGGCATCTCTGGCTAATTCAATTTCAGCCTCCGAAAATCCGCCCTCGGGCCCAATGAGCATAGAAAACTTAACGTCAGGGTTGAGCTGACTGGATAGCTCGGATATCGGCTTGCCATTAAAATCTAAAATCAGCTTATTGGAATTTACTGCCAGTGATAAACAGTGCTGTAGAGAGGGCTGAAAGTGTAAATCGGGTAATTTATTTCTTCCGCACTGTTCACAGGCACTAATGATTATGCTCTTCCAGTGAGTTATTTTTTTCTCCAGTCTGTTTCCCTTAAGGTGAGTTTGAGTGCGCTGACTATTGAATAAATGTATTTTACTAATGCCCAGCTCGGTTGCTTTTTGAATAATGAAATCAATATGTTCTGATTTACCCGCCGCCTGAAACAGAGTGGTTTGAACTGGTGATTCCACATTATTTTGTGTGCGTGAAATGGGTGTTGCGCTCACCTTCTTTTTAGTAATTTCTATAGCTGAACGGTAATCAAAAGCCTGCCGGCCATTAAATAAAATAATTTCCTGGGAATTTTTTAAACGTAAAACATGATTAATATAATGACTGGATGCAACCGGTAAATCGATGCTGATACCGATATCGAGTTCATTATCCGTGTAAATTCTGGATAGGCGCATTCTAATGACTAATGCGACAGGTTCAGGTTTTTAAGTATAGCCAGGGTTAGAGCCGATTGGTTCATGGTGTAAAAATGTAACCCTGAAACTCCATTATGAATTAATTTTTCGGTCATTTGGGACACTATCTCAATGCCATACTGGCGTTGGGATTCTAAATCATCATTGTAACTGGCCATGGATTTTTTAATCCATCGGGGTATTTCAGCGCCACACTGTTTGGAAAATTTCTTTAAATTATCAAAGTTTGCAATGGGCATAATGCCGGGGTAGACAGGTTGAGTGATATTTTTCTTTTCACATAAATCCATGAAGTGAAAAAAACTGTCGGTATTGTAAAAATACTGGGTAATTGCCATATCAGCACCAGCGTTCATCTTGTCGGCAAAATAATTTATTTCAGTTGACATGTTTTTAGAGTCCGGGTGGGCTTCCGGGTAAGCGGCTACAGCGATTGAGAAATGGTCGGCAAATTGATCACGAATAAGCTGTACCAGATCTGATGCATGTTTGCATTCACCCATGCCTACCATGCCTGAAGGAGGGTCTCCACGGAGAACCACCAGGCGATGAATGCCCTGTTGTTTATAAATTTCCAGTAACTCAATAATTTCAGCATTAGTTGCCCCCACACAGGTCAGGTGGGGGCAGGAATCTACGCTGGAGTTTTGTTGAATATCGATCACCGTTTCGAGTGTATTATCCCGAGTGGAGCCGCCTGCGCCGAAGGTGACTGAATAAAATTCAGGGTTCATTGAGCCTAACTGCTTACGGGTTTCTGCAAGTTTTATTTTTCCGGCTTCTGTACGAGGCGGGAAAAATTCGTAACTAAGATTGAGTGATTGAATATCCATGTTTTTTAAACTCGACCTAGTAACGATAGTGATCTGCTTTGTACGGACCTTCAACAGGCACGCTGATATAGTCAGCCTGCTGCTGAGTTAAGGTCGTGAGCTGTACGCCAATTTTTTCAAGGTGCAGCCTGGCAACTTCTTCATCCAGCTTTTTGGGTAAAATATAAACTTCATTTTTATACTCTGAAGTATTGGCGAACAACTCTATTTGAGCCAGAGTCTGGTTGGTAAAAGAATTGGACATGACGAAACTTGGGTGTCCAGTTGCGCAGCCAAGATTAACCAGGCGACCTTCAGCCAGTAAGGTGATCCGGTTGCCATTAGGGAAGATAATCTGGTCTACCTGAGGTTTTACATTTTCCCATTCATATTGCTTTAACGATGCGACGTCAATTTCATTATCAAAGTGACCAATGTTACAAACGATGGATTCATTTTTCATTTGAATCATGTGATCATGATTAATGACATTAAAATTTCCGGTCGTGGTAACAAAGATATCCGCTTCTTTGCAGGCTTCATTCATGTCTACCACCCGGTATCCTTCCATCGCCGCCTGCAATGCACAGATAGGATCAATTTCAGTAACCCAGACAATGGCGCCGAGACCGCGTAAAGATTGTGCGCAACCTTTGCCGACATCACCGTAACCCAGTACAAGTGCAATTTTACCGGCGATCATAACGTCGGTTGCACGTTTGATACCATCAACCAGCGATTCGCGACAACCATACAGATTATCAAATTTAGATTTGGTGACAGAGTCATTAACGTTGAAAGCAGGGAAAGGCAGGTCGCCACGTTCGTACATTTGATACAGTCTATGCACACCCGTTGTAGTCTCTTCCGTTACGCCTTTAATATTGGCTAAACGTGTTGAGTACCAGTCAGGAACTGTTTTTAACTGTTCTTTGATCGTTGCGTACATGATGGTTTCTTCTTCACTGCCGGGGTTGTCCAGCACTGAAATATCTTTTTCTGCTTTAGTTCCGAGAATTAGTAAACCGGTTGCATCACCACCGTCATCCAGGATCATGTTGGCTGTTTCACCGTTTGGCCAGTCCATGATTTTGTGCGTGTACTGCCAGTATTCTTCCAGCGTTTCACCCTTGTAGGCAAACACAGGAACACCCGTTGCTGCGATTGCAGCGGCTGCGTGGTCCTGAGTGGAGAAAATGTTACAGGAAACCCAGCGAACTTCAGCACCCAGTGCAACAAGCGTTTCTATTAACACGGCCGTTTGGATAGTCATGTGCAGAGAACCTGCAATTCTGGCGCCTTTCAGGGGCAGCTCGTCGCCATATTTGCTTCTGAGTGAAACAAGGCCCGGCATTTCGGTTTCGGCGATTTGGATTTCTTTGCGTCCCCAGTCAGCGAGGGAGATATCGGCAATAATATAGTCTTCAGAAGAGTTTGCGTTCATAAATAATACCTGGATTAATGGTTTGATATTTATGAGCGCCGTTGATATGAACCTGATTTCGAGCCTGGCAGAGTAAACCGGAAAGGTCTAATGGTCTGTCGCAGCGCCCCTCGAAAAAAAGCGCCCTGAAGAAAATCTTCTTCAGGGCTATCAAGTGTTTATATTTTATATTGAATTTTTTTCAAATGTAAAGGGAAGATTTTTGTTTTAAAGACCTGCTTCTGATTTTAGAAGCTCAACCTTATCTGTTTTCTCCCAGCTGAATTCGATATCGTCACGTCCGAAATGTCCATAGGCTGCGGTATCCCGGTAGATGGGTTTAAGCAAATCAAGGCCGGAGATTATGCCCCAGGGTCTGAGGTCAAAGTGTTCATGAACCAGATCTATGATTTGTTCATTGTTAACGTGGTTGGTTTCGAAAGTTTCAATGCTGATAGAGGTCGGTTTAGCGACACCAATAGCATAACTTACCTGAATTTCGCAGCGATCGGCCAGACCTGCAGCAACAATATTTTTAGCAACGTATCGGCAGGCATAAGCAGCTGAGCGATCTACTTTTGACGGGTCCTTACCGGAAAAAGCACCGCCACCATGACGAGCCATGCCGCCATAAGTGTCTACAATTATTTTACGGCCGGTTAAACCTGCATCTCCAACGGGACCTCCAATCACAAAATTTCCTGTCGGGTTAATATGAATTTGCGTGTCTTTATTAATCCATCCGGCTGGAATGACGGGTTGAATAATTTCTTCCATGATGCCTTCCTGCAGTTCCTTCATGGAAACGTCGGGGGAGTGCTGGGTCGATAACACAATGGCATTAATGCCTGCGGGTTTGCCATCTTCATAGGTGAAGGTTAGCTGGCTTTTGGCATCCGGCCTAATCCACGGAAGTTTACCTGAGCGTCGAATATCGGCCTGCCTTTTAACCAGCTTATGCGCATAGCTGATCGGGGCTGGCATAAAGTTATCGGTTTCGTTGGTTGCGTAACCAAACATTAAACCCTGGTCACCGGCGCCCTGTTCTTCATCAATTTTCCTGTCCACACCCATGGCGATATCGGGAGACTGTTGTCCCAGAGCATTGATCACGGCGCAGGTATTTCCATCGAAGCCGACATCAGAATTGTCATAGCCTATTTCGGTTACGGTTTTTCGAACGATGGACTCTAAATCGACATAAGATGAGGTGGTTAGTTCTCCCAGTAATAAAATCATGCCGGTTTTGGCGGCTGTTTCACAGGCTACATGAGCATGCGGGTCCTGTTCCAGAATGGCATCCAGTACAGCATCTGAAACTGCATCGCATAATTTATCGGGATGTCCTTCAGAGACAGATTCGGAGGTGAAGATGAAAGAATCGGGCATTCGTTAGTTACTCATAAAAAAATCGACAGGCATTATATAGTGCTTTTATAGATGTTTCACAACCCCTGACCTAGATCAATTTATTCTAGGCTATAGCCAGAATTGATACCTCAATAATCAATTTGATTTGCTGAAAAGTCGTTTCTGAGCGAGAATAGCGCGCCTTTATCCTTGGCCGGGCGTTAAATCATGGTGATTTTACAGACGTTTTGGCGCAAGGGAATTTGATTTTTAGTTTTTTACCCGTCTGATTTATTCCAGGCAGGGTGTTATTTTTTTATTAATTTAGGAGAAAGCTATGCCATCTCGTAGAGAGCTTGCAAACGCTGTTCGTGCGCTAAGTATGGACGCAGTGCAGCAAGCGAATTCAGGTCACCCCGGCGCCCCCATGGGCATGGCGGATATCGCAGAAGTTCTGTGGAATGACCACATGAACCATAACCCTGCTAATCCAGACTGGTCTGATCGTGATCGCTTTATATTGTCAAATGGTCATGGATCAATGCTGATTTATTCTTTGTTACATCTGACGGGTTACGACCTGAGCATCGATGATCTGAAGAATTTCCGTCAAATGGGTTCAAAGACTCCTGGTCATCCTGAGTATGGTTATGCGCCTGGTGTTGAAACGACGACGGGTCCTTTGGGTCAGGGCATCACAAACGGTGTTGGTATGGCAATCGCGGAACGTGCATTGGCTGCTGAATTTAACCGTGATGGTCATAAAATCGTTGATCACAATACTTATGTATTTCTCGGTGATGGTTGTTTGATGGAAGGTATTTCTCACGAAGCCTGTTCACTGGCCGGTACTTTAGGCCTGGGTAACCTGATTGCATTCTGGGATGACAATGGCATCTCTATCGATGGTCACGTTGAAGGCTGGTTCTCTGACGATACCCCTAAACGTTTTGAGTCTTACGGCTGGCACGTTATTGCTGATGTTGATGGACATGATCCTGAAGCTCTGGGCAAAGCTGTAGAATATGCTAAGGCGATGACTGATAAGCCAACCATGATTTGCTGTAAAACTACAATTGGTTTTGGTTCTCCAAATAAAGCGGGTAGCCATGCCTGTCACGGTGCTCCACTAGGCCAGGAAGAAATTAACCTGACTAAAGCGGCTATAGGCTGGGATCACGAAGCATTTGACGTTCCTGCTGATGTTTATGAAGGCTGGTCTGCTAAAGATAAAGGTGCTGCTGCTGAAGCTGCATGGAATGAAAAATTTGCTGCTTATTCTGCCGCACATCCTGAACTTGCTGCTGAGTACAATCGCCGCATGTCTGGTGAACGTCCTGCTGACTGGGCTGATAAATCAGCTGCTTTCATTGCTGAATGTGATGAGAAAGGTGATTCAAAAGCAACACGTCAGGCTTCTTTAGCCTCTATCGAAGCTTACTCTCAGGCGCTGCCTGAAATGTTCGGTGGTTCTGCTGACCTGGGTTGTTCCAACCTGACTGAATGGTCTGGTTACAAGCCAATGCGTGCCGAAACTCCTGAATCAAACTACATCAACTACGGTGTACGTGAATTCGCTATGTCAGCGATTATGAATGGTATTGCATTACACGGTGGATTTATCCCGTTTGGCGCAACCTTCCTGATGTTCTCTGAATATGCGCGTAACGCTCTGCGTATGGCTGCTTTGATGAAAGTTCAATCTATCTTTGTTTACACGCATGACTCTATCGGTCTGGGTGAAGATGGTCCTACGCATCAGGCAGTCGAGCAAATTCCTACTCTACGTATGATTCCTAACATGGATGTATGGCGTCCTTGTGACACGGTTGAATCTGCTGTGGCCTGGGCATCAGCAGTAGATCGTACTGACGGTCCTAGCTGTCTGATCTTCTCTCGTCAGGGTCTACCTCATCAGGCTCGTTCTGCTGAGCAGATTGCTAACATCAGAAAAGGTGCTTATGTACTGAAAGATTGTGATGGCACTCCAGATTGCATCGTGATTGCAACCGGTTCTGAAATTGAAATCGCCGTTGCTGCAGCTGATGCTTCCAGCAAAAATATTCGTGTTGTTTCTATGCCAAGTACTAACGTATTTGAAGCTCAGGATGCTGATTACAAAGAATCTGTATTACCAGCAGCAGTAACTGCACGTGTTGCGGTTGAAGCAGCGGTGACTGATGCATGGTACAAGTATGTTGGTTTGAATGGTGTAGTTGTTGGTATTGATCGTTTTGGTGAATCAGCTCCTGCTGGTGAATTGTTCAAGCATTTCGGTTTTACTGCTGAAAATGTAGGAAAAGCCATCGATACGGTAACTGCATAAAGACTTATTAACGGAGCACGTTAATCCGTGCTCCAATATGTTTTAACTAAATTTTATAAAGATTTGAAATAAATATTGGAGAAAAATTATGACAATTAAAGTTGGTATTAACGGTTTTGGCCGTATCGGCCGTATGGCATTTCGCGCAATTGCTAAAGATTTTGCTGGTGATATCGAAGTAGTTGGTATTAATGACCTGCTGGAAGCTGATTATCTGGCTTACATGCTGAAGTATGATTCAGTACACGGGAACTTCGATGGCGATATCGCTGTTGATGGTAACAACCTGGTTGTTAACGGTAAGACTATTCGTCTGACTGCTGAGCGTGATCCTGCTGATCTGGCATGGAGCGACATCGGTGCTGATCTGGTTATCGAATGTACTGGTTTCTTCCTGACAGAAGAGACTTGTCAGAAGCACATAGATGCTGGCGCCAGCAAAGTTGTTATGTCAGCACCTTCTAAAGACGGAACTGCTATGTTCGTACACGGTGTTAACCATGACGAGTACGCAGGTCAGGCAATCAGTTCTGCTGCTTCCTGTACTACTAACTGTTTAGCACCTGTTGCTAAAGTTCTGAATGACACATGGGGCATCAAGCGTGGTCTGATGACGACTGTTCATGCTGCTACAGCAACTCAAAAAACTGTTGACGGTCCTTCAATGAAAGACTGGCGTGGTGGTCGTGGTATTCTTGAGAATATCATTCCTTCTTCGACTGGTGCTGCTAAAGCAGTAGGCGTAGTACTTCCTGAACTGAATGGCAAGCTGACTGGTATGGCTTTCCGCGTTCCTACTTCTGATGTTTCTGTTGTTGATCTGACTGTTGAGTTAGACAAAGAAGCTTCCTATGAAGATATCTGTGCAGCGATGAAAGCGGCTTCAGAATCAGGTCCTATGTCAGAGACACTGGCTTACACAGACGAGAAAGTTGTATCTACTGATTTCCGTGGTTGTGGAAGCTCTTCAATCTTTGATTCAGGTGCTGGTATCGCTCTGGACGGAACTTTCGTTAAGGTTGTTTCATGGTATGACAACGAGTACGGTTACACTTGCAACATGCTGCGTTTCGTAAAGCACGTCTCTGCCTAAGCGGTCTTTTTGTCCGATTGCGGCGTTGTCGTAAAATTTTGACTGCTCACGTGCTGGTTGTACGCTCCGCGGTTCAAAATTTCACTCCGCCTTGCCCTCGAACAAAAATCCTCGCTTAGCGTTACTGCTAATGACCTGCCTGGGAATTCTCAGGCAGGTTTATTTCTAAAATTGTTTGTTAAGTTTTTAACAACCAAAATTTAACAAACCGTTTTTTAATTTTTAAGAATACTTTTTTGGAGAGTTCACATGGCTTTTATCAAATTGACCGATCTTGATCTGGCAGGCAAACGCGTATTAATTCGTGCTGACCTTAATGTTCCTGTTAAAGATGGCAAAGTAACTTCGGATGCACGTATTGCTGCTTCTATGCCGACTATTGAGCACTGTGTTAAAGCGGGTGCTAAGGTTCAGGTTATGTCTCATCGTGGTCGCCCTGAAGAGGGTAAAGTTGATGATGAAAACTCTATGCAGCCTATCGCTGAAGACATGTCTGCCAAGCTGGGTACAGATGTTCGCCTGATTAAGGATTACCTGAGTAATGCGCCTGAAGTTTCTGATGGCGAAGTGGTTCTTTTTGAAAATGTTCGTTTCAATGCTGGTGAAAAGAAAGATGATGAAGCTCTTTCCAGGCAATATGCATCTCTATGCGATGTATTTGTGATGGATGCTTTTGGGACGGCTCATCGTGCCCAGGCTTCTACTCATGGCGTCGGAAAATTTTCTGATAAAGCCTGCGCTGGACTGTTACTTTCAAACGAGCTCGATAGTCTGGAAAAAGCACTGGCTAACCCGGCACGTCCAATGGTTGCGATCGTTGGTGGTTCTAAAGTATCTACTAAACTGACTGTACTTGAAGCTCTGTCTGAAAAGGTTGATCAATTAGTTGTTGGTGGTGGTATTGCAAATACTTTTCTGAAAGCGATGGGAAACAACGTTGGTAAATCTCTTTGTGAAGATGACCTGGTTGATACAGCCAAAGCACTAGTTTCCAAAATGGAAGCTCGAGGTGCGAATATTCCAATAGCGACTGACGTGGTTTGTGGTAAAGAGTTTTCAGAAACTGCTGAAGCGACTTTAAAAGCGGCTGGTGATGTTGAGGATGACGATATGATTTTTGATATCGGACCGGATTCAGCTAATGAGCTTGCAGAAATTATTAAAAATGCAGGAACAGTCGTATGGAATGGTCCTGTAGGTGTTTTTGAGTTCGATCAGTTCGGTGCTGGAACTAAAACTGTTTCTATGGCTATTGCTGAGTCCGACTGTTTTAGCCTTGCAGGTGGTGGCGACACGATTGCTGCCATTCAAAAATATGATATTTTTGATAAGGTGACTTATATCTCTACCGCTGGTGGTGCGTTCCTCGAATATCTTGAAGGTAAGGTCTTACCGGCTGTTGCCATGCTGGAAGAACAGGCTGCAAAATAAATATCATGGATAATGTCGTCTATCGTCGAACCAAAATACTAGCCACTCTCGGTCCTGCGACTGAATCTCCGGAAGTTCTTGATCGCCTGGTCAAGGCTGGTGTTGATGTTGTTCGCCTTAACTTTTCGCATGGCAGTCCTGAAGAGCATCAGGCTCGTGCAGATAAGATACGTGCTGCAGCAAAAGCTAACGGCCGTTTTGTAGGCGTGCTTGTTGATTTGCAGGGTCCGAAGATTCGCGTCAGTCGGTTTAAAAAAGGCAGTATCCAGCTTAAGCATAATGATGATTTCTGTCTGAATGCAGATTTACCCAGAGATGATGGCGACCAGACACAGGTAGGTATTACTTACCCGCAGTTACCAAGAGATGTCAAAAAAAATGATGTGCTGGTACTGGACGATGGAATGATCGTGTTAAGAGTCATGTCTGTCGAAGGCAATAAAATCCATACCTCTGTTCAGGTGGGTGGAACACTTTCAGATGGTAAAGGTATTAACTTGAAAGGTGGCGGATTATCTGCCGATGCGCTGACCGATAAGGATAAGGAAGATATTAAAACCGCGGCATTAATTGAAGCCGATTATGTGGCTATTTCCTTTCCCCGCAATGCGGGTGATGTAAAACTTGCAAAATTATTATTACGAGAAGCAGGCGGACATGGTGGTATCATCTCCAAAATAGAACGTGCTGAAGCCATAGACAATATTAAGTCAATTACCGAGGAATCCTGTGCCATCATGATCGCACGTGGTGATCTGGGTGTTGAAATTGGCGATGAACAGTTACCAGCGATTCAAAAGAGATTGATTAAGCTGTCACGAAGTATGAATCGTGTCGTCATTACGGCTACACAGATGATGGAATCAATGCGTGAAAATCCAATTCCTACTCGTGCAGAGGTTTTTGATGTCGCCAATGCGGTACTCGATGGAACAGATGTTGTGATGTTATCAGCAGAGACTGCTACAGGGTCTTTTCCGGTAGAAACAGTAGCCGCCATGTCACGAATTTGTAGAAATGCTGAACAGCAGTCTGGCGCATCTAAATCACATCATAGAATTAATACGACATTTCTTGCAGCCGATGAAGCGATTGCCATGGCCAGTATGTACACGGCTAACCATCTTAAAGTGAGGGCGATAGCATCACTGACCGAGTCTGGTTCTACTCCTTTATGGATGTCTCGGATTAGCTCAGGTATTCCCATTTATTCACTTTCTACGCATGAAATAACCAATCGTAAGGTATCATTGTATCGTGGTGTTACTCCAGTTGACTTTCCCGTCATTGAGGATAATAGTCATGCAACAGCTAATAAAATAGTCATTGATGTATTGTTGGAAGAAGGTGTTGTTAAAGATGGCGATCTGGTGATTATCACCAAAGGTGACCTGATGGGAACTGGCGGCGGAACCAATGCTATGAAGATTGTTAAGGTGGGCGAAATGCCTAACCTGGCTGATTAAAATTGAACCTTACAGGTTTTTTGAATATTAAATTTACTATTAAATAGAGGAAAATAGAATGGCGCTTATTTCATTAAGACAGTTATTAGATTATGCAGCAGAAAATGATTTCGGAATGCCTGCATTCAATGTTAACAACATGGAGCAGGTTCACGCCATCATGCAGGCTGCTGATGAAGCAAACAGTCCTGTTATTTTACAGGGTTCAGCAGGCGCACGCTCTTATGCAGGCGAACCTTTCCTGCGTCACCTGATCAGTGCTGCGATTGAAATGTACCCGCATATTCCTATCGTTATGCACCAGGATCATGGTTCTGAGCCTGCGGTATGTTTGCGTTCGATCCAGTCTGGTTTTAGTTCGGTCATGATGGATGGTTCACTGGAAGCTGATATGAAAACGCCTGCAAGTTATGAATATAACTCTGGCGTGACTAAAGAAGTCGTCAAAATGGCTCATGCTGGTGGTGTTTCTGTAGAAGGTGAGCTGGGTTGTCTGGGCTCTCTGGAGACTGGCGAAATGGGTGAAGAAGACGGTCACGGTGCTGAAGGCAAGCTGGATCTTGATATGCTGTTAACCAGTGTTGAAGAAGCCGCTCAGTTTGTTGCGGATACGAATGTTGATGCGCTTGCTATCGCGATTGGTACTTCACACGGAGCCTACAAATTTACTCAGGAGCCTACTGGTGAAGTTTTACGTATTGATCGTATTGCTGAAATCCATAAGCGTATTCCTAATACTCACCTGGTTATGCACGGTTCTTCTTCTGTTCCCCAGGAATGGTTAAAGACTATCAATAGTTTTGGTGGCGATATGGGCCAGACTTATGGTGTACCGGTTGAAGAAATTCAGGAAGGCATCAAGAATGGTGTTCGCAAAGTTAACATCGATACTGATTTACGTATGGCTTCTACGGGTTCAATTCGTCAGCATCTTGCCGAGAATGCAAGCAACTTCGATCCACGTAAATTCCTGAAAGCTTCTACTGCAGCAATGAAAGGAATTTGTGCAGCACGTTTTGAAGCATTTGGCTGTGCTGGTCATGCGGATAAAATCAAGGTTAAATCTTTAGAAGAAATGATTTCTTTTTATAAGTAAAAGATTGATCTGTGAATTGAAAAAAGGGGGCTTTGCCCCCTTTTTTTATTGAGTCGAAAAAATCGTTTAAGGTGAGATTATGTTATTAAAAATGTTAAGAAATGGTTTAGGTAGCATTGTTGTTTTTATTGACTGGATAACTCGCCCATCTAAACTGGAAAGAACTCCAGAGCAGCAGCTTCTGGTCGAAAAGCAATTAAAAGATATGACTCTGTATCAGTTGTATGCCTGTCCTTTCTGTATTAAAACACGTCGAGCTTTACGTCGTTTGAATTTACCCATGGAAATCAGATCTGTCAGCGTGGGTAGCCCGTACCGGGAAGAGTTACAAGCTGGTGGTGGTCAGGTACAGGTTCCCTGTTTACGTTTACAGCAAGATGGTAAAGATGTATGGATGTATGAGTCTGCAGATATTATCAATTATCTTGAACAGCGCTTTGGGTAAACAGCAGTACCATCCAGCTAAAGATTTTTAAGTGGGTATAGTTGAGTTTCTACCCGTTATAAATCAACTAAATTAAGCTCTCCCATGTAATCACAATGATAGACCGGGTAAGTTGTTCTTTTCTTCAGGTCAGACAAATTATCCAGACTGGAATCTTTAAGGTGGCAGAGTTGATTTAGAATGACTGCCTTAATCTCAAGGTCTTCACTTTCTACCGCCTTAATAGTTAACAGGCTCTGGTTGATAGCCCCTAGCCTGTCTTCAACGACTATAATAACTTTTAATCCGAGTAATCTGGCCAGATCTGCATTAAGGCCGTCTTCGGCAATCGGCGAATAAAATCCACCTGCCCCCTCAACCAGTAATAAATCTTCCTGTTGAATGTTTGAGCTGACAGCTTCTTTAAGTTGTTTTAAATAAATACTTTTGTTTTCTAATTGAGCCGCTCTATCTGGTGAAGTGGCTGCACTATAACGAAAAGGTGTAACAGTTTTTAAACTTTCTTTTTGCTTATTGGCATTAAATAAGGCGATGCCATCAGCAGGTTTTAACTGGTGGTTTTCATCTTCTTCACAACCCGATTCGACTGGCTTGCGAACTTTTAATGTAGAATGAGTCGATTTAAGCTGTTTGATGATTTGACAACTAATCCAGGTTTTACCAACTCCGGTATCAGAGCCGGTAACGAAGTATCCTTTTAGTGGATGGTGTTCAGATTTCATTTGTTACGCTTGAGTTAAATGTAATTTTTAAAAGTAGGGCTGCCGTGGATTAACCCCTGGTAGCAGGTTAATGCAGACTCTTATATCACTAGAATAAACAAAAAGATTAACTGATTAATATTATGATTTCAATGCTTTGAGTAATGCTTTTTATACTGATCCAGTTCAGGATTTGATACTGATAAAGGTCATTTTTCTTCTATTTATTAAGACGGTATAATGTATGTTCATTAAACAGGTCGATAGAAAATGCAGCAATTTACAGTTGGACAACGCTGGGTAAGCGCGGGTGAGTTACATCTTGGCGTGGGTATGGTTATTGAGGTTGAATTTCGTACCGTCAGTATTATTTTTCCTGCGACGAGTGAAACCCGTATTTATGCCAAACAAGGTGCACCGTTATCACGCGTAGAGTTTTCTACAGGAGATAGCATCAGTGATCACGACGGTCGGGAACTACAAGTCGAGGAAGTTGAAGAAAAGTCTGACCTGTTTATTTATCACTGTACCGATGTGGTAGGCAATTCAGTCCGCTTAAGTGAAGGAAAACTGAATAACTTTCTTAAACTTAATCAACCTGTACAGCGTTTACTGAATGGTCAAATAGATAAAAATAAATGGTTTGAGCTACGTGCCAGAACACAAAAAAACTTAAGTGTATTAGCCCAATCCTCACTTCAGGGATTGGCCGGTTGTCGGACTTCACTGATAGATCATCAACTTTATATTGCTCATGAAGTGGCCAGTCGTTTTGCTCCGAGGGTATTGCTGGCAGATGAAGTAGGACTGGGTAAAACTATTGAAGCCGGATTGATTTTGCATCAGCAGCTGCTCAATGAAAGGGCTCATCGGGTACTTATTGTAGTGCCTGAAAGCCTGGTTCACCAATGGCTGGTGGAAATGATGCGACGCTTTAATTTGCTCTTCAGCGTATTTGATGAAGCTCGTTGTGATGCTATTGATAGCAGTTCGGACAGTAGTGAAATGACTGAGTTCGATAACCCGTTTCATACTGAACAGCTGGTATTGTGCAGTCTTGAATTTTTGACCCAGAATCCCAGTCGGTTTGATCAGTCACTAAAAGGTGACTGGGATATGCTCATCGTTGATGAAGCTCATCATCTGGTGTGGCAGCAGGATGAACCCAGTATTGAGTATCAACTGGTTGAGCAACTGGCTTTGCAAATCAAATCGGTATTATTGTTAACGGCCACCCCTGAACAATTAGGCAAGGAAAGTCATTTTGCGCGTCTGCGGCTACTGGATCCTAACCGCTTTAGCGACCTGAATCATTTTATTGACGAAGAGCTTCACTATCGCCCTGTGGCTGATATTGTGGAAGCCTTAATGCAGAACACTGAGCTCAAGGATGAACAAATTTTGCTATTACAAAATACCGTCAATGAGGGCGATAACCAGTTTCAAATTGAACATTTACATGATCCGGATGAGGAGTTGGCGTTGCAGGCTCGAGAGCAACTGGTTGAACATTTACTGGATCGTCATGGTACCGGGCGTGTATTGTTTAGAAATACACGGCATGCAGTACAGGGTTTTCCCGAGAGAAAATTAGAAACCTATGCTTTGCAATGCCCGGATATATATGCAGAGTTGTATGTCAGCCTTGTTGAAGATGAAACAACTGATACGCAGTGGTTGTTATCGCCTGAAATTGTGTTGCAGGCTATCAGTAAAAATGCAGATCGCTGGGGTGAAATTGACCCCAGGGTTGGCTGGTTAGCCGATTTTCTAAAAGAGAATAAGACTGAAAAAATTCTGGTTATTTGTTCCAGTGCTCAAACCGTATTGAGTCTGGTCGAACATGTAAAAACTCAGACAGGAATTCAGCTGGCAGCCTTTCATGAAGGTCTAAGTCTGGTTGATCGTGACCGTGCTGCAGCCTGGTTTGCGGATCAGGAAACTGGAACTCAGGCACTCATTTGTTCTGAAATTGGTAGTGAAGGAAGGAACTTCCAGTTTGCCCATCAAATGGTGATGTTCGACCTTCCATATAACCCTGATTTACTGGAACAGAGAATTGGGCGGCTTGACCGGATCGGGCAAACTGACCATATTAAAATTCACGTTCCTTATATGAAAGGAACATCACAGCAGGTAATGCTGAACTGGTTACATCTGGGATTAAATGCTTTCGAGAATACCTGTCCGGCAGGCCACAGTGTGTTTACTCAAATGCACCATGAATTATTGTCCTGCCTGAAAGATACTCAATCTGATCATACAGAATTCCTGGAGCGTAGCGAAAGATTACATGCAGAGTTGAATGAACAGATGCAGCAGGGGCGAGATCGTTTGCTGGAATATAACTCCTGCCGTCCTGCAGATGCACGAAGACTGCGTGTACAGTCAGAAGAGCTGCAGCTGCAACTCAATTTACCGAAGTATATGGAAACCTTATATGACTGTTACGGGGTTAATTATGATATCCAGAGTCCCGGTTGCTGGATATTAAAACCTACCGAACATATGCTCTCCAAAATACCCGGTTTACCTGATGACGGAATGACTGTCACTTATGATCGAAATATTGCATTAGCCAATGAAGATGTTCGATTTCTGACCTGGGAGCATCCTTTTGTGCGAACCATGATGGACATGGTGCAAAGTAGTGAACTGGGTAATACTGCGTTACTAGCGATTAAATATGGCGGGGTTAAAGCCGGTACCTTAATGCTGGACTGCTTTTTTAGAATTGAAGTCTCTGACAAAGAAGGCAGTGATGGTCAGAGGTATATTCCAGATAATTTACTGCGTATTTGCATCGATGAAAATGGTGCTCTGCATGAAGCTAATTTATCGCCGAATGTGATTCAACAGACGATGCAATATGTGGATGTTGATACCTCTATCAAGGTCGTCAAATCTCGTGAAGAAGTAATTAAGAAATTACTGCAAAAGGCTGAGCAACAGGTGGGTCCACTATTGTCCGGAAGAATACAGCAGGCGCATCAACTGGCGGTAGAAATGTTGCAAAATGAAGTGAACCGTCTGGTGGCGCTGCAGTCTATAAATCCAAATGTTCGAGATGAGGAAATCAGTTTTTTTGAAAACCAGTTAAAACTGGTGAATGAACAAATTGATGCGGCCAATATCAGGCTGGATGCTATTAGGGTTTTGGTGGCTATCTAATCACGCCATACTGGTCAGCCATTGCCAGTGAATAGAGATTTTTAAAAGCTCACCATCAGTATGGTCAAATTTATGTAGTATTATTTGTCGATTATTGCTTAAAAATAGTTGACATACCTACCGGTCGGTATTATAAAGCATACCAGTTGGTATGTGAGAATAGCTATGTCTGATCCTGATGATTCTGAAGTTTACTGGTGGCGGCCGCTTGAAGGTGAGTCGGAACAAGATACCCGTACAAAAATATTATTTTCTGCATATAAAGAAATTCATGTGAATGGTTTTCAGGCTGCCAGTCTGAACAATATCCTTGCGCATACCGGTGTTACCAAAGGTGCTTTATATCACCATTTTCCAAATAAAACAGAACTGGGTTATGCCGTTATAGAAGAAGTCATTGCTGATCGAATTTTTCGTAGTTTTATAGAGCCACTTAATAAAGCAGAGGATCCTGTTCAGGGGCTTATATCTCTCATTGAAGAAGCGGGGAATGCATTTTCTCTGAGAGATATCCAACTCGGCTGTCCACTCGGCAGCCTTGCTCAGGAAATGGCTCCAATAGATGAGGGGTTTCGTCTGCGTTTGAATGCGATCTATGAACTTTGGCATGAGGCCATAGTTAAGGGTATTGAGAAAGCTCGACAGTCAGGTAGGCTTATCGATGAAGTTCAATCGGGGCAGGTAGCCGTAATGGTAGTGGCTGCCATGGAAGGCTGTATAAGCACGGGCATGATTTCACAAGATTTAAACAGGCTGCAGTATTGCGGTGAAGCGATAATTCAGTACCTGAATTTAATTCAGAAAAAACAGGCTAAGGGGAAATAATAATGACAACAAATTATGCCGAAGGAGTTATTCGTTATAAATGGCTGGTCATACTGCTGAGTGTGCTGTTAGTGATGGCGATGGGTTATGGAACCCAGTTTCTTACTTTTACCAATGATTACCGGGTGTTTTTTAGTAAGGAAAATCCGCAATTACTGGCTTTTGAAAATCTACAGGATACCTATTCCAAAAATGATAACGTGATGATGGTGCTGGTACCTGAAGATGGTGAAATCTTCACGGAAAAGACACTAAAAGCCGTTATCTGGTTGACTGACCAGGCCTGGCAAACGCCTTTTTCAACCCGCGTTGATTCCATTAGTAATTATCAGCATACCTATGCCGAGGGCGACGATCTTATCGTTGAAGACCTGGTCTTTGAGGAGGATGTATTAACCACTGAAAAGCTACAACAGGTTCGAGAGATAGCGGTTAATGAACCCTTGCTGGTCAATCGACTTATTTCACCCGGGGCACATGTGACCGGTATCAATGTCACTATTGAGTTAAAGGGTGAAGACCTGACCAAAGAAAATCCACAGGTTGTGGAGTTTATTCGCAATCTTAAAAGTAAGTTCAAACAGAAATTCCCGGCTATCGACGTTAAGCTAACGGGAATAATCATGATGAACAGTGCATTCCCGGAAGCCACTCAATACGACATGAAAAACCTGGTGCCGTTGATGTTTCTGGTATTTATTGTCGTGTTGTTTTTCTGGGTGAAAGGATTTAGCGGAACCTTTACCACGTTGCTGGTGATCGTATTTTCAATCGTCGGAGCAATGGGTGCTGCCGGCTGGATGGGCATTGCTTTAACGCCACCTTCATTTTCGGCGATCATGATCATTCCGACCATGTCGATTGCGCATTCCGTACATATTTTGATGAATTTCATTATTGCTATTCATCAGGGAGAATCCCGGCATGAAGCTATGGTGGATAGTCTACGAATAAATATGCAACCGGTATTTCTAACGACGGTTACCACTGCTATAGGTTTTCTTAGCATGAATTTTTCAGATGCCCCGCCATTTCGGGATCTGGGTAATATCGTGGCAATTGGGGTGGTGGTTGCTTATGTACTGAGCATTACGTTTTTACCGGCAATGATGATGATTTTACCGGTAAAAGAGCAGATCGTAGATACGCGGACCAGTCGCTTTATGATGATGTTGGCTGAGTTTGTGATTTCTCGCCGTAAGCTTGTCCTGGTAGGCATGAGTCTTTTCATCCTGATGTTAATTTCATTCGTGCCGAGTAATGAGCTGAATGATGAATTTACCAAATATTTTAGCCCTGAAATTGAATTTCGTCGTGATGCAGACTTTGCCTCGGATAATTTGAGCGGGTTGTATTTAATCGACTATTCTATCGAATCGGGTGAGACGGGTGGAGTCAGTGACCCACAGTTTCTGGAAAAGGTTGAAAGCTTTGCTAACTGGTTTCGAGATCAACCTGAAGTCATTCATGTCAATGTGCTGACCGACATCTTTAAAAGACTGAATCAGAACCTGCACGGCGATAATGCAGACTGGTACAAATTGCCCGATCAGCGAGATCTTGCGGCGCAGTATCTATTATTATACGAAATGTCGTTGCCCTATGGCCTGGATTTGAATAATCAGATTAACGTCGATAAGTCGTCTACGCGTATGACCGTGATGCTGTACAACATGTCGACATCGAATGTCCTGGCGTTGGAAAAGAGAGCTCAGCAATGGTTACGGGATAATACGCCTCAAGTGATGCAAAAAGATGGGGCGAGTCCTACTTTGATGTTCAGCCATATCGGGTATCGTAATATTCGAGCGATGCTAACAGGAACTTCTATCGCACTGGTTTTGATTTCTATCATTTTAATCTTTGCCCTGCGTTCATTTAAAATTGGGATTATTAGTCTTGTGCCGAATTTAATTCCTGCCGGTATGGCTTTCGGCCTGTGGGGTATGATGGTGGGTCAGGTTGGTCTGGCTCTGTCTATCGTTACCGGTATGACACTGGGTATCGTGGTGGACGATACGGTACATTTCCTGAGTAAATACCTGAGAGCCCGTCGTGAAAAAGGCTTTGATGCCCCGGAAGCGGTACGTTATGCCTTTAGCACGGTAGGTCTGGCACTGATTGCTACCTCGGTGGTACTGACGCTGGGTTTCATGGTGTTAACTCGCTCCGCTTTTGTATTAAATTCTGATATGGGTTTGATGACAGCAGCAACTATCATGTTTGCGCTGATTGCAGATTTTCTATTATTACCAACATTGTTAATGGCACTGGATAAAAAGGAGATGAAAAATGTTAAATAAAGCCAGGTTAAATAAAATCGGGTTAAATAAATTTATGGTTAAAAAATTATTGTTGATTGGTTTAATGACTCTTCCGCTGATTAGCCACGCACAAACTGCAGAAGAACAGGGTTTGCAAGTGGCTAAAGATGGCGAGGCATATGATGCAGGGTTTGTGGATTTTACCGCCAACATGCTAATGACCCTGAAGAATAAAAAAGGAGATACTTCCAGTCGTCAGATAAGAATAAGAACCCTTGAGGTTGTGGGTGACGGTGATAAAAGCCTGTCTATTTTTGATCAGCCGGCTGATGTTAAAGGCACGGCCATGTTGACTTACTCTCATGGTTTGAAACCGGATGACCAGTGGCTGTATTTACCTGCAATTAAACGGGTAAAACGAATTAGTTCCAGAAATAAGTCTGGCCCCTTTATGGGTAGTGAGTTTGCCTTTGAAGATTTAGGTTCGCAGGAAATTGAAAAATACAGTTATAAATTATTACGAGAAGAAGCCTGTGGTGAATTCCAGTGTTTTGTGTTGGAGAGAATACCTGCTTATAAATATTCGGGTTATAAACGCCAGCATGTATGGCTTGATAAAGAAGCCTACCGGATGATTAAGGCTGATTTTTACGACCGTAAAAATGAATTATTGAAAACCCTGACTTCTACTGACTATCAACAGTTCCTCGGGCATTACTGGCGTCCGCGAAAGATGGAAATGGTGAATCATCAAAATGGTAAATCGACTACCTTACTGTGGACTGATTATGCTTTTAAAACCGGCTTAACTAACAGGGATTTTAAATCACAAACTTTAAAAAGAGCTCGATAACTAAATCATGAAAGCTTTGGTCTTTTTTTTATGCATTGCTGTCTTCAGCGCCCCTGTAATGGCATTTGAGTATTCGGGCAATATTGCGGCTGAATATCAGCTATTTCCGCAGAAGGCCCAGTTCGAAAATCAGCTGGATAATAACCTGACTTTTTCTTTCAAACCCAAAGTCACCAAAACCTGGAACAAAGGAAACGATCAGCTATCGATAGAGCTTTTTTTTCGTGCTGATGATAAAGATGCGGAACGAAATCATGCTGATATTCGTGAATTTAAATGGCTGCATGTGAATGGCAGTCATGAATGGAGAGTCGGTGTAGATACGGTATTCTGGGGTGTGACAGAATCACAGCACCTGGTGGATGTGATTAACCAGATAGACCGGGTAGAGGGTATAGATGGTGAAGAAAAGCTGGGTCAACAGATGATTAATTTCACCAGTATTCAGGATTGGGGAACACTACATGTTTTTGTCATGCCGGGCTTTCGTGAATCAACATACCCATCACAACAGGGTCGCCTGAGACTTCCGCTGGTGGTTGATAGCAGTCAAACTGTTTATGAGTCCGCGGATGAAGAAAATAATATCGATTATGCATTACGCTTTGAGCATTACATAGGTGATACAGAATTTGGTTTGTCATGGTTTGATGGAACCAATCGAGATGCCGGGTTTATACCTGGGCTGGATGCAAATGGAGAACCGGTACTGATCCCGTATTACTCTCAAATGACTCAATTTGGGCTGGATTTACAGTCCATTGCTGGTGACTGGCTGTGGAAGCTTGAAATGATTCATCGTGATTCAACAGAGGAATCCTTTAATGCGATGACGGCAGGTTTTGAATATACCTGTTTTGGGATTCTGGATTCACCCGTAGACATGGGTGTTCTGCTGGAATATTCCCTGGACGACCGCAATATGAATAGCGGAATTTTTGATAATGATGTATTCGTAGGATTCCGGTTTGCCTTTAATGATGTGCAAAGTACCGACATACTGGCCGGGTTTATTATGGATACAGATTTAAAAAGTCAGAGCCTGAGAGTTGAAGCCAGTCGTCGCCTGGGAGATAGCTGGAAATTTACCGGTGAGCTACAGTTTTTTGATCAGATTGCTGATAGTGATCCATTGAAGGCTTTTGAAAGTGATGATTATTTATTACTTGAATTGGCTAAATATTTTTAGCTGTAACCCTGCGTATACCTTGCATGGTTAAGCAGTGCACTTATTTTTTAATAGTAACTTAAAATTTTTCATACACCTTTGTAGTATGAAGGCTAGAGGGATTATTACCGATGAACGGGCACAGGTTCAATTTTGTGTGCGACAATATATCACTGTAGGGGATAGCTATTAGCAGTTAATATTAGTATTATCTAATTTTCTTTTCTCATGGATTCATGCATGAAATTACTATTCACATTAACGCTAGTTTTGCTTTCATTTTCTGCAATTGCTGACGTGGCTAAGAATGTGAATGTAGAACAGTCTTATGTTCGATCTGCTATTAAGCAGCAACGAAACAGCGCTGCTTTTATGAATATAACCAATCAGGGTAGTCAGGCTGCCATAGTCTATGCTAAAAGCCCGGTGGCAAAAATTGTAGAGCTGCATACTCATATTCATGATAATGGCGTCATGCGAATGCGCAAGGTCGAGCAGATAGATTTGCCTACTGATAAAGTGATCCAGTTACAACCAGGTGGCTTGCACATTATGTTTCTAGGGCTAAATCAGGATTTAAAACCGGGTGACCAGATTGATGTCACTTTAGGTTTTAAAGATGGTAGTGAAAAAGTTTTACTGGTACCTGTGCGAAATATGTTGATGCAATACAATAAAATATGAAGACGCATAAGATGGATGGAAGTATGCCCGAAATGATGACTCACTGATATGACTGAACCACAGATGAAAAATAGGAAAACAATTTATTTCTGGATTATTCTGGTGTGCTTCTTTGGCGGGATACTGTTGGCTCAGCAATATTTAAAACAACAGGGGAGTGATTTGATACCGGGGTCAGGTGGTGATTTTACTCTGCAATCTGATAAAGGACCGGTGTCACTATCAGACTTTAAGGGTAAAGTGGTCGCTATTTATTTTGGTTATATGTCCTGCCCTGATATCTGCCCAACATCGCTATGGAACCTGTCATTAGCAATGAATTTGTTGTCTGCAGAAGAGGCTGCACAGGTGCAGGGATTATTTATTTCTCTGGATCCGGATAGAGACTCACCCAGAGCGATGGGGATGTTTGTGAAAGGTTTCTTTGATACTTATATCGGGTTGACGGACACCAAAGAAGTGCTGGATAAAGTCGCCAGGCAATACAGCGTTATTTATGAAAAAGTACCGCTTGAAGGCTCCGCAATGGGGTATGTAATGGATCACAGTTCGGTGAT
Organism: Gammaproteobacteria bacterium; assembly: GCA_024225395.1. Lineage (GTDB taxonomy): Bacteria > Pseudomonadota > Gammaproteobacteria > JACNJF01. Next base: position 26,981 of record JAAEMR010000090.1, read on the forward strand.
TTACCTGATCGATAAAAAAGGAGTGCTGCAATATTACATACCGCATAATACCGATCCTGCCGAGATCAAAAAGGATCTTCTGAAGTTGCTTGAGAAGAGCTCTTAGGGGAAAGTGCCAACATTCCTTTGTGGCACTGTTAAAGGCTACTGGTTATTCGGGTGGCGGATTTCCTGTGCTCCACTTTTTAAAACGCTTTTTGCAATAGCGTAACAGGCTCTGGTAATCGGGAAACCACAGTTCGAAGCCTTCTTCGGCCGGGGCATCGTATTCACAATAGTCATTCTTGTGGCTACGACAAATTGTTGGCCTGTCCTGATAAATACCGCAACGGCCATCAAGTTCCAGATGAGTGCATTCTGTTTCAAAAATAATAAACCAGCCATCTTCATCTTTGTACGCACCCATATCTTTATGCGAAATCTGCCACAGTAGAATTTCGAAATCATATTTAGATTTGGGTGTATCAATTTGCTGTGTAATGTAGGTGCAACATTTTGAATTGGTGCACAGGTCGCATTTATTGTTGTTGGTAACTTCAATATCCAGTAATTCAGAGTGTTTAGGTTTGTTCATTGATCCAGTCTTTCGGTTTTAAATAAAAATCATACAGTTCTGCTTCTGCCGTGCCGGATTCAGGCTGGTAACTGTATTTCCAGTTCACTACAGGAGGTAATGACATGAGTATGGATTCGGTACGACCGCCGGACTGCAGGCCGAACAATGTTCCGCGGTCATAGACCAGGTTGAATTCAACATAACGTCCGCGACGATATAACTGGAAGTTTCTTTCACGTTCTCCGTATTCTGTATCTTTGCGTTTATTGACGATGGGTATATAAGCGGGTAAAAAGCTGTCGCCGACACTTTGCATGAAAGCGAAGGCTGTTTTAAAGTCCGGTGTGTTTAAATCATCAAAAAATAATCCACCGATGCCACGAGGTTCGTTGCGGTGTTTTAGAAAAAAGTATTCATCACACCATGTTTTATATTTGTCATAGCTGTTTTCACCAAAAGGGTCGCAAGCCAGTTTGGCAGTTTGATGCCAGTGCTTGCAGTCTTCCCTGTTTCCATAATAGGGCGTCAGGTCAAAACCTCCGCCAAACCACCATACCGGGTCGCAACCTTCTTTCTCGGCAATGAAAAATCGTACATTGGCATGAGAAGTGGGCACATAGGGGTTGTGTGGGTGAATAACCAGCGAGACACCCATGGCGCGGAAGTTTCTACCGGATAGCTCGGGGCGATGTGCCGTCGCTGAGCCGGGTAAGTTATCACCGAAAACTTCAGAAAAATTTACCCCGGCCTGTTCGAAAACAGCGCCATCAGTGAGTACCCGGGTGCGTCCTCCGCCCCCTGTTTCACGATCCCAGTCATCGACAAGAAATTTTTGTTGTCCATCACATTGTTCTATTCCGTTGCAAATTTTAGTTTGCAGGTTCATCAGGTAATTTCGAACGGCATCAATATCGATATTCATTATGTTTTATCAGGATGTTGAAGTTGGTATGGAGTAAATTCTAACATGCTATGCCCTGAGTATTTCACCAGTTTCCAGGTCTCGAATTTGACTGGCTTGCTGTAAGCCGGTTTCAAAGCCTTCGATGATGTAGTCAACAGCCTCCTGAAAGTGCTTATGTGCCTGTAGGCTGCTTCTCACGGGTTTTCTTGAGGTAATGTTGGCGCTGGTACTTATTAGCGGTCGTTGAATTTCACTGCAAATCAGTTTTACCTGTGGTACCTGGGTCAGGCGAATGGCTACCTTATCGGAATACCCGGTAATCAAGCCGGGGCAATATGGACTGGCCCTGACAATCCAGGTGACAGGTTTGCTGGTGCTGGTTGTTAGCTTTGATGCAAGCAGGTCATATGTTGAACTAGCGATGTAGGGCTGTAAGAAATCCAGTTCAGGTGATAATAAAATTAAACCTTTGTTTGCAGCTCGTCGTTTAAGGCGTTGCAGGCGTTGAATAGTGCCGGCAGCTTCCGGGCTGCAGCCAAACCCCCAGATCGTGTCTGTCGGATAAGCAATTAAAGCACCCCGGTCTATCTGTCTGGCAATTTGTGTCAGGCGCCAGGGGGACATTATACTTTCATTTTAACTGCTTTTTTGGTGCTAGCTTTTTTGACTGAGGCCTTTTTTACGCTGGCTTTTTTCTTAGCCGCTTTTTTCTTAGCTGCTTTTTTAACAGATTTCTTTTTTGTTGCTGCTTTCTTTTTAGTCGCTGCCTTTTTTCTTGTGGCGGCTTTTTTCTTCGTTGCTGCTTTTTTGCGTCTTGATTTTGGTAATGGCGCTTTTTCAATAAGTTCCTGACAGGTTTCCAGGCTTAGTGTTGCAGGGTCTTCGATATCTTTTGGAATGCGCGCATTTTTTATGCCATCTGTGATATAGGGGCCGTAGCGTCCGCGTAATATTTTAATATCGGTTCCTTCAAAAAGTTTGATCTCCCGATTGGCATCGAACTCTTTCTTTTCCTGGATTAATACCAGTGCACGTTCCAGTGTTACGGTGTATGGGTCATCGCCTTCTTTAACTTTGAGAGAGACATATTTACTGCCAAACTTAACATAGGGGCCAAAGCGTCCAAAGTTGGTGGAAATCTTTTCACCGTCTTCAGTTTCACCCAGATCTCGTGGAAGTTTGAATAGTTCAATTGCTTCTTCCAGGGTGACTTTGTCCATTTTCTGGCCAGGTCTTAATCCTGCAAACTTTGGTTTTTCTTCGTCATCTCGTGTGCCTATTTGAACAAAAGGCCCATAGCGGCCCATACGCACGGAAATTGGTTTTCCACTGGCGGGATCTGTGCCCAGTTCCCTGGCCTGTAAGGCTTCATCGCGACTGACATTTTCCATTTTATCGTCAACCAGTGCCTTGAATGAAGTCCAGAATGATTGCATTAATGGTAACCACTCGGATTCACCGCGAGAGATTTCATCCAGCGTGTCTTCCAGCTGAGCAGTGAAGTCGTAATCTACGTATTGAGTAAAATGCTGGGTCAGAAATTTAATGACGACCTTGCCTACATCGGTGGGATGAAAGCGCTTGGCTTCCAGTTCAACGTATTCTCGATCAAGTAAAGTCGTAATAATTGAAGCATAAGTTGAAGGTCGCCCAATGCCGTATTCTTCAAGCGTTTTAACCAGACTGGCTTCACTGAATCGTGGTGGAGGTTCGGTAAAGTGTTGCTCCAGCCTGATTTCTAATAAATCAACAATATCACCTTCGACCAGAGGGGGAAGTATCTTTTCTTTTTGATCGTCGTTCTTTTTGTCGTCACGCCCTTCGGTATAAACCTGCATAAAACCGGGGTTGCGAATAGTTGAACCGGTGGCGCGGAAAGTGTTTTCAGTTCCTGCGTTTAAGTCGACCGCAACAGTATCGAGTGTGGCATGAATCATCTGGCAGGCAATGCTGCGTTTCCAGATCAGGTCGTACAGGCGATATTCATCCTGACTTAAATATTGTTTGATCTGTTCAGGAATATTCATCGCGCTGGTGGGGCGAACGGCTTCATGAGCTTCCTGAGCATTTTTTGATTTTGTTTTAAATGAACGAGGTGATTCGGGCAGTGAGTCAGCGCCGTATTTTTGCAAAATCAGTGTGCGAATATCTTCCAGAGCTTCATTGGATAGCGTCACGGAATCGGTACGCATGTAAGAGATTAAACCGGTCTGGCCTGCGCCAATATCAATACCTTCATACAAGCGTTGTGCCGTACGCATGGTTTTTTGAGCACCGAAACCGAGCTTGCGGGAAGCTTCCTGTTGTAAGGTCGATGTCGTAAATGGGGCTGCCGGATTACGCTTACGCTGTTTTTTCTCAACTTTGGCAACGGTCAGTTTTCCGTTGCTGGCATCTTTTAGAACTGTATTCGCCTGTTCGGCCTGTTCAGCATTGGTGATGCTGAACTGTTTCATTTTTTCACCCTGGAGCTGTGTCAGTTTGGCGCTAAAAGGCTGTTTATCAAACAGGTTATCGGCTTCTATAGACCAGTATTCTTCAGGATTAAAGGCTTCAATTTCGAGCTCTCTTTCCACGATCATACGTAAAGCGGGGCTTTGGACTCGACCGGCAGAAAGGCCGCGTCTTATCTTGCGCCATAATAAAGGTGACAGATTAAAACCGACCAGGTAATCCAGTGCTCGTCTGGCCTGTTGCGCATTCACCAGATCCATTTCAATATCACTGGGGTTTGCAACTGCTTCGGTAACGGCCTGCCTGGTAATTTCATGAAAAACAACGCGGAAAGCTTTTTTATTTTTCATTAGATTACGGTCTTTCAGCAGCTCGTACAGGTGCCACGAAATGGCTTCACCTTCGCGATCCGGATCCGTTGCGAGATATAGGTTGTCGGCTTTTTTCAGCAGTTTGGCGATGTTTTTTACGTGCTTTTCATTACGCTCAACAACTTCGTAATTCATCTTGAAGTTGTTTTCAGTCTCAACTGCGCCCTCTTTGGGTATCAGGTCACGTATATGACCGTATGAGGCAAGAACTTTAAAATCCTTTCCCAGATACTTTTCGATAGTTTTAGCTTTCGCAGGGGACTCTACTATGACAAGGTTGCTACTCATAGAAAATGTTACTTAAAGTGGATTAATGGAAAATGGCAGGCTGGTCTGCAAAAACGATATCTTCGTAATGCATCAGTGTGTTTTCATCCTGATCTATGGCGCTATTAAATAGTACCATCATGACAACCCATCTGAATTCCTCCATGTCAACCAGGCTGTTGCCATCCAGGGCCATGATGCGATTAATCACCAGTTCACGTAATTCAGGCGTTAATACACCTGATTGCTCAAGAAATAGTAAAAACCCCTGAACCTTACTGTCCAGACGTTGCTGTTCTTTCTTTGAGTAAATTCGAATTGAATTCGAAGATTGTTCGAGAGCTGGAATATCTTCAGCAAGCGCAAGACCATCAAGCCAGTCAAATGCTTTATCTATTTCCTGAGATTCAAACCCTGCTTCACGCAAATCTGAATCAATACTGTCTCTATCTTCGGGTAAGCTGTCGTCTCTATCAATGTAGCTGGAAAATATGTACATCAGTACGTCAATAACGCCTTCTTTCATGAATACCTCTATTTTGCATCTTTCTGGTTAGCATCTAATATACTGACTTCCAGGCGCAGTTTGAATATGATCATTTAACTCTAATATTAATAGCATGGATGAAAGCTGCTCAATGGTCAAGCCACAGCGTTGCACCAGAGTTTCAATTGACACTGGATCGTAGCCGATATTATCCAGTAATTGCTGATACTCTGCATCAAGTTGATCTGATCCAGGTTTTTTTTCAGTCTCGTTCTGTAATGCAACAAAGCCCAGTAAACTGCCTATATCTTCAATAATGTCAGATGCCTGGTCCACCAGTTTTGCTCCCTGGCGGATAAGGTGATGACAACCTTTGGATTGAGGATTGTGTATAGATCCGGGGATAGCAAATACATCTCTTCCCTGTTCAATGCTGTTGTGAGCGGTAATGAGTGAGCCACTTTTACGGGTGGCTTCGACGACCAGGGTTGCCAGGCTGAGTCCACTGATGAGCCTGTTGCGTTTAGGAAAGTTTTCGCTGTGAGGTGATGTGCCCAGTGGAAACTCGGAAATGATGAGCCCGTTTTCAGCTATTTGATGGGCAAGTTTTTTGTTTTTGGAAGGGTAAATTCTGTCGATGCCTGTGCCAATAACGGCAATGGTATTGCCACCGGCGTCCAGTGCCCCCTGATGAGAGTGTTTATCTATGCCCAGTGCCATGCCGCTGGTGATAGTAATTCCTGACTTTGCAAGAAAGCTGGCAAAATCATGTGCTGTACTCGCGCCACCGGGTGTGCAATTTCGACTACCTATCATCGCTATTTGCGGATTTGATAATAGTTCAATATTGCCCAGCCCATACAGAATGGGGGGAGCATCCTTTATCTCTTTTAATAATGTCGGGTAATATGGATCGTTTAAGGTCACCAGGTGGTGAGAAGGGTTGGATTGCTGCCAGTTAAGAGCCTGATTGACTTCATCCTGCCGGGAGTTGTTGATAGCTGATATCTGCTTGTCGTTTAACCCTCTTGCAGATAGCTGTTTGCTGGAGCAGTGGAAAAGCCTGCTGACGTCAAAATTTTCAGCTTCAAGCAATTTTCTGAATTTAACGGGACCTATACCCGGGCACAGGCTAAGCCTTAAATAATATGCAAATTCATCCCTGTTCATTGCATATAGATAAAGGTGCTATGGAGAAGTCAGTTGCTCGTTCAGGCGTATGGGTTCATTGGCTTCCATGATCAGGGCAAAACTCATTTTATCGTAAGTGCGAACTACCATGATCAGTCCTATGCGTTCATCAGGAAGTTTTACTTTAAAATTTCTTTCTTTTTCATTACGATCAATGACGATATTTCCTATCCGGTTTATGGCTAAAATATTGCCGGTTACTAAACCATCTCTCTTCCCCAGGTTAATGGCTACAGTATCGTATTGCCCCAGTTGTGATATGCCGTCAAGTAATGAAATGATACGACCAGATACCTGATCCTTAGGTGGGCGAGGGAAAAAATCTCTTTCCAGGTTTGAATTGTCGATGGGTAAAACTCTATCATCCCGAAAAATTTCCCGACTTGATGAAGTAACTCGAACCGAAGCGGGGTCACCACGTCTTTCTAATTTAGCTTCTGCCACGTATAGAGCTTCATAACCTAAAACTTCTCCGGTAGTCGTATCTACCAGCGGTTTGTTGGGTCGAAAAACCTGGAAACGACCATTACCTTTTGAGGTGTCCAGATTTCTTACATAGAGAACATCATTGATGGCATTAGCAAGGTTATTGTTTTTGCTATCAAGTACATAAGCTGAATTTGCCAGGTCTTCTTCACTGATAATGAGGGGCTTTTCCAGCAGTTGGCGAATTGATTCCATAGGAATAGACGGGATGCTTGCGTCTATCGATTGTGATCGTATTCTAGGCGACAGTTTGACTATTTTTAATCCTTTAGACACTGCCTGGCCTGTTTCCCCTCGTTGGATTACTTGAATGCGCTTCTGGCCTCCCACATAAATTATGGCAAGTTCATCACCTGGGTAGATCAGGTGAGGATTGCTGACCTGCGGATTCTTGTACCATATTTCGGGCCAGAACCATGGGTCGCGTAAAAAGTTTGATGAAATGTCCCATAAAGTATCACCTTTCTGTACAATATAGGTCTCAGGGTGCTCGGGTTCGTAGATGATTGTTTCGCGTGGTTTTTGAGGTGTGGTTTTAGCCTGTATAGTCTTTTCTACGGGTGTTGTATCTTCCTGTTCAACCACGGCATAAGGCTCTTTGGTGGAAGTGCAACCACCCAGCAGTAGTAAACCGGCGAAAATGAACAGTCCGTTTGTTAACAGTCGCTTGTTATGGTGAGACATAGAAACCCCTGCATTGGTGTAATTTGTATCGTTGATCTTTCTCATTGAATATCAGCGATTGTAGTTGAATTTTACTCAACTACAACCTTTTTTATGGATAAGATTCCATTATAATCATAAACTTGGGGCAAATACTTATAATTTTGTTGAAGTTTGATTTATGGCTTTATTAAATATTTTACTTTTTCCGGATCCACGGCTTAGAACAAAGGCAGTAGAAGTCTCTACGTTTGATGAAAACTTGCAGACGTTGGTGGATGATATGCTGGAAACTATGTATGAAGCTCCAGGTATTGGTCTGGCGGCTACCCAGGTGGATAAGCATATTCGTTTACTGGTCATGGATGTATCCGAAGATAAAAATGAATCCAGAGTTTTGATCAACCCACAAATACTCGCTGTAGAGGGTGAAGAGGAAATGGATGAGGGTTGTCTATCGGTGCCCGGATATTATGAATCGGTGACTCGTGCAGATAAAATTCATGTTCGTGCTCAGGATTCCAGGGGGAACTTTTTTGAGTTTCATGCCGATGATCTTGAAGCTGTTTGTATTCAGCATGAGATGGATCATCTCGACGGAAAATTATTTGTCGACTATATCTCCAGCCTTAAACGTGATCGAATTCGTAAAAAACTCGAAAAATTAAAAAAACAGGAACAGAAGGGTTGATCCCCTGACGCAGTATTTTATGATGAAAATAATCTATGCGGGTACGCCAGACTTTGCAGTTCCTGCTCTTGAAGCTCTGGCACAATCAAAGCATCAGGTGGTGGCTGTTTATACACAACCAGATCGTCCTGCAGGGCGAGGCCGAAAGATGCAGTTTAGTGCGGTAAAGAATTGTGCACTAAAACATGGCATTGAGGTTATTCAGCCTCAGACATTTAAAAATCAAATGGATATAGATCAGCTCAAATCCCTTGATGCTGATTTAATGGTGGTTGCAGCTTATGGCATTATATTGCCATCCATTATTCTCGATTCCCCGAAACTAGGTTGTATCAATATCCATGGTTCATTGCTGCCGCGTTGGCGTGGGGCCGCCCCCATTCAGCGAGCAATACTGGCTGGCGACAGTGAAACGGGTATTACCTTAATGCAAATGGATGTCGGGCTGGATACCGGTGCCATGCTGGCAAAAGAGTCGGTAAAAATTGATCAAACGACCACGACCCTGGAGTTACATGATTCGTTGAAAGAAATAGGCGCTGAACTGCTGATAAATAATCTCGATGCCATAGAAAGCTCTTCGATTAAGGCGCAGCAGCAGGATGACAGTGTCGCCTGTTATGCGGCCAAGTTGAGTAAGCAGGAAGCCCTGGTAGACTGGAGTAAGCCGGCAGAACTGATTCATCGTGAAATTCGTGCATTTAATCCCTGGCCGGTCAGCCATACGCTCCTGCAGGGGCAGAATGTAAAAATCTGGTCGGCCAGTCTGAGCAACCAGGTAACAGATGAACCTGTAGGAAGTATTGTTTCGCATGATAAAAATGGCATTCAGGTGAGTTGTGGTGATGCCGTTATATCGATTACTGAAATCCAGTTTGCGGGCAAGAAGCGAGGTTCTGCGGAGCAGTTATTAAATTCCCGCAATCTGACGGGTGAAGTTTTCGCTAATTCATGAGTACTTTTGCTGCGAGTCCCAGGCAAATCGCGCTGGATGTTTGTTTCCAGGTTGCGGTTCGCGGATTGTCATTAAATGAATTATTAGAAAAGCAGTTGCAAAATCTTGAATCTGATCGTGATCGAGCTTTTTGTAGTGAGCTCTGTTTTGGTTTTTGTCGATACTATTTTGTGTTGCACAACAATTTGAAAACGCTGCTTAAAAAACCGTTGAAATCGCGGGATAGAGATGTACAAATCATCATATTGCTGGGCCTGTATCAAATTCGCTTTATGCGTGTTGAAGACCATGCCGCTGTAAATGAATCGGTAAATCTATTACAACGTCGCAAAAAAGTGTGGGCAAAAGGCCTCGTGAACGCTGTTTTACGTTCATATATTCGAGCCTTGCCCGGGACTGTTAGTGAATCTGAACAACAGCTAAGCAAACAAGAGCATTATTTAGCCTATCCAGACTGGATTATCGAAAAAGTTAAAAAAGACTGGCCTGAACATTCAGCCCAGATTTTACAGGCTGGAAATCAGCGTGCCCCGATGGTGTTACGGGTAAACCTTCAGAAAATTTCACGTTCTGAATATTTGAGGCAGTTAACTGATCTTTCTATCGATGCTCGTGAACACCCGTATGTTGAACAGGCAGTGATACTGCAAAACCCTGAAACAGTTGAGCGTCTTCCCGGTTTTACCAACGGGTTGGTCAGTGTGCAGGATGCTGCGGCTCAACTGGCTGCCGATTTGCTCGACTGTGAACCGGGCATGAAAGTGTTAGATGCCTGTGCTGCACCGGGCGGTAAAACGCTGCATATTCTTCAATCGGCAGCGGCTTTACAGGTAACAGCGCTGGATAAAGATAAACAACGCCTTGAGCGTGTTACTGAAAATTTACAACGTGCAGGAGAATCTGCAAAACTGATTGCTGTCGATGCCGCGCAACCTGATAGCTGGTTTGACGGAACCTTGTATGACCGGATCTTACTGGATGCCCCCTGTTCGGCCAGTGGTATCATTCGGCGCCACCCTGATATTCGTCTGCTGCGTCAGGCTGATGATGTGAGCGGTCTTGTAGACCAGCAAAAACGCCTGTTAAGTGCAATGTGGCCCCTGCTAAAACCGGGTGGTCGATTACTCTACAGTACCTGCTCAATGTTCAAGGATGAAAATGAATATCAGGTAGAACAATTTATCAGTGAGCATGATAATTGTGTTGAACTACCATTGAACACAGTACAATGGGGTTTAAGTCGGCCTGCTGGACGACAAATTCTTCCTGGTTATTTTGAAATGGATGGCTTTTATTATGCTTTTTTTGAAAAAAAGGCTATTTAATGTCAGCAATAAAACGGAGTTTTTGCAGTTATTACATGTGACAAACTATTTATGCGCATAAAACTTAATTCTGTAAACCTGGTTTTTTACCTGCTGTTGATAGCTTTGCTGCTGCAACCTGTAAATGCACAGGCGCAAGATGAGTTTGTTATCAAGTCAGTCAATACCCAGCTTAATGAATCTGTTTATTTTCTGAATGCGGTTTTTGAAATAAGTTTACCTGGTTATATCGTCTCGGCATTAGATCAGGGTTTTGTATTGCCGATGTTGATCGAGATCGAAGTATCCAGAAACCGTTTTTTCTGGTTTGATAAAGACATTGTAACCATAAAACAACGATATCGAATGCAATACCATGCCATGCTGGATACTGTTTCACTGTTTGATGTGAACTCCGGGAATCGACAGTACTTCTCTTCACTGAACGCTGCCATTAACCATCTAACCGTTTTATTCAATTTCCCGTTGCTGGATAATAACGCCTTAAATCAGGATAAAAGCTACAGTGCCCGGCTGAAATTTGGTATTGATCATGCTGCCTTACCCATCCCGTTAAAATCATCTTCACTGTGGAAAAATGACTGGCATATCGGCAGTGACTGGTTCGAGTGGGATATCACACAATGAGCATGTTGTCATGAACCGGACCCTGCGTAACGCTGCGCCCATCATTGCACTGGTTATTTTACTATTTGTATCGCTATATTCCATCAGTGATGCAACCTCTAATTCTGCATCTTTCGGTAAGTATTACAATTTGCTGGTGTTTTTCAATGCTCTGGGATTAATCGTGTTGCTGGGGCTGATTGTTTATAACGTCTTCAAGTTAATCATTCAGTACCGTTTGAAAGCAGTTGGTTCAAGGTTGACCACCAGGATGATGAGTGTTTTTGTCATTTTAACCATTATTCCAGTGAGTATTGTGTATTACTTTTCCCTGACGTTTTTGCATTCAAGCATCGATAGCTGGTTTGATGTCGGAGTAGAGCAGGCTCTGGAAGACTCCTTGAAACTGGGACAAAGTGCGCTGGATTTACGTAAACGGGAAGCATTAAAGAAAACTCGTCTTATTGCTGCCGAAATTCCGACGATACCGGAAGAAGTATTAATTGTGTATCTGAATGATGCCCTCAATCAACAACAGGCGAATGAGCTCACACTGGTGGGATTAAATGGTGTCATCCTGGCTTCCAGCAGTGAAAACTCTGCAGAGTTACCGAGTGCATTACCAAAAACTGAATTTGGTGAATTAGGGGCTGATGATCACTTTCTCAAACTGGAAGAGAATGCTGATGTTGGTTTAGGTATTCGAATTGTCGTCCCTGTTTTTGATTTGACGACTATTGACCAGAAAAAATTCCTGCAGGCACTGTTTCCAGTTACTGACAGAGTGAATGAATTAACCCGGGCGGTAGAACAGGCTTATGAAAAGTACCGGGAGCTATCTGTTTTGCGTGACCCGTTAAAAACCAGCTTTACCATGGCGCTGTCACTGGTGTGGCTGTTGAGCGTGTTATCGGCAATCTGGATCGCCTTTCTTTCAGCACGTAAACTGGTTTCACCGATCAATGACCTGGTAGAAGGTACCCAGGCGGTTGCTGCGGGTGACTATGAAAAACAGTTGCCATTATCGGGTGATGATGAGCTTGGTTTTTTAACCCGCTCATTTAATGCGATGACGCGAAAAATCTCACGTGCCAGGGCAATTGCTGACAAAAGTCAAATGATGGAGGAGTTACAGAAAATTTATCTGGAGTCTGTACTTGAACACATCTATTCGGGTGTTATGACGGTCAATGAAAATGGAGATATTAAGCAGGGGAATCATGCGTCTGAAATTATACTGGGGCTGGATGAAGGTAGTTTTAATGAGCAATCCATTAAATTGATGAGACAGCGTCATCCTCAGCTACAGCGTTTTTTTGATGTGGTTCAGAAAAATGTGCAAAGCCAGCAGGGGTGGCAGGAGGAAGTGACTCTTTTTGGGCGCAGTGGGCGTAAAGTTTTAAGAGTTCTAGGCACTGAGCTGGAGCAGAAATATCAGGATATACGCGAACAGGTCATTGTTATCGATGATTTAACAGCCTTGATACAGGCGCAGAAAGATTCGGCCTGGAGTGAAATGGCGCGACGTCTGGCGCATGAAATTAAAAATCCGTTAACGCCTATTCAACTTTCTGCAGAAAGATTGCAGGGTAAACTTGCCGGTCAGGTTGATGAAGACAAACAGGAAATGCTGGATCGTTATACCCACACTATCGTGCAACAGGTTGAAGCAATGAAATCAATGGTGAATAGCTTTACCGAATATGCACGGGCACCAAGCCCTGATTTGCACAGTATGAATTTCAATCAAATGGTTTCAGAGGTCATACAGCTTTATATTGCCAACAGAAAAGAAGTGGAAATCAGGTTGTCGCTTGATGAGTGTATGTCAGAAATGCAGGCAGACCCGGTGAGGATAAGGCAGTTAATCCACAACCTGGTTAAAAATGCGTCGGAGGCTGTTGATGACAGGGGCTGGATCAGTTTGAAAACGGTCTGCGTAGAAGAACATGGCTGTTACTATATTGAATTTTCCGTTGAAGACAGTGGTTCAGGCATCAAGGATGAAGTCATGGATACACTGTTTGAACCTTATGTGACCGCTAAAAAAACGGGTAGTGGACTGGGGCTTGCGATTGTTAAAAAAATTGTTGATGAGCATAGTGGACTTGTGTGGGCTGAAAATAGTGAAGCTGGTGGTGCCAGGTTTGTTGTACGTTTACCCATGATGAGGGATGCATAGTTAAAATGACATTTTTATGAGGGCTGGTATATGAGTTTAAAAGTATTAGTAGTAGACGATGAGCCTGATATTCGCTTTTTGTTGAAAGATATTCTGGAAGATGAGGGTTATGAAGTTGAAGTTGCCGAAAATGCTATTCAGGCCAGTGAGCGTAAAGCCAGTTTTTCTCCTAATCTTATTCTGTTAGATATCTGGATGCCGGACATGGATGGCGTCAGTTTACTCAAACAATGGAGTGAACAAAAAGTGCTGGATAGTCCTGTGGTAATGATTTCAGGGCATGGCACGGTGGAAACAGCTGTTGAAGCAACGCGTTACGGGGCATTTGATTTTGTAGAAAAACCATTGTCAACGGCAAAACTGTTGCGCACGGTCACTTCAGCTTTAAGCAGTCGTGAGAACGTTACCACTGAAAAGCCTGAAGAATTAGAACTCCCGGTGGGGAATAGCCATCAAATGCAGGTATTACGTCAGACCATGCAAACCCTGGCGATGGACTTGACTCCTGTATTCTTTACCGGGCAACCGGGGTCTGGAGCACGTATCTGGGCTAATTACCTGTTCTCGAAACAGCACGACAAAGTTAATAAAGATTCTTTTAATACCGACGTCAAAAGTTACCAGAATGGTCTGACTAATAATATTTATATTGCTGAAGTGACTGATTTAAATATGGATGCTCAAAAGGAGTTGTTATCCCTGATAAATCATTTGAAGTCGGTGTCTTCTACAGGTCGACTGGTCGTTGCCAGTCAATATGCCCATGAATCATTGAGCAATAAAAGTGAAGTATTACCTGAGCTCGCGGAACATTGGAGACAGGCTATCTACATTCCCTCCCTGAATGAGCACATTGAGGATATTCCTGAACTGGTTGAATATTATGTCACCCGCTTTAGTGAGAAAGAGGATTTACCCTACCGCCATTTAGGGGTGGCTGGACAAAACATGATTCGTAATCATTTATGGAAGGGCGGGTTAACTGAGCTTAAATCAGTGCTGAAACAAATTCTATCGAATAGCTCTGATGACAATGTTGAACTGTCTGAAATTCAGCGTTTTTTACAGCTATCTCGCCAGACACTGGATGAAAACTCACCTAATGTTTTAAAATTATCGATAAACCTGGACCTGGATATGCGCGAAGCCCGGGAATATTTTGAGCGTAAATTTCTAAGTAAACAGCTTGAACTTTGTGATTTTAATGTGTCGGAACTGGCACGAAAAATCGGCCAGGAACGAACCAATCTTTATCGAAAACTAAAGTCACTCGGATTACAAACCAAAAAATAAAATGAATATAATTATTCTTGGAGCCGGTCAGGTTGGCTCTTCTGTTGCTACTGAGCTGGCCAAAGAGGACAGCAATGAAATAACCGTGATTGATGTCGATCAAACCATACTGTCAGATTTACAGGATCACCTGGATTTACGCACAATTAATGGTAATGGTTCCTACCCCAGTGTTCTGGAACAGGCGGGGGCCGACGATGCAGATATGCTGATAGCCCTGACCAACAGTGATGAAATAAATATGGTCGCCTGTCAAATTGCGCATACTCTATTTCATACTCCGACTAAAATTGCGCGTATTCGCTCTCAGGAGTATATGCAAAAGCAGCAGTTATTCAGTGAAGACTCGATTCCTGTCGATGTCACCATCAGCCCGGAAAATCTGGTTACCGAGTATATTCACCATTTGATTGAACACCCCAGCGCTTTACAGGTGCTGGATTTTGCAGGGGGTAAAGTTCAGCTTGTAGCAGTCAAGGCTTATCACGGGGGGCCGTTGGTCGGGCACGAACTGCAAACGATACGTCAACATATTCCCGGGGTGGATATGCGCGTTGCGGCAATTTTTCGTCAGGGCGAATCTTTGCCTCCTACTGCGGATTGTGTCATTGATGTAGATGATGAAGTATTTTTTGTGGCTGCCAGAAAGCACATCCGTACCGTTATTTCCGAGTTACGTAAACTGGATAAACCCATAAAACGGGTGATGCTGGCGGGTGGTGGAAGCATCGGTGGTCAGTTAGCAGCGATGCTGGAAAAAGATTATCAGGTGAAGGTGATAGAAACCAATTTGCAACGATCAAATCAACTCGCCGGTGATTTGCATTCATCGATTGTTTTACATGGTGATGCCGCCAACCCCGATCTGTTGATGGAAGAAAATATCGAGTCGATGGATGTTTTTTGTGCCTTAACTAATGATGATGAGGCTAATATTTTGTCTGCCATGCTGGCCAAGCGTCTGGGCGCTCGCAAAGTCATGTCGCTCATCAACCGCCCTGCATATGTTGAGCTGGTCGAAAGTGGAATGATTGATATTGCTCTATCGCCGCATCAGGTTACTATCGGTGCGATGCTGGCTCATATCCGTCGTGGTGATGTGGTTGCTGTGCATGCGCTACGACGAGGTTCTGCAGAAGCTATCGAAGCTATTGCTCATGGAGATAAAAAATCATCCAGAGTCGTTGGACGAAAACTGGAAGAGTTGAAACTGCCCAAAGGGACTACAATTGGTGCCATAGTGAGAGGCAAGAAAGTTTTAATCGCTCATCATGATATTGTTGTCGAATCTGAAGATCATGTTATTTTGTTTATCACCAATAAACGAGATATAGCCAAGGTGGAAAAGCTATTCCACCCTGATATTACCTTCTTCTGATTTTAAACTGACACGCTCATGCAATTACTCGTTATCATAAGAATACTTGGTCTGTTGCTGATGGTATTTAGTGCCACCATGTTACCCCCGGTACTAGTGGACTGGATCTATCAGGAGAATGCAGCGACTCCTTTTCTGAATGCTTTTGTATTGATTTTAATCTGTGGCTTTATGCTGTTTTTACCCTTTCGAAAGCATAAAAAAGACCTCCGACTCAGAGATGGATTCATGGTGGTCGTCATGTTCTGGTTTGTACTGGGCTCGGCTGGAGGCTTGCCGTTTTATCTGTCAGACGCGAATGAACTCTCCATAACCGATGCGGTTTTTGAATCCATATCGGGTCTAACGACAACAGGTGCCACGGTCATTGTAGGGCTTGATGATTTACCGCATTCAATATTGTTCTACCGTCAGTTTCTACAATGGTTGGGGGGAATGGGCATTATTGTTCTGGCTGTTGCTGTGCTGCCCATGCTGGGTATAGGAGGCATGCAGTTATATCGTGCCGAAACACCGGGGCCGGTAAAAGACACTAAACTGACTCCCAGGATTACCGAGACAGCCAAAGCCCTCTGGTATATTTATCTGGGTTTAACCATCAGTTGTGGAGTGGCTTACTGGTTAGCCGGAATGAATGTTTTTGACGCTGTTTCACATGCTTTTTCAACCGTTGCCATTGGGGGATTTTCTACTCATGATGCCAGTATGGGCTATTTCAATAATAGAGGTATCGAGCTGATAGCTATCGTTTTTATGTTGCTATCCGGCGTGAATTTCGCCCTGCATTTTGCCGCTTTACGACATAAAAGATTAACGCCTTACCTGAAAGATGCCGAGTTTGGTACTTATATTATGGTGCTGTCTGTGGTTAGTGTGATTACTATAACCTATCTGTACATGACCCAGACATTTACCTCACCGGTGGAAAGTATCATTGAAGGTTTATTTCAGGTGGTGTCTATCGGAACCACAACCGGTTTCACCACTCAGGAATACTACACCTGGCCGGGGTTTTTGCCGGTGTTATTACTGTACGTCAGTTTTATTGGAGGTTGCGCAGGTTCTACTGGTGGTGGCATTAAGGTCATCCGTATTTTGTTACTGGTTAAACAGGGTATGCGTGAACTACGCAGGCTGATTCATCCATCGGCTCAGTTTGCGGTAAAAATTGGACGTAAGCCGGTACCGGATAAAGTTATCGAGGCTGTGTGGGGATTTTTTGCGGCTTATTTTGCTATTTCTGCATTAATGATTTTGTTACTGATGGCATCGGGTCTAAATCAGGACACTGCTTTTTCGGCGGTGGCAGCCTGCCTGAATAATCTCGGTCCCGGACTGGATGAAGTAGGGCAGAATTTTGCATCCATTAATGACTTTGCCAAGTGGGTTTTATGCCTGGCAATGTTACTGGGGCGGCTGGAAATTTTTACTCTGCTTGTATTATTGACCCCCGGATTCTGGCGCAAGTAATTTCAGTGTATTGAGCGCTCGCAGTAGATTTAACTGATTAATTTCGGTTTAAAACTCTGGTAAACCCTCTCTCATTAACGGTTTAATTGTTGTTAGTAAAGTTTGTAGAGTAGCCGGGTAGTTAATTTCCTGGGCAGCTAATAACTCCTTCATGTGCTGCCGTTGAGTCGGTTTGGCAAAACAGGCGGGGCAGTTATCTTCGATGACAGGTAACTGTGATTTATTGGCAAATTCTCTGAGCTGGTGCTCGCGCACATACACAAAAGGCCGGATAACTCTTATGTCCTGTTTATCATTAATATAATGCGCTTTCATGGTTTTCAATTGACCGCCATGTAAAGCGGACATTAAAAAGCTCTCGGCCAGATCATCCAGATGCTGCCCTAAAGCGAGCACGTTATAGTTGTTATTCCTGGCTGTTTTGTACATCAAACCTCTACGCATGCGAGAGCAAAATGCACAAAATGAATCTTTTAGCATGTGCTTGTCAGCCATCTCAACGATGGGTTCGCTGACATAGTGGTATTCAATGTTTAGTTTTTGCATATAAGCTTTAAGCGGAGATGGATCAAAGTCATCACTTTGAGGGTCGATCGTAATGACTCCCAGCTCAAAAAATATCGGGGCATGTCGTTTAAAGTGCATCAGGGCATGCAGTAATGACAGGGAATCCTTTCCACCCGATACGGCGACAAGAATCCGGTCATCCGGCTGAATCATAGTAAAGTCTGATATGGCTTTACCGGTCAGGTGTAATAACTTTTTTGGTGGTTTTGCAAACATGTCAGGAAAGGTAGGAATAATGAAGTGACATGATAGGCTTTAGAGCAGGCAAGCGCTACTCTTGCGCATTTTCGCCAGGGATAATGGCGTATATGCAAATATTGCAGGAGCAAACTATCTGCCCTTGCGCTCGTAGCATATGTCCAATTCCCGGACTTCAGGGTATAAGCTCAATCCCTGGACAAAAAAAAGCCTCAGTCGAGTCCTTGACTGAGGCTGTGTTGACCTTCCTGGTCGATGATTGACTTAATTTTACATCCTTGAGATAGTGCCTTCCTAAGCAAGCGATCCTGCTTTATCTGTAATTTCCTTTTCAGGCCCTATCCTTAGAACGTTGGGATATAATTGCATGTTACAGAGAATGGTGATACGGCTTTTTTCGCTTTTTTTTGTAGGTCAATATCAATAATAAATGTAGGGCAAATCCTACAAGGAACTTTTTCATGTTATTCCCTGCCATTCAGCCAACTCGAACTTTTTATCTTCAGGTGTCAGCTGACCATGAACTGTATATAGAAGAGTGTGGTAAAGCTGATGGTGTGCCAATCGTTTTTTTACACGGTGGACCGGGAGGAAGCTGTGAGCCAGTTCATCGTCGCTATTATGATCCGGAGCGTTACCGTATTCTTTTATTTGACCAGAGAGGTTGTGGAAAATCTCGTCCTCATGCCAGCCTGAAAAATAATACAGCCCAGGATTTGATTGATGATCTGGAGCAAATTCGTGAACACCTCGGGATTGATAAATGGGTAGTGTTTGGCGGTTCCTGGGGCTCTACTCTTGCACTGGCCTATGCGGAAACTCATGCAGAGAGAGTGCTCGGCCTGGTAGTACGCGGTATTTTTCTATGTCGTCAACAAGATATTGACTGGTTTTATCAGGGGGGTGCGGCACGCTTATTTCCCGATGCATGGGAAGATTTTATTGCGCCTATACCAGAGGGTGAAAGATCCAGCATGGTGGCGGCCTACCATAAACGCCTCACCAGTGATAATGAGCTTGAGCGAATGGCGGCAGCAAAAGCCTGGTCTATCTGGGAAGGAAGCACGGCAACGCTGATAAAAAACTCTGCTGTCATCGATTATTTTTCAAATCCTCATATCGCTTTAAGTATTGCCCGTATTGAATGTCACTTTTTCACAAACAATAGTTTTTTTGAGGAAAATCAATTGCTGGAAAATGCGTATAAATTGAAAGATATACCCGGTTTCATTGTGCACGGGCGTTATGATGTCATCTGCCCAATTGATCAAGCTTTTGCTTTACATGAAAAATGGCCAGATAGTCAGTTGAAAATCATTGCCGATGCCGGGCATGCCGTTTCAGAAGAAGGTATCATTAAAGCGCTGGTCGAAAGTACCAATACGATGCTGCGCCTGATCGAATGATCGCTTTATTGCAACGCGTTAAACAGGCTCGCGTCGAGGTTGATAGTCAGGTCGTAGGGCAGATTGACGAGGGTTTACTGGTGTTTGCGGGGTTTGAACCAGAGGATGATGACGCTATTGTTATCCGGTTACTGGAACGTTTGTTGAATTATCGGGTATTTGCTGATCCGGATGATAAAATGAATCTGTCTGTACGAGATATTCAGGGTGGATTGTTACTGGTACCTCAGTTTACCCTGGCCGCAGAAACCAGCAAAGGTAGAAGACCCAGTTTCACGTCGGCAGCGACTCCTGATAAAGGATTAAGATTATTTAAGTACTTGTTACAGCAGGCTGTCGAAAAACATTCACCGGTATCGAGCGGGGTGTTTGGTGCCGACATGCAGGTTCATTTGCAAAATGATGGCCCGGTGACTTTCCTGCTTAAACAGGAAAATAGATTAAAGTAATTTTGGAGTAGTGAATTGTGCGAAATGTAATGTATTTATTTTTAGCCTTTTTAACCCTGACTGTGCAGGCATCTGATCTGCAGCGAGAAAAGCGTTTAATGGATCAAATAGTTGATGCCATTATGGACGGTGATCCGGAAATGTTGAACGCTAATGGGCATGAGTTTTTAAGTATTTATACAGAAGCCGATGAACCCAAAGGTGCTGTGCTGATCCTGCATGGGCGCGGATTTCACCCGGATTGGGCTGATGCTATTAATCCATTGCGAGTAGGGCTGGTAGATTCTGGCTGGAACACACTGTCCATTCAATTGCCGGTGCTGGAAAAAACAGCCAAGTTTTATGATTATGTTCCAGTGTTCGATGAAGCGATTCCCCGAATAGATGCTGCTATTGATTTTCTGCAGCGGCAGGGCAATAAAAAAATAATTATCGTCGCGCATAGTTGTGGAGCGCATATGGCCATGCAGTATATTCGACAGAAAGGTGAGGACCGGTTTGATGCGCTCGTTGGGATAGGTATGGGAGCCACAGACTATAAACAGCCGATGTTGCAGCCATTTCCTCTGGATACAATGAAAAAGCCCATTCTGGATGTGTATGGAGGTGATGATTATCCTGCAGTACAGAGGTTAGCCGGTATTCGTGCTCAACAAATGCAGGATGAAGGTCATGAGTTATCCACCCAGAAAATTGTGCCGAATGCTAATCATTACTTTACCGATATGGGTGATCCACTGGTTGAAGTGATCTCGGAATGGCTGGAAAAGTTATAAAACTTTCAAAAATGAATTGATATGGGGCTGTATTTTTGCAGCCTGCCAGCTTATTATCTGCCTCCAGTTTTTTAGTTGTCTTTAAAATATGTCAGAACGTACTGCATCTGTTACCCGGAATACGCTCGAAACCCAGATTAGTGTGACCGTCAACCTGGATGGAACGGGCCTGTCTAAATTCGATACCGGCATTCCTTTTCTGGAGCACATGCTGGAGCAGATATCTCGTCATGGCCTGGTCGATCTGGAAATATCTGCGAAAGGTGATTTGCATATTGATGATCACCACACCGTCGAAGATATTGGTATTACGCTGGGACAGGCATTTGCCAAAGCACTCGGTGATAAAAAAGGTATTCAACGTTATGGTCATGCCTATGTGCCGCTGGATGAAGCTTTATCCCGAGTGGTTATAGACTTTTCCGGGCGTCCTGGTATTGAATATCGAGTCGATTATGCTCGTGCAAGTATCGGTAGTTTCGATGTTGATCTGTTTCACGAATTTTTTCAGGGTTTTGTAAATCATGCCCTGGCAACGCTGCATATTGATAATCTTCAGGGCAAAAATGCGCACCATATTGCAGAAACAGTTTTCAAGGCATTTGGCCGGGCTATTCGAGTCGCCATGAGTGCTGATGAACGTATGGCGGGTGTGATCCCTTCCACTAAAGGTAGTTTGTAGTTCTATGCACACTATTGCAGTTATTGATTACGGTATGGGTAACCTGCATTCGGTCACCAAAGCGCTAGAACATGTTGTCGATCAAAATCAACAAGTCATTTTAACCTCTTCACCCGAGATTGTGTCTGAGGCTGATAAGGTGGTGTTTCCTGGGCAGGGCGCCGCTAGAGACTGTATGCTGGCAATCGATGAACATGGTTTGCGTGAAACAGTTCAGGATGCAGCTAACAATAAACCTTTTCTGGGGATATGCATGGGTATGCAGGTATTGGTGCATGCGAGTGAGGAAAATGGCGGGACTGATTGTCTGGCCCTGTATCCCGGTGAAGTCAGGTATTTTGGTGACCCCCTGCTCGATGAAAATAATGAGCGATTAAAGGTACCGCACATGGGGTGGAATCAGGTCCGGCAGACCCGGGAGCATCCGTTATGGCATAAAATTGCCGACAATAGCCGGTTTTATTTTGTACACAGTTACTATCTGGAAACCGAAGCTGCCGATCTTGAAATAGGGCATTGTAACTACGGCAAGTCATTTACCTGTGCTATCGCAAAAGATAATGTCTTTGCAATGCAATGTCACCCGGAAAAAAGTGCAGATGCAGGTCTGCAATTATTAACCAATTTTGCCCAGTGGGATGGTGAAGTGTAGTGATCTGCAAAGCTGACCTTCCCTTACTATTTCGCTAAAATTTCAAATAAACAGGATCCAATACTAGAATGAACCTAATTCCAGCAATAGATTTAAAGCACGGACAATGTGTCCGATTACGTCAGGGACGCATGGAAGAAAGCACCGTTTTCTCTGATGATCCTGTTGCCATGGCTGGTAAATGGGTTGATCATGGGGCTAAGCGCCTGCACCTGGTAGAGCTGGATGGTGCTTTTCAGGGGGAACCCGTCAATGCCGACGTGATTGAAAATATTTCTACTGCTTACCCCGATTTGCCAATCCAGATTGGCGGTGGTATTCGCACTATCGATACGGTGGAAGCCTATCTCGCTGCGGGTGTGGAATACGTTATTATTGGGACTCAGGCAGTTAAAAAACCAGAATTTGTAACCGAACTATGTGTTGAGTTTCCCGGTCATGTCATCGTTGGTATCGATGCTAAAGATGGCATGGTAGCTGTTCAGGGATGGGCTGAAGAATCTGATCATTCAGCAGAACATCTGGCGCAAAAATTTGAAGATCAGGGCGTTTCTGCCATAGTGTATACTGATATTAGCCGGGACGGCATGATGCAGGGTGTGAACGTGGAAGCGACCAGGTTGATGGCTGAAGCGATCTCCATTCCGGTTATTGCTTCAGGTGGTGTCACTAATATCGATGATATTAAACACCTGAATAAAGTGAAGGGCTCGGGCATAGAAGGTGTCATTATTGGTCGTGCTTTATATGAGGGCACCATTGACCTGAGTGAAGCTCAATCTTTTATAGATAGCCACTGAGATGGGTTTAGCAAAACGCATAATTCCCTGTCTCGACGTTGATAACGGCCGCGTGGTGAAGGGGGTCAAATTTGTCGAAATACGTGATGCGGGTGACCCGGTAGAAAATGCCCGACGCTATAACCTGGAAGGTGCCGATGAACTTACCTTTCTCGATATCACAGCAAGCTCAGATAATCGTGACACCATGGTGCATATGGTGGAAGCCGTTGCCAGTGAAGTGTTTATACCTTTAACGGTAGGTGGTGGCATACGTGAAGTTGCCGACGTACGTAAAATGTTGAACGCCGGTGCTGACAAGGTGGGTATAAATACAGCGGCCATTTTTAACCCTGATTTTGTCAAACAGGCAGCGGATCGCTTTGGTTCACAATGCATCGTTGTTGCTGTGGATGCGAAGAAAGTAAGTCTGCCTGATGAGCAAAATCGCTGGGAAATATTTACCCACGGTGGGCGCAAGGGAACAGGCATAGATGCGCTGGAATGGGTTTGTAAAATGGATGAATATGGTGCTGGGGAAATATTGCTCACCAGCATGGATAGAGACGGTACCAAGCAGGGGTTTGATAATGAATTAACCCGCCAGGTTTCTGAATCTGTTAAGATTCCAGTGATTGCGTCAGGTGGTGTAGGAACCTTGCAACACATGGCTGATGGCGTGCTAAAAGGCAAGGCAGATGCAGTGCTTGCAGCCAGTATTTTTCATTTTGGTGAATACCGTATAAGTGAAGTAAAAAGTTATATGAAATCTCAGGGTATCGAGGTTCGCGATTAATGGAAGCGACGCAGGCACCTCATATTCTGGATGAAATAAAGTGGGATTCTGATGGACTGGTACCAGCGATTGCCCAGGATGCCGAATCAGGTGACGTATTAATGGTTGCGTGGATGAATCGCGAATCTTTAGCTTTAACGTTGGAAAAAAATCGGGCAGTATACTGGTCCCGTTCACGCCAGAAGATCTGGTTTAAAGGTGAACAATCCGGGCATGTTCAGCAATTAAAAGAAATACGAATTGATTGTGATGCTGATGTATTGCTGCTGCAGGTTGAGCAGCTTGGTGGAATAGCCTGCCATACCGGGCGTAAACGCTGCTTTTATCGAGTGTATAAAAATGGTGAATGGCAAACTGATGAGTCGGTGCTGAAGGATCCGCAAGACATTTATACATAAAAAGCGATTCACCGCGAAGGACACGAAGATTTACGGGATATGAAATTGGTATCTGGTTTTGAATCTAAATAAATGGAAGTTCGAGATACCCTTTGTAATTATGAAGTAATTATAAAAGTTAAAGACTAAAAAAAGTTCCTTCGTGCTCTTCGTGAGTTTCGTGGTTAAAAACATAAATGTTTAATGAATGAATAACGAATGAGTGATGATATACTTTTACGTTTAATGGAGGTTCTGGAGTCGCGCAAGCAGGCAGATCCAGACTCTTCCTATGTCGCCAGTCTTTATCATAAGGGGCTGGATACTATTTTAAAAAAAATAGGTGAAGAATCCGCAGAAACCATCATTGCTGGTAAAGGTGGAGAAGAAGAACAAATTATTTATGAAATGGCAGATTTGTGGTTTCATAGCCTGGTTTTGCTGGCGCATAAAGGATTATCTGCCGAGCAAGTATTACAAGAACTGGATCGTCGTTTTGGCCTTTCCGGCCTTGAAGAAAAGGCATCCAGAGAAATTAAATAAAAAATTATTAAGAGGTGAATTATGGGATTTGGCGGAATTAGTATCTGGTCATTATTATTGATACTGGCAATTGTTGTTTTATTATTTGGCACTAAAAAACTACGCAATGTAGGCGGTGATCTTGGCGGAGCAATTCGCAGCTTTAAGAAGTCTATAAAGGATGAAGAGCAGGGTAATGCCAAAGCCGATGCTAAAGATACAAATGTCATCGAAGGCAAAGCCACCGAAGAAAAAGATAAAGTCTAACTCAAAAATTTACTGTTATGTTTGATATGGGATTTGCTGAGATGCTGATCATCGGCATCGTGGCACTATTGGTCATTGGTCCTGAGCGTCTGCCATCTGTAGCCAGAAAGGCTGGTGCTTACGTGGCGAAAATAAAGCGTTTTGTGACTAACGTGAAGTCGGATGTTGAACGCGAATTCCGTACCGATGAATTGCAGCAGATGCTAAAACAGCAGCAGGAAGAATTAAGTTCATTAAAAGATATCGTCAACGAAACTAAAAAGGATGTCGATCTGGACTCTATCGAGAAATCACTTAAAGAGTCTGGTGAAGAAGTCATGGCCGACTATAATGCTATGTCGGCACCGGATGAAGATGTTCCTGGCAAAAATGAGCCTCAGACAGAAAAAATAAGTTCATAATGGCAGAGCAAGAAGAACAACAATCCGACAGTGTAGAGTCCTCTTCGATGGGCTTGATGTCCCACCTGGTAGAACTACGTGACCGCCTTTTACGAGTAGTTATTTCTATTCTGGCTATCTTTTTATGCCTGTTCTACTGGGCTAATGATATCTATACCTACCTTGCTGGTCCGCTAACCAGGCATTTACCTGAAGGGACTCAGATGATTGCGATTGACGTCGCATCACCTTTTTTAACGCCTTTTAAACTGGTGTTGATGCTTTCTGTATTTCTGGCCATGCCCTTTATTCTGTATCAAATCTGGGGTTTTGTAGCGCCTGGACTTTATAAACATGAAAAACGCCTGGCAGGACCTTTGCTTGCCTCCAGTATTGTTCTTTTTTACTGTGGAATGCTGTTTGCTTTTTATGTCGTGTTCCCGCTGGTATTTGGATTCTTTACTTCCGTTGGGCCTGAAATGGTCGCTATTTCCACCGATATTGGACGTTATCTTGATTTTGTAATTTCATTGTTTTTTGGTTTTGGGTTGGCATTTGAAGTGCCTATTGCCACTATTCTTCTGGTTGCAATAGGAATGACGACTCCAGATCAGTTAGCTGAAAAGCGCCCCTATGTCATTGTGGGGGCTTTTGTATTGGGCATGTTGCTAACTCCACCGGATATTATTTCACAGGTATTGCTGGCAGTTCCCATCTGGGTTCTGTTTGAAAGCGGGGTGATTGCCTCCAGAATGATCTTTGCCGAGCGTTTGCAAAAAGATGCGGAACAGGCTGCACAGGATAAAGCCGATGAGGAAAATGAGACTGGCGACGATTCAAATTATGGAGATGATTACGAAGTCGTCAATGACCCTGCTGAATCGAGCAATAATTCTGCACATCAAGAATACCAGCCTTTGACCGATGCCGAAATGGAAGCTGAAATGGATCGAATTGAAGAAGCTGAGCATGACGAAAATGATGATGAGGACGATGATGCTTATGTAGAGCCCGCCTCCACTTCCTCGACCGAACCTGACGCTACAAAAGCTGCCAGGAAGTCAAAGAAGAAAAAAGATAAAAAATCAAAAAAGAAAGGCTAAGAGTTCTTCCAGGTTTGATGATTCAGCTTCCTGAGTACTGCTAATTATAATTTTTTAGTTTTTACTTCAAAATCAACAAAGCCGGCCGATAACTGTACTGACCCTCTCAGCAGTTATCGGTTTATGAAACTTCTATCGCTGTTATTTTTTTGTTGTACCTATACTCCTGCTTTTGCTGTTGAGCTGTTTGGCGTAGACCTGAATGGCACAACCCGTGACGAATTACGTCTTGCCATTGAAAATGCCGGTGTAAAATTGGTGCAATATGCTGGGAAGGGCACCTTTTATGATGTTTATAAGGGCGATACTGTTTTGCATAAAGCCAATCAGCTTTACCTGGGCTTCGTAAAAAAAGATAAAAAATTTGCTTTCGCTGAATATGAGTTTAGCGGGTTTAAACATCCAGTTTTACTTAATAAATTGAATAAAAAATATGGTAAGGCTAGCCCGATAAAGGGAAAATTTATTTCAGATCAATCTTATTCCTGGGTTTCAAAAGGTATTCAAATTACCTTTTATCAGGACTGGAATTCATATAAAACGCGTCTGACTTATTTTAATCCTGAAACACTGAAGCAGCTCAGGAACGAGCAAAAGTTATTTTCAGGAGTCCTGAAGAAGCAAATGGCTATCTATCTGGAGCAGGGGTATTAACTTGATAGTTTTGGATTTAAAGCCGATTATTTAAAAACTTTAGACCGCTTGTCCGAAAAAAAGCAATTTATCCATGAAATGTGACTTGTT
This sequence comes from Gammaproteobacteria bacterium, assembly GCA_024225395.1. Lineage (GTDB taxonomy): Bacteria > Pseudomonadota > Gammaproteobacteria > JACNJF01. The sequence goes on from JAAEMR010000090.1 coordinate 53,958, forward strand.
AAACCTCATGTAAAGTCCTGTTTTGCTACACTTCAAACACGATTAACTTAATAGTGTTTATTATTCAGGCGAATTTTATGGATATTTCAGGCATAGCAAATAGTGCATATACTGGTGTCCAGACTCAGTTGCAGCGTTTCGATGAAAATGTAAATAAAATTACCAGTACTGAAGCCGCTGCCGGTCGTGATACCACTACTCAGGATCGTGCTCTGGTTGAGCAGACCGAAATCGTGTCCAGTTTACAGGCGAATGCCCGCTCATTACAGGCAGCTAGTGAACGCATCGGTACATTGCTGGATGTGAAAGCCTGATATGAGACTGGCAAAATGTGATGTTAATAAACAGCTTATCTTCACAGTTACCTTCTCAAGTTAAATCCTCCGAACCTCTCGGTTCAAAACAGCCCCTTGCTAGCGACCAAGATTTACCCCTGAAAAAATCACCTTCAGACGAAGAAGGTGAAAGCGATAATAAAAAACTATCTGCTCAGAAATCATTCGCGGAACAACGAGTATTACAAAAATTAAAAATTCGAGACCGGGAAGTTCGGGCTCATGAATTGGCGCATATGGTTGCCGGTGGACGATATATCACGTCAGGTGCTCAATTCAGTTATGAAAAGGGTCCAGATGGTAAGTTATATGCTGTTGCAGGCGAAGTGGGTATAGATACGTCAAAAGTTCCAGGAGATCCCAGGGCTACTCTGTTAAAAGCACAAATTGTTGCTCGAGCAGCTTTAGCGCCCGCTGACCCCTCCCCGCAGGATAGAAATGTGGCTGCTCAGGCTGCAGTTTTAATTCAACAGGCCAGGATAGAGCTGGCTGCCCTTTTAGCTGATACTTCAGCCAATGATAGCGGTCAAAATATAGATGCATTTGCCTGACCCCGCTCAAAATAAACGATAAAAAATAATCTTCTTCTATACTCAAACAAGGTAAAGCGTTCTTTACACTAAAGAACCTTTGCAACTTGTCGATACATTAGTGACTGCTTACTAAACAGCCATAAATTTAAAAAAATGCCAAATTTATTGATTAAACATAAAATATGGGTGGGTTTTGCGTTTTTGCTAACCCTGTTACTGGTAAATGCGGGTATATCTTTGTATAGCCTTAGCGGTACTAAAGCGACGCTGAATACCCTGGTAGAGCAGTCCCAGCCTCTGGTACTTGCTGCTCACCAGTTCAATGGTCATCTGGCACAGGCATCTGCTTCACTGGGAAATTTTTTACTGACTAAGAATGATAAGCAGAGGCAGAACTATCAAAACTCTCTTAATGAGGCTGGTGAAAGCCTGAACTCCATGGCTAACATGGAGAAAGTTAAAAAATCGAATGGGTTGATGGGAAGTATTTCTAACTTACAGCTTGAGTTTGACCAGTTCAGGGGGGTTGAAAGTCAAATACTGGCTTACGCAAAAAATAAACTGGAGAATGAGGTCGCTCTTTCCTATTCATCTGAGGAAATAAACCCGGTTTCGAATATTATCCTGAGCACATTAACCTCGATGATTGCCAGTGAAGAAGAGGAGGATGTTTCTGCTGAAAGAAATGCCTGGTTGAATACCTTGCATGATATTCGTTATAACTTTTCTAAAGTGATGAATTCAACCCGCCTGTACCTCAGTGATCCCCTGCCGGCGGCTAAAGAAAATATGCTGAATAATTATGAATTTGTAAAAGTATTGACCCATAAGCTGGATCAGTTTGAAGATTTATATAATTTTGAACAGGAGGAAGGGGCAGCTGTTCTAAAAGAAAATTTTCAGCTATATGATAAAAACCAGAAAATCATGCAGCAGAAAAATGAAAGTAATAAACGGCGTATGGATGTTTATTTACTGAATGTGGAAATATTGCCACTGTTGAAGCGAATGCAAAGTGATATCGATGATCTGGTTTACGAAGAAACTCAGGTGATGAAGCAAAGTAGCGATGAGCTACTCGTGGCAGTTGATGCCGGATTGAACGCGCAGGTATTGCTTACATCTATTGGAATGCTGCTAGGTATCGTTGTTGCGTTTGTGATCATTAAAACGGTGACTGTTCCATTAAATGAAACTGTCCTTGCTTTACAGGAGGCGGCAGAAGGTGATGGAGATTTGACCCGAAGATTGACGGTAAAATCTAAAGATGAACTGGGTGATTTAGCAGAGGCATTTAATAAATTCTCTGTAAAGCTCCAGTCGTTGATGCGTGATGTTTCTGTTTGTAGCTCTGAGCTCATCAGTTCGGCAGAGCAAATGAATGAGGTTGTGTCGAGCACTAAATCTGATATTTATCAACAAAATGAGCAAATCGATCAGATTGCCGGTGCGATCGATTCGGTGGTGCAAAAAGTTGAGAATGTGGCAGATCATAGTAGCCAGGCCACAGAGCTGGCAGAACAGACGAACCGGAATTCAATTGAAGGAAAAAATATTGTTAACCTGACTTTGAAATCAAGTAATGAGTTAGCACAGGATGTTGATCGTGCGGCTACGGTAATCAATGAGCTGGAAGCAGATGTAGAGTCCATTGGCGGTGTGCTGGATGTTATTCGAGAAATTGCCGATCAAACCAATTTACTGGCATTGAATGCGGCCATAGAAGCAGCCAGGGCGGGTGAGCAGGGACGGGGGTTTGCGGTAGTTGCAGATGAAGTCCGTACTCTTGCGTCACGAACTCAGGATTCAACGGCTGAAATTCAAAGTATGATTCAACGTTTGCAGACGGGCTCTTTGCAGGCTGTTGAAGTTATGTCTAATGGTAAAGATAAAGCGAGTGCCAGCCTCGAACAGGCACGTCAGGCAGGTGACTCACTGGAAAAAATCACAACCGCAGTTGAAGGCATGTTAAGTATGAATAAAGGCATTTCAAACGCCTCTGAAGAGCAGGGAATAACGGTTAGCCGGATCAGTCAAAATGTTTCAGCGATAAACCAGTTGTCTGTGCAGACTGCCAATAGTTCTAACATGGTGGCAGATACAGGACGTCAGGTTAATGAATTAGCAACTCAACTACGGACTTTAATCAGTCAATTTAAGGTTTGATATTCAGCGTCAATAAGCTGCAGAAGCAGGCATATAGTGGTTTAACCTCTCTCGGAGATTGCTCAGGGGACTCCTAATATAAGGATTTTAGTGTATAATGGCGATCTGTTATTGCTCTTATTAAAGTAGGAAATTGAATGCCTGAAGCGAGATCCGTCCCGCGTAGACCCTCCGTACTGATCATACTTGATGGATTCGGCATGAATCCGAGTAAAGTCAACAACGCTGTTATCGAAGCAAACACCCCTAATTTTGATCGATACTTTTCATCTTATCCTCATATTGCACTGGAAGCTTCCGGAGCAGGTGTTGGTTTGCCTGTGGGGCAAATGGGTAATTCTGAAGTAGGTCATATGACCATAGGTTGTGGAAGTGTTGTAAAACAGGATCTGGTTCGAATTGATGAAGCTGTTGAAAATAAAAGTTTTTTTAAAAATCCTGCTTTTTTAGGCGCTTTAGAGCGTTGTAAGATTGCTGATAGGCCAATGAATTTGATCGGTTTATTATCAGATGGTGGTGTGCATAGTCATATTAATCATTTACTGGCATTAATAAAACTCTGTTCAAAGCACCATGTATTGCCCCAGGTACATTTGATTACTGATGGCCGGGATGCACCTCCAAAATCGGCAATGAGCTATATTCCTGATATTGAGCTAGCGCTTTCTGAATACGGCGGATTCATTGGCTCCGTGTCCGGGCGTTATCATACGATGGATCGAGATCGTCGCTGGAGTAGAACAGAGCTAGCCTGGAAAATGCTGGTTAAAGGTGAAGGAAACCAGGCCAAAAATATAACCCTGGCTATTCAGGATGCTTATGATTCCGGTGAAACGGATGAGTTCATTACGCCGACGGTGTTACCTGAATATATTCCAGTTGAAGAAAATGATGAATTTATCTTTTTTAACTTCAGAAATGATCGCTCCAGACAAATGACCGCAGCTTTATGTCATAGCGATTTTAGTTGTTTTGATCGAGGTGACTTTAAACCGATTACCGTTACCTGTATGACGCAATATGATCCTGAATTTTTATTGCCTATCGCATTTCCGCCGGAACCTCCCAAAGTCATGTTAGGTAGTATTGTCAGTCAGGCTGGATACCGCCAGTTTCATTGTGCAGAAACGGAAAAATACCCGCATGTTACTTTCTTTTTTAATGGTGGTCGTGAACATAAATTTCCTGGTGAAGACCGAAAAATGATCCCTTCTCCAGATGTATCAACTTATGATTTAAAACCTGAGATGAATGCAAAGGATGTAGCTGATGCAATGATTGACGCTTTAAAATCTAAAGAATATGGTTTACTTGTGGTGAATTTTGCAAATGGTGACATGGTTGGCCACACTGCGGTACGTGATGCAGTCATTAAAGCGGTCGAGACGCTGGATCTAGAAGTGGGCAGGGTGCTCGATGTAGCCGTAGATGAAGGTTACTCGGTCGTTTTGACAGCTGATCATGGAAACTGTGATGAAATGGTTGATCCGGTTACCCATGAGCCACATACTCAGCATACGATTTACCCGGTACCCTGTCTGGTGATTGATGAAGTTCCCTGGCGTCTGGGTACGGGTGGAAACCTGTCAGCAATAGCGCCAACTTTATTGCAGTTGATGGGAATTGAACAACCGAAAAAAATGAAGGGAAAATCTTTGTTGTTAGAGGAGTATACCTTTTAGAATAGTAATTTATTATGGGAAATTGTGTATAGAGGATGATACTGCAGCGTGGTAATTTCTAATCTGAATGTTAAAAGTATAACTTTGTATTCCGAAAACTGGCATTATGTCTATTATGGAAAGCTCAAAAAAGCCTGAAAATATTAATCGAGTCATCAATACGCTGCATAAAACGGCATTGTTTGAGGGACTGGATGAAGTTGTCTTAAAACAACTTTCAAGTCAGGTTGTTTCTCGCCAGTTTCCAAAAAATAGCATAATCGTTACCCAGGGCGATGAGACAGACTCCCTTTATGTCATTATGGACGGTAAAGTTGATGTGTTTCTGCAAAATGATAAGGGAAAAGAAATTATCATTAATTCGCTGGGGGAGTGTGACACCTTTGGCGAGCTGGCGCCATTGGGCGGTATTCCTCGTCAGGCCAGTATTATCACCACTGAAAGCTCAATATTAATAGTTATATCCCGACAGGTTTTTATGGATACGCTGCTGACTAAGCCAGCCATTAGTATGCGCATAATCAACCGGCTCATCGATTTAATTCAGAATTTAACTGAAGAGGTGAGTAGCCTGGCACTGGAGGATGTGTACAGCCGTGTGGTTCGTGTATTGTATAAACATGCGGAGAAGGTTGGCGATAAACTGGTTACCGAAAAACTAACACAGCAGGATATAGCGTTGCGTGTTGGTGCCACCAGAGAAATGGTTCATCGAATTTTAAAGGAATTGAAAACCGGTGGTTACATCTCTATTGAAGGTAAGCATATTACTATCGAGAAAAAACTTCCCCCCGGCTGGTAAAATAGAGCAGCCTGATTTCGCTAAACCTGAAATTTTAGTTTCCACTATTATTTCACTTCTGTAATAGACCATAAAAAATATTCCTCTCATGGCTAAACGAATGCTGGAGTGAAATTTTTATAGTGATAAACTGCGTCATAATTCTTTTCGGGTATCTTCAGGGTGTCAGGACAAATTAAGCAGGTTATTCAACTAATTCCTCTATACACTGTTCAGTCAGGATTCCTGTCTGGAAAATTACTGTGATCATTCTCGGAATAGATCCGGGCTCCAGAACAACCGGTTACGGGATTATAAAAAATCATCCAGATAAAATGGAATACGTGGACAGTGGCTTCATCCGGGTAAAAGGAGATAGCTTCCCGCAGCGATTAGGGTATATTTTCCAGCAATTGACTGAATTAATTCAACGGCATCAACCCGCGCAGATGAGTATAGAAAATGTATTCATGCATAAAAATGCAGACTCGGCGTTAAAACTGGGTCAGGCCAGGGGGGCTGCAATCTGTGCCGGTTATCATTGTGGCCTTGAAGTGTCGGAATATGCAGCCCGGGAAGTGAAATTAGCTATCGTGGGTAAAGGAGCTGCGCAAAAGGAACAGGTTAAACACATGGTCCAGAGGTTGCTGAGTTTAAAGCAGGACTTACAGGTAGATGAATCTGATGCACTTGCTATCGCTATGTGTCATGCGCAACATCAAACCATGGAAAAAAGAACGGGTATACCCGCCAAAGCATTTAACAGAAAGAGATCTTATCGCAGATGATCGGACGACTGAACGGGCTGCTAGCCATCAAACGAGCGCCACAAATTTTGATTGATTGTCAGGGTGTAGGCTATGAAGTTGATGTCTCCATGTCTACTTTTTATCAATTACCGGAAGAAGGCAAGCCGGTTTCAATCTGGACACATCTACTGATAAAAGATGATCAACATGCGCTGATCGGGTTTTTTACGGATCAGGAAAGAAAGCTGTTCAGGTTATTAATTAAAGTCAATGGGGTCGGTCCTAAAATGGCGCTAACCATCCTTTCTGGAATATCTGAAACAGATTTTGCACTGTGCATTCAGTCCAGTGATGTCGCAACCCTGGTTCGTTTACCCGGCGTTGGTAAAAAAACGGCGGAACGATTAATTATAGAAATGCGCGATAAAGTGGAAGGGCTGAATGTTGACGGTGTTTCCTCAGCCGGTGATGTTGGCGCTTCATCAGTCTCCAAAACTTCTTCACAAAGTGAAGCGGTAGAAGCGCTGCAATCACTGGGTTATAAACCGGCAGATGCATCAAAAATGGTCAATACCATTGCAAAATCCAACCCTGATAGCAGTGCAGAAAGTTTGATTAAACTTGCATTGCAAAATGCCATTAGCTAATCCTATGGAAGAAAAACGTTTAATAGATGCAGTAGCCGAGACCAACGAATCTGCCCAGGAACGCGCGCTCAGGCCTAAATTACTGGTTGATTATGTGGGGCAGCCGCAGGTCAGTGAGCAAATGGATATATTCATCTCAGCCGCTCGCAGCAGGGCTGAAGCTCTGGATCACGTTTTAATTTTTGGTCCGCCGGGGCTGGGTAAAACGACTCTATCTCATATTATTGCGAATGAAATGCAGGTGAATTTAAGGCAGACATCAGGCCCGGTACTGGAAAAGCCCGGTGACCTCGCGGCTCTGCTGACGAACCTGGAGCCCAACGATGTACTTTTCATTGATGAAATCCATCGTTTAAGCCCCGTTGTGGAGGAAATTCTGTATCCCGCGATGGAAGATTACCAGCTGGATATTATGATCGGAGAAGGCCCGGCCGCCCGTTCCATCAAACTTGATCTGCCCCCATTTACACTGGTGGGAGCTACCACCCGCGCCGGTTTGTTAACATCTCCTTTGCGTGATCGTTTTGGAATTGTTCAAAGGCTTGAATTTTATAACATTAAAGACCTATCTCATATCGTTCAACGTTCAGCCGACCTGTTGAAAATTCAGCTTACCGCTGATGGCGCAAATGAAATTGCTAAAAGATCCAGAGGTACACCTCGAATAGCTAATCGTTTACTCAGGCGTTCACGAGATTATGCTGAAGTAAAAGCCGATGGAGTTATAAGTAAAACGGTTGCTATCAAAGCGCTTGATATGTTGAAAGTGGATCAAAGCGGCCTGGATAATATGGACAGGCATTTAATACTTTCATTGATTGAAAAATTTGATGGTGGACCGGTGGGTGTTGAAAGCCTGGCTGCTGCAATTGGAGAAGAACGTGGAACCATTGAAGATGTTATCGAGCCATTTTTGATTCAGCAGGGCTTTATGATGAGAACTCCCAGGGGACGTATGGTGACATCACGCGGTTACAGCCATTTTGGTTTTAAACCGAGAAGTACAGATTCTGAACCCGCTACCGGTGAGTTATTTTAATGTCGAGTTCTCAAGCGTTTGAATTGCGGGTTTATTTTGAAGATACCGATGCCGGTGGTGTCGTTTATAATGCTAATTACCTGAAATTTTATGAACGTGCACGTACTGAATTTTTACGTTCACTGGGTTTTGAGCAGGATGATTTGCTGGCGCAAAATATTGTTTTTGTAGTGCGAAATATTAACATTGATTTTGTTAAGGCAGCAAGGTTCAATGAAATTCTAATTGTAGATAGCAAAATTGAATCATTAAAAAAAGCCAGTCTTTTCTTTAATCAGGAAATTTATACCAAAAGAGATGGTCAAAACTTGCTGGTGAATAAAGCTCTGGTCAAGGTGGTTTGTGTAAATGCAGATTCGTTTACTCCCACCGCGATTCCTGTTGATATAATTGATAAGCTAAATCAATGAACCCGAACCAGTTACTGAAGAAAAATAGAAAGATTAATTATGAATGAAATGTCTTTTATCCACCTGGTAGTAAATGCCAGTATCCCGGTGCAGTTTGTGTTATTAGTTTTGCTATTGGCATCTGTTTTTTCCTGGGCACTCATCTATGTGAAATGGTCTTTTTTAAAGCAAAGCAGGCTTGATGCAAAAACCTTTGAAGGACGTTTCTGGTCAGGTATTAACTTAAGTGACCTGTTCAGTCAGTTATCAACCCGGCAGGAAAAGCGCTTAGGGCTGGAAGCAATTTTTGAAAATGGTTTTCGTGAATTTGCCCGGGCTCGTAAGGCAGAACTGGATGCCGTTGAAATCATCAATGCTTCTCACCGTTCGATGAAAGTGTCAACGGCACGTGAAATTGATTCGCTGGAAAATAATTTATCCTACCTGGCAACAGTCGGTTCGGTCAGTCCGTATATCGGGTTGTTCGGCACGGTGTGGGGCATTATGGAATCATTTCGTTCTCTGGCCGGGGTTCAACAGGCGACGCTGGCGATGGTAGCGCCGGGTATATCAGAAGCCTTGATTGCAACCGCTATGGGTTTGCTGGCAGCGATACCAGCCGTTATTGCGTATAACAGTTTTGCCACCGAAATTGATCAAATGGTAGTTCGCTATGAAAACTTTCTTGAAGAGTTCACTGGAATTTTGCAGCGTCAGGCACAAAATACAGAGAACTAATTTATGTCCAGAAACAACCACAAGCGACGAGCTAAAGCTGAAATCAATGTAGTGCCCTACATTGATGTCATGCTGGTGCTACTGATTATTTTTATGGTGACTGCGCCCTTGTTGAAACAGGGTGTAGATGTTGATTTACCACAGGCGCCGGCCAATCCTCTGGATGTGAACAGCCCTGAGCCGGTTGTTATCAGTGTAGATAGAAACGGTTTATATTTTTTGAATACCTCTTCCACGCCAGAATCATCTCTGGATGGAACAACCCTGGTGGCTGAAGTTCAGTCTGCGTTGAAAAAGCAGAAAAATAGACCGGTTATGGTACGTGGTGATAAAAATGGCATGTATCAAAATGTTGTTTCTCTACTGGTGTTGCTACAAAAAGCAAATATTGACTCAGTCGGGCTGGTGACCGAACCGGGAGAAGATAGCTAGTGCTGGGGACGCTTAAACGACATCCCCGGGCAATACTGTTTTCTGTTGTTTTGCATGTAGTGGTGATTGGTCTGACTTTGCTGGAGTTTAGTGGACAGAAAGCAATGCCTGTTGTGAGTAAGCAGGGCATGGTTGATAAAACGATACAGGCTGAAGTTATTGACCAGAAACAACTTGATAAACGGGCGCAGGAAATTAAAAAAAAGCAGGCTGATAAACAAAAAAAAGAGAAGCAGAAAAATCGCCTTGATAAACTGAAGAAAAAACAACAAGCTGAACTAAAAAAGAAAAAACAACAGGATAAGAAAAATAAAGCGGCCGCTGATAAAAAACGTAAAGACGATGCCCGCAAAAAGAAAAAGGCAGCTGATGCGAAATCAAAAGCGACTGCTGCTAAAAAGAAAAAAGCAGAGCAGAAAAGAAAAGCAGAAGCAGAGAAAAAGCGTAAAGCAAAACAGGCTAAAGAAAAAGCTGAAAAAGAGAAAAAACGAAAAGCAGAGCTGGCCAAAAAGAAACAGGAAGCCGCTCGCAAAAAAGCTGCTGAAGAAAAAAGAAAACAGCAGCAAGCAATTAAAAAAGCTGAAAAAGAAGCGCGACTAAAAGCTGAAGCAGAGCAGCGCGCAAAAGAAGCGGAACTAAAAGCGCAACTGGCTGCCGAAGAAAGGCAGCGAGCTGATGCCAGTGAATTATCGAAATACAAGAGTGCGATCATTAGTAAAATTACCCGTAACTGGAGACGGCCCCCTAAGTCGGATAAAAATCCTGTTTGCGATGTCCATGTGTTGCAAGGGCCCGGAGGTATCATTCTTGATGTGACCTTTGGAAACTGTCCGGGGTCGCCTGAATACAGGGCGTCTGTAGAATTAGCCGTGTATAAAGCGGAGCCATTGCCTTTACCCGCAAAAGGTTTCGAGCATCTTTTTCAAAGAGAGATTAATATAGCGTTTAAGCCTTAATAGTGATGAATAAAAAATGAAGTTAATGTTGAAAACACTGCTGGGATTTATCCTGTTCGGTTTGTCCTGGCAAATAAATGCGGCAATAAGTATTGAAATAACCGAAGGCGTTGAAGGTGCTATACCGATGTCGGTGGTGAAATTTGAAACCAGGAATTTACCGGTGCGATTGAAGGCTGATATCTCCTCCATTATCACCAATAACTTAAACCGCAGTGGCGTCTTTAAAGTTTTGGGCAACGATAAATATCCATCCACTCCGCATTATAGTAAAGATGTAAATTACGCTAAATGGCGAGCTATTGGACAGGAATACCTGGTGGTCGGGCGAGTACTGAGTAAAACAGCAGGAGAGCTGGATGTTCAGTTTCAACTGCTTGATGTGTTGAAGAAAAAGCAGTTGCTGGGGTATAGCTTTCCGGTGAAGCTGCGAAATGTACGCGCAACGGCTCATGAAATCAGTGATTTGATTTACCAGAAAATAACCGGTATTCGAGGTGCCTTTAACACCCGAATTGCCTACATTAGTGCAAAAATAGGCAAGACTAGTAAATATGTATTGCAGGTTGCTGATACCGATGGGTTTAACCCGCAGACGGTGCTTGAATCTGATGAACCATTGATGTCACCGAGCTGGTCACCGGATGGAAGTTCACTGGCTTATGTATCGTTTGAGAATAAACGCCCGGAAATATTTATTCAGCATCTGGCCAGTGCACGCCGCAGCAAGGTAACCGGCTTCAAGGGTATTAACGGGGCACCAAACTGGTCACCGGATGGAAAAAAACTGGCCCTGGTATTATCTAAAGATAAAAGTCCGGACATCTATATCATGAATGTCTCCACTAAAAAGCTCACGCGTTTAACGAAACATCGTTCAATTGATACTGAACCGGTATGGACAGATGATGGAGCCTCGTTGATCTTTACTTCTGATCGCAGTGGTACGCCCCAGCTCTATGAAATGCGTGTTAGTGGTGGGAAACCGAAGAGAATAACTTTCGAAGGTCGTTATAATACTGCTGCAGATATATCCCCTGATGGTAAAAATATTGCCATGGTGTATGGTGGGGGCGGTAGTTATAAAATTGCTCAACTGGAAAGGGAAAGTGGAAATATAACCTTATTAACTTCCGATAATCTTGACGAGTCACCCTCTTTTTCACCGAATGGCCGGATGGTACTTTATGCTTCTACACAGGGTAATAAAGGGGTGCTTTACATGGTGTCACTGGATGGACAATCGAGGCACAAGTTGTCTGACCAGGCAGGGGATATCAGGGAGCCCGTATGGGGTCCGTATAAGAAAAACAGACGATAAAATAGAGTTAGCTCTTATTTTCAATATAAAATGAACACCTACAGGAGAAGCACACATGAATAGAATAGTTACTATAGCAGCAGTCAGTTTTTTATTACTGGCCGCTTGTACACCTCAGCAAGATGAGATAGAAAACCAGACTGAAGAAAGTGCCAATGAGGCTCAGCAGGAAATGGACGGCATGGATTCAGCAACGCCTATCGCTGATTCAGATACGCAAGCCAGTGCACTTGAGGATGAGGCATTAAGTGCTCAGGAACTGCTGGAGCAGGAAGACTCACCGATAGCATCACGTGTTATTTATTTTGAGTATGACAGTGCCAAGGTCAATGATGAGTCCATGGCCCTGCTTGAAGCGCACGGTGACTTTATGTCCAGTAATGGAAATGTAAATGTGATTCTAAATGGACATGCTGATGAGCGAGGCTCAAGAGAATATAATATTGCTCTGGGTGATCGCCGTGCACAATCTGTTCGTCGTATTCTGTTATTTCAGGGCGCTTCCACGGGGCAGATAGAAAGTGTCAGTTACGGCGAAGAAAAGCCCGCAGTTTTTGGGCATGATGAGGAATCCTGGTCAAAGAACAGACGCGTCGAACTTGAGTACCAGGTTCGTTAATAATCCAGTATCTATTTTAAATACTACTCTTTAATTAAACCCTGGTAGAAGCATGAAATTAACACTCTCAAAGTTGTTTTTGGCATTTTCCTTTGGACTCTTTTTAACAGTCAGTTCAGCTGCTTTTGCTCAGGCAAAAGATGTACAGCAGTTATCCAGTGATGTTTCAAGCTTGCAGAAAGGACTGGGTAAGATTGAAAAAGATATGAACAAATTAAGGCGTTTGCTGGATAACCGGGCATTGCTTGAACTTTTTCAGCGAATGGATGAACTGTCTGAGGAAGTCAGTAATTTGCGCGGCATGCTGGAGCAACAGGAGCACGATCTGGCCGGCCTTAAAAAAAGGCAGCGTGAACTGTATCTGGATACGGATCGACGCCTGCGTGAGCTGGAGATAACTTCTACTCGTGCTCCTGCTCCTGCCCAGACACCTGCTGCTGTGCTTCCGCAACCAGAGATAGCGTCTCCACCGGTTCAGAATGATGTGCCTGCTACGGCTGTCTCTCAGTCAGCGACACCGGCTGGTACAAAAAAACCTGTTGAAGCAGTGACTCCCCCTGTCGTCCAGAGCGGGGCTACTCGTCCGGCTTCTGTGTCAACACCAACTAAGTCGTCAGCGACAATGAGTGAAGAAAGGGCGGCCTACCAGAAAGCATTCGATATGCTCAAAGAAGGGCGTTATAAAATGGCTAATGCTTCCTTTTTAGAGTTTGTTGGACGCTACCCCAGTAGCAGTTATGCAGGAAATTCTCAGTATTGGCTGGGTGAGTCTAATTATGTAACAAGGCAGTTTAAACAGGCGATCAAGGAGTTTAAAAAGGTCATAGAGCGATACCCGAATAGCAATAAAGTCCCTGATGCCATGTTGAAACTGGGTTATACCTATTACGAATTGCATGAGTTTGATAATGCCAGATCGGTACTCACTCAGTTGCAAAAATATTACTCTAAAAGTACTGCTTCCAGGCTGGCTAGAAAACGTCTTGATCGTATGAACAAAGAAGGTCATTAGAGTCGATTCAATGACCGAACTTGACAGGAAGTGGAGCTTTGGTTCCACTTCCTGATTTATCAGGTTTCAGTTATCAATTTATTTCCCCGCTCTACAGTTAAATGTTACCCCTGAAGGTTTCTAGACATGTTTCACCGATTAGTGCTGAGCCTGCTGCTGGTAGTGTTTTTAACTTCATGTGATTCTCCGCAGCAAAAGAAAAAACTACCAACTTTGATGGATGCAGCCGAGCAGGGTGATCTGGAAGTCATGGACGGTTTCCTGGTGGGCAGGCAACTGGTGAATATGCGTAATGCCTGCTTATGGACACCGCTCATGCTGGCTGCATTAAATGGTCATTATGAAGCGGTTGAAAAGTTGCTTGATAAAGGGGCAGAGGTCGATATGGTGGATAAAGGCGGGTATTCAGCCATGATGCTGGCGGCCTCAAACAACTTCCCCTTTATTGTCGAGTTATTGATAGAAAAGGGCGCTGATGTTAACCGGGTAGAAAATACCAATGGCTGGACGGCATTGATCTGGTCAGCAAAGCAGGGTCATGAAGCCGTTGTACAGGTATTATTAAATTATCAGGCGGATAAAGCGGTCAAAGATCTTACCGATACGACGGCGATGCAATATGCGCAACTCAAAAAATACGAGTCGGTGATTGACTTGCTGAAGCAGGATTAGCGGCTTCCAATCCATTATTAAAAAACAAAGCTGATTCAGGTATGATGCCCCAATAACAATAATCAGGAGCTATCATGACCTTTGAATCCTTTATAGAAGCCCAGTCGTACCTGCTCTGGTCGGCATTTATTCTTGCCTTTATTATCGGCGCCATTGCCAATAAAACCAATTTCTGCACCATGGGTGCTGTGTCGGATATGGTCAATATGGGTGACTACAGTCGTTTTCGTGCCTGGTTACTGGCTATAGCGGTTGCTATGTCTGGTGTTGTCATTCTGGAGTTCAGTGGTGTGTTATCAGTCGATAGTGCTTTTCCGCCCTACCGCGATACTCAAATTATCTGGCTGGAGAATTTACTCGGCGGATTCCTGTTTGGTGTCGGTATGACTTTTGCCAGTGGTTGTGGAAATAAAACCCTGGTGCGTATCGGTGGTGGCAACATTAAATCGGTGTTGGTTCTGGCGGTGATAGGGCTGGTAGGTTTTTATATGACCAATCCATTTCCCGGTTCTGATAAAACGTTATACAGCGTGTTATTTTTTGACTGGGTTGGCCCTGCATCAATAAGTTTAAGTAGTCTGTCTGATATTGGTTCGCTGATTTCAGTCGAGTCAGCGGTTCTGGTTCGACTTATTGTCGGGTTGCTAATAGTAAGCATGCTGGCCATTTATATCTTCAAGTCAGCAGAATTTCGTGGTGGCTTTGATAATATTCTGGGTGGGCTGGTGATTGGTCTGGCGGTAATAGCTGCCTGGGTCATCAGCAACAATATAGCGATTAATGCAGATGATGAATTATATTCACTGGGTAGCTATTACCAGGAATGGGATATGTTAGCCGATTCTGATGAAGGTAAGCCATCAATGGGGAGACCTCTCAGCACGCAATCATTTACTTTCGTGAATCCCATGGCACAAACCTATGGTTACTCCATGTCAGGCTTCAATAATGTTCATTTGAGCTTTGGAATCCTCTCTGTGCTGGGCGTCATCCTGGGTTCCTTTGTCTGGTCAATTATCTCCAAAGGTT
Source organism: Gammaproteobacteria bacterium (assembly GCA_024225395.1). Taxonomy (GTDB): domain Bacteria; phylum Pseudomonadota; class Gammaproteobacteria; genus JACNJF01. Next base: position 69,058 of record JAAEMR010000090.1, read on the forward strand.
TTCGTATAGAATGGTTTGCCAGTATGAAAGATTTCTTCATGCATTTCATCGGTGCCATATTGATGGGTCTGGGAGGCACTCTGGCGTTGGGGTGCACCATAGGACAGGCTATAACCGGAATTTCGACTCTGGCAGTGGGGTCAATACTGGTATTTATAGCCATCCTGTTTGGTAGTGCTCTAACCATGAAAATGCAGTATTACAAGATGTTATATGAAGATGCCAGCATGATATCAGTGCTGCTGACAGCGCTGGTAGAATTGAAATTATTGCCTTCATCGATGAGAAAATTAGAAGCTCTATAAATTTGATGGTAAAACTGCTTGATATTAGGAAAAGAATCAGTATGATTCCCCACTCTTGAAAATGGGCCGTTAGCTCAGCTGGTAGAGCAGTTGACTTTTAATCAATTGGTCGGGCGTTCGAATCGCCCACGGCCCACCATTATTCATAAAAATGCCCACCTCGCGTGGGCTTTTTTATGGGTAACGTTGATCATGGTGTTTGAATGCCAAAGACAGGCGTTCGACTGAATCGCCAGGAGCGATTCAGAACAGCTTTAGCTAGCCCCTAAGGGGTGAGGGCATGGATAGCCCGAATAATCGCCCACGGCCCACCATTTTCCCGAAAGCCCATGTTTTTCAAGGGCTTTTTTTATGGGCGCTCGATTGACTAAATATCAATTGGTCCCTTCCATTGGCTATCCCGTAATTTCAGTGTTGTCGGACTCTGGTGCAGCATCGGCGCGGCTCGCTGTGGAGTTCATACAGAGCCCTTCAAATTCGTGGTCTCTGGGGCGATTGGACGTTTCGAGGGGTAGAACCAGAGGTATAATTACTTGCCAAGATTAACATCATCAAGTCCACAGATATAAAAGAAATGAATCAGATATCCGCTCCTATCGCTTCATCTAATACAGCTAAATCAGTATCTGTAGCAAACTCACAAATTAAAATTGCAACTTTCAATTTATTTAATTACCTAGAGCCACCCAATGCTTACTACGATTTTGATCGTATTTATAGTGCTGAGCAATGGCAAAAAAAACAACACTGGGTTACTGAGTACTTGCGTGAATATCAGCCTGATATTATTGGGTTTCAAGAGGTTTTTAGTTCTGAGTCGTTAAAAGAGTTAGTGACTTTGCAAGGTTATGGTTATTTTGAAGTTGTTGATCAACCTGAGGTGATCGATGATTTTATTTACAAACGACCTGTTGTCGCCATTGCATCTCGTTATCCTATTGTTGATATTAATACGGTCAAACCAAACATTGAACTTGCGCAAACATTAGGGTTGACTGACGATTTTACCTTTAGTCGAAAAGTATTAAGGGCGACTATTGACGTGCCACATATGGGCAACTGTGATTGTTATGTTGTGCACTTTAAATCGAAACGTCCAATGATTGAAATTGATGAGAATGATACAAGTCGATCGGCAGAACAAACGATTATTGAAAGCTTAAAAGCCGATGTGGCTGGTGGTTGGGGCTCAACCATACGGCGGGGCAGTGAAGCAACGTTGTTAATGATTGATATGATTGAGCGGCGTGAGATTACTGGTTACCCCATGGTATTAATGGGAGATTTTAATAATACCCTGGCTGATGGTGTGTTAAGCCATTTACTGACAAGCTCCTTACGTTTTGCTTCTGAAATTGATAGCAAAGCTTATCTTGCCAAGTATTGTTTAAACGACGCCTGGGATTTGTTTCAACCGGTTCTATCTAATGAAGCCAATGAAATATATGACGCCAATGAAGTTGATGATTCTGCATTAGAAATAAATCAAAATGAAAAAGTAATGCGTCCCCCAACACATTATTATGGCGGCGGTGGCTCGGTACTCGATTACATTTTATTATCATGTGAATTTGATGCCAGTTATCTCGACAGTCTTTATGAGATCAGCGCTTACCATACATACAATCGGCATTTAATTAATCCTATTTTCGATCGTGATGGCGAAAGTACAGATCATGGTATTGTGTTAGCTACATTAACCTTAAGGTCATGACGGATAATAATGTGTTGAATTGCACCCGATTCTGACCCACTACCCCCCCCCGATTTGCCGGGTAATTTCTGCTGAGACTTAACAAGCCTAAACAGACACGGTAAGCTTGTTGTTCGTGTTGCTTTTGTTTCAGTTGTGCCTGAACCCAGAGCAGGACTTCATCCCCTATATCTTTTGCCCAATTCATCAGTCTGCCTGCATTTAATCGAGCTGAGCAGTAGAGGGTGCGAGAGCGGATAACGCGACGTTTCAAGTCGGCACTACAGGCACAGCGAATTGTTTCTGTCCATGCCGCAGTCCACAATTTTTTCAATCTCGGTAAACACTTGGTCCGGGCAGGATATTATCGAAAACTGAAGAGTAGTGGCTACGCTGAGTGGGATATGGTCGTAGCTTGAGATTATTTCCCTCGATTTCACTCGCTCCAGATACTTAACTTGTCAGTACCATCATTTGTGTTTGTTAATTCAAATACAATTATCTTCTAGCAATATCTTTATGTTCATAATAACCTCTTAAGCTGAATTTTCTTAAAGGTTTCTAAATAGGTCAAAATGAATCCTAAAATTGTAATAAATATTTTACTTGGTATTGGAGCTTACGCCATATTTGTTACCGTTGTGCTGATGTATTACAAACATAATCCAGAGGCAATGCCATGGGATGACCGAGAGGTTTTTAACCGTAAATTTATAGCCGGTTTATCACTTGATAACCCCGTTAGTAAAAATAGTGTAATTGAAAAGCTTGGCTCTCCTGACATTTCAGAGGCAAAGAAGTCGTCTTCAGGTAACGTATATGTGCTGTTTTATCGTACTCAACATGTGAAATCTGATGGTAAAACAACAGAGGATGAGTGTACGGCTATGTTGTTTAAAGGAAATCAACTTGTCGCTTGGGGTGAAAATGCCTATCAACAGTACAAAGAGCAGCAGATCTCTTTCAGCAATTAGATGAGCCCTGAATGATAAATAGACTTAGCTGTCGAATTGCGCCGGAATTTGACCCTTAAGTTGCAATCAATTTTGCCCCGAATCGAATCATCAAACAGTTTGAGTTCCGAGCCTTTTTTTAATTTTAAGCGGGTCAACTATTCAATATAAATGTATATAAAAGTGGCTCAAACGAACATGCAAATCAACAGGCGGCCAGAAAATAGCATTGACAGATTTGAAATATATGGCATTCTTGGGGTCATCTGTAACTACATGAAAGGGGGTGATCTAGTGTCTACTGAGATATTTGTGAAAGGTGAGATTACTATTGGAGGAACCGGGATCTGATGCCGGGCTGAAAGGCCTGTCGCTTGATCAAGCCCGGTTCGACCGCTGATCTAAACAGCCTTTCTTCTAAGTAACTCGAAGGCTACCGTACTGCGGTAGCTTTTTTTATGGGCGATCGATTGACTAAATATCAATTGGTCCCATCCATTGAGCAACACAAAATTTCGTGCACCAAAATCTCGGATTCACCGTTTGTGTGGCCCTGCTACGGAGGTCATTAAGAGTTCTCGAGATCGACCGTCTCAGGGCGTTTGAAGGGGCGGGATGGCGGTAGAGGCAGGGGAGGGAAACTGAGGCAGAGGTGGGCACTGTGGATACTAGTCGTCTCAATTCCCTCGAATCTTCCAGCATCATTTGCAAGGCTTCATTTTTCCATTCTAATACTGGAAATGAAAAAAACTGACGAGGTTCACCGATATAAATCTCATACGGTTCCGTCTGGGCTTTGGAGAAAGAAAGCACTCTCGATAACTTTTATAAAGTTGAAGTAATGTATCTTGTCGAGATCTCTGAAGCGGTCATTGGAGAATTGGTGGTGAAGGACTGTTCGAGCCACTGCTGCCTTTCCAGACGGGTTGTAGGCTATAAATATTTAATGCAACACTCTTTGCAATGTTTTTTATGCTGTAGCACAATGTCTTGCAGTAAAGGAATTATTGGTAAATAAAAATTTAAAGGAGGAGGTATGCGACTTATATTTGTACATGGTTGGAGTGTTACCCATACAGATACTTACGGTGGGTTGCCAGATGCTTTAGCAAATAAGGCCAACGATTTTAATCTAAATCTCGATATACAGCACATCTATTTGGGAAAATATATCAGTTTCCATGATGAAGTTTCCGTGGATGATATTGCCAGGGCGATGGATCGAGCGTTGCGAGATTTACCAAGTAATTCTAATAATCAGATCAAACCATTTTCGTGTATAACCCACTCAACGGGAGGTCCCGTTGTACGTGCCTGGGTGGACCGTTTTTATGGCTCTAGAAAACTTCTAGATCTTCCTTTAAAGCATTTAGTGATGTTGGCACCTGCCAACCATGGCTCATCTTTAGCTGCCTTAGGTAAGACTCGAGTTGGCCGAATTAAGTCCTGGTTTCAGGGTGTTGAACCTGGGCAAAGGGTGTTGGATTGGTTGTGTCTGGGCAGTTACGGTCAATGGGAATTAAATCAACAGTATTTGAAATATGATTATTCAGGGAAAGGTTTTTTTCCATTTGTTTTAACAGGGCAGGGTATTGATAAAAAGTTTTATGATTTTTTAAACAGTTATCTGGTTGAAGATGGATCTGATGGCGTTGTGCGCGTTGCTGGCGCCAATATGAATTATCAATACATCTCTCTTGTCCAGAACACCAATAATGTCATTAAGAACAGACCCTTAACTTATGAGCTCATAGTTAAAGGGAATGTAAAAAAGCCCAAACGTGTCCCTCTTGGTGTTTATGATAGTTATAGTCATTCGGGTAAGAAAATGGGGATCATGAGAAGTATAAAATCAGATGATACTGGTTCACAGGTTGTGACAGATATCCTGAAATGCTTCCAAGTAAAAACTGCTGGTGATTACTCAAATATGGATGAAGAATTGGGTGATTTATCGTCTGCTGAGCAAGCAAATGAATCAAAATTTTGCATGGTAGTATTCAATATTCGCGATGATCAGGGCAATAGAGTTCATCAGGATGATTTTGACCTATTTATTTTAGCTGGAAACCAATACAGTCCAGATTTATTACCAAAAGGTTTCTTTAAGGACAGGCAGATGAATGAAAAAACGGGCCGTCTCATTTATTACCTCAATGCAGATAAAATGAGTGAAATCAAAGATGGTAAATTTGGATTACGGATTGTAGCCAGGCCGTCGAAAGGTTTTTCATATTACTGCGCGGGTGAATTTCAATCTGATGGAATTACGGCTAGAAATATTTTCAAAGCTAATGAAACCACCTATATCGATATTATCTTGCAACGCTTTGTGGATAAAAATGTTTTCAGATTTGATTCAGCCACAGATAAGTCTGATAGCTTTAAGAGGACAAAACCATCGGGTGAGGCCTTAAGTCAAGATTAATTATGGATAGCAATACTGTCGTAATATTCGGTGCCGGTGCCACAAAAGCATGCGGAGGCCCATTAACGAATGAAATATTGTTTCGAGGTTTTACTAACGAGTATCAGATTGATCGTGAAGATTTTCTTGGGATCTTGAATAGTTTTTTAACAGATAATTTTTTTTCATCAGTACCTGAAACTTACCCCTCGCTTCCCCTGTTAATCAGTTTCCTGGATACTGCAATTGATCGGAATCATGCGCTAAATGCTGAATGGGGAAGGGATAAGCTGATTAAAGCTAGAGAAGCATTGGATTATGTTATCTTTGCGGTACTGGAGCACGATTTGAAACGGCTTCAAAATAACTACTACCTCAAATTTTATCAAAATCTATATGGTCACAGTGGACGTTTACCAGTAACTATCTCGCTAAACTATGACATCATTGCTGATAATGCAATTTCCCGATGGAATGATGAAAATGGAAATTATGATAAGCCATTTCCTGATTATATGTGTGATATCGCAACGGACTTCTATAAGCAGAAAAAAGGCGAAGGTAGATTATTGAAGCTCCATGGTTCATTGAATTGGTTATATTGTCCAAGTTGCAACAGAATGGATGTCGGTATCTCAAAATCCGGTAGACATTTTGCAAAAGTATTGGATGAACTCTATCAGGAAGTAAGCCTTGAACAAATGTTAACCTGTCATGGTAGGCCATGTAGGGGCTGTGGCGCAGAAGTACAGCCAGTGATGATATCTCCTACATACTTTAAAGATTATCGAAATCCCCACATTAGTCGAATCTGGTATGAAGCTGATCAGGTTTTAAGAAAAGCAGAACGCGTCATTTTTATCGGTTATAGCCTTCCAGATGATGACTTGGATGTTCTATATCTTCTTAAGCGTGGATTATCACATTTATCAGATAACCAAATCCATGTAGTTGAATATGATGAAAACCAAAGGCCACTTGATGAACACCCTGTTGGGCTAAGATTTGCAACGTTGTTTGGTACTAATATCAACTGGTACATCAATGGTTTTGAAGGATTTATAAATGAATTCAATTATTAAATTTTCTAGTTTAGCTAGATAGGTGAGGCGTGATGAAAATTCCAGTATTTGTATCCAGCCCAACTAGCTTGAATTCTAGTCAGGAGAAGGCAAGAATAAAAATATTTAATATTCTTGGTAGCATGAATCTTGAACCAAGGGCACTTGGGCAATCAGATTATCCAACACAATTGCCACTTAGAGAGGTATATACAATTGCCAGACTGTTAAACAGCATTCAAAACTTTACAGGTCTTGGGGTGAAGTTACATTGAAAAAATCCATTGAAGACAGCTAGATGTCATCAAAAGTGGAGACTTTGGGTTGCAGGTAGCTGGAAAGTTTTGTATGCCGGTTAACATGCTGAGGTGAGTTAAAACCGGTGAAGGTGGAGATCTCCCCCCTTTATCTGGTTTGCCGGCTTTATTTAACCCCCGTTGTGAAATTGTCTCGAGTTTTCCGGCTGTCCAGTTCGGGGTTGCCCGCCGGACCGCAGCTACCCAGACTCATCCAGATTCACCGCCTCCGGCAAAATTTCGGGTTGCCATCACTCGAGCCATCCCAGCCCCGGCGGCGACAGAGGCGGACAACTCGTCGGGCACTCCGTTCAAACTGAAATTTCTCGGGTTGATCGGGTCGGGTTCGGGTTCGGTCGGAGTTCGGACGGAGAAGAATTGTTGATTTACTTGGCTCTCTACACATTGGATGTACCTGAATCGGTATTGTTTTCGGGCAATCAAGAAGAGGGCAGTTCGGGATAGGTTCGGGTTCTGGAGTCATGAAAAGTGACAAAGAAAAACGCCTTGAAAATCTTCACCTTAGTCGCGAAAATTTCTGGGTGCATCTTTCTTTTAATCAATTGGTCGGGCGTTCGACTGAATCGCCAGGAGCGATTCAGAACAGCTTTAGCTAGCCCCTAAGGGGGGAGGGCATGGATAGCCCGAGTAATCGCCCACGGCCCACCATTTTTCTGAAAGCCCATGTTTTGCATGGGCTTTTTTTATGGGGGAACCATTGACTAAAGATCAATTGGTCCCTGGCATAGTCCAATCCGAAATTTCAGTGCTGCCGGATCCTGACTCACGGTCTGAGTGGCGCAGCTGCGGAGTGCATACAGAGTCCTCCAGATTCAACACCTCTCGAAAAATTTCGGTCCGGGCCTGCCAAATGCTTTGTTGATGGCTGTCATATGAGAAATTGAATGATTTTTCACATTAAATTTGGTCTTTCAAAACCGATTAAAATGGAAATACTATCGGTATTAACAGCAAAGCAATTAACATCGCCATTAACTGCAAAGGTACACCCACTTTAACAAAGTCCATAAAGGAATATTTTCCGGGCGTTAATATCAGTGTATTGACCGGTGAAGCAATGGGTGTAGCAAATGCGGTTGAAGCCGCCAGTGCAACCATCATCATATAAGGCTCAGGATTTAACCCCATGCTTTGTGATGCGGTCAGCGCTATCGGGGCAACTAATACAGTTGTGGCAGTATTCGACATAAACTGGCTAAACACGGAGGTAAATATAAATAGTGCAGCACCCAAAGCCATAGGTCCACTGCCGCCAAAACTGTTTATTAACTGATCGACAATCAACGCTGCTGCACCGGTTTTCTCCATGGCTATGGCTAGCGGTAACATACAGGCAATGAGAATTAAACTGGGGCCATTTAGCGATTTATAGGCTTCCTCCATGGTCACACAACCGGCAATAATCATTGCTAATGCGGCTGCTAGCACTGCCGTTAATGAGGGTAGTATCCCCGTCGACATAGTGACCAGCATCATCAGCATAATAAGTATAGCGTGTGGAGCCTTGCTGCCATGTGATGGCGCTTCTACCATTTCTGCTGGTGTTTCCAACACCACAAAATCACGTTTTTCTAACAACTGTTCTATAAATTGCCAACCGCCAATTAACAGTAGACTGTCAGCAAATTTTAATGGTGTACCATCAAAATCGGTCATCATAGGTATCTCATCACGGCGTAGGCCAATCACGCTGAGCCCGAATTTTTCTCTGAATTTTCCTTCTTTAATTGTTTTATTCATTAATGACGAAGTACGACGTAACATGACTTCAGCCACGCCAAATTCATTGTGCATTTTAGTGATAGTCCCTTTAGGGATTTTACGCGATTTACATTTATGTTTTTCGCAGAGCTGAGTGATATTTTCAGCGGTTGCAAAAACCATTAAGACGTCACGCTTTTTAATTTTTGTTATTATAGTTACCGGGAGTAAGGCCGAAGTTAAACGTCCTCTTCTTTTAATGGAAAATACGGTCACTTCAAAGTGGGTACGTAAACCTGCTGTAGAAACTGTTTGACCAATTAAAGAGGATCCTTCTGTTACAGATAGCAAATGTAAATGATCTTTAATACCGTAACGCTCTGAAAATTCATGGAAATGGGGGTGTGGGTGATCAGGGTTTCTGATGCCCCTGTTAGGCAGTAAGCGACGACCGATCAGTATCAGGTAAACTATAGCCACCATCAGTACGACCAGGCCAACCGGTGTAAAGTCAAAAAAGTTGAATGGCTCAAACCCGGCTGTTTCCATTTGCGAACTGACGACGATATTTGGTGGTGTTCCTATGAGTGTCAGCATTCCTCCCACCAGCGATGCAAAAGCCAGTGGCATGAGTAACTTTGATGGTGACATACCCGATTTACGCGACATACTCAGTACCACGGGAATTAATAGAGCAACGGCTCCTGTCGAACTCATAAAAGCTGATAAAATCGCTATCAATGGTATCAGAAATAACAGCAACCGAACTTCGTTTTCGCCACCAACCCTTAACAACCATTGACCAGCAGCTGCCGCAATACCTGTGCGAAAAAGACCTTCGCCAACGATAAAAAGCCCGGCAATCATTACCACCACCGGCGCACCAAATCCGGAAAAAACTTCTGCCGGTGTTATTAGTCCGGACAATGCCAGTGTCAAAGCCACCATCAGCGCCACTATATCCATGCGGATACGATCCCAGATAAATAAACTAACTGTTACCGCAAGTAATACAAAAATCGACAGTATTTCACCCGTCATTTATTTCCAACCCATTAAGTGACTATTTGAGAGAACCTTGAATTATTCGGAGTTTATGTAGATCTATTCTGAGGATCATTCCTTAAAAATCATTAAGAGTTAGTATAAACAAAAAATTTAACTTTATAGCCCCAAACTACAATTATTGTGCACTAAACCGCAGTTGATAGATAATTGTTCGGGTTCGGCCGGAGTTCGGGTGGAGCAACATTGTTATTCAATTTGCTCTCTGCGGTGTTAAACAGCCTGCAAGTTTTTCCAGATATACATGAGAAACTGCATTGAAAAGATCCACCTTTTTATGTGATTTTAAATATTTACAAATGATCTTTAGGCCATGAAAAGCTCTAAGAGCGTTTCATTATCAGAAGTATGGCCGCTATGAAAAATTAATCGATCCAGTATTATTTTTAATATTGGAAACAGCTGTAAGTGGGAAAATGAAGATGCAGGTTAACAATTTATGCAGCTAGTTTCATTTCAGTATTTTGCTGCTTTTCATTAGCTGGATTGAGTCGTACCACTGACTCATGATCCCAGTTTCTTGTTGCTCCAGACCATCGTTCCGGATTTTGTTTTTTAGCTTCTTCATAAACGTGTTTGCGCCGAATTAAAATTGCTATATCTTCACCCTGATGGCGCTGTATGGGTGTGACATATTTATCCCGCTATGACGATGGGAGTGGTTTTAAATGTTACAACCTGCAGGACAGTGACGGAAACCCACTACCCGTTTATTCAATTGCCTCGGGTCTCGATTATCCCGCTGTCGGTCCGCAACACTGCTACCTGAAGGACCTGAAACGCGTGGAATATGAAACAGCAAACGACCAGGAATGCCTGGATGCATTCCTGACTATGTCCCGCCTGGAAGGTATTATTCCAGCCCTGGAATCTGCTTATGCTATCGCCTATGCCATGCGCATAGCACCCACCATGACGAAGGATCAAACGATATTGATTAACCTGTCTGGTCGTGGAGACAAAGATGCCGACTTTGTTGCAGAAAAACTGGGGCTATAAATAGCGATCTCAGACTGTCTTATCAACGGTTGCCAAAATTTTTGAAATTTACTTGGGCGAAGACCCTTACCCTATAAAACTATGGAAATTTTAGCCACAGTTAGGTATCAAAATTTCGGGTAAAAAACCGCCACCTTAGAAATTATTGTTGTGTAAAATGTTGTCGCACCTGTTCACTAAACTGAGCTTCTTCCCAGTTGGCTATACCTTTCACATGACTTATTCGATTCCCATCTTCCGAAACCAGTAATGTAAAAGGGAGTACAGGAACATCGATCTTGCTTCTGTCATCTTTATTAACCAGCAACGGAGGCATATCGAGTTTAAATTTTTTAATGAAGAATTTGGACTGTGCCATACGCTGGTCCAGCGAGAGCGGAATAACGAGTATATCACTATTCGCATTTTGCCATTCCAGCATTTTCGGCATTTCTTCCCGACAGGGTATACACCATGCAGCCCAGAAATGCAGTAACCGTGGTTTACCATGCGTTTCTGTTAAAGAGTGATTTTCACCTTTACCATCCTGCCATCGAAAATCAGGCATTAGCAGCTTACTATCAGGCTTTATGCTGGCGGCTCTGGAAAATGGACTGTAACCACATATTAATACCAATCCAATAAAAATAACGACCAGACCATCTGACATCCGGTTCAATCTGGTCTGAATCATCGACTTGCCTGTAAGTAAGAAAATAATTGATTGAGCTGCTGTTCAGTTAACTTCGGCATACCCACACTTTGCATACGAACCTGCATGGTATTCAATACAATACGCCACTGTTTAGGTTTCAACCGTTTTGCCTTGGGCGCCTGATGGCAGATATTTGAACAATTGGAGTTGTATATAAAACTTCCCGCTTGAATATCTTTATCACTTGCAGAATTACCAGCATAGGCAAAACCACTGAAAACAAATGTCAGTATGATCAAATTAAATTTCATCATGGTAACTGTTGCCCAAGAATATCAGCCAATGCTGTGCCCGTACGATAATCTTCATTCAATAAAATTGTTCCATCATTATCGATCACCACCACAGTACCCATGGCGGCATTTAGCTGGTTAAATAGCAATTGGTTCTCATCGGCCAGGGTAATAAAGTCAGAATTGACAAAACCATTTGCCTGTTCTGAAGCACGTGTAATCGAGACACTGCCGGACACATAATCCACCAGGCCATAAATCACCGTTCCACGATTTTCAAATTGGGGGATTATGAAGTTATTAAGATGATCGCTATGCGATAGACAGATTGGACACCACATAGTGAAGTAAAGAACAATAACATCTGCAGGCGTTGCTCCACCAGCCAGGAACTCGGACAGTATAAAATCATTTCCGAGGCTATCTTTTATCGTAAAATCAGCAACCATCTGTCCCGGCATATTACCAATTGAACCTGCGACTACATCTTCTCGCTGATCATTATCCGAGGGATTTAGATCATCGCTAATGTCTCCACAGGCTGTAAGCACTATTAGACCAGCAACCAATAAAAATCTGTTAACGTAAGACATGACTAACTCCCAGCGATAAGACATTGGTAGCAGAAAAATTTTCACCCCAACCATCACGTGTGGGTGAATGACTCCAGCTTAGTTTGGTCACCCAGTCCCGGCTCGGCGTGGCCCAGGCCAGTGTTAACGCAATAGATTTTTTTCTAAAACCAGAAGTAGAATCGGTAATACCATCAATCTCCGCCTTATCTTCTTTTAGATAGGAATAAGCTAAGGTTGTCGTCAAGGAATTCATTTCATCGGTAAAATGTGTATACCCAAAAGTGACCGATGAGCTGAACCGGTCTCCCAGTTTCTTCTCATAGGGTTCTACAGCTGTGCCGTATTCATGGTTAATATCTCGCTCAAGATACTGACCATAATTGGCACTGAAACTGGCATTCCAGGGATAAATGGTTTTATCAATCAGCACGGATGCATCGAAACGGTAAAATCCTCTCCCGGTAATATCAAAATTATCCTGAACATCATCATAAGGTGAAACACCCGTAGGCACAGTCAGAGTCCCTCCCCAGTAAACAGCAGGTATCAAATCCTCCCAGGTATTGACTTCCCAGACACAGGCGATCTTGTCAAAAGCTTCATACCAGAATGACAAGCTTGCATCACCTGGACCATCGGTGTTTCGTTGCAACTGGGAATATTGATTCCGGTTCCAGACATAGGGCAATGAGGCTGAAGCTTGCCAACGCGGAGCAAGACGATGAGCATAGCCAAGATTGATACGATACTGATTCAGGTCTGAACCCCGAGGGTCGGCAACCCAGTTGCCTTTGTTATCCCAAAACCCATCGTAATGCTCGTAACTTGCCCCAAAATCCAGCATAGCCCGTGAGAACTTGGGTAAAATTAGCGATGCCCCCGAACCACCTCCGCAACACGAAGCGGCCCGGGCTGAAGAATTAAAAACAACCTGTATGATGTTCACCGAGAACACCATACTGATAATCCACAAAGCAGGTTTCATATTATCTCCAACATTCCTTACATCATACCCATACTGCTGCCGGGAGTGACCGTAAACATGGCATAACCATTATCACTATCAGCCACTTCGCCATTAGTACTGTATTGCTCTCCGTTAATCTCCATCTGAACGTAAATAGTCCCTTCGGTACCATTGGTCAACCCAGTAATTCCACTAGCAGTCCAGTAACCATCATTACTGCTGCCATCGGCAGTGACCCAGCTATTGGCATCATTTGGTGTGGTACTCATCTTGACCGTCATACTGGAAACAGTCAGATCTTGTATCATTATGGGGTCAGAGTTTTCATCCATCCCCATATGACCAAGTGTGACATTCGGGTAAACAGCAGGATACTTCATCATACTTTCCTGAGCAGCCACAAATAGCTGAAAACTATGATTGTCGGTCATTCCGGAAAGATCAGACTTAAACAGAAAATAATTACGTGCAGCCATCATTCCCATCATATCGGGTATCTGGTCATTGTTACTTTTAAGTCTCGCTAATGCTGTATCACCCATCGCCATCATAACCGGTGGATAAAAATGCGCTTCTTCACCGTTCATCATCATGCCATTCATCATCATGCCACCGATAATGACTTTGATATCCCAGTACCCCATGGAAGTACCATCCATCATTTGAGAAGCCATGAGGTAATACAATGAACAATTATAAGTTCCAGCCGTATCATTATCTTCTGTACAAGCTTCATAAGGCGTACTGTGACTGTGCATCTGCATGTGCATCATGGGCATAAGAGACACATTTTCGCCCGATACAACCATGTTTGTAGCACGATCTTTTAGCCTGATTTTAAACTGGTTTTTACCCTGCATGGCATCCATCATTCCTGGTACATATTCAACCTTGAAGTTTTCAGTCAAAAAAGTTTTACCAAAGGGTAAAGAGCCAATGGCATTATTTGTTAGCCCGGTTGAATCATTTCCACCGTCACGAAAATTCAGCATGGCCAGTGCAAATTTATTCTGAATATCGGCAGGCATCATGTCTGTTCCTTCAATAACGACTTCTCCAGTACCATCCTCACCATCAAGCGTTCCATCGGAAAGATCTTTTGCCAGAGCATTTAACAGCATAAACTGCTTTTCGGTGGCCAGACCTAAATCGGCTGTCAACTGACTGAACGTTGCTGCACGTAAACCGGCTAAAAGCTCAGGATCACTGGCATTATTAGCGGGTGCTGTAGCATCAGTTGGCGCAACAGAAGTATCCGGTGTAAAACCAAAAGCACTACTAAATGCATTCTGAGCTTCTGTCATTGACATGTTGTGAGTGGAAATTAACTGCTGAACAATACTGCTACCCGGTGTCGCATGAATGCTGTCACCTTGAGTTAATGACCCACCAGCCATATAGGCCGATAAGGTACCTGCAGTTTGAGTACTGCCATCTGCTTCATCTGTATAAGTTCCACCAGTACAGATCAGTAACAGATCATTGGTCAGATCACTTGTGGGAATATCTACAGTATAACCTCCACTAGTATCAGTCATAAATGGACCAGCAATAGTCGTACCATTGCCGCTTTGTATTTCACAACTGGCACCATTAACCTGTGAAGCAAAAACGGATCCACTGATAGAAGAAGTTTCCGTTCCAGCGCCACTAGAACTGCTTCCACAACCGGTAACCAGTGCTGCAGCCATAACCAGGGAAAAGGTCGTACGAATAGATATAAATTTGCTAAGGTTTAACAAGATGGTTTCTCCTATTGATATAATTTTATATCCGCTCTACAAGCAGAAAATTTTTCTGATTATAAGTAAAGAAGCTACCGTGAGGGAATGCGGCAAATTGTCGCAGAGCTTAACCTGGTTTGACTGAACTCAAGGTACACTATTTCAGAATTTAATGAATATATTCCACTCCAACATCCCGGCTCAACTTGTCATGGTAGTACTTATATTTCAGCTGAGTTTCTATGCCATGACAATCGACACAAAAAGTATTTTCCACACTCTTAAGTCGTAAAAAGCTGTTTAAAGCATTACCATTCTTATTGTCAATTATATTGACATCTTTAGAGTTATCTTCATGCAACTCCCAGTGATGAGGCTCATGACAGGTTATACAAGCTATAGCCCCAAACTCTGACACTTTTTCTTCTCCATCCAGTAACGGCATAATTTTTGGATCAGATCTCAAAACCAGATCTTCAGAGGGATGACTAAAATATTCAACATTCATCTTCTCGGCTATTCCTTTTTCCCGGTGACAATCCAGACATAATTGATCTCGCTGAAATATTTTCTGCTCACCGCTATAGCCTGTAACTTTTCGTGAATAAAGAAAAGGGGCTGTACCTTTTGCACGGTGCATACTGTGACAACTGCCACAGGCACCAGCATGCTCAAATTTATTGATACTCTGTTTAGCAGTCAAACGTAAATCATGATCTGTATTAACAACAGCATCATTACCATCAAGGCAGTTACTGCAAAGGTTTCCATTTTTTTTATGTTCAAACAATAACGATGGAGTATCGGGTTTCCCGCCATGGGCAGAGTGACAACTCTGACACAGCATTTGCTGTTTTGAACCAACACTGGCACCAGCTTTAACCGGCTCCTCCGGTAACCCATTTTGTAGATTTTCTGAGCGTGCATAAGCATTCGGATCTACTCCTGTCCCTGGCTTCTTTAAATAAATGCCGACTGGGTGGTTCACTCCTGTGAGAGGATGAGTATCATCCAGAGCACTTGCCAGTTTTGATTCATGGCATTTCTGGCACAGATCGCCCTCATCATTGAGAACTCGTAGCCAGGGATTAGCATGTGATTCATACAGCGTATCGGCCTCATCAATATTCGCTGAATGGGGAGTATGGCAACAGCCACAATAAAGTTGTAAAGTATTTTTACATTTCAGGTGGAAAAGGTGTCAAGTATTTTTACATATTAGATGATTAGTATAATTTAACATAGATATTAATATGTTGATAACCAATCGTATTTATTATTTGGCTTATTTATTGCTTTGTTTGTCAAGATTATAATATAGAGGGTTGCCAAATGAACAAGATATCTTTAATAATTGTCGCAATTATTTTTTCTGCTTTGGCATCATATGCTCAGGCAACTACTATCCTACCTTCTTATGCTACACCAGCTACAGGCTCGACTACTACGGATCTGACTCAAGGATCGCTTTCTTTGGTATCTGATAACGATTACGGAACTGGTTATTTGGTAACAAATACCAGTGTCAATAGCGCTCTTGCATACGGTTTTAATATCCGCTTTGATTTTGATATTTCACAATATACACAAGTAGATTCTTTCTCATTTGATTTTAAAGGGATTTATAATTCAGATAATGTTCAAGTTCAGAAAATCGCTTTTGGTTCACAGCCTATCGGAAATATAACCCTTGTAGATACTCCTATTGGACAAGAGATTGACTTCCTTTTGTCAACGACATCTATTGAGTCCGGTGTTTATGATACTGATAACTATATATCTACTTCTGGAGATACACTATCAGTTTATCTTCAAACTTGGCTTGGCTCAGGTGGGGGCAGTTACACTGAAATTAACACACTTGAAATATCAGCCAACATTGATGGTCAAAAAGTAAGTAGCGTACCAACACCAACACCTTTAGCCCTTATGATTCTTGGTCTAGCTGCACTATGCTGGACAAAATGTAAAGCCAGCCAAACGCGGTAAAGGATGCGCCCGACATGAAAACGAAAACAAAACACCCGAGCAGCACCACCAGGCCATGACCTGGGAACAGCGCCTGAAACGGGTATTCAATATTGATTGGCCGCTTCACGCCCTGAGGTGTTCGGTCAAGCTATATTAAACCTCTCGAATTCTGATTATGACAATGGCCGGTATAGCGAATACACCGGTCATATTAAGGTGATTCCTGTGCGACGTCAGGCAGGGCGGTCTATTTGGCTCCACTGACATTTTTCATGCTGAGGTGAGTTGAAACCGGTGAAGGTGGTGAAGGTGGGAATGCCCCTTTATACCTGCTTTCCCGGCTTTACTTGGCCCCGGTTGTGAAATTGTCACCAGTTCTCCGGCCGCACTCATCCAGAGTCGCCCCGGCCACAGCCCCGAAAGTCGCCCAGAATTTCCCCCTCTTGGCAAAATTCCGGCTGCCCCTCTGACTCACCCCATCATGGCCCCCAGCGTCACAGAGGCGGGCGACTCGGTGGGACTCACGGTGAAACCGAGATTTCAAAAAAATGTTCGGGTTGAGTTCGGGTTCGGGCGAAGTTCGGGGGAAGTAAAAATGTTGAATTACCTGGCTCTCTGCAACGAGAGTGAATCGAAATTGATATTGTTTTCGGGCAACCAGAAAGAGGGCAGGTCGGGATAGGTTCGGGTTCTGGAGTCTCGTGTGATGACAAAGAAAAACGCCTTGGAAATCTTCAACTTAGTCGCGAAAATTTCTGGGTTCATCTTTCTTTTAATCAATTGGTCGGGCGTTTGACCAAATCGTCAGGAACGATTTGGAACGGCTAAAGGCCGGCCCCAAAGGGGTGAGGGCAGGACAGCCCGAGTAATCGCCCACGGCCCACCATTTTCCCGAAAGCCCATGATTTGCATGGGTTTTTTTTATGGGTGATCGATTGACTAAATATCAATTGGTCGGGTGCCATTGGGTACCGACTGAAATGGGTGTTTGTGATTCTGCAGATTCCCGTCATAATTCCCGGATGATTATCCATTGCACCAAGAAATTGGCCTCGAAAATTCCTGAGGTAAACTCTGATACCCTGGGTGATTCCAATCCGCTCGGGAGCTGGCATGCCAATCTCTATACCATAGACCGAAGAAATTGCTTGATGTTTTGTCACGATCGGACCCGATTCATCCTGTTTATGGCTGGATTGAAGATGGCCAATTTCACGAACCTCAATAACTGGTTTCAGGATGTGTTCGCAAATACCATGTTGAAGCTGGATTATCCGATTGATTTGATAGACAGGACGCTTGCGCAGTTAGACCTATTACAATTTGATACTGTCTGTGACCGCTCTGTACAGGGTACTTTACGAATAGCGAGGCAGGATATTGATGCCATGCTTTATCGGGTTGCGGATGTAATGGATCTGCCCATGGATTCAACATCGGCGAAATTGAATAACCGCCCAGTGACGGTCAAAGGAATGAAGACCAGCGACTGCCTATGGCCAGCAGAGGAAATGAAAAAGCTGATTTCAGATTTGTAGATTGAAAGCAAACATCCAGTGAATGAACATCATTGGAATTCTTTATGAGTTAACTTCATCGGTAATTATTTCGTCCTCAATAGCCAGCTCGATGGCTTGATCCAGTCTAGACAATAGCTCCAAGATTGATTCGTCTGGACGGCTCTTTAGCATTACCAGCGTGTTTTCTTGGTCATTGGCTACTGCGATACTGCCATTCGGGTGAATATTGCCAATAGAGATCTGGCCATCACAATCAATTAGGGACTCGATATTGGGAAATTGCATGATGCATTCTCTTGGTGAAGTTCTTGGTTTTTCTGTCGTTCAGGAATCCCTGATGAAGTCACCGAGTATTCACATCACGGACCTGGCGAATTCCGGTGCATTGAATTTGGCATCTTCGATCTCTTCAAATCCGGACACCATGAGTCCCAGGTAGTGCAGTTCGTCGATGTCCGGCTGATCTTCAGGTCTCTTGAGGAACATCTGCTGACCTGCAAAGTGGGAACTTTGAATAGTATCATTGCCTGACCATTCTTGCTGGGGTATCTGGAAATTCATCTCCCCGGATGGGCTCATTTCGACTTCTTTCTCTGTCATTTCAATCTGGTCACCTCATGTATATATTGCGAATCTATTATGCATGCTGAATTACTGCTGGGGAAGGTTGGATGCAAAAGTGACTCGACGCCGAATCTTACGTCCTGACGCCCCGAAAGTGTTGCGGGGTATAACTCACGTCGGGTTCGACAGGAGCGACGGGTTTTTCGGGAAAAATTTTTATGCTGAACTGCCGGGGATTGAGGATTCGTGATTGGTGTTGCTCTTGCCTATGGCCTCAAGTGGTAGTTAAGCTGTCATTCCTGGCTTGAAGCTATCGTGAGTTATTAATGGCTCTGATGTGCCAAGAGCCATTGGGGTGAGTAAATCCAGCCCGATTACTTGATCAAATTTTAATATTAAATGGGGCCACATGCAGAAGATTTTGCTAGAACTGTCTGCTCGATAGCAGCCGTTTAGGATTGAGGTTTGTATCTGGTGTGGCGAAAGCGATCGTAGGCTTGACCATCTGGTTGTGAATACAAAGTTCCAACTGCTTACATACAGAGTTAGCTGCACAAATAGAAAATCAAGGGAAATACCGCCATTCACATAAAGTTGTAAAATCAATGGAGTCTGATGGTATGGACACGCTCCTTATAAGCGGCTCATTATAGCCAGGAAAGAAGCGTTAAATTCAATCCAATCAAAAGGAGCATGTCCATGAACAAGATTAATACAATTGGTATCGATCTGGCAAAAAAC